>JAUILK010000040.1 GCA_030433275.1 Gammaproteobacteria bacterium
GGGCAATAGCGGATCTTTTGCGCCGAATTCTGGGACGGCTACTGGCGGAATCGAGGCCCGAAGTGCGTGAGCAGGACACGGAATTCGGTCTTCGGGAGCCGTGTAACAGGTTGTTCAGGACTGACTACATAAAGCCACCCGTTGGCATTAAAAATCTGCTGTTTAAGCAAGAGAGTGCGGCCCACCGGCACGTTAGCGGGCCGCTCTAGGGATGGAAAGCGGCTAGTCTCCTTTTAGCCCTTTCTCGATTCGCGCGCCAATCTCCGGATCAATGTTCTTCCAATAATCGAATACTCGCGATAACACTGGCTCTTTCACGCCATTCTTTATATGACCGATCACATTAGAGACTAGCCGGGTGCGTTCTCCCTCATCCATGACCGCATTGATCAGTGTGTTGGCCTGGCTGAAATCGTCGTCGTCCTTACGCAGGGTATAGGCGGCGCGAACCATTTTCCCGCTGGTTTCCCAGGTCGAGTCGGTTGGGTAGCGTTCGCCAAAAGCGCTTGGGCCGCCCTTCGAGTTGGGCGCGTACACTGGATCGGAGACGTTTCGAACGCGCATCGCCCCGTCCTTGCTGTAGCTGTGCACCGCCACTTTGGGCGAATTCACCGGGATCTGTTGGTAATTGACGCCTAGACGGGCCCGGTGGGCATCGGCATAGGAGAAAACTCGTGCCAGCAACATCTTGTCAGGGCTGACACCGGTGCCGGGCACTATATTGTTGGGTTCGAACGCGGCTTGTTCAACCTCGGTGTGGTAGTCGGTGGGATTGCGGTCCAGAGTCAACTTGCCCACCTTGAGCAATGGGTAGTCGCCGTGTGGCCATATTTTGGTTAGATCGAACGGATTGTATCGATAGGTTTCGGCTTCTTTGAACGGCATGATCTGCATATACAGAGTCCAACTGGGGTGGACGCCGCGCCGGATCGCCTCGTATAGGTCCCGAGTGTGGTAGTCCCCGTCGGTTCCCGCCAACTGGTCTGCCTTTTCCTGGGTGAGGCATTCGATGCCTTGATTCGTTTTGAAGTGATACTTCACCCAGAATTTCTCGCCTTGGGCGTTTACCCACATGTAGGTGTGGCTGCTGTAGCCGTTCATGTGGCGCCAAGTTTTGGGAATACCGCGGTCGCCCATCAGCCAAGTCACCTGATGTGCGGATTCCGGCGACAAGGTCCAGAAGTCCCACTGCATGTCGTGGTCGCGCAGGTTGGTGTCTGCCCGGCGCTTCTGAGAGCGGATGAAGTGCTGGAATTTCATGGGATCGCGGATAAAAAAAATCGGCGTATTGTTGCCGACCATATCGAAATTGCCTTCGCTGGTATAGAATTTTACCGCGAAACCGCGCGGGTCGCGCCAGGTGTCCGGACTGCCGCGCTCACCGGCCACGGTGGAGAAGCGGATCAGAACGTCGGTTTTGGTGCCTAGCTGGAACATCGCGGCCTTGGTGTATCGTCTGACATCGTCGGTCACTTCGAAGTGGCCGAAGGCGCCTCCTCCCTTGGCATGAGGTTGGCGCTCGGGAATTCGCTCGCGGTTGAAATTTGCCATCTGCTCGATGAGGTAGTGATCATGCAGAACCAGTGGGCCGTCGGGGCCGATGGAAAGGGAGTGCTCGTCGCTTGCTACCGGAATCCCGGCATCGGTTGTTGTGGGCTTGCGGCTGTCATTCGTCATCATGATTTCTCCCTTGCACGATGGGTGTGCCGGCCGAGGTCATGTACTTTATACAAGCCAGCGCGCGCGGCTACACGTTAGCCTTTGGGTTTGCATGGCTGATAATCAAGGAGCGCGAACCGTTCAGGCGTGCTGGAAGTCGTGTTGAAACGGATAGACAAAAAAATACGAGAGCCATCCGCCATCTGTGAGTGTCGGATGGCCTTCCCTTTGCGAAAAAACACGAATACCGCTTATACGGAGTGCTTGATAATAGCGGCTCAGCGGATTTCGAAGGCATACCGTTAGAGAGCGACCATAGTGGTCTGCGTCCGCTTGTCGGCTTAGCGCTGGCGTTTGGGGATGTAGAGATCGGTAAGCGTTCCGGCGGCCGCTTCCGCTGCCATGCCCACCGTTTCCGATAAAGTCGGGTGCGGATGTATAGTCAGGCCGATGTCATGATAGTCGGCGCCCATTTCGATTGCGAGCGCCACTTCCGCGATCAAATCGCCGGCATTGGGCCCGACGAGGGCGCCGCCGATCAGGCGCCCGGTTTTGGCGTCGAAGATGAGCTTGGTCAATCCCTCATCACGGCCTAAGCTTAACGAGCGGCCATTGGCGGCCCAAGGAAAGGAACCGACTTGATAATCCAGGCCCTGCGTCTTGGCCTGTTCCTCGGTCATGCCCACCCAGGCCACCTCAGGGTCGGTATAGGCCACCGCTGGGATCACCCGCGCATCGAAGGCACTTTTCTCGCCAGCGCAAACCTCGGCGGCTACCTTACCTTCATGCGTTGCCTTGTGAGCCAGCATGGGCTGACCGACGATGTCACCGATGGCGAAGATGTTGGCTACATTAGTCCGCATCTGCTCATCTACGCTGATGTAACGCTGCTCGTTGAGCTGCACATCGGTTGCCTCGAGATTCAAGCAATCGCTGTTGGGATGACGGCCGGTGGCCACTAAGACGCGGTCGAAGCTGGCCGTCGCGGGGGTATTGTCGCCTTGCAGGTGCACCGTGATTTCGCGCTCTGTTGCTTGGATCTCGGTAACCTTGGTATTGAGGTGGATTTGGTAGCGCTTGTCGATGATGCGCCGCAGCGGTTTGACGATATTGGGGTCGGCCTCGGCCATTAGGCGGTCGAGCAATTCTACCACGGTAACCTCGGAGCCGAGGGCATGGTAGACGGTCGCCAACTCCAATCCGATGATACCGCCGCCGACCACCAGCAGGCGTGGCGGTATTGTCTCGAGCTTCAGTGCGTCAGTGGAGTCCATAATGAGCGGATGAGACAGATCGAACCCGGGCGGTGCGGCCGGCCGGGAGCCCGCCGCGATGATGCAGTTGTGAAAAGCGAGTGTGCGTTTACTTTGTGCGGAGTCGACCTCGACACGGTGATTATCCAGGAAGCGGGCGCTGCCCTGGATCACGGTTACCTTGCGCTGCTTGGCCAGTCCTTTGAGCCCTCCGGTCAGTCGACTGACTATTTGTTGTTTCCAGTTGGCGAGTTTTTTCAAGTCGAGCCGAGGATCACCGAAATCGATGCCGTTGGCACTGAAAAACGCTGCTTCTTCGATGATTTTGGCGGCATGCAGCAGCGCTTTTGAAGGAATACAACCGACATTGAGGCAGATTCCGCCCAGATCTGGATAGCGCTCGATCAGTAGGGTTTTGAGGCCGAGATCGGCGGCTCGGAAAGCCGCGCTGTAGCCGCCTGGTCCTGCTCCGATTACCAGTACATCGCAATCCGCATCTG
The DNA here is from genome assembly GCA_030433275.1 of Gammaproteobacteria bacterium. Classification (GTDB taxonomy): domain Bacteria; phylum Pseudomonadota; class Gammaproteobacteria; order Nitrococcales; family Nitrococcaceae; genus Nitrococcus. The sequence continues at coordinate 3,413 of JAUILK010000040.1, forward strand.
AGTCGACCGACTGGCGCGTTGCAGCGGTTTGATCAGCGGACTTTTCTTGGGTGGACGGTGCAGTGGCCGCAGCGGCGGGTTGCATAAGGCTCTCTGAGTGTTCTGAGGCGGTGGTAGCGGGCGCGTTGACCTCGGCTAGCAGGATCAGATCGCCTTGCGAGACCTTGTCACCCACCTTGACTTTGATCTCCTTGACCACCCCGGCAATCGGTGAGGGAACCTCCATCGACGCCTTATCGCTCTCCAGCGTGATGAGAGAATCTTCAGCTTGAATTCGATCAGAGGGCTTGACCAGCACCTCGATGATCTCGACGTTCTCGAAATCGCCGATATCCGGGATGCGCACTTCTGTTGGTTCGGCCATTATTCCACTCCCCAATAGTATTCGATTCGTTTGACGTTGGGTGGCCCCGCCTCCCTTGGACCGTCATGGGGCGGGAACGGCGCGGCTTGAGGATTTCAGCGACTAACTGTTTGGATTGCACACGGCACAGTGCTATAGGAGCAGGCGACGCAGATCTTGCAGGGTCTGTGACAGAAAGCGGGTGAACCGTGCAGCCTGGGCTCCGTCAATGACCCTGTGATCGTAGGATAGTGACAGAGGCAGCATCAGGCGCGGTACGAATTCTCCGGCCTGCCACAGCGGCTTCATCACGGCGCGGGATACACCCAATATCGCCACCTCGGGGCCGTTGACGATTGGTGTGAAGGCCGTGCCGCCGATGCCACCTAGGCTGGAGATGCTAAAGCAGCCGCCTTGCATGTCGGCCGGGGAGAGCTTGCCATCCCGCGCTTTCTGGGATAGGGCTGCGAGCGCTTCGGCAAGCTCGAAGAGGCCCATTTTATCCGCCTCCTTGATGACCGGAACCATCAGCCCGGCGCGCGTGTCGACGGCCACGCCGATACGGTAGTAGTGTTTGAGCAGTAGCGCATCGCCCTCGGTGGTCAAGGAGCTGTTGAATTGTGGGTACTCCTTGAGCGCCGCGACGCAAGCCTTGATCAGGAAGGCGAGTAGCGTCAGCCGCACGCCGCGGCTGTCGATTTCCTTTTTCATGGACTGGCGAAACTCTTCGAGCTCTGTGATGTCAGCCTCATCGAACTGAGTCACATGGGGAATGTTTAGCCAGCATTTGTGTAGATGCGCTCCGGAGAGCTTTTGAATACGCGAGAGCTCCCGACGCTCGACTTCGCCGAATTGGCTGAAGTCGGGGAGTTCCAGGCGTGGAATGCCCGAAGAGGGTCGGGTCGAAGCCGCGTCGCCGCTATCCAGTGTGGTTTTAACAAAGTCCCGTACATTATCCCGTGTGATCCGTCCCTTGGGGCCGGTGCCTTTGACCCGGGATAGATTCACCCCAAGCTCTCGGGCAAAACGCCGTACCGAGGGGCTCGCGTGCGCCAGCGCTCGCTGCTCGGTATGAATCTGTGGCGCGATTGGCTGATCGTCATGCACCAGATGGTGTAGCATTGCTGCTGGTTGCTGGGGCGACGGTTCGCGGGGCGGTTCTTCATCCGGCGGTTCAGGTGCGGTTGGTTCGCTCGCCGAAGCGGGCGGCTCAGCCGTTGCGGCCCCGGTATCGTTTACGGTCTCCAATGTCAGGATTGGAATACCCTCCGAGACCTTATCGCCCACGCTGATCAATACATCCTTGACGATGCCGCCTTCGGGACTGGGCACCTCCATGGTCGCTTTGTCGCTCTCGAGGGTGATCAGAGAGTCTTCGGGATTGATCCGGTCACCGGGTTTAGCCAGTATTTCGATAACATCGACATCGTTGAACTCGCCGATGTTCGGTACCTTGATCTCCTTGACACTTGCCACGGATATTCCTCCACTGGCGCGTTTGGGCACGCAATAAAATGCGAGACGGGCCATGTATCCCCGTCTCGCAGCGACCGGAATTAGATGGTAGCGGGATTCGCTCGCTCCGGATCGATTTCGTAGTGTTCGATGGCTTTGGCTACTTGCTGGGGCGGTATTTGGCCCTCGTCGGCCAACGCTTTCAGCGCGGCCACCACCACGTGATAACGATCCACCTCGAAGAATCGGCGTAGGTTTTCGCGGGTATCCGAGCGGCCAAAGCCGTCGGTGCCCAGTGTTACGTACCGTCGCCTCAGATAGGGCCGGATCTGCTCGGCAAACGTCCGCACATAGTCCGTGGAAGCCACTGCAGGGCCTTTGCGATTTTCTAGGCATTGGGCGATGAAGGGTTTGCGGGGGGCGCTCGCCATTGGATGGAGCCTATTCCAGCGCTCGGCAGCAATGCCGTCGCGGTGCAGCTCGGTGAACGAGGTGCAGCTCCAGAGATCGGCGCTGATGTTCCAGTCTTTCTTGAGCAGATCGGCTGCGGCGATGATTTCGCGGAAAATAGTACCCGAGCCCATGAGCTGTATCTTGAACTTGGCCTCGCCGCCATCGCGGAAAAGATACATTCCCCGCCGGATGCCCTCTTCGGCGCCTTCGGGCATGGCTGGCTGATGATAGTTCTCATTCATCATGGTGATGTAGTAGAAGCATTTCTCCTGGCGCCCATACATCCGCTCGAGGCCGTTTTGGATGATTACTGCGAGCTCGTAGGCGAAAGTCGGGTCATAGGCAATACAGTTCGGCACGGTTGCAGCGGCTAAATGGCTATGGCCGTCCTGATGTTGCAACCCCTCGCCATTAAGGGTGGTGCGCCCGGCGGTGCCCCCCATGAGGAAACCTTTGGCCTGCATGTCACCGGCTGCCCAGAGCAAATCACCGACTCGTTGGAAGCCGAACATTGAATAGAAGGCGAAGAAAGGAATCATCTCGATGCCGTGATTGGCGTAAGAGGTGCCCGCGGCTATCCATGAGGCGGTCGATCCAGCCTCGGTAATGCCCTCTTGGAGTATCTGGCCCTTGCGGTCTTCCCGATAGTACATGAGCTGATCGGCATCCTGGGGCTCATAGAGTTGGCCTTTCGGAGCGTAGATACCGATCTGGCGGAACAGGCCCTCCATGCCGAAGGTGCGGGCCTCGTCGGGAACGATGGGGACCAGGTGGGAGGCGATTTTTTTGTCTCGCGCGAGAATGGCCAAGATACGCACGTAGGCCATGGTGGTAGACATCTCGCGCTCGCCGCTGTCCTTGAACAAGGTTTCGAAGGCGGCCAGCTCCGGAATCTCCAAGGGTTGAGCGCTGATGTGACGCGCTGGTAGGTAACCGCCGAGTGCTTGGCGGCGTTCATGCAAGTATTTGGCCTCGGGGCTGTCTTCTTCCGGCTTGTAGAAGGGCGCCTCGGCGACCTGCTCGTCCGGGATGGGAATATTGAATCGGTCCCGAAATTGCCGGAGTGCATCCTCAGCCATCTTCTTTTGTTGATGGGTGATGTTCTGGCCTTCGCCGGCCTCACCCATGCCGTAGCCTTTAATGGTTTTGGCCAAAATGACGGTGGGTTGCCCCTTGTGTTTCACTGCTGCGGCGTAGGCCGAATAGACTTTGTGGGGATCATGGCCGCCGCGGTTGAGGCGAGTGATGTCTTCATCGGTCATGTTGGCGACCATTTCTCTCAGCTCGGCGTACTTACCAAAGAAATGCTCGCGCGTGTAGGCGCCGCCCTTGGCCTTGAAGTTTTGGTATTCGCCGTCGACGCATTCTTCCATGCGCTGACGTAGCAATCCCTTAGTATCGCGCGCGAGCAGCGAATCCCAATAGGAGCCCCAGATCAGCTTGATCACGTTCCAGCCGGCGCCACGAAATTCGCCTTCGAGTTCCTGGATGATCTTGCCGTTGCCGCGCACCGGGCCATCCAGACGCTGTAAGTTGCAGTTGACCACAAATATGAGATTGTCCAACTCTTCCCGCGCAGCCAGACCAATGGCGCCGAGGGATTCGGGCTCGTCCATTTCCCCGTCGCCGCAGAATACCCACACTTTGCGCTTTTCGGTGTTGGCGATGCCGCGGTTGTGCAGATACTTCATGAAGCGCGCTTGGTAGACGCCCATGATCGGGCCTAAGCCCATGGATACGGTGGGGAACTGCCAGAAATCGGGCATCAACCAGGGATGAGGATAGGAGGAAAGGCCGTTGGGATGGCAGTCCGCTCGAAAATTGTTCAGCTGTTCTTCGGTGAGGCGACCTTCCAGAAACGCCCGTGCATAGATACCAGGCGCGGAGTGGCCCTGAATAAAGACCAGATCGCCGCCATGATCTTTGCTGGGAGCGTGCCAGAAGTGATTGAAGCCGACCTCGTAGAGCGTTGCGCTGGAGGCGAAGCTGGCGATATGGCCACCGATGCCTTCGCGTTGGCGGTTCGCTTGCACGACCATGGCCATGGCATTCCAGCGGATCAGCGAGCGGATCCGCCATTCCAATGCGGCATCACCGGGGGAGTGCTCCTCCATCTGCGGCACGAGCGTGTTTTGGTAAGCTGTCGTGGCTTTGAACGGCAGCTGGGTGCCGCACCGGCGTGAGGCATCTACCAACGCTTCCAGCAGGAAGTGGGCGCGCTCGGGTCCCTCATACTCGAGAACACTTTCGAGTGCCTCGAGCCACTCCTGGGTCTCCTGAGGATCGGCATCACCCCGAATGGGGGTGGGTTTTAGCTTTGCGGCCATCTTTCACCTCTTGGGTTAAGCAATTCGCCAGTCCATTCGCGCACCGCTCGCTCGCAGGCGGTTGCGGCTACAGGGCCCTTCCGGGAGAGCCTTGAAGGCGAGTTCGGGTGCGCGCCCATTTTTGGGAGATACTAAGGCGGTTCTCAATGCTAATGTCCATAGGCTTGCATACCATTGCTTCACTGCCGTTACTGCAGTGATTCGGCCGTGCTCTCGAATGCTGAGTATAGTTGTCTCGCTGCCGCATCTTGCCCGCGCCGATCACACGCGTGTCTTTGCAATTCGCTCCGGCTGCGCAGTCTTGCGCGGGTTAGGCTCAGGTGCGGGGCAAGTCACGCGATACCGGCGGGACCGAATACGGATGACGCCCAAAATCGGCAATGTTGCCAAAAAAACGGACAAACCGACGCGGCAGCCGAGCGCCTGGTCGTTTGTTTATTCTCCTGTCACATTTCGTTCGTCAGCCACTTTCGGGTAATGCCAAGCTATGAAATTCGTGCTGCCTCACAACGCCCAGCAGTCCATGAAGGTGTCCACCGGTATCGCCTCCAAGTGCGCCTGGTTGCTGCAGGCGTTATTGATACGCTCGATTTGGCGCGGTGCGAAGCGGGTCGCCAACGCCGCCTCGAATTTACGGCTCAGCGCTGGGATGCCTTCGCTACGGCGTCGCCGATGACCTATCGGGTATTCCACCCGGATCAGCTCGGTTTTGCTGCCGTCCGCGAAGAATACTTGCACGGAATTGGCAATGGACCGCTTCTGCGGATCCAGGTAGTCATGACTGAACTGCGGGTTTTCCGAAACCTGCATCTTCGCCCGCAAGGCGTCGATACGCGGATCAGTTGCCACTGTGTCCTCGTAATCGGTCGCGTTCAAGCGGCCGAAGAGCAAAGCTATGGCCACCATATATTGAATGCAATGATCTCGATCGGCGGGATTGTTCAGCGGACCGGTTTTATCGATGATGCGCATGCCCGCCTCTTGCGTCTCGATAATGACCTTGTCGATTGCGCTCAGGCGAGGGTGGACCTGCGGATGCAGCACCATGGCGGCTTCGACCGCCGTTTGACCGTGAAATTCGGCCGGATAGGCGAGCTTGAACAAAATGTTTTCCATCACGTAGCTGCCGTAGCCGCGCGAGAACTTCAGCGGCTTGCCTCCAAACAGCACATCCTGGAAGCCCCAAGTGGGTGTTGACAAGACCGAAGGATAGCCCATCTCACCGGTTAGGGTCATCAGCGCCAAGCGCACCCCGCGTGCTGAGGCGTCGCCGGCGGCCCAGCTTTTGCGTGAGCCGGTATTCGGCGCATGACGATAGGTGCGCAGTGCCGCGCCGTCGATCCAGGCTTGGGACAAGACGTTGACCACATCTTCACGGTTGCCGCCCAGAAGTCCGGTGACCACCGCCGCCGAGGCGATTCGCACCAGTAGCACATGATCCAGGCCCACTCGATTGAAGCTGTTCTCCAGGGCAAGCACGCCTTGGATCTCATAGGCCTTGATCATGGCAGTGAGCACACCGCGCATGCCCATTACTTGCCGCTGCGAGCTCACTTCGCAGCGAGCGAGATAATCGGCCACCGCTAGTATCCCGCCGAGATTATCGGAAGGATGCCCCCATTCGGCGGCCAGCCACGTATCATTGTAGTCCAGCCAGCGGATCATGGTACCGATATTGAAAGCCGCCTGCACCGGATCCAACCGGAAGTGGGTACCGGGAATCTTCACGCCATCGGTCATTTGGGCGCCGGCAACGATCGGGCCGAGCAGTTTGGTGCAGGCTGGGTACTGCAACGCGAGCACAGCGCAGCCTAGTGCGTCCATAAGGCAGTAACGTGCTGTCTCATAGGCTTCGGCGGAGGTGACCTCGCCGTTGATCACGTACTCGGCGATATCGAGTAGTTCGACATCCGGCGGTAGTCGCCTCGTGCTTTGGCGGGCTCCTTGGCTCATCGTGTTTGGTCCTGTCCGTGTGTGTACCGTATTGAGTGCCTGATAACCGCCTCAGGGGCGTTCCTCGATTGGAATCCAGGCGCGGGGTCCCGGGCCAGTGTAGGTGGCGCTCGGCCGGATGATGTGCGGGTTTTGGCGTTGCTCCATCACATGGGCACACCAACCGGTGATGCGCGATAGGACGAACACCGGTGTGAACAGCTTGGTCGGGATGCCCATGAAGTGGTAGGCGGAAGCATGATAGAAATCGGCGTTGGCAAACAGGTGCTTCTCCCGCCACATAACCGTCTCGACCCGCTCGGAGATCGGGTATAAGCGGCTGTCGCCGACCGCCTCGGCAAGTTTTCGTGACCAGGCCTTGATGATGGAATTACGTGGATCCTGGCTCCGATAGATGGCATGTCCGAAGCCCATGACTTTTTCCTTGCGCTCGAGCATGCGCAGGATCGCCTGCTCGGCCTCATCAGGATTTGACCATTGCTCGAGCATAGCCATGGCCGCCTCGTTGGCACCGCCGTGCAGTGGTCCGCGCAGGGAACCGATGGCACCGCTGATACACGAGTGCATATCGGACTGAGTCGATGCACAGACCCGCGCGGTGAAGGTGGAGGCGTTGAATTCGTGTTCTGCGTAGAGAATCAGTGAGGCATGCATGACCTTCTCGTAGAGCGGGTTGGGCTGTGTACCGCCGAGCAGATGCAGCAGTTGCCCCCCGATCGAAGCATCTTCAGTCGCTGGTTCGACACGCACGCCGTCGTGGCTGTAGCGATACCAGTAGGTGAGGATGCCCGGCAAAGCCGAGAGTAGACGATCGGCCACCTCTTGTTGCTGCGCGAAGCTGCGCTCTGTTTCGAGTACCCCGAGCACAGAACAACCAGTACGCATGATATCCATCGGCTGAGCCGCCGCTGGCAGCCGCTCCAGCACCTGCTTGAGCGGCTCCGGCAGCGACCGCTGATATTTGAGCCGCTCACAATACTCTTGGAGCTGTCTACGGTTGGGGAGCTCGCCATAGAGCAGTAGATAGGCGACTTCCTCGAATTTCGCATGTTCCGCTAGATCCCGGATGTCGTAGCCGCGATAGCTCAGTCCGGTGCCCTCCCTGCCCACGGTGCACAGCGCGGTCTCGCCGGCTGCGATTCCGCGCAGACTCGGTACCGCCTTCTTCTCTGTCATCGCGTTGCTCCTAATTTAGTCTTGGCGGAATAGCTCATCGAGCTTGCGCTCATAATCCAGGTAGCCGAGGATTTCATAGAGTTCATCCCGGCTTTGCATTTGCGGGAGCATGGCTTTTTGGGTCCCGGCGGTGCGGATCGTCGCATAGACTTGTTCTGCCGCCCGACTCATGGCGCGAAATGCCGAGAGCGGATAGAGGATCATTGCAACTTCCGCTTGCCGAAGCTCCGTTACCGAGAACAGCGGCGTCCGACCGAACTCCGTGAGGTTGGCCAGCACAGGTACCTCGACGGCGGCCGTGAAGGCGCGGTATTCCGCCAGCGATTGCAAAGCCTCAGCGAAAATCATATCGGCGCCGGCCGCCACATAAGCCAAGGATCGTTCGATAGCCGCTTGCAAGCCTTCGCTGGCATGGGCGTCGGTGCGGGCCATGAGCACGAATTGATCGTCGAAGCGGGCATCGACCGCCGCTTTGATGCGATCGACCATCTCTTCTTTCGCCACTAGCGCTTTGCCGGGCCTGTGGCCGCAGCGCTTGGCCTGAATCTGATCCTCGATATGCAGCGCCGCTGCGCCGGCCCGGAGCAGTTCGCGCACGCTACGGGCAATATTGAGCGCGCCCCCCCAGCCCGTATCGGCGTCCACCAGCAGCGGCAACTCGCAGATCCCGGTGATGCGCCGAACCTCTTCGGTCACGTCGGCGAGATTCGTGACGCCAAGGTCGGGTATGCCCAGCGAAGCGTTCGCCACTCCCGCGCCGGATAGATAGATAGCTCGAAAACCCGCCCGTTCGGCCAACAAAGCGCAATATGCGTTAATGGTGCCGACGATCTGCAGTGGACGCTCTCGTTCAAGGGCAGTGCGTAAACGCCCGCCCGCACTGGACACCGTTGCCATTCGCATCTTTCCTGCTAGTGGATCCTCGCAGTGTGGCATCTCGCGAAATCACATGACGCCGTGGCATGATGCGGTTCGCCGGTACGGAATCTGCTACCGCTACCTTCCTGCAAGCCAACGCGCATATGGGGGTGCAGCGCAGCGGGCCGGCTCAGTTCACCTTATGGAGGGCGCGCTTGTGCACGCTCAGGGCCGCTTCGTGCACGGCCTCGGAGAGTGTTGGGTGCGCGTGTACGGTACGAGCCAAATCCTCAGCGCTGGCGGCATATTCCATGGCAAGGACCGCCTCAGCGATGAGCTCCGAAGCCTGCGGCCCGAGGATGTGTACGCCGAGAATTCGATCGGTTTCGCCGTGGGCGATGATTTTGACCAGGCCAACCGGCTCGTCCATGGCTCGGGCGCGACCGTTGGCGCCGAAGTTGAAGCTGCCGACCCGATAGGGTTCCCCCGTAGACTTGAGCGCCTGCTCTGTCTGTCCAACCCAAGCAATTTCAGGGTGAGTATAGATCACCCAGGGAATGGCATCGTAGTTGATCTCCCCAGCCTGACCGGCCAGGCGTTCGGCTACCATGACCCCTTCTTCGGAGCCTTTGTGGGCGAGCATTGGACCTCGAACCGCATCACCTACGGCGTAGACTCCAGGCAGATTGGTCTGGCAATGCTCGTTGACGTGAATGAAACCCTGCTCGTCGGTCAACAAATTTGCATCTTCGACGGCCAAATTTTCAGTATATGGTCGACGGCCTACCGCCACGATGAGCCGATCGACCTGGATGTTTTGCTCGCCTTCTTGATTTTCGTAGTGAACACTGAGTGTCTTACCCTGACGCACTTCGGTAACACGGCTACCCAAGCGGATGTCCAACCCCTGTTTGGTTAGCTGGCGCTGGGCCTCGCGTGCCAGCTGCTGATCGACGGTGGCCAAGAAGCTGTCCATGGCTTCCAGTAGAACCACTTTCGAGCCCAAGCGGTTCCAAACGCTGCCCATCTCCAAGCCTATGACTCCGGCGCCGATGATCCCCAAACGCTTGGGTACCTCGGGGAATTCCATGGCGCCGGCGGAATCGACGATGCGCTCGCCATCGAGCGGCGCAGCGTCGAGAGTCATAGGTTGTGAACCGGCAGCCAGGATTACGCTCTCGGCCTGTAGCATTTCGGAGTCGCCCTCGTGCGGGATGAACTCCACCCAGCGACCTTCATGCAGCGTGCCGTGTCCCGGTAGCCATTGAATTTTGTTCGCTTTGAAAAGTTGCCTTATACCCCCAGTGAGGTCGGCAACGATTTGATCCTTACGCTTGAGCATTGCTTCGAGATCCAATTCGACATCGCGGATACGGATTCCGTGGCGGGCGAGCCCCGTGCTTGCGTAATGGTATTGTTGGGAAGAGTCCAGCAATGCTTTGGAGGGAATGCAGCCGATATTCAGGCAGGTTCCGCCCAATGCAGGTTGGCCTGCTTTGTCGATGAACTCATCGATTACTGCGGTGCTCAATCCCAGCTGCGCGCAGCGCAACGCCGCTACGTATCCGGCCGGTCCCGCACCAATGACAATGACATCGAATGATCTCGCCATAATCTCTCCTGTGAGTACTTAGGCCGGCCTTGAGCGAGCGGTCGAATCGGGCTCAGACCTCGAGCAGTAGGCGGGAAGGATCCTCGATCAGTTCCTTGATGGTAACCAGGAATTGTACGGCCTCGCGGCCGTCTATGATGCGGTGGTCATAGGAGAGCGCCAGATACATCATAGGGCGCACCGCCACTGTGCCGTTCTCCACCACCGGCCGGTCTTGGATCTTATGCATTCCCAGGATCCCGCTCTGGGGCGGGTTCAGGATAGGGGTGGACATCAATGAGCCGAAGATTCCCCCGTTGGTGATGGTAAAGGTTCCGCCGGTGAGTTCGTCGATATGGATCTTGCTCTCCCGGGCACGCCGACCGAAATTGGCGATCGCTTGCTCGATTTCGGCAAAGCTGAGCTGATCGGCATCACGCAGTACCGGCACCAGTAAACCCCGCTCGGTCGATACGGCGACGCCGATGTCGTAGTAGCCATGATAGATGATGTCCTTGCCATCAATCGAGGCGTTGATCGCAGGGAAGCGTTTGAGCGCCTCGACCACGGTTTTCACGAAAAAAGACATGATACCGAGCTTGATGCCGTGATGGCGCTCGAAACGCTCCTTATAGAGGTTCCGCAACGACATGATCGGCTGCATGTTACATTCGTTGAAGGTTGTGAGCATCGCCGTGCTCTGTTGGGCTTCCACGAGTCGTTCGGCGATGCGTTGGCGCAGTCGGGTCATGGGCGCACGGCGCTGGGGTCGTTCACTCAGCTCGGTCGAGGATATCCTGTGCGTTTCTCTTGTCGCGCTCTTTGATGGTTGTTCACTCTGGCGGGACGCTGGGCCGGTCTCGGGGCTTGCGCCCGATGAATCGCCTTTACCCGACGCCGTTTGCTCATGTGATTCCAGGTGTCGGATGACGTCTTCCTTGGTAAGACGCCCGTTTCGTCCCGTGCCCTCGATTTGTGTCGGATCCAGCTCATGTTCGGCCACCATGCGCCGCACCGCGGGGCTCAAATTGTCGGTGCGCTGCGCTGCAGCGGCGGACTCGGCGGTGCGGTTTCTGAGTTCATCGTCGTCTTGGTTTGGGGTAGGATTCGGTTTTTTGTTGCCTTCTTCGTCATTGGCCGACATTGGTTCTTCGGCCTGGTCGTCCGCCGCGTCCCTAGCGTTGGTTTCGCCCTGCTCCAGGCGGGCGAGTACATCGTCCGCAGTCACCGTAGCCCCTTCCTCTTTAAGGATCTTGTCGAGTATTCCGTCGCGCGGCGCAGGAACTTCAAGGACGACTTTGTCGGTCTCGAGGTCTACCAGATTTTCATCGCGCGTCACCCGGTCGCCCGCTTTTTTGTGCCAGCCTACGACGGTTGCCTCGGTAACGGACTCTGGTAGCGCCGGTACTTTGACTTCGATGCTCATCGGCTCCTCGTTTCCTTTTCGTTCAACCTGTCGAATTGCCTTGTTTTGTCTTGCCCAGCCTGCGCGTCGTCAGCCCTAAGCCGCAGGGGAACATCAGCCCAACGCCTCGTCAATCAGCTTACGCTGTTGCTCATGATGCAGCTTGGCGTAGCCAACAGCTGGCGAGGCCGAGGCTTCACGGCCAGCGTAGCGCAGCGTTTGGCGTTTGGACATGCAGTGCAGGAAGTGATGTTGCGTCGCATACCATGCGCCCTGATTCTTTGGCTCCTCCTGACACCAGACGATCTCGGTGGCCTGTTCGTAGTGTCGCTGGAGCAGGTTCGAAAGTGCCCGCTCGGGGAATGGGTACAGTTGCTCGACGCGTATGATTGCCACGTCTTGCAACTCGCGTTTGCGCCGCTCCTGCAGCAGATCGAAGTAGACTTTCCCGCTGCACAGGATGATTCGGCGCATCTGCCCGGCGCTGAGCGCGTCGATCTCATCGATGACGAGCTGAAATGTGCCTTGGGAGAGCTCGTCGAGCGCCGAGGTCGACAACTTGTGGCGCAACAGGCTTTTGGGCGTCATGACGATGAGAGGTTTGCGATAGGGACGGATCATCTGCCGTCGGAGCATGTGGAAGAACTGAGCGGGCGTGCTCGGTATGCAAACCTGGATATTCTGCTCGGCGGCCATTTGCAGAAAGCGCTCGAGACGGGCCGAGGAATGCTCCGGGCCTTGGCCTTCGTAGCCATGTGGCAGGAACAAGACCAGACCACAAAGGCGGCCCCATTTGGCCTCGCCGGAGGTGATAAATTGGTCGAGCACCACTTGCGCCCCGTTGGCGAAATCACCGTATTGAGCTTCCCAAATGGTCAGGCAATTCGGCTCGGCTGTGGCATAGCCGTACTCGTAACCAAGTACGGCCTCCTCCGAGAGCAACGAGTCGATGATCGTGAACTCCGCCGGATCGCGGGGGATCTGCTTAAGCGGTATGTGAGCGGCCCCATCCTTAGCATTATGGATTACCGCATGACGGTGGAAGAAGGTGCCACGAGCGCTGTCCTGACCGGTTAGGCGTATTCTATAGCCTTCTTCGAGCAAGCTCGCATAGGCCATGGTTTCGGCAAAACCCCAGTCTATGACCAACGCTCCCGCCGCCATCTTGCTGCGGTTTTGTATTATAGCGGCCACCCGACGGTTGAGCTCCATGCCTTCCGGTAGCTTATCGAGGCGCTCCTGAAGACGCCGAATGCGTTCCAGCGCCACTCGGGTATCCGCTTTGTCGGCCCATTGTTTGTTGAAGTAGGACGGCCAATCCACCAGATAATTGCTGGTGACGCCATGCAGCACATGCGGCGCGACGATTCGTTGTTCGTCGAGCGCATCGCGGTAAGTGTGCTGCATTTGTTGAATTTCCTCTTCGCCGATGATCCCTTCGTCGCAGAGCCGCTCGGCATAAAGCTGGCATACCGGCGGATGTTGCTTGATCTTTTGGTACATAATTGGCTGCGTGGCCGAAGGCTCGTCCGCCTCGTTATGACCGTGTCGGCGATAGCAGACCAAGTCGATCACTACGTCGCGCTTATATTTCTCCCGATAATCAAGCGCCAGCTGAGTGACGAAGATCACGGCTTCCGGGTCGTCGCTGTTGACATGAAAAATCGGCGTTTGAACGATTTTCGCCACTTCAGTGCAATAGAAGCTGGAGCGGATATCGAGAGGGTTGCTAGTGGTGAAACCGATCTGGTTGTTAATGATGATATGCACCGTGCCGCCGGTGTAAAAACCGCGTGCCTGGGAGAGCTGAAAAGTCTCCATGACCACGCCTTGGCCGGCAAACGCCGCATCGCCATGGATGAGCACGGAGAGCACCTGGTCGCCGTTATAATCACGGCGGCGCTCCATCCGGGCGCGAACCGAGCCCAACACCACCGGATCTACGATTTCCAGATGGGAGGGGTTGAAGGCCATCGCCAAATGCAGTGGCTCCCCCGGCGTCTCTAGATCAGTGGAGTATCCGAGGTGGTATTTCACATCCCCGGTGGATGCTTTGCCCAGTTTGTAATTACCCTCGAATTCGGCGAAGAGTTCTCTAGGAGATTTGCCCAGAAGATTAACCAATACATTGAGTCGCCCGCGATGGGCCATGCCTAAAACCAGCTCGGCGATACCCTTTTCACCGGCGCGCTGTACCAGCTCATCCAATAACGGAATGAGGCTTTCGGCGCCTTCCAGAGAAAAGCGTTTTTGGCCGACGTACTTGCTATTGAGGTATTTCTCGATGCCCTCGGCGGCGACCAAGCGCTGCAAGAGCTGGCGCTTTTTCCCTGGCACCAGACCGGCCCAACGGTGCGGATTCTCCAAGCGTTCCTGGATCCAGCGCTTTTGAACCGTGTCGGTGATGTGCATGTACTCCGAGCCGACTTTGCCGGCATAGACTTTACGGATCAGCTCGACGATCTCTCGCAGTGGTAATTGATCTTCGGCAAACAGCGATCCCGTGTGAAATGGCCTATTCTGGTCTGTCTCGGTGAGTCCATGGAAGGTGGGATCTAGGTCCGGGATAGCGGGCAACGCCCGCAGCTGCAGCGGATCCGTATTGGCGTGCTGGTGACCGCGCACGCGGTAGGCGTTGATCAGTTGTAGGACGGCAGCCTGTTTCTGGGCTGCCTCAGGGGCCATGGCGGCTGCCATAGCGGGACGATACTGGCCATTGCCGCGGCCGAGAAGCTCGAACTCGCGCCGGATCGGGGTATGCGGAATGTCCTTTTGCGCCTCAGCATCGCCGGTTTGGAGTCCTTGGAAGTAGTAGCGCCACTGCTTATCTACCGATTCGGGATCATGGAGGTAGCTCTCATAGAGCGCTTCCATAAAGGAAGCGTTGGCACCGTTTAGATAGGAGCTGCGCAGGAGTTTTTCGAAAGCACCACTCATTGGCGAATCACCTGACGGTTGGGCAAGTGAGGCGGAGAATTGGCACACCTGATCTCGGCGGTCACGGACCACTCAATGAATAAGCTTATTGTATAAACGTGATCTTGCAGCATTGTGCATGGATTCCAACTGCTTGCATCCTCGGTCATATATCGGCAAACGGTGGCTCACGAGCTCACGCACTAGGCAGTTGCCCAGGTGTGAGAAGCATATAGTTGTATGGCACTTGGACTCGGGGTATGCCATTGAACGGTTGCTTCTGCGCACCTGTCAGGATACCTCAATCTTCAGGTGATAAATGCGGTGGGGCTTGACTGGGGCGGGTTTTTGGTCGGTACTGTGTGCCACAGTCGTTGCTCAGCGCTCGCGGCTGCTGGTTGTGAGGTCGCTATTCGGGTGCGGCGCGACCCGTGACGACAAGAGGAGACCGATCTCATAGAGCAGCCAAATAGGAATTGCCAATAGGATCTGGGAGAGCACATCAGGCGGTGTCAGCAGCATGCCGATCGTGAAGGCGCCGACTATGACATACGGGCGCTGCCCGGCCAGCCTCGCTCGCGTAGTGAGGCCGGTGCGTACCAGTAGAACGGTCGCTACGGGTACCTCAAAGGCGGCTCCGAAGGCGAAGAAAAGCGTCAATACGAAGCTGAGGTACTCACCGATATCCGTCATCATCGCGACCCCGGGTGGTGTTGCGCGGGCGAAGAAACCGAACAGCAGCGGGAAGACAACAAAGTACGCGAATGCCATGCCGATATAGAACAGTGCCACACTGGAGATCAGCAATGGCCAGAGTAGGCGGCGTTCGTAGCGGTACAGACCCGGCGCGACGAATGCCCAGACCTGATAGAGGATGTAGGGGATGCAGATGAAGAAGGCCACCACCAGGGCCAGCTTCAATGGAATAAGAAACGGTGTGGCCACTTGTGTGGCAATCATGTGCGCATCCGGTGGCAGAGCGGCGCGCAAGGGTCCCGACAGCCAAGCATAGAGAGCCTCACGTATGGGATAGAGGCCTAGAAAGATTATCAGCACGGCGCTGAGCATGCGCAGGATGCGGCTGCGTAGCTCGAGCAAGTGAGAGATCAACGGCCGTTCGGTATCTTCCTCCCGCGAGTGCTTTTCGTTGGTCATTGTCGCGTGTTTCGGCCGGTAGGATCGGGTTCATCGCGCCCGGTGTCCGGTGGGTCGCGCAAGCTCGGCGTCGTCTCGGTGGTGGTTCGAGAATACGTTTGCCGGGTACTTTGCTCCATCTCACGCTGTAAGGCGCGTTGGGTTTCTCGGAGCCCATCGGTATTGATCTCGCGCTCCACTTCCTCCCGCACCGAGTAAAATGCGGCCCGTGCTCGCCCGGTCCATAGCCCGATGGTCCGCGCCAACTCGGGCAGACGTTCGGGGCCTAGCACGATGAGCGCGATCACCCCAATAATGAGCAATTCCCAGAAGCCGACGTCGAACATGATTACAGCAGCCCTCCCCTGGATGGGGTAGTGTTACGAGGGAGGATGCTCTTCGCGGCTTTTTCGAGCGTCGCTGCTGCTCGATTGGGACTCGATCGAGTCAGGACGCTGGGGGATCCGCGGAGATTCGTCGCTGCGTTCATTGTGCCGCTCGGATTGACCCTCGTCGAGGGCCTGCTTAAAGCCACGAATCGCACCACCAAGATCCGTGCCAATATTACGCAGCTTCTTGGTGCCGAACAACAACATCACGATCGCCAGGATCAGCAGCAACGACCAGATACTGATTCCACCAAAGCCCATACTGCCTCCGCGCCTAAGCGCTTTTATCACCATTTCGTGCCGCTTTCTCTTCGATACCGGAGATGCCGAAGCGCCGCTCCAGTTCGTCGAGCACCGACTGTGGGTGTAGGTTGCTGTGAGCTAACATGACCAGTGTATGGAACCACAGATCCGCGGTCTCATGAATGATTTGCTCGCGTTCACCGGATTTTGCCGCAAGCACGGTCTCGAAGGCTTCTTCCCCGACTTTTTTGAGGATATGGTCGCCTCCTTTGCAATGTAGGTGAGCTACATAGGAGGTAGTAGGATCGGCCTCCTTGCGGCGCTCGATGATTTGTGCCAGCCGTGCGAACGTATCGACCATCGTGTATGACTCAGCTTGGGTAGATATCCTGCGGATCGCGCAGTACCGGCTCCACAGTGCGCCAGCTCGTTTGATCATAGCGCGCGGAGAAGCAGCTGCGTCGGCCCGTATGGCAGGCGATACCGCCTTTTTGTTCGACCCGCAGCAGCAAGGTGTCGTGATCACAATCCGCCCGCATCTCGCGTACCTTTTGGATGTGCCCCGATAGCTCACCCTTATGCCACAGTCGTTGTCTGGAGCGCGACCAATAAACCGCTTCACCGAGTTCGACGGTCCGCTTCAGAGCTTCACGATTCATCCAGGCCAACATCAGCACCTCGGCACTGCAATAATCCTGCACGATTACGGCTATCAGACCGTCGGTGTTCCAGCGCAGTTCCTCGAGCCAAGCGCCATTCATCGGCGTACCTCGATACTGTGTTCCGCCATGACGGCTTTTGCTTGCTGTATCGTGAACTCACCGAAGTGAAAAATACTTGCCGCCAGTACGGCATCCGCTAATCCGAGCCGCACGCCGTCGATCAGATGCGCTAGATTACCGGCGCCGCCGGAAGCGATCACCGGCACTCCAGCGCCCTCGGAGACCGCACGCGTGAGCTCCAAGTCGAACCCGAGCTTGGTGCCGTCGCGGTCCATGCTGGTAAGTAGGATTTCGCCTGCACCATCTTCGGCCATGCGGCGGGACCAGGCGACGGCATCCAGTTCGGTAGGCCGGCGTCCGCCGTGGGTGTATACGCTCCAGCGCGGGGGGGCAATTGCTTCGCTCACCCGTTTGGCATCCACTGCCACTACGATGCACTGACTGCCGACCCGCGTAGCTGCCTCGGTGACTAATTGCGGGTGTTCGACGGCTGCGGTATTGATGGCAATCTTGTCGGCGCCGGCATTGAGCAGCCGGCGGATGTCGGCTAGAGTGCGGATGCCGCCGCCAACGGTGAGTGGAATAAACACCTCGCTTGCCACGGCCTCGACCACGTGCAGCATGGTGTCACGCTGCTCGTGACTGGCCGTGATGTCCAAAAAGACCAACTCGTCGGCACCGGCGCGGTCGTATTCGCGAGCAATGGCGACTGGATCGCCGGCATCACGCAGATCGACGAAGCGCACGCCTTTGACCACGCGTCCGGCATTCACATCGAGGCAGGGAATAATACGCTTCGCCAATCCCACGGCTGTTGTATTCCTCCTAGGAGGGTCTGTTAACAATTGCCCACGGGATCGTGGGCAATTGTTAACAGACCCTAGTGTGGATTGGTGCGCTGCGCGATCACGGCCAAGGCCTTACGTAAGTCGATAGCGCCTTCGTATAGAGCACGTCCGATGATAGCACCGGCGATGCCATCGTCTGCCGCAGCGCAAAGATTATGGACATCGGCCATCGTGCACACTCCGCCGGAGGCAATCACCGGAATGCCGACTTCCCGAGCGAGCATACGGGTGGCCTCCACGTTGACGCCCCGCATCATGCCGTCTCGGCCGATATCGGTGAACACCACGGCTTCCACTCCAGCCCTCTCGAAGCGTTGTGCCATCTCCGCGGCACCACGCGATGAAACCCGCGCCCAACCGTCCGTTGCTACCATGCCGTTTTTGGCATCGAGACCCACGATTATATGGCCCGGAAACTCTAGGCAGGCGTTATCGACGAAATCGGGCTCACGAACGGCTTGGGTGCCAATGATCACGTAGTCGACCCCGACATCGAGATAGGTTTGAATCACGCTGAGCGATCGGACACCGCCGCCGATCTGGATTTCGACCTCCGAGAAGCCCTCGGCGATGCGCCCGATGATGTCGGCATTGACTGGAAAACCTGCCACGGCGCCGTTGAGGTCTACGATGTGCAGGCGGCGGCTGCCGGCTTCCACCCAGCGCTCGGCGATGGCGAAGGGATCGTCGGAGAAAATGGTTTCGTCATCCATCCGACCTTGGCGGAGCCGTACGCATTTCCCGTCCTTAATATCAATGGCGGGGATGAGCAGCATGTTGACCTCAGTAACGATTTTGGGCTTATCCGTCCCAGCGAATGAAATTCTCCAGCAGCCGCAATCCCGCTTGCTGGCTCTTTTCAGGGTGGAACTGGGTCGCGAATATGTTGTCTTTTCCGATTGCGGCGGCGAACGTGGCACCGTATTCGGCTTGTGCGAGCACAAGGTGCTCATCGGCGGGCGCGACGTAGTAGCTGTGTACGAAGTAGAACCATGCACCCGCTTCGATGCCCTTCCACAAGGGGTGTTCGCGCACCCAGCATAGGCTATTCCAGCCCATATGCGGTATCTTGAGCTTTTGATGCGCGGTGCTCAGATGGCGAAAGTGACGAACGGACCCCGGCAAGAGATCCAAAGCCCGAACCCCCTCGTTCTCTTCGCTAACGCTCATGAGCGCTTGCATGCCCATGCACACTCCGAGAAAAGGGCGCTTAGCGGCGGTTTGGCCAAGCACGTCAATCAGTTCGCTGCGCTGCAGCGCAGACATGCAGTCGCGCACGGCACCTTGGCCGGGAAAAACCACTCGCTCGGCGCGCGCTACGGTCTCCGCGTCGGCTGTGACCACAACATTCCGCGCTCCCACATATTCAAGGGCCTTGGCCATGGAACGCAAGTTGCCCATGCCATAGTCGATTACCGCGATTCCGGTCATTACCCGCTCCCGTGAGCAAACGCCCCTGGTCAGCGTCTTAAAGTAGGCCTTTGGTCGACGGTGTGATCCCTGTAAGTCCTTGATCCGGCTCGCAAGCCATTCGTAACGCTCGACCGAAGGCCTTGAAGACGGTTTCCGCAATATGATGGGCGTTGCGCCCGCGCAGGTTGTCTATATGCACGGTCATGGCTGCATGGTTGACCAGACCCTGAAAGAATTCCCGTAAGAGATCGACGTCGAAGCGGCCGATGCGCGCACGAGGATACTCCACATTGTATTCCAGTCCCGGGCGTCCGGAGAGATCCAATACGACTCGCGATAGGGCTTCATCCAGCGGAATATAGGCGTGTCCGAAGCGACGGATGCCGGTTTTGTCGCCGATCGCCCGTGCCAACGCCTGTCCCAATACGATACCGACGTCCTCCACCGTGTGGTGTGCATCGATATGGAGATCTCCGGTAGCCTGGATGGTGAGGTCGATTAACCCGTGACGTGCCACCTGATCCAGCATGTGCTCCAGAAACGGGACGCCAATGGCGAGTTGGCGATCACCGCGGCCGTCCACGTTGATGGAGACGCGGATTTGGGTTTCAAGGGTATTTCGCTCGACGGTTGCAGTGCGATCTGCCATATGGCGCAGCCACCCCTCATTCGCTTCGGCGGAGGATATCATGGGTGATCGGGCGGTGGGAGTTGGTCGGCCTCCAAATTAGGCTGTCGGTGGAACTTGTAGCCAAAAGGTCGCGGGCCCGTCATTGATTAGACTCACCTGCATGTGGGCGCCGAAGCGACCCGTTGCCACGTCGCTATGCTCGGAGCGAGCGCGGTGCAGCAGATACTCGAACAGCGCCGCGCCCGACTGGGGTGCCGCGGCAGGCGTAAAGCTGGCGCGCGTCCCCTTGCGGGTGTTGGCGGCAAGCGTGAACTGTGGCACGAGTAGAAGGCCGCCGGTTGTCTCCCGCAATGAGTGCTCCATGCGCCCTTCGGCATTGTCGAACACCCGGTAGCCAAGCAGTCGTTCCAGCAATCGTTCAGCCTGTGCGCGGGTATCGTGGCGCTCGATACCGACCAAGACCAACAGTCCGGGTCCGATCCGGCCAAGGCAGGCACCGTCAACATGGACGGCCGCTTCGGTAACCCGTTGCAGCAGCCCGATCATCCTTATACCTACAAGAGTTATCGGGAAAATCCTACACGAAATATCAGTACCCCCCGACAGTCGGAGCTGATTATCGGTGGCACTATGAAACCTCGGAATAGCGTTGCCTTGCAGTATACGCGACTTCAGGGAAGACGCCGCAAATAAGAAGAAAGACATGGATGCCGCGCGATCTTAAGAAGATAAGGATGCTCCTCCGCTCAGGAAGAGGTCAGACGCGCAGATCACCTCCAGCCAAGTGAACCTATCATGCCGGCGCACGGATCGCGCCGGTTTTTTTTGGGGGGGGCTTGGTCGTGTCTCGTCGGGCAAGGCTCAGCGTTCCAACCGTCGGATAAATACCTTGAGCTCCCGCACCACCTGCATGTCGCCCCGGTGTTCGGCGACCGCCAAACCTCGACGATATGTCTCTAGTGCCTCCTCATGGCAGCCGGTTTCGGCTAGCAGGCGCCCGAGTCCTTTCCAAGCAGCCGAATAATTTGGGTCTAATCGAACCGCCTCCCGGAAATGGTGCAGTGCGGTTTCCCGGTCCCCGCGGCGCAGATATGCATTGCCCAGTGTCAGCCGTAGCATTGCGCTATTCTGACCGCTGGTGAGCATCTTCTCTAAGGCATCGATATCCATAGCTCGAACCTTACAGCCATCCTGTCGTTGAGGCCACCTCCGGCATGGTCGGGGTCGGCTTTTCGGCCTGCCGGTGTGTGTCTCTACAAGGGGAAATGAGGTGGCCGTCACCCTACTCGTAAGTCTCAGGAGTGTGCGGGCAACTGAACTGCCCAGGCCTTCCCGAAGCCCGAGAATTTGGGAGCGAGCGTTCAGCAACGAATACAATAGGCGCATATCGGTTCGGCGCCCTGCCCCATTCGATACCGGCATAACCTCGCTCCAGCTAGGCCGAGGCGACACTGAACCAGCGGCGCGAGGTTTTTGCAACCGCCCAGATGCGGTACCCGGAGCATTGGGTGGAGGAGGTCCGGGAAGCTGAGCTTTCCGGATATCGTGTATCTGAGCCCGGACGGGAGTCAATGAAAAGACGGAAAAATTTTAAAGAGTGAAACCCGGTTCATCTGTCATCTGTGCTGATCGCTGCTACCATGTTTAATGGAAAGCCCCGAACTGCCTAGGTGGTTCCTTGTGCGGCTTAAGAAAATACAAAGGAACTTAGAAAATCTGGATGAGTCTATAAATTATGAATGATGGTTAATCATCGTGCGTAGGATACTGGGCGAGGGGGTGGTTTGTGGCTGAAAAGATTGGGCGTTCTAATATTGGTTAGAAGGCCCATTTTTGTGGCCTTGAGTAAGGCTGTATAGAAAACCAATTTCTAAACACAAGGTCAATTTCTAACATGCACATATAGGAGATTGATCATGAGTTGGAATAAGGTTCAAGGAGATTGGCCGCTGCATGTAGGTCAGGTGCGAATACTATGGAGCAAATTGACAGAAGAAGAATTGCAAGAGATAAACGGCCAGCGGGAGAAGTTGGTTGATAAAATCCATGCAAAATACCACATTCCCCAGGATGCAGCAGAGGAGCAAGTCAGGGTGTTTGAGAGCCGATTCGATGACCTCAACCCCCATCTGGTGGAGGAAGTGAAGGGTATGCAAATCGTCCCCGGCCCAGGTAAGGCATTGGGCTCGGACGCGGGCCCATGATGCCAGAATTAAGTAACGGTGATACCGCCTGACAAATTTTATTTTTAGGCAAGGCGGTGTAGCGCGTTAGAGTGAATAAGCCTGCCCCGGATATCGATTCGGGGCAGGAAGAGGAAGGATTTTAAGGACTTTTGAAGTGGACCCTACAGTCAAGACCGCTACCTGGCGGATTTAAGATAGAAGCCAGTGTGGGTTGAATTACACTCTCAGGCCGCTTGCTGCCACTGTGCAGCCGCGCCATGCATCTCTGTCGGGGTT
>JAUILK010000003.1 GCA_030433275.1 Gammaproteobacteria bacterium
TCGTGCGTCGACGTTCGACGCTGCGCAGCCCGCGCACCGCCTGGATATCGCTGCGCATGTCTTCGCGCAGCCATCTGCACAGCCACGTGGTCACGTCACAGCAGCGCGGCGACACCGAGACGATCGTCTCGGAGCTAATGGAGGTATTGAAGTACCATAGGTGAGCCCCACTCCCATGGCGGCCCCTGTTTCGTTCCCCCCATGTCTCGGACTGCCGGAACCCGGCGCCGAACACGTCGTTGCCGACCCCTTGGCCCGGACCGTGAACGCTGTCGGGATTGCGGAGGGCGATTGGATGTGATCCACCATCGCACAACCCTCGACCGGCTCCACTCCTTGCTGTTCGCACTGCTCCCGGAACCCCCCGTACAATCTCCCGACGCAGACTCTCATACAGCACCTTCCGGCGGTACTTCGGGACAAACACCACACGGTATTTGCAGCACCATCAAATCCTGGGATCAAACACCCCTAGTGTGAGTCACGCTGTGCATCGGCGGTGGCCAGGGCATCGCACTGGCGCTGGAGCGCCTGGCGTAAGCGTGCGGCTTTACCACGCGCAGGCCGGGGATCGACGCGCCGGCCGGCGCCCATCGGGGAGAGCGAGCCATGAAAGCACTCGTCTATCACGGGCCGGGCCAGCGGGTCTGGGAGGACAAACCCCAGCCGGGCGTCGAGCATCCCACGGATGCCGTGGTGCGCATCACCCACACCACCCTCTGCGGCACCGATCTGCACATCCTCAAGGGCGATGTGCCCACCGTCGAGGCCGGGCGCACCCTGGGCCACGAGGGTGTCGGTGTCATCGAGGCGGTCGGCGAGGGGGTGGCCAACCTCCACGCGGGCGATCAGGTGCTCATCTCTTGTGTCACCTCGGCACCACCATGGTCGTCGGCACCCTGGGCGTGCTGCACTGGCAACTGGGCGAGCTGCCGCGCGGCCAGGCCTTGACCCTGGCGTTCACCACCTTCGTGCTCTTCCAGCTGTTCAATGCCTTCAACGCCCGCTCCGGTACGGGCTCAGCGCTGTCGCGCTACCTGTTCACCAACGTCCGGCTGTGGGGCGCGTTGGCGACGGTGCTGGTGCTACAGGTGATCGCCGTGCAGTGGCCGCCGGCACAGGCGGTGTTCGGCACCACCGGCCTTGGCGCGGGGCAGTGGGGGCTCGCCGCGGCCGTCGCCGCCTCGGTGCTGGTGCTCGAGGAGCTGCGCAAACGGGGTTGGCGTTCGTCTTGAGCGTGCGCGCGCGTTCAAGTGGCATGTGCCGACAACACCCGGCGCTCTGGATGGAGGGACGAGGCCGCGTTTGAACGCGGTGAGGTGGCGGATTTGCCGCAAGCATGGTGAACTGGGCGAGGCGGTATCCCGCGGGAGGTGACCATGACGGCGGCAAGCATGCGTGCGATGGTGCTGCGGACGGCCGGCGCGCGGCTCGATCTGTGCGAGCTGCCACGCCCGGATCCGGCGGCTTGGGCAGGTGCGGTTGCAAGTACTTTAGTGCCGGCCGCTTTGGCCGCCGTACGCCCCGGCGGAGTCGTAGTCTGCGGCGGCATTCACATGAGCGACATCCCGGTCTTCGCCTATCGGCTCCTGTGGGAGGAGCGGGTGCTGCGCTCGGTCGCCAATCTCACCCGCAAAGACGGCCATGACTGCCTGGCCCGCGCCTCAAAGGCCGGCATACGCACCTACACCCAGCACTATCGGCTCGAGCAGGCCAACGAGGCGCTCGCTGATTTGCGCGCCGGGCGGGTCTCGGGTGCCGCCGTCCTGATACCCTGAGCCCGAGTCAACGTGGCGGCTTCTCGCCGCCGCATCGACAATTCAATTCTGCCGGCCGGCCTAAGCAAGAAGGCGCAACAAGAGTTTAAAAATTAAAGGAAAGCCCATCCCATGAATTTGTCGGAGAAACTGCCGCCCCAGGATCGCGTCACGAAGGTCTTGGTTATCGCTCTCTTGCTCACGACGGTATTCTCGTGGGCTGCGATGATTTGGATGTCGTTCCTCACCTACGAAGGGGCGCCGCCGCTGCCGGAGCGGATTGTCTCTGAAAGCGGGGAGACGGTGATCACCCGCGCCGATATTACCGCCGGCAAGGCAGGCTTTCAGAAAGCCGATTTAATGGACTACGGTAGCCTCTACGGCATGGGCGCCTATTTCGGCGAAGACTATACTGCCGCGGCGCTCGTCGCCCTCGCCAAGGGTACCGAATCGGCGCTCGCGCGGGCACGCTACGGCCGCGATTTCGGGGCCCTCGATGCGCCGCAGCGTTTGGCGGTCAGCGCCGATATGCGTGCCATGCTCGCCGGCATCGATCTGACCGGCCAGCCGGTGGTCGTACCCGACAGCGTCGCCGCGGCGATTGCGCAATACCGCGAGAAGTTCGCAATCGAGATCCGCCGCAAGGCCGAGCGCGTCGGCTATACGCGCGCCTACAGCCTGGATGAGGCGCAGGCGCGTCGGGTCGCCGAGTTTATCGTTCATGCGGCGCTCACCACCGTCGCCCACCGGCCGGGCAAGGATTATTCCTGGACGGCGAACTGGCCGCCGGAGCCGTTGGTCGATAACGGGCCGACCGATGCCTCGGTGACCTGGACGGTGATCTCGCTCGGCGGGATGATCCTCGGCATCGGCGTCGTGCTGGTCATTTTCCGCGTATATATCGAGCGCCGCGATCCGGAAGAAAGCTATGCCAATATTCTCGGTGACTTCCAGGCGCTTACGCCGAGCCAGCAGGCGCTGGGTAAGTTTTTCGTCTTCGTCGCCCTTTTGCTGCTGATCCAGGTCGCCGCCGGAGCGATTCTGGGACACTACTACGCCGAGCGAGAGGGCTTCTACGGCATCCCGATTCTCGACTGGCTGCCATTCAACTGGGTGCGCAATGTCCATGTCCAGACCCCCATCGTCTGGATCGGGCTCGCCTGGATCGCGGCGGCTTTGTTCCTCGCCCCACGCATCGGCGGCCGGGAGCCCAGCGGACAAAAAAGTCTCGTCAATTTCCTGTTCGTCGCCGTGCTCGCGATCGTCGTCGGCACGGTGGTCGGCAATTACGCCGGCATCATGGGCTGGATGAGCGAAGGCAGCTGGTTCTGGTTCGGCAACCAGGGTCTCGAATACCTCCAGCTCGGGCGCTTCTGGCAGATTCTGTTCTTCGTCGGCCTTGTACTCTGGAGTCTGGTGCTGCTGCGCACGATGCTGCCGACACTCATCCGACTGCTCGATGTTCGCAGCCTGTTCACGGCGTTTCGCATGGAGCATCTGCTCTGGTATAGCTCGGCCGGGATCGCCTTTATTTACGCCTTCGGCATGATTCCGCTGACAGGGATCGAGCCGTCGTTCACGATCAACGATTTCTGGCGCTGGTGGGTAGTCCACTTGTGGGTGGAGTGGTCCTTCGAGCTGTTTTCGGCGGCGGTCGTCGGTTACTTTTTGATGGCGATCGGCCTCGTCTCGCGCCAGCTCGCCGAGCGCGCGATCCTATTCGAGTGGATCCTGATCCTCGGCAGCGGCATTCTCGGCACCGGTCATCACATGTTCTGGGCCGGCGAGCCGGCGACCTGGCTGTCGGTGGGCAGCGTCTTCTCCTTCCTCGAGGTGCTGCCGCTGTTCCTGCTGCTGCTCGATGCCGTCGATCAGCGCGAGGGCGTCAGTGCCCGGGCCCAATTCCCTTATCGACTGGCCTTTCTGTTCATCCTCGGTTCGGTGATCTGGAACTTCGTCGGTGCCGGCGTATTCGGTGGCATCATCAACGCGCCGTTGATCAATTACTACCAGCATGCGACGTTCCTGACGATGAACCACAGTCATACAGCAATGTTCGGCGCATTCGGCCTGCTGGCTATCGGGCTGATCTATCTGTGCCTGCGCTACATGGTCGGCGATCGTGTCGCCTGGAGCGACCGCCTCGGCGTCTGGGCATTCTGGCTCTATAACATCGGCCTGGTGATGTGGATCTTCATGACCTTCCTGCCCGTAGGTTTTCCGCAGCTCGAAGTCGTCTTCAACGAGGGTTATGCCGCGGCGCGCAGCCTCGAATTCTACGACTCCACCGAGATCTGGCAATGGCTGCGCACGCCCGGTGATATCGTATTCGCCGCCGGGGCGCTGCTCATGGCCTGGGATTTCCTCGTGAAGCTTCGGAGCATCCGTGTCCAAGCCAAGTAGAGGCTTCGTCGACCGCTACCCCCGGTGATCGCGAGGCGCCCGCCGCCCCAGTACGGTGGTGCGCCCGGTTACTGGTCGCCCGAGACGCTGCTCACCGCCGCCGTCGCGGACTGCTTCGTTCTCACTTTCCGCAGCGTAGCGCAAGCATCCAAGCTGGAGTGGGAGAGCGTGAGCTGCGCTGTCGAGGGCACCCTCGAACGGGTGGATCGCATCCCGTGGTTCACGCATTTCGAGATCAACGCCGAGCTGCGGATTGGCGATCCGGACAACCGAGGCAAGGCCGAACGCTGCCTTGAAAAGGCGGAGCGCGCCTGTTTGATCACTGCTTCCCTGAAGGCCGAGACAACGCTCCACTTTCAGGTCGAGGTCACCGACTCCGCGTGACAGATGTCGGCATCGAGCTCGACTCCCGCAGTCCGTGCCAGAGCCTCGATCTCCTTTGCGTAGCGCCGGTATTCGCTCGAGTCGAGGGCCGCATAGTTGAGATTTTTCATCGCCGTGGCGAGCCGGGTGAAATACTCACGCACCGCCTCCTTGTCGTCGAACCCGTAACTCGCGGCGACTAGGCGGTAGACCAGCGCCAGGCTGCGGCGCTGGCGCTGCGGCGAGCTGCTGGCATCCACCGCGTCGAAGGCGTCCTGCTGCAGGTAGACGAGATCGAGGAACGACGCCTTGTGATAGGTGATGTAGTCCTCGGTGGTGATGCCCTCGTCGCCGGTGACCTGCATCATCTGGTTGACGTCCTCGCCGTCGTGGAGCAAATGCAGCAGCTCGCCGATACGCGCCGGCCATTCGCGCCCGAGCTGGGCGGCGATGTATTCGCCGAGCTCGCCGCGGTAGCGCGACCAGGAGAGCAGCGGATCCACCGCCGGATAGAAGCGCTTGTAGGCGCGCTCGGCGGACAGCCCCAAAAACGCCTTGACCGTGCTTAGCGTCGCCTGAGTGACCGGTTCCTCGAAGTTGCCGCCGGAGGGCGAGACGGTGCCGATCATCGTGAGGCTGCCGCTGTTGCCGGCGTTGTTGCGGATCACCCCAGCGCGCTCGTAGACGCTGCGGATCGCCGAGTCGAGATACGCCGGGTAGGCCTCCTCGCCGGGGATCTCCTCCATGCGCCCGGAGGTCTCGCGCATCGCCTGGGCCCAGCGCGAGGTGGAATCGGCGATCAGCAGCACGTCGAGGCCCATCTGGCGGTAGTACTCGCCGATGGTGATGCCGGTGTAGATGGAGGCCTCGCGGGCGGCCACCGGCATCGACGAGGTGTTGCAGATGATCACGGTGCGGTCCATCAGCGAGCCGCCGGTGGTGGGGTCGGTAAGCCGCGGGAACTCGGTGATGGTCTCCACCACCTCGCCGGCGCGCTCGCCGCAGGCGACGATGATGACGATGTCCACCGTGGAGTAACGCGCGATCAGGTTCTGCAGCACGGTCTTGCCGGCGCCGAACGGGCCGGGGATGCAGGCGGTGCCGCCGATGGCGATGGGAAAGAACGTGTCGATCACCCGAATGGTGGTGGCCATGGGGCGCTGCGGGTAGAGCCGTTCGCTGGCGTGGCTCTCGAGCAGCCGCCGCGGCAGCGGGGTGCGCACCGGCCAGCGCTGCGCCAGGGTGATCGAGCGCTCGCCGCCCTGGGCATCGAGCAGCCGGGCGACCGGCACATCGATGCCGAAGCTGCCTTCCTGGATCCAGTTGACCTCGTGCTCGCCCCGGGCGTCGAAGGGCACCATGATGCGGTGGGTGAAGCGCCCCTCCTGCACGGTGCCCAAGGTATCGCCGGCCCGCACCCGCTCGCCCATGCGCACCGCCGGTGCGAACGACCACTGGGTGGTGGCCTCCAGCGCCGCCAGATGTCGACCCCGGGGCAGAAAGAATCCCGACTCCGCGGCGAGCGCCTCCAGCGGGTTCTGCAGGCCGTCGTAGATCCCGCCGAGCAGGCCTGGGCCGAGGGTCACCGAGAGCATCTCGCCGGTCTGCTCCACAGCATCGCCGATGGCGATACCGCCGGTGTCCTCGAACACCTGGACGTCGGCGCGGCGCCCGCGCACGCGCAGCACCTCGCCCTTCAACCGCACCGCGCGGCCAGCGGCGACGCCGCCGGTGGGCTCGATGTAGACGACCTCGTTTTTCATTAGCCCCGCCGAGCGCTCCGTGGCCTCGATGATGACGATATCGTCCTGCACGCTGACCACGCTGCAATCGCGCGCGGCGTCATGACGGGCGGCGGAATCCATGTCCATCAACTCCCTGAACGAAGTGAAAAGCCTGCCTGATGAGGAGCGAGGCCCAGCCGCATCGAGCTCCAGGTGCGGAGGTGCTTCGAGCGCCGTGGGCAGGCGGTGGGGTAGGCTCGCCCGGGAGACGCTGTGAATACATCCGTGTACGCTCGGATGCCGCCATCCCTGGCGGCATACGCTCCCGGGCGAGTGTACCCCACCGCCTTCGGCAACCATTGGTGTCTCAACATCCTCGCCACGGCTGGGCCTCGTTCATCATCAGAAAAGCTTTTGGTAGCGGCCGAGGCCCTGCTCGATGCCGGCCTGCAGGCGCCGTCCGGCGGCCTCGGCGTTGTAGCGCCGCCAGGCGGCGACGAGCCGCCACTGCAGCAGGTAGCGCGCCACCTCGCGAAAATCGAAGTGCCCGTAGCGCCGTGCCCGTGCGAGCACGCGCCAACGCTCGCCGAGCAGCAGCCGCTCGAGCTCGCGGGGCCGGTTTCCTTGCAGATGACCATGCGCCTCGGTGAGCCACGGGAAAACGGCGCCGACTCCCAGCAGCGGCTCGCTCCAATGGGCGCCCATGTGCGCGAGCCGCGGCCCGAAGCCCCAGCGTGCCCCCGCTGCCGGGGCGGGCTCGCCGCGCGCGCGCCGGCGCAGCGCCGCGACCACGGTGTGCATCTCCAGCGGCACCGCAACGAGATCGAGAACACCATGCGCGACGAGCTGCGGCTCGGCCGCGCGGAACCGCCGGAGATAGGTATCCGTAGGCAGCGCCTTGCCCAGATGGCGCCAGTCGAGCAGCCTCTCCAGCGCCGCCAGCGTGTCGCGATGCGCCGCACGCAGATTGCCGAGGCGGCGCTCCAGGCGGATCGCCGAGATCGGCAACGCCTCGCGGCCGAGGGGCGTGGCCGGCAGCGCCGGCAGGCTGGTGCGCAGAGCGACATACTGGTGGCGGGCGGCCATGGCTATTTCACGATGCCTTCGAGCATGGCCCGAAAGCGCGGCTGCAGATGTTCGAGCAGCAGTTCGGCCACGGCCGAGTCGGTGATGTCGATCTCCATGTCGTGCTCGTGAAGGCGCACCCGCAGGCCGCTGCCGTGCTCGCCCACCGAAAAGCGTACGCCCTCGCGCAGCAGCTCCCGAGCCTGGGCGACGACGAAATGCGACAGCGTCCCCTCCCGCAGCTCCTCGGGGCGGCGTCGCAGCTCCTCGAGGCCGAGCACATCCCGCGGCAGCACGACCTCCACGTCGTCCTCGGCGGCGAACGGCGTATCCCGGCGCGTGCGCGCGGCAAGCTCGAGGATGAGGCGTTGCAACAGCTCCTCCTGGGAGAGCGTCTCCGCCACCAGCCAGCGCAGATGCCCGCGAAAGCGATGGGTGAGCGTCGCCTGCATCTCCAGCACGGTGTCCCGGGCGGCGACGCGCAGCGCCTCACGCGCCGAGGACTGCAGCCGCTCGGCCTCCTCGCGCGCCTCGCGGCGGATGGCCTCGGCGTCCCGCTCGGCTTGCTCGATCATCCAGCTCGCGCGGCTTTCGGCATCGGCGACGATGCGCCGCGCCTGCTCCCGGCCCTGCTCGACGCCCTCGTCGCGCAGGCGTTCGATCAGCGCCTCGACGCCGGAGGACACCGCCTCGCCGGCGGCCTGTTGCTCGCTCATCGCGCTACCTCCAGGGATCGTTCATTGAAGAGGGATGTCGCCGCCGATCACCAGGGCGAAGATGAAGGCGAACACGCCGAAGCCCTCGACGATGGCCGCCGGCGCAATGGACAGCCCGAAGATTTCCGGCTTGCTCTTCGCGCTGTTGATCGCCGAGGCGCAGCAGCTGCCCTGATACACCGCACTCAGCAGCAGCGCCACGCCGGCGAGAATACCGACGGCGAACAGCCCCGGCGCGGTGTCGACGGTGACCGGGCGCTGCAGCGAGAACATCACGACGATGCCGTAGATGCTCTGCGAGGAGGGCATCGCCGAGAGTCCGATGAAACGCCCGTGCCCGGATTCGGTCTCGAGCAGTGCGCCGATGGCCGCCTGGCCGGCGATGGCACAGCCGATGACACTGCCGATGGCACCGAGCGCCATCGGCCCGTACAACCCGGCCCAGCCCAGGGCGACGATCAGTTGCTCCACTGTCCGGTCTCCGTTTTTGCAAAGGGCTTGAAGGGATAACCCTCGTCCGATATCCCCCAGTTGTAGAATTCGATGACGTTGAGCCGCAGGCCGTGGACCACGCCGCTGACCACGGCGAGCACGAAGTTGAGCGCGTGGCCGGCGACGAGGATCAGCGCGTGGAGCAGCACGCCGAGCCCGGGGGCGGCGGCGGCCGCCTCGACGGCGAGCTGATTGAAGGTCACCGCCAATGAGGCGCTGGCGAGCCCCAGGGCGAACAGCCGCAGATAGCTCAGCACGTCGCCGAAGGCCTTGGTCACGCGCGTCAAGCCGTAAAGACCGCCGGCCGCGCGCCACAGCAGATCCAGCGGCCGGCGTATTGCCCGGGTGTCGGTGAAAGCGACCACGGCGGCGAGCCCCAGCGCGAGGCCGGACGTGGCGCCGGGTACCTCAAAATAGAGCAGCGTGCCCGCGACCAGCGCGACGATCCAGCCCAGCGGCGCGAGCGCCGCGGCGCGGCCGCGGCGGTGCCAGGCGACGATGGCGTTGGCGACGATGAGATGGGCGAGCCCTACGGCCACGGAGAGCTGCATCATCTGCCCGAAATCGTTGACGTCAAGGAGCTTCAACCGCCCCAGCCAACTCTGCGGCGGTGGGCTCCAGCCGAAATAGCTCCCGCTCAGCACACCGTAGACGAACGCGCAACCAGCAAGCACATAGCCCATGTTGCGCACTCGAGTGCCGCTGCGGCTGCGCGCCAGCCGCGGCGAGGCCAGCAGCAGCACCGCGGCGAGCACCAGCGCATAGCCGGCGTCGGCGAGGATCATCGCGAAGAACACCGCGAAGGAAAAGAAGATTACCCGCGAGGGATCCCAGCTGCGGTAGCCCGGCATCTGGTAGAAGCGCACTACTTCCTCACCGCCGGCGGTGCGCTCGTCGTTGGCGAGCAGCGTCGGCGGTTCGGCTTCAGGGGCTACCGGCTCGTCGAGCAGGGCGACACCTTCGCGCTCGGCGAGCGCGCGAATGTCCGGCAAAGCGGGTGCCGGTGCCCAGCCCTGGACGGCGAAGACGGCGTCGTCGTCCCGGGTAATACGCTGCGCCTGCGCCAGGCTCGCGGCATCCTCGGCGCGGGAGATATCCCGGTGCAGCCGATGGATCCAGCGGGTCAGCGCCTCGCGCTCGGCGGCGAGCTCATCGAGGCGCACGTTGAGGCTCTGGAGCGCGGCGCGCAGCGCTGGGCGCGGCACGCTGCCCGTGTGGGTGCGCGGTACCGGCATGGCGTCGGCCGACGGCTCGTCGCGGGCGATAACGGCGACGTAGCTGTTGCGGTTGTCACGGTGCACCTCCTGCCAGGGCAGGGTCACCGCGGCGAGCTGGCGGCGCTTGTAGTTGGGCACCTCGTAGAACCACAGCCGGTGGTCGGCGAGCTCGACAAGCGGCGGGAACTCGAAGTCCCCCCACGGCTCGAGGTCGTCGAGGCGACGCTGGGTGAAGTCGATGCTGTCCTCCACGTCGCGGCTCGCGCGTTGGTTCTCCAGCGCCCGCTCGACGATGGCCTCGCGATCGAATTGCGCGTCGTCGGGCACCTGATGGCGCTTGACCGGGCAGTCGAGCAGGTATCGGAGCGCCTTGCGCGTCGCCCCGGCGCCCGGGGCGCCGGGGCTCGGCTCGGCGTCGGCACGCAGCGCGATGAGATGCAGGACTCCGAGCGCCTGCAGCCCGGCGAGCACCGACTCCTTGTTGCCTCGGCTGCCGATCAGCGTGACCCGGCGCAGCGCCACGATGCTCATGGGACCTCCGCCTGCGCGTGCTTGCGCTTGGCGAGCTTGGCGCGCACCACCGCCGAGCGCTCGCTGTCGGCGAGATGGATGCGAATGCGGCGGATGTTTTCCCGGGTGCGCGGGATGAGCACCTTGTCGAACAGATTGACCCGCTGGGTGACGCGGGTGACCGCCCGGGCGAGGCGGCGCAGGCGCTCGCGTTGCACCTCAAGGCGCAAGGTGAGCTCCAGCGCCGCGGCCAGCTCTTCGGCGTAGCGCTCCAGCCAATGCGGTGTGGTAAGCGCGGGGTAGTCGGCGCGCTCGAGCTCGACGCCTTCAAGAATGGGCAGATGCACGCCGAGCAGGTTGTGCTCGCGCAGGCGCACGCCGGTAACCCGCACCAGATCGTCGAGCTCGACGGTGTCGTCGCCGGCCATGGGCAGGTGCTCGCGCACCCGGGCGGTGAGCGCGGCGAGTACCGCTTCGGTGGCGCGCACCTCGGCGCGCTCGCGGCTGCGCTCGGCGATGAGCTGACGGCGCTTGAGATCGAGCGACGGCAGGATGCGCTGAAACCGCGCCAGGCGCGCCTGCTCGCGATGCAGCGCCGTCTTATTGAGCGACAGTCGGGCCACGGCGGCTCCTTACGGCGCCGCGCGCTCGGCGAGAGCCGCGATGCCGTCGCCCCGCGCCCGGCTGTGCCCATCCGGCTGCGGAAAATACTTGTCGATCAGAGTCTGTTTCATGACCAGCTCCTCGGCCCGGAAGCACTCGGCGAGCGTCTGCCAGCCGAGATCCAGCGCCTGCTCCAGCGGCATGGCGACGTCGACATCCATAAAGCGCGCCTCGAACAACTCACCGAAGCGCAGCAGCTTCTCGTCGAAGGCGGAGAGCTCAAAGGCCATGGCGCGCTTTTGCTCGGCATCCCGCGCCCCCGCGTAGAGCCGGATCATGGTGTTCATGAGCGCGCCGTGGTCCTCCCGGGTCGCCTTGCCGACCACGTGTTGCTTGAGCCGCGACAGCGAGCCGAAGGGATCGATGCGCCCGTCACGCAGATAGAACTGCCCCTCGGTGATGTAGCCGGTATTGTCCGGTACCGGGTGAGTAACATCGTCGCCGGGCATGGTGGTGACGGTGAGCACCGTGACCGAGCCGGCGCCGTGGAAATCGCAGGCCTTCTCGTAGCGACGCGCGAGCTGGGAGTAGAGATCGCCCATGTGGCCGCGGTTGGAGGGCACCCGCTCCATGCTGATGCCCACCTCCTTGATGGCGTCGGCAAACGCCGTCATGTCGGTGAGCAGCACCAGCACGCGTTTGCCTTCCTCCACCGCGAAGCGCTCGGCCACGGCGAGCGCCATGTCCGGCACCAGCAGGCGCTCGACCACCGAGTCCGAGGCGAGATTGACGAACATCACCGTATGCGCGAACACGCCGGCGTCCAGGAAACGCTGGCGGAAGTAGTGATAGTCGTCGAAGATCAGCCCCATGCCGCCGAACACCACCACATCGGCATCGGCGTGGATGGCGATGCGCGCGAGCAGCGCGTTGTAGGGCTCGCCGGCGACCGAGAAGATCGGGATTTTCTGACTCTCCACCAGCGAGTTGAACACGTCGATCATGGGCACGTCGGTGCGGATCATGCGCGTCGGCATCACTCGGCGCATGGGATTCACCGACGGGCCGCCGATCGCCACCTTGCGATCTTCGGTGAGCGCGGGGCCGCGGTCGATGGGCTCACCGGTGCTGGAAAACGCCCGCCCGAGGACGTTCTGCGAACAGGTCACCCGCATGGGATGGCCGAGAAAGCGGATCGAGGCCTGCGTGGTGAGCCCCGCCGTGCCGCCGAAGACCTGCAGCGAGACCACCTCGCCGTCGATGCGGATCACCTGGGCGAGCACCGTCTCGCCGTTCGCCTTGCGCAGACTCGCGAGATCGCGGAAACGCGCCGGCGTGGGCTGTCCCGCACCGCCCTGGGGCACTCGCACCCGCACGATGCCGCCGACGATGCTGAGGATATTGCGGTAGTGGCTGAGCAGTTGGGTCATCTCGCACCACAGCTCTTATTCGCTCCCGCCGGTTGGGCACCGATCCAGCGCCAGGCCGCGGCCTGCTGATCCGCCGGGAACACCCGCATGTCGATTTCGGTGAAAACCGGGCTCATGGTTTCGATGATCTCCGCCATCCAGGCCGGCGCGCCGACGATGGCGTAACGCTCGACCTTCTGCAAGGCGGCGAGCTTCGTCGACACCAGACCGCTTTGCATAAAAATTTTCAGATCGATACCGCCGAAATGCCGGATGCGGTTGAGCAGGCGAACGCGGTCGTGACCCGCCAGGAAGGAGTCGAATTTCGCGATGACGCCGGGCATCTCGGGCGCGGCAATCACGCCGTTGATCTCGAAGGCGAGGACACCGTCAGCTGTCGTCGGCAGAAACCGCATCGCCGGCGGCGCGCTCGTCGGCGGCTTCGGGGTCTCGGCCGCCCATTGCAGCGCCGCTGCTCTTTGCGCGCTCGGGAACAGCCGCATCGGCAGCGTCGGAAATAGCGGCTGCAGAAAGTCGATGAGCGCCTGCGGCCACTGCTTGTCGGAGACGAGCGCATAGCGGGTGAATCGATCGAGGCGTCCGAGCAGCTCGAGATCGGCTTTGATTCCCGCGAACAGCGCCTCGGCACTGACATCCGCCAGCTCGGAGAAGTCCACCCACAGCCCGATGCGTTCATGACGCGCGAGCTTCTCCTCGAGTGCGGTTCGGTACTGTTCGATGTCATCGGCGGTTAAGATCCTGCTGATGGTGATGGCGAGCACCTGTTCCGATGCGGTGGTCATTTTAAATGCAATCCTAATTTGAAAACGCCTCAGCCCAGCTCCAATTCCACCCGGACGATGCCCGGCTCTCCTGGCATCGGACGCTGCCGGAAGCCAAGCGTTTTGCACAAGTGCAGCATAATCGTGTTCTGCTGCAGCACCTCGCCGAAGACCAGCCGCGTTCCGCGGCGGCGGCAGTAATCGATGATGCGGCGCATGAGCAGGCGA
Organism: Gammaproteobacteria bacterium; assembly: GCA_030433275.1. Classification (GTDB taxonomy): domain Bacteria; phylum Pseudomonadota; class Gammaproteobacteria; order Nitrococcales; family Nitrococcaceae; genus Nitrococcus. The sequence continues at coordinate 13,270 of JAUILK010000003.1, forward strand.
CCCAGACCCCTGCCCGTCATGTCGTGGCGAACGATGATGGCGTATTCGGCCTGCTCGTTGTCGGGATCGGTGGCGATTCGAACCACACTGTAGATCTCGGTCTGACCGGCGACGCCTGGATCGGTCAAAATGAGAGCCATCTCCCGATCGTAGTCGATCTGGGTGAACCGCGCAGCCATCATGTGCGAGAGAACTTTCAGCGGCATGAGGAAGCGCAGTCGGATCTCCTCCGGGGTAAGCCTGGTAAAGGCCTTCTGCAGCGCCGGTTCGTCCTCGGGCCGGATGGGTCGCAGCAGCAGCTTGGGGCCCTCGCCGAATGGTATCTCCTCCTCGAGCTCCTTCGGATACGGGCGGATGGCGAGTCGATCCGAGTGGGTTGCACGGCTTCTTTGCACCCGCATACGGGCATCGAGCGCCACCACGCCGTACTCGTCCGCCAGTAGCGGATTGATGTCCAGCTCGGCGATCTCCGGGAGGTCGGCTACCAGCTGTGCGACTCGAATCAGCGTCAAAGCGATGGCGTCCAGGTCCGCCGGCGGCAGACCCCGAGCACCTTGCAACTGCCGATGGATGCGCGCGCGGGCCATGATCTCGTGGGCAAGCTTCATATTGAGCGGCGGCAGCCCCAGGGCCTGGTCCTTGGCGATCTCCACGGCCGTGCCACCCTGGCCGAACAGCACCACCGGGCCGAACTGGGAATCGTCGCTCATCCCGACAATGAGCTCGCAGGCGCCGGGACGGCGCACCATCGGTTGAACACTGAACCCCTGGATGCGTGCCTCGGGCTTAGCTTGTCGCAGCCGTTGCAGCATCGCCTCCGCCGAGCGGCGTACCGCCGCGGGGCCGGCAAGATCCAAGTCCACGCCACCCACGTCGGACTTATGCGTGATATCAGATGAGAGGACCTTCAGCGCTACCGGGCCGCCGATTTGTGCCGCCTGGGCAGCGGCCGCCTCGGGCGAATCAGCGCTGTGGGTGGCCACCACCGGGACACCGTAAGCGGCGAGCAAGTCTTTCGCCTGCGGCTCGGTGAGCCAGCCGTGTGCATCGGCGAGCGCATCCGCGATGGTGCGCCGCGCGCCTTCTACATCGGGAACGAATTCCACCGGTACCGAGGGCGGGGTTTCCAACAACGTCTCCTGGTTGCGGCGGTAATTGACCATATGCATGAAGGCGCGGACAGCCGCTTCCGGTGTCGCGTAGCTGGGGATGCGGTGCTCGGCGAACAACGCCCGGGCGGCTTCGGCCGTGGACCGACCCACCCAGCTCGTCAGCAAGAATTGGCGTTGCGCGTGGCCTTTGCGCTGGCTGAGCTGCTCGGCGCTGTCGATCACCGCGCGCGCGGCCCCCCGAGTGTCGGCGACTGCCGTGGGGCAATTCAAGACCAGCACCGCATCCACTTCCGGAGCGTCCGAGAGTACGCTGAGGGCGTCCGCGTAACGCTCGGCCGGGGCGTCCCCGATGATGTCCACCGGGTTGCCTCGAGACCAGACGGCGGGCAGGAGCTCATCCAGCTTGCCGATCGTCTCCTCGCTGAGCGCGGCGAGCGTACCCCCCTCGTCAATGAGCGCGTCGGTCGCCAGCACACCGATACCGCCGCCGTTGGTGAGAATGGTAAGACGGTCGCCGCCGGGCAGCTCACTCATCGCCAACGTCTCGACCGCTGCGAACAGCTCACCGAGTCTGAAGACTCGAAGCATGCCGGCCCGGCGAAAGGCCGCATCGTAAACAGCGTCTGCCCCGGCCAGCGCCCCCGTATGAGAGGCCGCGGCGCGCGCGCCTTCGGCGTGGCGCCCGGCCTTGACGACGATCACCGGCTTCATACGTGCAATTGAGCCCTATCCTTGGCACCAGGATGCCCAAGCAGTTCGGTCCGATAAGGCGCATGAGGTGCGGTCTGGCGGCATCGAGCATCGCCTGGCGGCGGGCGCTGCCCGCCGCGTCGGCGCCTTCGCCGAACCCGGCCGTTACGACCACCGCGGCTTTCGTGCCGCGCTCGGCCAGCTTCCTTATGAGCTCGGCCACGGTGTCCGGTGGGGTGCTCAGCACGGCGAGGTCCGGGCTCATCGGCAGGCTATCGACGTCCGGATAAGCGAGTACGCCCTCAACAGCTCGATACTCGGGATTGACTGGCATGACCGGCCCCTCGAACCCGGACTTGAACAGGTTGCGCGCGAGAACCGCGCCAACGGAGCGGGGCGTCCGGCTAGCACCGATGAGGGCCACCGACTCGGGTCGAAACAGATGGTTTAGATTCCGAATGCTCATGGCCACCTCCATTCGAGTTATGCTTGCCGATAGCGCCGCTGGCATAGCACAGAGCACCGCTTGCATGACACACGGATAATGCGCCGTACGCACTGGATCAACCGGCGGCCGTTTTTACCAGTGAGCATAGCCGTTAAGGCCGCTGGGACAGGCCTGAACGACGTCCTCGATGGGGCTAGGTGGTAGGCTGGCGGTTATTTTGGAGATTGATCAGGGTGAGTCGGCGCGCGGTTTTTTAGAAAATGATCACCGCCTTGATCCAACTCAATGTAATTTGGGGTGCAAAGCTTAAGATCATATTTGTGATAGAGATTCCGGCGAGGAATTCGCAGGTTACGTAGCGGATCAACCGTGCCACGTAATGAGAGTCAACTGAGGTGGCCCCACTGTCTGGGTGCTGCCAACATCAATTATCAATCGGTGGGTTATCTTGAGACGTGAGCTAACGAGAATTTTCGCGGCGGCCGGTTGGAGGATCCCCGGATGAGCGATGGGATGATGCAGGCGGAACAAACAGGAACGCTAACGAAAGAAGAGCTGGCACGTATGAACGCCTACTGGCACGCAGCGAACTACCTTTCGGTTGGCCAAATTTACCTGCTTGACAACCCCCTTTTGCGCGAGTCGCTGAAGCCCGAGCACATCAAGCCGCGGCTCTTGGGGCACTGGGGGACGACGCCCGGATTGAATCTCATCTATGTCCATCTCAATCGGGTCATCAAGAAGCATGACCTCGACATGATCTATGTGACCGGCCCCGGCCACGGTGCGCCCGGCATCGTAGCGAATGTCTACCTGGAAGGAACCTACAGCGAAGTCTATCCGCATGTCTCACAGGACGAGGATGGCATGAGATCGCTTTTCAGGCAGTTTTCGTTCCCGGGCGGAATCCCGAGTCACACCGCACCGGAGACCCCGGGTTCCATCCACGAAGGCGGAGAGCTCGGTTATTCACTGTCACACGCTTTCGGAGCCGCGTTCGACAACCCGGATCTCGTTGTCGCCTGCGTTGTCGGCGACGGTGAGGCAGAAACGGGGCCTCTCGCGACGGCCTGGCACTCCAACAAATTCCTCAATCCCGCCTGCGACGGGGCGGTGCTACCGATCCTGCACCTCAACGGCTACAAGATTGCCAACCCCACGGTTCTCGCTCGGATCGAACGTGAAGAGCTGGAGCAGCTGTTTCTGGGGTACGGGTATAAGCCTTATTTCGTCGAGGGATCCGATCCTGCGGCCGTGCATCAAGCGATGGCAGCAACGCTCGATTCTGTTGTCATGGAGATCAAGGAGATCCAACGGCGGGCTCGGAGCGAAAGAGACACTTCACGGCCACGCTGGCCGATGATCGTGCTGGAGACGTTAAAGGGCTGGACGGGACCGAAGGAGGTGGATGGGCTCAAAGCCGAAGGTTACTGGCGCTCGCACCAAGTCCCCTTTACCGACGCGAGAGAAAATCCGGAGCACACACAGCTGCTCGAGGATTGGATGCGGAGTTGTAGGCCGGAAGAGCTTTTTGATGAGGGTGGCCGTCTACGCCAGGAGCTTGCCGAGCTTGCGCCGGTAGGCACGCAACGAATGGGGGCCAATCCCCATGCCAACGGTGGGCTCCTGTTAAGAGCCTTGCGTCTGCCCGACTTTCGCTCATTCGCGGTCAATGTGCCAACACCCGGCAAGGTGCAGGGCGAGGCGACTCGCGTCTTGGGGGGCTTTTTGCGCGAGGTGATGAGGCTGAACGCAGAGGCTCGCAACTTCCGTGTTTTCGGCCCCGATGAAACCGCTTCAAATCGCCTTACCGCATTGTTCGATATTACGAACCGGACTTGGATGGCGAAGATTCTACCGGAGGACGACCATCTCGCGGCAGACGGGCGGGTCATGGAGATTCTGAGCGAGCACACATGTCAGGGCTGGCTCGAAGGATATCTGCTCACGGGTCGGCATGGCCTTTTCTCCACCTACGAAGCCTTCGTGCACATCGTTGACTCCATGTTCAATCAGCATGCCAAATGGCTGAAGGTCGCAGGAGACGAGGTGCCATGGCGCCGTCCAATCGCCTCGTTGAACTACCTACTGACGTCGCACGTGTGGCGCCAGGATCACAACGGCTTCAGTCATCAGGACCCCGGCTTCATCGACCATGTGGTCAACAAAAAGCCCAAAATAATAAGAGTTTATTTTCCTCCGGATACGAATTGCTTGCTCCAGGTAGCCGATATCTGCCTGCGCAGCCGCGATTTCATCAACGTGATTGTCGCCGGCAAACACCCAGAACCGCAATGGCTTGAGATGCAGGCGGCGATAAGGCATTGCGCCGCCGGCATCGGCATCTGGGGATGGGCCAGCAACGATCAGGGAAACGAGCCCGATGTGGTGATGGCGTGTGCCGGAGACGTGCCGACCCTTGAGACATTGGCCGCCGTTGATCTGCTCCGGCAGCTCGAGCCGGATTTGAAGGTGCGCGTTGTCAACGTGGTCGATCTGATGCGCCTGCAGCCGGCGGAAGAGCACCCCCACGGGCTGTCGGACAGGGAGTTCGACGTACTGTTCACCATGGACAAACCGATTATCTTCGCTTATCACGGCTATCCCTGGCTCATCCACCGGCTGACTTATCGGCGCGCCAATCACAGCAACCTCCATGTGCGTGGCTACAAGGAGGAAGGGAGCACTACCACACCCTTCGACATGCTGGTGCGCAACGACATGGACCGATACCACCTCGTCATGGACGTAATTGATCGTGTGCCGAAACTGCACATCAAGGCCGCTTATGCGAAGCAGGCAATGCGCGACAAGTTGATCGAGCACCAGGAATATATTGTCAAAGAAGGGCAGGATATGCCGGAGATTCGGGACTGGCAGTGGCCGTATCCGCAGCCGGATCAGGCGAAAACCGTTTGAGGTTGTGCAGACTACCGAATGAGTGGTGAGACATGTCTGGGATAAAAAAAAACCGATACGCGAGCGAGAGAGCTTGGCCAAGGCATCTGGCTTGACTACATCGACATGCTGATCGAGAGCCTATCCAGGCGTGGCGCTAGTGCAACGCAGCGGTACGAGACGCTCGCTCTTGAAGATATTTCTATATAAAGCCGCCGATCTATTCCGACCACTGAGCGAGGGAACATGGAAAGAGGCCATGAGACTCTTTCACGGCTTGGCCGGCCGAAGCTCCGTGAGACTCGCTCCTTCGGGCAGTGTTAATTACTCCGTGCAATCTTCCTCGCAACGCGATGCGGAGGGTGAGAGAGAAAACCGCGCGGTCTCTCCTGGGCTCAACCGCCATGATGCACCCTTGCAGCGGATGATGATCGGCGTGGTGTCGGCTGGCTCACTAGCCACGCTAAGAACCTCTTCGGTGATCTCGACCTGCAGAGAGTGCCCGCGGTGACGTAGCTGGAACTTGAGTCGCGAAAGCGCCTCCGGCAGCATCGGGTTAAACCAAAGCTCGTCCCCGCGCAGCTCGAGTCCTGTGTAGCAGCGCTGGATCAAATCGAGTGTCCCTGCCATGGCGCCGAGATGGATACCCTCGGCCGTCGTGCCCCCCTGGATGTCATTGATATCGCTATGAAGGGCCTGTTTGAACAAGGTCCAGGCGCGGCGCCGACACGATCGCGACAGTACCCACGCGTGAACGATTCCGCTCAGGGTGGAGCCGTGCGAGGTCCGCTCCAGGTAGTAGTTGACGTTCCTAGGGATCATCGATCCGTCAAATGCATATCCTAGGTTGTTGAGATTCTCGACGAGAGCTTCAGCCGAAAACAGGTAGAACAGCATCAGAACGTCGGCTTGCTTTGAAAGCTTGTAGCGGTTTGGCGTGTCGCCTTCTGCCTCGAGAATAAGGTCAAGGCGCATGATATTGCCGTATCGGCGCCGGTAGGTTTCCCAGTCGAACTCTTCAAGCTGCTCGTAGCCTTCGAATTGACTGATGATCCCGTCCTCGTGGAAAGGCACGAACATCTTGCGACTGATGGCCGCCCAGCGCTCGAGCTCAGTGCGGTTCAGCCGAAGCGTTTCACAAAGCTCGCGGCAGCGCTCACCGGGCAGAAGATCGAACAGCCGTAACGCGTGTCCGATACACCAAGCGGCCATGACGTTGGTATAGGCGTTATTGTTCAAACCGGGTGTCTCGGCGCCAGGATAGGCGTCATGGAATTCATCCGGGCCCATGACGCCGCGGATCTCGTAGCGCCCCCGATCAGCGTTCCACTGGGCAAGGCTGCCCCAGAATCGAGCAATTTCAAGTAATAGCTCAGCGCCATAGCCGTATAGGAATTCCCGATCATCCGTCGCGTGGTAATACTGCCAGACGTTGTAGGCGATTGCGGCGTTTACGTGTCGCTGCAGATGCGTATTGTCACGGATCCACGCTCCCGAACGTGGGTTGAGAAACATCACATCAGTCTCCTCCCGGCCGTTACTGCCACTCTGCCAAGGGAACATAGCGCCATGACAGCCGGCCTCGCGCGCTGCCCAACGCGCTTCCGCTAGCCGGCGCCAGCGGTACAAGAGGACTGCCCGCGTGAGCTTCGGAAGACGATGGTTCAGGAACGGGAAGATAAACAACTCGTCCCAAAAGACGTGGCCGCGGTACCCCTCGCCGGTCCAGCCGCGCGCCGGAACGCCCGCGTCGAGATCGATCGTGTGCGGCGAGACGGTCTGCAGGAGGTGGAAGATATGAAACCGGACGATTCGCTGGGTACGGTGATCGGCTTCGTTGCGCACCCCCACTAATCCGAGCCCGACACGGCGCCACAGCTGCACCCAGGCGAGCGCATGGCTTCTGGTCAGCTCCGCGAATTGGCCGGTGCGCGAGACGGCCGTTAGCGCTTCGAGGCGTGCGTCGGCAATGGCTCGGTCGCGTGAGGTGTACAGCGAGACGACCTTTTCAACGTCTACGCTCTTGCCTTGATCGAGCCGGAAAATCATCTCGTGGCCGATCAGGCCGGGTTCGCGAATGCTCTGTCGCGGCGGCTCGAACAACTGACCGTCCCCGTAGAGCCGCGTGCGAGCGGCCTCCACAACGCGGATCCGGGATTCCGAGGCTTGCGCCTCGAGAAGAACCGTATCGCTTGTAAGCTCGGTGGCGTCGAGGGTTTCGATGTGGTGTCCGTTGAAAGGCTGGTAGCGTTGCACGCCTGAATTTATGACACGCCCGTCAAGTGCGGACCGCACGACGATACGACCTGACCAGTTTTCTGCAGTGACCCTGACCTGGAGTGCCGCGAGATGCCGCTCGCGCAAGTGAACCAACCGGCATTCTTCGAAGCGAATCACGCGCCCGCGGGCGTCACGAAAGCGTGCCGTTCGCCGGTAAAGCCCCCGGCGCAAGTCGAGATCTTGACGGTACTGAAGGAGTTTGGCCGTACCGCCGGGGCTAAACCATTCGGAACCTTCCTCCTCCAGTCGCACGGAGAGAGGGAGCCAATTTGGCCAGTTGACCAGATCCTCATGTTCGACCGTGCGCCCGGCGATTTCACTGGTCAGTCGATTATAACCGCCCGCCAGGTAGGTGCCGGGGTAATGGACGCCATCGGCGAGCGCCTCCGCCGCTGCGCCACGCGTGGCGAAATAACCGTTGCCCAGCGTGAAGAGCGCTTCGCGGCGTCCTTCGAGAGCCGGGACGAAACCCTCGTACGAGAGCGTCCAGGGACCGGTATTCCCCCGCTGACCCGTGCTATCGGGTTGCGGCGTCGTAATCTCTGACGGGTGCAATGGGGCGCCGGGCGGTCCGACCGGCGGTATCTGTTGCCCCGCCGACAGACGGCTGAAGTACGCCGGGCTGGACTCTCGGACTCGGATCGTGGATAAGTCGGGCACGACCACATCGGCCCCGTGCGTTCTCAGACGGTCCGGATCACCATCACGGCTTACGCCAACAACTAGCCCGAAGCCACCTGCGTGACCGGCCTCCACGCCAGCGAGCGCGTCCTCGACGACCATAATCCGGGAGGGTTCGGTACCGAGGCGACGGGTGGCCTCGAGAAACGTATCCGGCGCTGGCTTGCCGCGCAGGCCGAGCCTCTCTCGAGCGAGCCCGTCGATTCTGACGTCGAAAAGCTCGGTAATGCCGGCAGCGCGTAACACAGCTGCGCAATTTTTGCTCGCAGAAATGACGGCCGTTTTAAAACCCGCCGCGCGCAGCCGCTGGATGAGGGGCACCGCATTCGGGTACGCCTGGACGCCGCCGCGCTCCAGGAGATCGACGAAGAGCGCGGTTTTTCGGCGGCCGAGGCCGTGCACCGTATCCTGCTCCGGGCCGTCGTCCGGACTGCCCTCCGGGAGGGTCAATCCTCGGGCGGTGAGAAAGGCTTTGATCCCGTCGTCGCGCGGACGCCCGTCGACATATTCATGGTAGTCCTGCGAGCTGAAGGGAACGAAGGGCCATCCATGCAGCTTCGCTTGCCTTTCAAGGTAGTCGTCGAAGACCTGCTTCCAAGCGGTCTCATGAACAAGAGCGGTCTTGGTAAGCACGCCGTCGAGATCGAACGCGACGCCATCGAAGCGCTCGCGCATGATCACCACCTCGGCGGCAGCTGCAGTATCAGACATCGGATGCCTCCAGCCCATATTGGGTCCACAACCTGCTTGCGATGGAAGCAGCACGGTTTCGTCGGCGCCCCCGGGCTCGCCTGGACAAAAATTAATCGCTTTAAACATAACGCAGTGTGCGCAATCGGAGGTAATGCTGAGCCTGCGCCGCCAGTGCGAGCTGATTGGGCTGAACCGCTCCAGCTGGTACGCGGCAGGGCCGAAGGTAGACGAATCGGCCGAGAACCTGAGGCTGCTGCAGCGGATTGACGCACTCTACACCGCGCCCCCTTCTACGGTAGCCGGAAGATAACGGCGGTCTTTCGGCGGGAGGGCCAAGCGGTCAACCGCAAGCGAATCCAGCGGTTCATGCGCCTGATGGGATTGCAGTCGGTGGCGCCGCGGCCGAATACCAGCCGGACGCATCCACGGCACAAGGTGTATCCGTACCTGCTGCGCGGGTTAACGCCGAGGCGGTCCGGTCAGGTCTACTCGGCCGATATCACCTACGTGCGCGTCGGTCGGGGCTTTGCCTATCTGGTGGCCGTGATTGACTGGTACAGCCGTCAGGTCCTGTCCTAGCGTTTATCCAACACGATGGATACGGCCTTCTGTGTGGGGGCTTTGGAAGAGGTGCGGACGTGCTATGGGAAGCCGGAGATCTTCAACACCGATCAGGGCAGTCAGCTTAGGTTCAAGGAGTCGTCGCAACACTGCTTTTCTAAGTCAAGGATAATAACTTGTTGAGCGCTTCGGCTGGTGCCTTCCAACCGAGTGTTTTGCGAGGTCTACCGTTGAGCGTGGCGGCAACGGCGTTGAGTTCGTGCTCAGAGTATCTGCTGATGTCGGTACCCTTGGGGAAGTACTGGCGCAGCAACCCGTTGGTGTTCTCGTTGCTTCCACGCTGCCAAGGGCTTCTCGGGTCGCAGAAGTAGATCGCCAGGCCGGCGTCGATCCGTAGCTGTGCGTGTTGGGCAAGCTCTGCGCCCTGATCCCACGTCAGCGATTTGCGGAGTTGTTCAGGCAGTGCCACGATCTTCGCGGCGATGGCATCGCGGACGGCTTCGGCGCCGTGACCGGCCAATGCTGGTCCGTTCTTGGCTCTGGCGCCGAGGCCATGACCGGGCATGGGCGGCAGATGCAGCAGCATCGTGAATCGGGTCGTGCGTTCGACTAAGGTGCCGATCGCAGAGCTGTTCAGCCCGAGGATGAGATCGCCCTCCCAGTGGCCGGGTACGGCACGGTCGGCAACTTCGGCTGGGCGCTGGCTGATCATCACCTGCGGGGTGATAAAATTTTTGCCCCGTTGCCGTGTCCTGGCGCGTGGCACCCGCAGCGCTCGACCGGTGCGCAGACACGCGCAGAGTTCGCGTCGCAGCGCACCGCGGCCTTGAATGTAGAGCGCTTGGTAGATTGCTTCGTGAGAAATCCGCATAGTCTCATCATGCGGGAAGTCGATCCGTAATCGCTGACTGATCTGCTCCGGGCTCCAGCAGGTGCCCCATCGCCGGTCTGCTCGACGACCATGACGCCGCCCCTTCCATGGCACGCTGGGTCCGGAGATCGGCTTACCGTCCGCATCGCTGACTGCACCCGCGAGCCGCGCTTGTACGTAAGCTCGCAACCGCTTATTCTCAGCGAGCTTGGCAGGCTTGGGCCGTTTGGCGGCCCATTCCGACTTCCACTGCGCGACCGTGGCCCGATACTTCAATGTGCCGCCGCGGGTCTCTGCATTACGCCGCAGCTCGCGCGAGATCGTCGACGGCGCTCGGCCTAGCCGCCGTGCGATCTCGCGAATCCCATGCCGCTCAGCCTTCAATAGCGCAAGCTCCTCACGCTCGGAGAACGACAGGTAACGCCCCGAGCGAGGCAACAAACTGATCGGTGCCATCCCGCCTGCCTCACGAAACCACCGCGGACCCAGCGGCTGCGATACACCGCACGCCAACGCAGCGGCCTCACTTGGCATCCCCTCGGCGATGTACTTCCAAAACGTCTGTTTGGTCTCCCGCTGATTGACGCCCGGGCGGCCCGGCGAGCGCATCGGCGCGCGCCCTGTCTTCTCCGTTACCCAACCTCGTGGTCGTCCCATACAACACCTCCAACTTCGAGATGTTGCGACAACCGGTTGAATCCGCCCAGTTTACCACTGAGCCTTCACCGGCGTGCTCAAGGCCGCAGACATACGCATCAGAAGAGGGACGGTAAGGGCCGGGGACTGGATAACATCTTGATCGAACGGCTGTGGCGCTCGGTGAAGTACGAGGGATTTTATCTCAGAACCCCACCCGCTGTCTTGTTAAAATGCTGCTTTTTATCATATAAATATATTATAAATCTCACACAAAAGATCAGCTCGTGTACGATAGTGGCTTCGCCGACGAAGAATAGCCGCTTATCGCGCACCACTTTGAGCCCAAAGACAAACGCGCCGCGGCTGCGGTCCATTCCAAGCGCACTCTCGTTAACGCCATCCTCTACATGGGGTCAACTCACGAAACGGAAAAAATCGTACGCTAAGTCTCGCGCGGTGTCCGCAGCCGCCGGAATTTGTGCCGCTCGACTCGTTTTCCCGCGCTACGGTCGGCAGCGCTGTCAGCGATCATGCTCGGACTAGTCGCCGACGCTGGCCACCGCATCAAAGAACATCGATGGCCGCTGCCACAACGAGTTGACGAAGATCGCGGTGACGCTCGCAGCCATGGCCACCATGGCCCAGACCGGATAAATTAGCCCGGTGGCGGCCAGCGGTATGCCGATGCCGTTGAATAAAAACGCCAGGCTCACATTCTGCAGCATCTTGCGATAGCCCCAGCGGCTGATCTGCCAGGCCGTGATCACGCCGCCGAGCTGGCTGTTCAAAGCGATGATGTCGGCGGCATCGATCGCGATATCCGTGCCGCTGCCCATGGCGATGCCGACGTCCGCCTGCATCAGCGCCGGGGCATCGTTGATGCCGTCTCCGACCATGGCGATGCGCGCGTCGCGCTGCATGGTGCGCAGTCGCTCGGCCTTTTGATCCGGCAGCACGCCGGCGTAGACGTCGTCAATGCCGGCGCGCTCGGCGATATGTTGGGCCGTGGCCTCGTTGTCGCCGGTGAGCATGGCGGTGCGGATGCCGAGGTCGTGCAGCCGGCTGATGGTCTCGGCCGCATCGGCGCGCAGGGCGTCGCCGAGCGAGATCGCACCGAGTAGCTGATTACCGCGGGCGGCGACGATCACCGTCTGGCCGTGCTTTTGCCACGCGTCGATGCGCTCGTCCACCGCCGTCAGCGTGATCCCGTTGGCGTTTAGAAACGCCGGGCTGCCGACACGTATAGTCTCGCCGTCCACTTGCGCGGTGACGCCCCGGCCGGACTCGGCCTGAAAATCGGCCACGTCGGGCAAATCAACGCCGCGCTCGAGCGCGGCCTCGACCACAGCCCGGCCCAGCGGATGTTCCGATGCGGATTCCACGGCAGCGGCGAGCGCCAGCAGCGCGTTGTCGTCGCCGTCGACGGCCTCTATCTCGCGTACGGCCGGACGACCTTCGGTGAGTGTCCCGGTCTTGTCGAACACCACCGTGTCGATGCGGCGCAGCCCCTGGAAGGCCTCGCCGGTACGCATCAGCACACCCTTGTCGGCGGCCTCGCCGGCGCCGCGCACGATCGACAGCGGTGCGGAGATCCCCACGGCACAGGGATAACCCATCACCAGCACCGTCAGCGCGGCGAACACGGCGCGCTGGACATCCGGGTCGGCGCCCAACACCAGCGGTCCGACCAGCCACGCCAGCAGGGCGAGCGCCGAAATCGTGAGCACCGTCGGCGTATACACCTGCAGCACGCGATCGACGATGTGCAGCAAGCCGGGCTTCAAGGCCCGGGCGTCTTCGACGCTTGAGACGACCTGATGGAGAAAGCTCTCGTCGCCGACGGCCGTGACCTGGATGCGCAGGCTGCCGTTGCCGTTAATCGCGCCGCCGACCACCGTGTCGCCGGCGGTTTTTTCCACTGGCAGCGGCTCGCCGGTGATCAGCGATTCGTCCACCGCTGAGCTGCCCCCCTCGATCTCGCCGTCCACCGGAATGCGCTCGCCGGGGCGCACGCGCACACTCATGCCGGTCTCGAGCTGTTCGACCGATCGGTCATGCTCGCCGTCGTCGTCGATGACGTGGGCCATCTCGGGCTGTAGATCCAGCAACCGCTTGACCGACTGCGCGCTCCGGGTCTTGACGATCAGCGACAACCATTCCGAAAACAGGTGATAGGTCAGCACCATCACCGACACGGCAAAAAACGCCGCCGTGGGATAGCCGCCGGGGCGCAGAATCAGACCGATCGCGCCGCCGGCAAGCCCGGCGAATGCGCCGATCTCGACCAACACGTGCTGATTGAGAATGCCGCGGCGTAGCGACTGGAAGGCCATGAGCCCCATATGCCGGGCCAGCCCGAAGACCATCGCCACCGCCAGTGCGGCGACTAGCAGCGGCTCGAAGCCGGCCAGCACGCCGCTGACGCGCAATGCGAACAGGGCCAGTCCGCCCGCGGCCAGCCCGCCGCTGCCGGCCAGCGCAGTCGCCCTGCCGGCGCCGCGCAGGACCGCATAACCAAAGCCCACCAGGCTGACGTAGACCAGCGCCGACAGCCCCAGCGTCCAGGCACTGGCGAAATCGACAATCAGCCCGACCGCGGCCAGGCTCATGGCCAGGGCCACGACGAAACGGTTGCGCTCGACCGCGAGCGCTTGCTCCTGGCGCTCGAACGGTTCGACCTTGCGCGGGTCGCTCAGGCTATAGCCGATCTGCTGGAGCGTGCCCATCAGGTCTCTGGCGTTGGCCTTTGTACTGTCGAACTCGACTAACGCTTGCTCGTGGGTCAGACTCACCGCCACCTTGGAGACGCCGGGCTTGGCGCCCAGCGCCTGTTCGATGGTGCCGGTGCACAGCGAACAGTGCAGGCCGCCGATATGGGCGCGCACGCGCCGGATGGCCGTCTCGTTCGTGGCTTCTTCGTGCCACGGAGTGAAATCGTCGGGGGTCGCTGTATCGTTCATGGTGAGCCTCTCACTGCCAATCGAACCGATGCGGATTTCGCTGCGATAGCGTGTTCATGCGCGGTCACCGGCGGCGTCATCGGCACACCGCTGGCCTTGCTGCACGGGCGGGCACGGCTGACTCCCGTAGGAGCAGAAAACACAACAGTCCCCGGCTTTCGGGCGCAGCAATTCACCGCACCCGGCGCACTTGTAGAAGTACTGGCAGGTGTCGACGGGCATGGTCTCATGCTCGGCGTGTCCGCAGTACGGGCAGGTCAGCGTGGATTCGGCAACGATTGGTGTCACGGCGTAACTCCGTTGGTTCATCGAAAAACAAACCGCCTACAATGTGATCGCCAGTCCGATGGACCACAGCCCTAGTGCGATCAGCACCACCCCGGTGACGCGCGGCATGCGCGACGACCAGCGGGCGATCACATCCAGCAGACGCCGCCCGGGGTTGGTGAACACCGCCAGCACGAGCGGCGAGGACAGCGCCAGGCCAAACACGGCGAGCGAGCCGGCGCCGTAGGCGATCCCGATCCCGCCGCCGGCAGCGGCCTGGGCGGCCGCGCCGCCGAGCAGTAGGGCCAGCAGCGGCGCAGCGCAGGCCGGGATATTCAGGGCGAACACCGCGCCCAGCGTGGCGCCGGCGCCCTGGGTCGAGACCCGCGGCAGCAGGCGATCGCCCGCGCGGATCAGCCGTCCCGCACCGCCGCCGACGTAGACCGTGCCAAGCACGACGTAGAGGCCGCCCAGCGCCGCCCATAGACCGTGCTGGACACCCAGAAAACGGTTGCCTAGCCAGGCTGCGAGTACGCCCAGCGCGGCCATGAAGAGGGCGCGAACGCCGGCAAACACCATGGTCTGCCACCACCGTTCGCGCACCGGCAGGCGGTCCAATACTTTCAGAAACAGCAGATGGCTGCCCACCGAGCACGGCTCCACGAATGCGAACAGTCCCAGACCCGCCGACAGCGCCAGCCATTGTGCGGTGTTCATCGACTACGCTGAAGTCGGCGTGGCCGTGTAACCGGCGTCTTGCACCGCCTGGACCAGCGCTTTGGCGGCGACTTGGTCGGCGTCGTGCGCAATCCGGGCCTGTTTCGACTCCAGCGATACGGTGACGCCTTTCACGCCCGCCTGCTGTTCCAGTACATGGGTCACGATCTGCACGCAGCCCTGGCAGTGCATGCCGTCGATGGTCAAGGTGGTGGTCTGCATGAGACGCTCCTCAGATTTGGGGCCGGGCGTCGAACCCGGCGTTTCTACAAGTCTGAAGAGAAGCATAGAACCTGGAGTCAACTCCAGGTAAAGTCATGATTTTTGACCGCGACGGCTCGTTCTAATCCGGCTGCCCGAGCCCTTCCAGAATTGGGCAACCTTGGTCGCTGCCCTGGCATAGCTCGTGCAGTTGGCGCAGCTCGCGCTGAAGTTGCTCCAGATCGGTCAGGCGCCGCTGAATCTCGTCCAGCTTGCGCGCAGTCAGCCGGGCGACCGCCGGCCGAGCCGCATCGCGACAGCTTCGAAATTCAAGCAGCTGGCGAATCTCGTCGAGCGAAAAATCACAGCGCTGGGCCCGCTGAATGAAGTGGAGCCGGGCCAAATCCGCCTGATCGTAGCGGCGCCGCCCGCTGGAGTTGCGGGCAATCCGCGGCAGCAGGCCGATCTTTTCGTAGTAACGCAGTGTATCGACCGATAAGCCGGTCATTTTCGCGGTTTCGCCGATGGGCGTTCCGGACATGGTGCTCCGTGTGTCGTGATGGCAGCGTGGTTTGATTACCCCTGCCTTGAAAGTCGCAATCAATCCCAGGTGTGGGGGTGCCAGGTTGGACTGTGGAATCAGCCTTCAAGATCAGTCTATATTCTAGAGTTGACTCCAGATCAAGCCTGCAATCTTACCGTTGGTGGCGCCGCTCCAAACCCGTTTGACATGGAGCTAACTCCAGATTGGAGCCTGTGTGTGCTTTTTGCAATAACCACTGGAGTCGAATCATGGAACGCTTCAACAACGCAAACACACGGGTGCTGGTCATCGGCGCGGGGATGATCGGTTTAACGACTGCGCTTTGTCTACGCCGACGCGGTTTTCAGCCGATCGTCGTCGCGGACCGATTCGCGCCGGGGATCACATCGAACGTGGCCGGTGCGTTATGGGAATGGCCACCGTCCGTCTGCGGGCGCCATCACGGCGAGGCGCTGCTCGAGCGTGCCAAGACATGGAGCATGACCTCGTACACGGCGTTTGAGCGTCTGGCGGCACGGCCGGCGACCGGCGTCACGATGCGCACCGCGGTTTTCTATTTCAAACGGCCGGTCGCCGATAACGCCCGTGAATGGGCCAAGCGCAATGAGCTTAAGCGGCGCGTCCGCGCGTTTCGGCATGACCCCCAATTGATCGCGGAATACGGCGTGAACCCGGACAGTGGCGGGGTCGATGCGTACGAGATGCTCGCCCCGACCATCGATACGGACCGGTACATGGCGTGGCTCAAGCAGGAAGCGATCAGGGCAGGGTGCGAGCTCGTGCAGCAAAAGATCCGTGGCCCGAATGGCACTTAGTTAAGCCGTAAGCCACTGAAAATAAAGTGTAGGAACATAGACAAGGACATCGCAAACGCGTTGTCGAAACCGATCCAAGCCGGCAATTGGCGATTCGCTCCATTACAAGTCATTGAAATCGCTTCGTGTCGTCTTTTGGGCGCACCTTCGTAATCTATTGATATAATAGAACTTATTAGCTTAACTAAGTGCCATTCATCCGTGGCCCGCTTGTCGCACAAGAACACGCGCTTCGTCGGCAATACAATGTCGATGCGATCGTGAATTGCGCCGGCCTCGGGGGTGCCGAACTGGCCGCGGGCGGTCTGGCGTTGTTCGCGCTGCGCGTCAGCGGCGTGTTGATCCGCCTGCGCAACGATGGCAAAAGCATGCCGCGGATCGAAAGGGCACATTGCGTTGCCAACGATGCATCGGAACAAGACCAGGATATGGTCTTCATCGTCCCCCAGGGAACGGATACGCTGCTGCTCGGCGGCCTCTTGGAAGCCGATGAATGCGGCCTCGATATCGATCTAGACAACTATCCGCCCATCCAGCACATTCTGCAGCGCTGCACCGCGTTCCTCCCCGCCTTATCCAGGGCGGTAGTCGACCCCGTCGAACTCGTGCGCGTGGGGTTGAGGCCGTTTCGTACACAAAATGCACGGGTCGAACGCGAAGCGAACACCTCGATCATCCACAACTACGGCCACGGAGGCTCGGGCGTGACCCTGTCGTGGTGCTGTGGTTCGGAAGTCGCCGAGCGGGTCGAGTCATTATTGGGTGTCGAAAGGATGAGTGCGGATTCCGGGCTTGCTGTTGATCCCCTGTAAAGCGTACAGGCATTACGCCGGCCTCGGCCGGTGTCATGCTTTAGACCCCGGTTTCCCGCTGACGCAGGACGCCGCTGGATTGGTTGTCACCAGCGCCTCGGCCCGCGCGATCGCGCAGTGACTAATTGGCGGCAAAAAGGCTTGATCTGGAGTCGAGTCCAGGTCGTAGTCTTACGCCTACTCGATAAACCACTGATTAATGGACGACTGATGTGCACTGCCAGAGGAGCGATTCATGAGGGAAAACAGCGACGATGCGGGCCGGGTGCTGGCTATCATGGAAACGAACGGCGCAACCGACCCGAAAACGCGCCGAGATGGATCATGAACGGAACACGATAAATGCAGCCGTGGTCGCGGCTATCCTGACGATCCTGGGTGGGCTCATCGGGGTCCCCACTGCTATTGCCGGGCAGAATCAAGGCGAGCAGAACGGAACCAAACAACAGACGCAGACGGACGCCACGCTGATACAACAGATCCGGAGTGCGGCGCCCGCGTCCATTGTCCGCCAGGCCACCGTGATCAGCCCACAGGGCAAGGTGCTCAAGAAAGGGGCAGGCGAATGGGTGTGCCGTCTCGCCGGTCCGAACAGCAAGGCCCCGGCCTGTCTCGACGCCCAGTTTCGAGCCTATCTCAAGGCCCGATCACAAGGGAAAACGCCGCACCTCAAGCGCGTCGGGGTCGCCTATATGCTGCACGGCATGACGACAGCGGGTATGCGGATGCCGCCGCACATCATGTTGGTTGTGCCCAATCGGGCGGCGTTCAAAGGGTATCCGACCGAACCTCAAGGCGGTATGCCATGGGTCATGAAAGCGGGCACCCCCTATGCCCATCTGATCCTACCGGTCGGTGGAATGTAAGCGTAGTCGCTGAGACTAGTCGATTCCATGGTCTTTTTAAAAAACCGAACGTTAGAAGGAAGTTGTGATGACGATACCGCTGTGGCTGACGGGACTCGCCTGGGCTGTAACGGGCGTCGGACTGTTATGTGCGGGGACGATCCTCGCCGATATCTATCTGGGCGGTTACCGGCAAGCAATGCCGAGTTGGGAGGCGGTGTGGCCGATCACCGCGGTCTACGCCGGTCCGCTGGCGCTTGTCGCCTACTATCGATGGGGCCGTCCGGCCACGCCGAAGTGGCAGCAGCGACATGGCACGCCGCCGGCATTGGGTTGGAATGCCACGGCCGCCGTCGAAACCATTCCCGGGGGCGCGGCATCCTTCATCGGCCACCTCATTGCCGTGCCGATCGTCGTGGCCACCGGTGTCACGATCGCCGGCCAAGGCGTGTGGCCCATGATCCTGCTCATTGCCGCATTTGCGCTGCCACTGCTGGTCGCTTTCGAATACCGCTCGTTGACCCGGGCGGGGCAGATCCGCTCGGCCGGCCAGCGGTTGCGCGTGGCCCTGAAGCTTTCCGTACTGGCGATCGTCGCCTTCGATACGGGCATGGGCGCCACAATGCTCATCGTGGCTTTTGTGTTGGGCTACCCACCCGTAACGATCGCGTTCTGGTTTGTCATGTGGGGCGGGCTTCTATTGGGCTTCATGACCGCCTTTCCGATGGTACGGCGGTTGCTGCGACAGGGCGCGACGGAGCCCGCCCCGGTCGGTTAGGCCGCCCCTCGTGCACGTACGCCGACGCCAAGGCCATATTGGCGTGATCAGTATTCGAAACCAGACGATGAGGCATTGTGCGATGTCCGACCCAGAGATTCCCGCTAGCCCACGCGGCATGCTCGCGCTGCTGGCGTGGCTTGTGGGGCCGGTAGTGTTGGGCGCCGGCCGGTCATCCTCGGGTCGCTGATCGCGTTTATCGTACTCACCGCCGCGACGGCGTTCGTCAACACGGCAACGGCGTTTATCGGAATGCGGTTGCTCTCTGCCATCGGGGCCAGCGGCGTCGTGCCGATCTCGCCGGCGTTGATCGGCGACCGGGTGCCCTTCCGCCGGCGCGGCTACGCACTGGGCTGGTTGTTTGGCGGTATGGCCGGCGGCATCGCAGTCGGCGCCGCCGGCGGCGCGCTCGGCGAGCCCATCCTGGGCTGGAGCGGCCTGTTCCTCGTTGCCAGTGGCAGTGGGCTGCTTCTGCTTGCGATCGCGCTCGTCGCTCGGCTATTGCCGGCCACGCCCCGGCCGACGAACGTTCCGCCGCTACGTGCAGTCGCGACGGGCTACGTCAACCTGTTTAGCATCCCCCGAGGACGCCGCACCTACGGCTACGTGCTGATCAACGCCATGCTGCAATCCGGAATCTACACCTGGCTCGGCGTCTACCTCACGCAACGATTCGGCCTCGGCGACGCGGGCATCGGGCTCACCCTACTCGGCTACGGCATCCCCGGCCTGCTCCTCGGCCCGGTCATCAGGCGCCTCGCCGACCGCTACGGCCGGTTTCACCGACCATGTGTTTGCCTTGATGCAACTGTTGGGCTATCGCTTCGCGCTGCGCATTCGCGATCTGGCTGACCGGCGGCTCTATATTCCCGGCAATGCCAAGTGTTATCCGACGCTCGGCGGCATGATCGGCGGGCGGATCAACGTCAGGCACATTCGAACACATTGGGACGAAATCCTACGCCTGGCGACCTCGATCAAACAGGGCACGGTCACCGCCTCGTTGATGCTGCGCAAACTCGGCAGCTACCCGCGCCAGAATGGGCTGGCGATCGCGCTTCGTGAGTTAGGCCGCTTCGAACGCACGCTATTCGCTCTCGACTGGATGCAAAACGTTGAGCTGCGCCGCCGGGTGCAGGTGGGCCTGAACAAGGGCGAGGCCAAGAACGCACTGGCACGTGCCGTGTTCTTGAACCGGCTGGGCGAACTCCGCGACCGCAGCTACGAGAACCAGCGCTACCGGGCGAGCGGCCTGAACCTCGTGATCAACGCCATCATTCTCTGGAACACGGTTTATATGGAGCGGGCGATTCAGGGGCTGGCCGATTCCGGGCAAATCATCGATGAGGCATTGCTGCCGCATCTTTCGCCGTTGGGCTGGGAGCACATCAACTTTACCGGCGACTCTATCTGGCAGCAGGATAAGCGAGTCGAGCGGGGCCGATTCTGACCGTTACGGACACCGCGCGAGGCTTAGCGTACGATTTTTTCCGTTTCGTGAGTTGACCCCTACATCAACAAGACCGGCGCCCAATGGCGGATGTTGCCCAAGGAATTTCCGCCCTGGCAGACCGTGTACGATCATTACAGCAACTGGAATCGGCGCGGCCTTTGGGAAGCCGCCCTTGACGAGCTCAATGCGCTGCATCGAAAAAAAACGGCAAAACCCCAACCCCAAGCTACGCCATCATCGACTCCCAGAGCGTCAAGACGGTCAGCGCCAGCAAAGCGCGGGGGATCGATGGCGGCAAGAAAATCAAGGGACGAAAACGCCACATCGTAGTCGACACGCTGGGCCACCTGATTCAGGTGGTCATTCATGCGGCCAACGTCCATGACACCGTGGGAGGCTGTGAGGTATTGCGCGCGGCACGGGATAAATGCCCCACCCTGAAGGGCTTCTCCGGCGATGCGGGCTATCGTGGCACCGCCGTTGACTTTGTCGAGAAGACGTTGGGATTGAAGCGGCACATCTCCAAGAAGATCAAAGATACCTTTGCCATTTTGCCAATGCGTTGGATCGTCGAGCGAACGTTTGCTTGGCTCGGCAATTACCGCCGCCTGTCCAAGGACTACGAAATTCTGCCGCTCACGGCCGAGAACATGGTGCGAATCGCTATGCTGCGCCTCATGCTCGCAAAATGCGTATAACATTTACCCAGACAGCTTTTAAGAGCTGTCTTATCTGTTGCCGCGCTGGGATTAGTGTGATTCCACGTGATCCAGCAGGGTTATCGAAGGATTGGGCGGGGGCAGCGCGACGCCCAGTGTCGCAACAGCATCCGGTATCAGGATCACTTTGAGTATCGACTGCTTCCGGCTACCTGTTGCGCGGCACGTCCAGATGTTCTCGTCCTTCGGCGTCTTGCGGTGCAGCTTTAGCTTCTGGAAGCGCTTCTGCGCGTGACCCCAATTCGCGGCATCGAAATCGCGGAAAATCCGCGGCGAGACGAGGGCTAGCCCTTCGGGTAAGACGTGAATGCGGGCCTTGGCTGTATTGATCGGGACCGCCTCGTTCTCGATCGATTGTTTGAGCCAGGCTAGGAAACGCTCACCGGCGTCCTCGCTCGGATCCATTCCCGTGACCTGACCATCCCCCTGATGTAACGTCGGCTTTGGCTCATCGACCGGCGAGGGCGGAGCTGCTGCAGTATCCGCCGCATTGGGCGCGGCGGTTTCTTCGACTGTAACCGTATCTGTCTCCGCTTCGGGCTCCAGTTGCGTGCCAACGTTGAAGGGTAGTGGCAACCCGTCGATTGAATCGCGCTCGCTCGTGTTCACCGCTGTACCGAGTTCTGCGCTCGGCTCAGGCGCATCGGCGCTCTCTGGCGGCGTGTCGTTTGTCGACTCCGCATAGACCGGCTCAACCGAGCCGTCCATCGGTTCAGGCCGGCGGGACTGGTCCGACCACATTTGCTCCGCTTGGAACCGCAGGCATGTCAGCTGCTTCTGCCAATCGCCGATCGTGATCGAGCACAGCCATACGGCCCGATCACCGTTTGGTACGAGCAGCCCGTGCTGTTGCAGTTCATCCATGAGCCGGTCATTGCGCGTCGGGATTCCCGGCTGACCTTCTTCGATCAGATGGGTGCGCAGCCTATCCAGCGTGGTCTTGGACACGAGCCACAACGTGTCGCCGTCCAAATACGCCGCCGCGCCGCGGCGATTGAGGGGGAGGGCGCCGTCATCCAGGAGATAGCGAAGCCCGGTGACCAGGCGTGGGGCAAGTGGCTTGGCCTTCGCTGTGGGCAGCTGGACGTTCGTGCGGCCGCTGAGATTCCGGGCGACCGACAAGCCATCCGCTTTACCGACGATTTCGCCGACCGCATCGGCATTCGATAGATCGCCCTGTATGGTGGCGAGCCAGTTGTGTAGCACCGCCTGGTCGCTGGCGATCCATTGCAGACCCTCGTCCGGAATCAGGTGATGTGCGAGTAACGGCGAAATGCGCTCATGGCGCCGATAGACGCGGTTTGGATTGAACTCGATGCCGTAGCTCGCACCGACCGGCATTGGACCGTGCACGGGCGACCAGGACTGGTGACGTTCGCCCCGGGCGTCGTAAAGCGCGATGCGCTGGTCGGTGACCGGTTTGCCCAGATCGTGGAGCAGGGCGGCGGTGAAGCACGCATACGTCCATAGATCCTGCGCTCGGGATTGCACTTCGGGCGCTTCGCCGCGCGGAAGGATGATGCCCTGTTTCAGATCCAGCGTATAGCGCGCGACTTCGATGCCATGCTGTAGCAGCCCACCGGCGCCGGCGTGATGGTGTGATTCAGATGCCGGGAGGCGCTGCACGAGGGCGGCGTAATTCTCGAACACCACCTGATACAGTGATCGCCAATGTTCCGGCGGTACGCCGACTCGTGCCCTGATGGCCGCGAGTTCGCCTTCGAACGGCGCTAGAAGTACCGAGGCGTTGAGAACCGTGAAACGGTTGCGAGCCGTGCTCTTCGACGCCGATGCACCCTCATCGGGGCGCATCCATTTTTTAAAGCGCGCTAAGATCATGACTACCGGATCCTGCCCGATGGATTTTGTGGCAGGCAAATAAACTCGGAGGTATACGCAAGAGCGGTGTATACGCTGGGATCTGTCCGTGCCGGGGCTGCTGCGCACGATGCATGAGCGGTTCGAGGCGCTGGCGCAGCCGATACGCCGAGCCGCGCGCGGCGGCTTTAGTTATCCACAGCTTGTGTGGGCAACCCTGTGGATATCTTCGACGTTCGCTGCTACGACATGCCATTAGCGGATCGGTTAATTTCTGTCCACGCCGGCCGCGGCGTGTCGGTCATGGAGTGGTCGCACCCTTTCGCGGCAGCGCAGCCCTTTTTGCCCTTTCGGGCAAATCGAGCTCTCTGATCGCTTTCGGGTAAGCCCGTTACCATTATAAAACTATTCCATTCGGCCCTTTGCGCCGGCCCTTGAGCCCTTCACCGTGCAGCTTCCCTTAACGTAAAAGGCCGCGCTTGCGCACGGCCCTGGTGGATACCGATTCGAGCCTATCGCTCGCGACGCGCTGCGGTGTAAAAGCGCGCGTCGCCTGGTTGAAGTATTGCCCCGAGGCAATGACTCTGGCCTCGTCGTCAGTAGGCCCTGTCATGCCGGCTCGGTACCGGGGCGTCGGAACCTGATTCATCTTTGGGCACGGATCACCGTACAAAGGGGCGCCGTCGGCTTCCGGCGACGGGCAACCGCGTGTTAAAGGAAGGCCGTGGCCTTCCCGCGATCGACTCTCTGAGCCGGCCCTGGGAAGGCCGCGGCGCGCCACGCCTGAATCAGTAACAAAAGGGGCGCCAGCTCACAACTGGCGCGATGTGAAGCGTTCTCGGGTACTGATGGGCTTAGACGGACATCTGTGACCCGCCGAGACCGCAGGATCGAATCCTCTTACGAGGACACTCCGTCTCACGATCCGAGCGGAGTTTGCCGCCGAAGCGGCAAGGGCCACTGATAACCGCAGTGGTGACGGGTGAAACTCGCCTTACGATGATAGCACCGCCTGCGAGGCAGACCCACATCCCGGACACGCAAGGCGAGCACCGCGGTCAAAGTCCGCCTCGAGATCGTCGACCTCCGTCACCTTCCAGAGCGGCGCCAGTACCAGAGCGGCAGTGAACGTTCTGCTAACGCAGGGCAGGGCGGCGTTACCTTGGTACTCCGGGTGCTGGGCTCTTGCGGCAACGTATCACTGAATCCGCGGTCCCCCGTTGGGGCAGCGCTTTGCCGAAACCGGCCTCTGCGGGCCGAGTTGAGCAAAGCGCTAATGCGATGAAACCACCCGGAGCATTGCTCCGGGTGGTATTGGTTGAGATAGATGAGAACCGCTGGTCATGCAGCCTTTAGATCCGCGAAACGCTGCGCGAGACGCCACAGCGCCCGGTTGAGCCGCACGTCCTCGCTCACGGAGTTGACGGCGCGAGTACGCACCCGTCGTCCGTTGCGGGCACGTCCTCTGAGGGAGCCTCGCAGCAGGTTCTCCTGGACCCGGCTGAAAGTTGCCCAGAGATTGTCGCCCTCATCCTCGCGGCGGCGCGCACCGAGGATTTGATCGGTGCGCACTGGGCTTGCCTTGGGCCAGTCCTCCCCGTACCGCACCTCGAGCGCGGCCTCGGCGAACAGGCTTTGTTCCTTGCTGTCGAGCTGGGTGTCGCGAAAGGCCTCGACCGAAGCGGCGATTTGGGGAACTTCATCAAGGAGCTCGTAGGAGCCCTCGATGATGTCGTCCACCACGTTTTTGCCGTGGCGCACGCGGATGCCGCCGAAGTCGCCGATCGGGCAGACCATGCCGTTGGAACACACCAGACGAAAGAGGCCTGCGTCGAGCTGATACGCAGAACTGCGGTCATGGCTGTTGGTAAGCACGAGCTCGGCCACGGAATCCCCCACCTCGATGGGAGAATAGTTGCGGCGAAAGCGCAACATGTGACGAGCCACATGCTGGCGCTGTGAGTCACGCACGCGGGTCTGCTGAGCTCTCACCGGCAACCAGCCTTGCTCGCGAAAGGCCTCGACCAGGGTCATGGTGGGCACAAAGCCATAACGCTCGGATACGTTGCCGTCCGGCGCTTGCGCGAATACCGACGGAGCCAAGCGCATGATCTGATCGTTGGATAAAACGGACATGGTGTATCTCCTATAGACGGGAAACACCATGCCCCTTGGGGAGATGACGCTCCCCAAGAGTGGGTAGGAAGGTGCTGCCGATGACAGCGGGTGGTGAAGATTGGATCGAGCCTCGAAAGGCGCCTCTGTTCGCGATCCGTAGACGCTTTAAGGGCCGCTTATTCAACCCAAGCGGTCAGGAGTCTTTACAAATGAACTGGTCAAGATTCATGAGCTCTCATGCCAGTCTCAAATCGGCTGACATGGCCCGCGCTATTTTCATGGCCGTAATGGGCTTGGTGGGTATCACCCACCGCTCACCGACTGGGCACACAGTAATGAATAGTGTCTGCGCTTCCAGATTGTATTTTGCAGTAACGCGACCGCTCCACGCCGATACGTGCTTTCTTAAAGCGTTTGGATGCATGCGGATGTCAACAACATGGGGCTTGGCTTCAGCCATGAGGTTTCTCCTCAAGCGTCGGGAGACACCGCCTCCCGCCGGGAAACAACGTTTCCCGGCGAGCAGATGATTTCGAATTGAATCGGAGGGGGGTGGACTCCCCGGTGGTCAAAAGGCTTGCGGCAGCCGCCAGACTTTGGCTTGACCGTCGAAGCAATAGCCGGATTGCTTCAGCTTACGCTTGCGAGCCTCGAAATCCGGATCGGTCTTTGACAGTTGAACCAAGACCGGCATTGCAGTCGTTGTCGGCTGTTCTAGCTCGGCGTTGGTGTCAAAGTCACGGTTGTGCGGCTCCGGCGCCTCTCCGTGCTCAGACTCCGTGTCGGCCCTATAGACGAGCTGGCCATCGACCTTGATCCAGCCGATGTAGAGCAGGCGTGCCTTGAGGCTGACGCCTGTTTCGCCGGCACGTTCGCCCTTGGAATAGATGAATGTGTCTGCATACAGATCACCGAGCCGGAAACCGATCAATACCTTGCGGTCTTCAACGGACGCCTGATACTGCTGTACCAGTTCGATGGCATTAGAGCCGCTGACACGGCAATCGAATCGCGTGTAGTTGACGTTGTCGGTCGCACCGTGCAACGCCGCGATGTCGCAGGCCCAGAATGACTGCCCGTTCTTGGGCTTGACCTCGCGAATGCGATTCAAGTACCCGAGGCCCTGCGTGTGAAGGTCGAAGTATTCAGACACGGTATTTCTCCTAATAGACGGGAAACACCATGCCCCTTGGGGAGATGATGCTCCCCAAGAGTGGGTAGAAAGGTGCTGCCGATGACAGCGGGTGGTGAAGATTGGATCGAGCCTCGAAAGGCGCCTCTGTTCGCGATCCGTAGAGGCTTCAAGGGCCGCTATCTACCTAGCGGTAGGGTGTTCATGTATGAGCGAAGCACGCTTGTGCGTCTATGTCAATCGACCCTGCCCGTTATCCGCATCCTCCGCGTGCCGCATGCGCGCATGGACCCGATGACCGTGCCGATGATTCCCACCTTCAGCAGCCGATCATTCATGTTTCCCTGTAGTTTTTTTCAAACCTAGAAACACGACTGGGATCAATGTCAGTCGGCCCGCAAGACGGTATCGTAGTCTTGCCCACCGTAGAATACGCCCAGGATCGTCACGGCCTCATCGTCGACCGTAAACGCGCTAGCGGCGCGGCACCGGAAGCCGGTGATTCGCACTCCGGGCCTTATGTCATCGCGCTTCGCGCCGCGTAACGGAAAGGTCTCCAGGCCCTCGCAGTAGGCCACGATGGAGCCGACGAAATCCTCGGCGCGTGGGGAATAATCAACACCGCACCTACGAATGTTCCTTTGTCGCCCGCTCATGCAGCGCCGCCAGTCGAGTGCGGACCTCGGCGGCGCCGATGCGGCTGGCAGGATCGGCCTTCGCCTCATCGTACGCGGCCGCGACCTCCGTTCGCAGCCAGGATTCCAGCACGCGCTCACGCGCCAGCAGGGCTCTCAAGCCATCGCGGATGACCTCGCTTTCCGTCGCGTACTCGCCGGATGCGACCTTGGCCTTCACGGCCTCTGCCATTTCATCGGGCAGGGTGATGCTGAATTGTCGAGTAGTGCGCATGGGGAATCTTCCTCACAGCAAGTAGGATTAAATCCTACTCTGATTCCGCGCGGCGCGCCATCGCGTTCCCGTGACCTGGATGTAACGTGCGCTGTGCACAGGCGTTTTGATCGCACGGAATATGTCAGGACTCAGCTGCGCTCGCCGCCGTGGCGCAGACCAAGCCATCCTGGCGCATCGCAAGCGGGTCTACGAAAAGGCCAAGGCCTCACGCCCTTAACGCTGGTTTGGCGAGATGAGGAACTGGGAACCGATCGCAGGGGTGTGGCTGAACCCGCCCAACGGGGTCCGCACCGGCGAGCGGAGCCCGCGAAAAGTGGCCTAAAAAATCGGACAACTACGTTGACAAACGCCGTTATCGAATGAGCTCCACGTCCACTGCGGCCGCGGCCGCTATATCGTGCCAAGCGGTGTCAGCGGTGAGCGCGGGTGTTTGCCGAGCTTTCGCCAGGGCAAGACACGCGCGATCGCCGAGCGATAGCCCAGCCGATCGTGTGACCGATCGAAGTTGCGCGGTTGCCAAGGCCTGGTCGTAATCGAAGGGCTGAATCGAGAGCTGCAGCGTGTCGATGACGGTTTCAGCGACGTCGCCTGGCATATCAAACGATAGAAGGCGAGCTGCGACCTCGGAGATGTTAATCGCCGACACCAAGGCGCCCGGCAAGTGTTCCTCGACCTGATCGCTGCCCGGCTCGTCGAAGATCACTGCGAGAATGGCCGAGGCGTCCAGCACGACATCAGCCATGGCGGGATCCACCCATCTCTTCGTCTTCTTGCGCCGCTTCGCTGCGACGTTCCTCTATCAGTTGATCCGACGCAAGACCGCTCGGCGGTTTATAGGGCGAGGCGAGCTCTCGCACGCGTTTTAGGGCGTGCCGAGTCGTAGTGATCCGTATCTCATCATCGACCAATGTTAAAACGAGGTGACCGGATCCAGACAGGCCTAAAGCGCGACGCATGTCCGCCGGCAGATTCATACGACCGGATTCGGATATAGGGATCGTACGCTTTTTAGTAGTAGACATTTGTACCGCTCAAGTTTTGATACAGGTACAAAGTTTATTATGAGTAGAGCGAAACGGCTAGGGCCAATCGTGCGGCATGACGCTGGCGCATTAGTCTCTTACGGATTCCGCAACCCAGTGTCGCGCTAGCCTGGCGTACCCAGCGGCGTAACGTCTCGGCCGTGCAGCCGATTTTGTCCGCAATGGAGCAGATCGCCACCCACTGCGATTCGTGCTCGGCCTGGTGTTCGAACACTAGCTGAACAGTACGCTCCCGTACTTCCGGTGAATACGTCGTTGACGTTTCATGGCTCCATCCTCTCAAGAGTTGGAGCCTCCGGGAAAGTCGGGACGGTTCAGTTTGCCGAGGAGCGGATTCCCCCGGAATTTCTGTCACATTATGAGCCTGATGAACCCTTTGCATATCTTAAATTAAATGACGTGTTAAGTGACAAATTTTGACGACTTGAACTTTCCGGCTCACACTGTCACATAAACGAACGTATATGTGACATGTATAAGATCTTGATTGGTTACATGCGGGTATCCAAGGCGGACGGCTCCCAAGCCACCGACTTGCAGCGCGACGCGCTAAGCGCCGCCGGCGTCGAACCGGCGCATCTTTATGAAGATCAGGCGTCCGGTAAACGCGAGGACCGCCCCGGCTTGACGAGCTGCCTGAAAGCACTCCGGCCAGGAGACACTTTGGTCGTGTGGAAGCTGGACCGACTTGGGCGCGACCTGCGCCATCTGATCAATACCGTTCATGACCTGACCGGACGCGGCATCGGCCTGAAGGTGCTGACCGGCCATGGTGCGGCCATCGACACCACGACTGCCGCTGGCAAGCTAGTCTTCGGCATCTTCGCAGCTTTGGCCGAATTCGAGCGCGAGCTGATCACCGAGCGCACCATAGCTGGGCTGGCGTCAGCGCGGGCACGCGGCCGAAAGGGTGGCCGGCCGTTCAAGATGACGGCCGCCAAGTTGCGCCTGGCGATGGCCAGCATGGGGCAACCAGAAACCAAGGTCGGCGACTTGTGCCAGGAGCTTGGGATTACCCGGCAGACGCTCTACCGGCATGTGTCTCCCAAGGGCGAACTACGGCCAGACGGAGTAAAGCTGCTCTCCCGCAGTTCAGCTGCATAGTTGGCGGCGATCTGCAACGGGCAGCGGTTCAATTCGGCAACGATCCAATTGCCGGTGTCGACCCGTTGCTGTCATTCAGACTCGTACCGGCAACGCCCGCATTGGGGAAGAAACTTCCTGAGGACGTAAGCGAACGCTGCTGGATATGCGCTGGTAACGTGTCCCGTGGTTAGCTTCGGCATATCGGCAGGATGCCGGCTGGGGAAAACTCGACGTCGGGCAATTACGTGGTAGCTCCGGGCCATCTGTGGTAACTGTTTGTCTTGGTGAACATGGAAGCGCTGATCGCTAAGCCGCGAGATGTATCGACGTAATGACGATTCAGTCGTGATTGCCGTTGATCCAATCACTGTTAGGATTACTATTGCGGTACTGCAATTATCTAGGCGACGCAGATCGTTTACAAAGGATAGGGGCATGACGGAGACAAAGAACATATTTATCAGCCACGTTCATAAGGACGATCAAGGCTTGCAGAAGCTGAAGGATCTGTTGGCTCCAAAAGGCATGGATATCCGGGACTCCTCTATCCACACTGGCAAATTCAACAATGCTACAGATCCTAACTACATCAAAACTCAAATTCTGGCTCCTGCAATCAATTGGGCTGGAACTTTTGTTTGTTATGTGTCGCCGCAGACCAAGGAGAGCGAATGGGTTAACTGGGAGATTGAATATGCGGCCAAGCAGGGGAAACGCATTGTCGGCGTGTGGGAGCATGGCGAGAAAGAATGTGATCTCCCTACCGCGCTACAGGAGTATGCCGACGCCTTGGTCGGATGGAACGGCAATGCGATTGTGGACGCGATCAACGGCAAGGACAGCTGGGAGAAGCCAGATGGCAGCCCCTGTGCTCCAGTACCACTCAAGCGCCATCCTTGCTAATGGCCTGCATCTATTCATACGTAGTGCGCTATGACAGCGGGTTTGCACCCAACCCGTTTTACGGTTATTGCACGCTCGCGACGTGCAAGCCAAAAATCAGGCGCCAAGCGAAAGTTGGCGACTGGGTGGTCGGTACCGCCAGTAACGATCGTAGTATTAGGCGCGGAGGACATCTCGTCTATGCCATGTGCGTGACTGAGACAATGACGTTCGACGACTACGCAACCGACCCGCGGTTTGAAGCCAAGAAGCCATTTCGCATGGGCAGCCGCAAGCAAAGCTGTGGCGACAATATCTATTTTCGCAATGCGCCTGATCGTGATTGGCTCCAGCGTGATTCATTTCATTCGCTTTATGATGGAACAATCAACCCACAACATGTGACGCGAGACACGAGTGTTAACCGTGTTCTGATTAGCAGTGATTTTATTTATTTAGGCGGTACGGGCCCGGCATTTCCGGACGATCTTTGTGATCGAAACGGTAGATCTCTATGCAAGAGAGGTATTGGCAGCTCTTGTTTCGATGACCCTCAACTCATCGAAGACCTAGAGCGCTGGGTACGTAATTTCGGGGGCAGTGGTTACCAGGGACCGCCACAAGAATGGATTTCGCTTCGTGAGTAAGCCAATGAACCAAAATACAAGTTTGCTTCTGTTGTCGGATTATGCCGCTCAGATCGCCGACACAGATGTGCTTGATCCAGCGGATATAGGTCCAATCCTGCAAGGCATCTTCGGTGAAGTCGGCGGCATCATGTCGACAGCGAAGAAGCACATTCGAGAGAAATCAGCCTACCCTGGATTCAAGCTGGCCGCTGAGGAAGAGTTTGGCGATACGCTCTGGTATCTCGCTGCGCTATGCAGGCGGTTAAACCTTTCTCTGGATGAACTGTTTGTTGAGGCAACAAGCAGCGAAGGCTTTAGGGCAGTCGGTTCAGCAAGCGATACGGTTGAAGGCGCATTCGCTCATGTCGCAATACCGATGTCCACGGATTCGGTAGACACGACACTTTTTAGACTCGGGCGCTCAACGGCGGCATTGCTAGAAAGTGCCCCTGAGCGCGCAAAAATTGTGGGATTTGCAGGTGATTATCTCCACGCGCTTCATGCAGCAAAATTGACCTTTGCCGATGTTGCGCGGAGCAACTTACGAAAGGCCCGCGGGGCATTTCTTGAGCCACAACCTGAGGATTTGATTGACTTTGATGCCGATTTCGGAATTGAGGAGCAACTTCCAAGGGCATTCAAAATTCGCGTCAATCAACGAGATAGTGGCAGAAGCTACCTTCAATGGAATGGTGTTTTCATCGGTGATCCCTTGACGGACAATATTGCCGATTCAGATGGATATCGGTTCCATGATGTTTTCCATCTTTCATACGCGGCAATTCTTCATTGGTCGCCTGTTATGCGTGCTTTAATCAAGCATAAACGCAAGAGCAGGCCTGAGTACGATGAGACACAGGATAGTGGCCGTGCCATTGTGGTTGAAGAGGGGTTAACCGCTTGGATTTTTACTAGAGCTAAGGAGCTTAATTTCTTCGAAGATCAAGAGCATATTTCATTGGGAATGCTTAAGACTATTGGTGAATTCGTGGCTGGCTACGAGGTATCGAAATGCTCACTTAAGCTCTGGGAGCGGGCCATTCTTGAAGGCTATGAGGTGTTCCGACGTCTTAGAGCCGCCCAAGGCGGCTGGATTATTGGTGATCGAGCGCTTCGCACGATCCGCTATGAGCCACTTGAGTCGACCTGATTAGCGTCGTCTTTCAGCAAGCGAACACGGGCACGTCACGGGGTTTTCGCTCGGGCCAGGGCGGGCAGCGCGCGGCGGCGACCAGTGCCCGCGGCACCAGCGCTTCCAGCCGGAAGCGGCGGTTGAACCGCCAGGCGGCCTCACCGAGGTAGCGCTCGGCGTACTTGGAGAAGCGAAAGGCATGATAGGTCCCATCGAGTGCGCGCTTGACGTTGCCGAGCACGATATTCGCCCAGCGCGCGCCCTCAGCCTCTGTCGCAGCGCGGCCGCCGCCGGCCTCGATGACCGTGTGGGCATGGCCGAGCGGCACCACGGCGCGGAAGGCACCCAAGCCGTCGCTGTAGACCTCGGCGTCGGGGGCCAGCCGCCGCCGCGCCCAGTTGGTGAGTGCGGCGGTGGTAAAACCGCTCACCGGCTCGATGACCGCCATACCCGGCCGACCGAGCTCATTGGTCGACACGGCGATCACGAAAGGGCGCTTGTTCTCCGAGCCCCGGCCGGGCTTGCCGCCGCTGCGCTCGCCGCCGAGATAGGCGTCGTCAAGCTCCACGAACCCATCGAGTCGACGCGGAGCTTCACGCTCGGCCATCGCCTCCATGAGCTTGTGCTTCATCCGCCAGGCGCTGCGATAGCACACGCCCAGGTGGCGGGTAAGCTCCAAGGCGGCAAGGTTGGTCTTCGACTGCGTGAGCAGGTACATCGCGAGAAACCAACTCGTCAAAGGCAACTTGGTGTTCGCGAACACACTACCTGCATGCAGGCTCGTCTGGCGGTGGCAGACACTGCACTGCCAGTACCGCTGGCCATGGCGCACGAAGCGGCTGTGCATGCTTGCCGCGCACTGCGGGCAGATAAAACCGTGTGGCCAGCGCGCCTTGCGCAGCGCGCGCTCACACGCCGCCTCACTGCCGTAGCGCTGCATAAATTCGAGCAAGGACAGACCGCGTTGGAACTGGATGGGGTTCATGGCCATAGGGGAACCTCCCTCAAACAATACCTCGGCTATCCCCAGTGTCACATGGGCCGCGACTTTGCTGAAAGACGACGCTAATCAGGTGAGTCGAAGAAATGAGTTTACTACACCCATTTGTAAACGCTGTTGCCGCCTTGCAGTTCGAAAATTGTTTTAATCCGTACGTAGATCGTTGCGAAGTACACGATCAAGAGGATGCCCCCTATCTCCGGGCAACTTCTTTATCGGCTATGGTGGAAAGTGCTGCGTGTGAGCCAGTCGACGCGATATGGGTTGGTCGAGACCTCGGTTACCGTGGTGGACGGCGGACAGGCCTTGCTCTGACTGACGACGTTCATATCGATAGACATGCCAAGCGC
Organism: Gammaproteobacteria bacterium; assembly: GCA_030433275.1. Classification (GTDB taxonomy): domain Bacteria; phylum Pseudomonadota; class Gammaproteobacteria; order Nitrococcales; family Nitrococcaceae; genus Nitrococcus. The sequence goes on from JAUILK010000003.1 coordinate 46,356, forward strand.
TGGGATCTTTCTGCCAAACGGCCAACAGTCGGTACAGCCGTCGCCGAGCGGACTGCTGCGGTTGTCTGGAACATACTGGATCTGATTGATGCCCGTATATTCTTGTGGAACGTTTTTCCACTCCATCCCCATGAATTGGACGAACCATTCAGCAATCGTCAGCATAACGCTCGCGAGCGTCGTGCTGGCGAGGAAGTACTCCAAAACCTGATAGCCTTATTGAGGCCGGAGAGGATCATCGCGATCGGCAACGAGGCGGCTGCCTCAGCCAGCCACGTTGTGGATGCTGTGCCCGTGATCTGCGTTCGACATCCAAGCTATGGCGGGCAAACCCGGTTTCTACACCAAATTGCTGAACTTTACGAGATCGCCCCACGGACTAGATCGCTACTTTAGCGAAATGCTGGTTGTGGAAAGAAAACATAACTACAGTTGGCGGAAAAACAATCACATATACGGATTAGATAATGACGAGAAGGGTTTTCTTTAGCTTTCATTTCGCGAACGACTTCTGGCGCACTCAGCAGGTGCGCAATATAAATTCTCTCGAAGGTCAAAAGCTCTGCTCTTCAAATGATTGGGAAGAGGTCAAGCGTAAGGGCAAGGAGTCGATCAAGAAGTGGATCGATGACCAGATGCATGGTAAGAGCTGTGTCGTTATCCTAGTCGGTGCCGAGACGGCTAATCGACCATGGGTAATCCACGAAATATCTAAGGGCTGGAACGATAAGCGGGCGGTCTTAGGTATCCGTATCGACAAACTGCTTGATTCCAGCGGCCGCCCGTCCGTGGCAGGACCGAATCCATTTTCTAAGGTTACTTTTACAGGCTCGGCACGTAGTCTTTCCGAGGTGGCGCCGCTTAAGGTTCCGACCGGAACCGATAGCAAGGCCGCCTATGCCTCTATCGCCAACAATATTGAGGGATGGATCGAAGAAGCGATTCGTATACGCGCTAACAGTTAAAGCCGCAGTCGAGGATGCCGCGTGAGCATATACGAGATAGGTCTCCTAGGCGATGTGACGGAGGTTGACCGTGACACGCTTGTCGCAACTATAGTGAAGCTCATTGCCGATTTCGATTTGGAGGTTGGCCGCGAGGTCATGATCCGGAACGCAGGTTCCTTCGCGGAACGGAATGGGCATGCGGCAACCGCGGTGGCCTACTTTGGAGGCTCAACACAAGCTGATCAGGACTTGGCGCGGCGCGCCCTCACCGCAAGCCTGCCAGTGATCCCTACGGTACCGGCCGATGGAGATTTTAGCGCCATGGTCCCTTCTTTTCTTCATGGGGCAAATGGTCTTTACCGCCGCGCCGACGATCCTGAGATGCGGGAACTAGCGGTAGGGCTCTTGGAATGCCTCGGCCTCCTCCGACGGCAGCGCCGAGTATTCGTCAGCTACCGACGAGTGGAATCTCGCATTGCTGCTGTCCAACTCCATGATTTGCTGAGTGGACGCGGTTGTGATGTTTTTCTTGATACGCACGATATCCGTCCAGCCGAGCCATTCCAAGAGGTTCTCTGGCATCGGCTCTGTGACTCCGATGTGATGGTGATGCTCGATACACCAACGTATTTCGAGAGCAAGTGGACACGCCAAGAACTTGGCCGTGCCCGGGCGAAAGAAATCCACGTACTCCGGATAGTCTGGCCCGATCATACGCCAAGCAAGCAAACGGATTTCGCTGAGACAATCTACCTGGATCAAGCGGAACTTACTGGTTATGACGGCCCGATTCTCGATGAGGTTGCCGATCAGATAGTCCTCACGATTGAGAGCCTACGGAGTCGCAGCATCGCCTCCCGGTACATGTCGATTACGGGGAAGCTGCGCGCAGAAGTTGAGAAAATCGGTGGTGAGCTTGACGGCGTCGGCGCGCACCGCGCAATTGCGCTGCGCTTGCCGGACAATAAAAAACTATGGGCTTACCCGATCGTTGGCATTCCCACAGCAGACCTGCTCAACGATGTAGTTAATAAAGCCCATCGAGCAGATCAGCGTGGGATGCCAATCTTAGTTTACGATCACATTGGTATCCGGGATCAGTGGATGGCGCACCTCAAATGGCTTGACGAGAACATTCGCGCAGTTCGCGCCATTCGGGTTGCTGAGGCAGCGTGGACACTTGCCGCTTGGGAGAGCTGAGTATGACCGACGCTATCTTCCTATCCGCCGGCGTTCCCGACCCCAAGCGAGGACCGGAATATGCTAGGACTGCTGATGCAGTCGCAATCACAGCAGCAGTGTCAGCGCTCGTTCATGTGACACTTGGGCGGCGTTTGCTTGTTTGGGGCGGTCATCCTGCCATTACACCAATGATTTGGGTAGTAGCTGAGGGGCTAGAAGTCGACTATGGGAGTTGGGTACAACTCTACCAGAGCCGGTATTTTGAGGATGAATATCCCGAAGACAATCAGCGGTTCCAGAACCTCACTTTAACCGATGATGTCGGTTGCGACCGTGAACATAGCCTTCGACTGATGCGAGAACGGATGTTCTCGGATTTCAACTTTACGGCGGCGGTATTCATTGGAGGGATGGGCGGTATCGTTCAGGAGTTTGATCTGCTTCAGCAGATGCACCCTCAAGCGACATTACTGCCAGTGATCTCGACAGGGGGTGCGGTTCACGATGTAGCGCAGCGTATGGGGAATATCCCGTATGACCTTCGCGATGACTTGGATTACGTCGCGCTGTTTCATCGACACCTTGGGGTTTCTGTCAAGGAGATGCGCTACCAGCGTCCGACAGAGCAGCCGCTGGCGGTTGCGGACCGGTTTTACCGTCCTAAGGCCTGATATCAGGACTTCAACTTTCAAGTGCAACAACGCGCTTCAGCGGACACGGAAAGGCCATTCCGGCAGCTACAATTGCACCGGTTACGGCTGGCGTTGACCACTTCACCTGAAAGCTGACGGTCGCGTCCAGTGCTCGATCGGAATGTGTCAACCTCTTTCCGACAGCCACGGCTGTTTTTCTTAATTTATCTTCTCCGTGGTTGATGGGTTGGTCGGGGCGTAGGCGTAGTTGCCTGGCTGTGGGTCGTTAAGGAGATTCTCGGCCATGCTGGTGACTCCATCATCGGGGTTGATGGTGACTTGCTCGGGCGGGCATCGCGCGAGCGGTCGGCCTTTGGGATAGCGCTCGGGGTGCGCTGCGTAGTAGGCATCCAGGGCGGCTTGTCGTCGGGCGCGGACGGCCTCAACGCGGCCGTGGAAGACATCGGCGGGGGTATAGAAGGCCAGCCCCTCGTGGGGGCGATCTTTGTAGGCCGCGATGAACTCGCTCATCCATGCCCGGGCGTGCTCGATGCCCTCAAAGCGCCCGGGATAGCCGGGACTGTACTTCAGCGTCTTGAACTGCGACTCGCTATAGGGGTTGTCGTTGGACACCCGTGGGCGGGAGTAGCTGCGGCGCACGCCGAAGGCATCGAGCAACTCCCGGTAGCTGTGGGCGATCATGGGCGCGCCACGGTCCTGATGGATGATGAGCTCACCCGGGGCGATGGCGTAGGCGTTGAGCGCCTCGCGAAAGAGGTGGCGAGCGAGCGCGGCGTTCTCCTTACGGCTGATCATCCAGGCCACCGGGTAGCGGCTGTAGAGATCTAGTGTACCGTTCTATTCTTAATGGAACTTAGCGTGGCTGAGTCATTCCAACGCATTATCCTCTGTGGCATTGGATCAAGCGCATGCGAGTTGCCCCACCGATCGTGTTGACCGACAAGGAGCAGAGCGAGCTGACCCGAGTGTCGCGTTCGCGCCGTAGCAGCGTGCGCTTGGCGCAGCGCGCGCGGATTGTGCTGCTGGCCGCGCAGGGTATTCAGAACAAGGACATCGCCGAGCAGCTGGGTATCGGACGTGTGCAAGTCGCGCGCTGGCGCAATCGTTATGCGCAAGGAGGCCTCCAAGGCATCGAGCGGGACTTGCCGCGCGGCGCGCCGGCGCTGAAGGTGGACGTGAATCAGCTGGTCGAGCTGACAACGCAAACCAAGCCCAAAGCAGCCACGCACTGGAGCACGCGCAAGATGGCAGCTGTGCTGGGGGTCAGCGCCAGCACCGTCATGCGCCACTGGCAGGCCAACGGCTTGAAGCCTCATGTCGTGCGTGGCTTCAAAGTCTCGCGCGACCCGCAGTTCGTCGAGAAGCTCGAAGACATTGTCGCTCTATACGTGTCTCCGCCAGAGCATGCGCTGGTGCTGTGCTGCGACGAGAAGAGCCAAGTGCAGGCATTGGATCGCACGCAGCCGGGGCTGCCGCTGAAGAACGGCCGCGCCCAGACGATGACACACGACTACAAACGCCACGGCACGACCACGCTGTTCGCGGCACTGAACGTGCTCGACGGCAAGGTCATCGGTCAATGCCAGCCGCGCCATACCCACGCCGAGTGGCTGAAGTTCCTGCGCAAGATCGATCGCCAGACTCCGAAAGAGAAGACCTTGCACTTGATCGCCGACAACTACGCCACGCACAAGCATCCGGCGGTCCAGAAGTGGCTGGCGAAGCATCCGCGGTTCAATATGCATTTCACACCGACTTCGGCGTCGTGGCTCAACATGGTCGAGCGCTTCTTCCGCAATCTCACGGCCGAGCGGCTGCGCCGCGGTGTCTTCACCAGCGTGCCTGAACTGGTGGCGGCTATCGATGAATATGTTGCCCACCACAACAACCACCCCAAGCCGTTCATCTGGACCAAGAGCGCACGCGACATCCTGCAGAAGGTCATTCGCGCCAATAGCCGCTTAAGTTCCAAACAGAACGAAACGCTACACTAGGATCTGATAGAGATTGAGATAGACCCGGGGCGTGGTCGTTGGCAGCCGCGAGATGTCCCAACTCCACGCCTGATGCGGAGCACGGGCGATGATCCGCGGTACGCTGTGGCGTTGCGCAGGACGCTGCGCCCGGCGCTCGCGGCTCTGAGCATCCTTGCGCAGCAATCGATAGATCGTGGAGACCGAAGGCATGGGGCAGCCGCGGTTGAGCTCACGGGCGTGGATCACGCGCACGCTGGCGTCCTGATAGGGCTCGCTGTTGACCCGCTCAAGCGCGGCGCGCCGCTCGTGCTCGCTCAATTGCCGGGGCTGTTGGCGAATTGCCGTGGAAGAGCGCTGACGGAGCCGACGCCGATAGGTGCCCGTGCGTGATAAGCCCAGCGCCTCACAGGCGCGGCGGTGTGGCAGCTCGGCCGGTCGCTGCTCGAGAAGCCTCATTGCGATGACTCGCTCTGTGCGTCCTCGAGCAGCGCCAAAAACTTTTTTTGCAGATCCACCATGTCCTCGGCAACTTGGGCCCGCCGCTCTTCGGCTCCAGCCCCTGCGTGCCGGCCTCGCTCAGCGTCCGGCGCCACTCAGCCAGCTGGCCTGCATACAGCGCATTGCGCCGCAGCCAGCCCCCTTTCTCGCCACGGGGCAAAGCATCGTACTCGGCGAGTAGCCGCTGCTTGTCAGAAGCGCTGAACCGCCGTCGGGTGCGCCGCTCCAGGCTCGGCTCGGTGGGGATCTCGTTGGTATCGTTCACGCTCGTAGCCTCCTCATTCAGTGCCCGAATGTTACATAAGAAACGCATCGGTCACTGTCGGATACGAGGTTGACACTTAGGGGATCGTCCGCTTTTGGCCGGATACCGACCGCCGAGACGCGTCGGCGCGCTGATCAGCCTAAGCACCTCACAGCTGGTTGCTTGCCGACCCTGAGCCGCCCCCTTGTCAAGCAACGTTTCCTCTGCGCCATCGCAGCGGCAGCGTGGAACGCTTCCTCTTCCGAGTCGGCCCCTGGGAAAGTGCCGGAACACCTTTGCCAATTTGTGATGTATGCCAAAAAGCTGTAATGCTTGGGGACTTATCGTGGTTTTCGGCGAAAGGTCGCAGGGTACTGGGATCCTGTACCACAACCTCTGTGGGCAGACGACCGATTGGTACAACTCCACGGTCAGCTACGGATGGAAGGTGGATGCAGTGGCAATGACGGTGACACTCTCGGGGCCCACAAGGACTCGCTCTGACACCAGCGAACTGCGGGGTCAAGTGTACAAGCTGTATTTGCATTCCCATCTCTGAGTCCGCTAATGAGTTCCATACGCGGGGTGTCCGGTGTCGGGCTTCTGCGCTGATGCGCGCTGCGGAGGGTGAAGGTGAGTAGGTCCATCGACAAGAGGCAATATCTGCGGCCCATTGCGCTCGACACGATCAATACCTTCGAGGCCATATGCGACGCCGTTGCCGATAGGATGCGCCGGGAAGCCGGCCCATCACACACCTCTATCGCCAACGCGCAGACTTTTACTAGCGGTGCCGCGCATAATCAGCTGGAAGGGATCTTGCGGTCGGAGCAAGCGAATCTGGCCAAGCTGGCGCGCGAGCCCGCTATATCACGCATTGTGGCGGTCGACGCAGAGGGAAACTGTAGAATCTACTTTATCTGCCGAAATGCCCCGGTGACTCTGCCTGGGCGGACTGCGCCCCTGGCCAGCTACAAATCGAAGATGGGAAGACTGGCATCTTTACCGATCGGCGAAGAGGTCGAGATTGAAATCGACGGCATCAGGCAAGGGTGGGAACTGGTTGAGCGCTGCCGCCTCCAACCGATACGGCCCGGCGGGGACTGGGATTCACAGAACACGATTGTTGAAGGCGGGCGCATCGGTATCGCCACGGTCGAGTCCTTGCGTGCACTGCTAGATGAAGGCGCGCGTGAGGATCTAGTGGATGCGATCCTTGCCGAGGAGCAGGGGGCAGCAGGGGTAAGGGGAGGCATACGACGAAGTGTCATCACGAAAATGGAACTTCGGGACCAGCCGATACTGGACCAGCTCCAAGATGATATCTTCCGTAGCCCACTCGACAGCAGATTGTTTGTTCTAGGGCCGCCGGGCGCTGGGAAGACGACGACCTTGATCCGCCGCTTGGGACAAAAGCTCGATCTCGAATACTTGGAGCAAGCGGAAGCCGGACTCGTGGAACGAGCGACACAGCGGTCCGGTCTCGACCATAGTCAAAGCTGGCTCATGTTCAGCCCCACCGAGCTGCTTAAGCAGTACGTGAAGGAGGCGTTTGCTCTTGAACAGATACCGGCATCCGATCAGCGACACATGAAAACGTGGGCGGACCACAGGCACTACCTCGCGCGCAACGTCTTCGGAGTACTTAGATCGGCTTCTGGCCAAGGGTATTTTATCCTGCGCGACGATCTATCGATCTTGAAGAAGAGCACGGTTCATTACCTGATCGATTGGCACGACGACTTCGCCGATTTCCACGCGCAGCGCGTCTTGGAGCAGCTGCATCGCGGATTAGAGGCCTTGCAGCATCGGATCAACGACAGGACGGAGAGGATCGCTGAGCGTGTCGCAGGCCTGTTGGAAGGGGCTATGGGTTCGGATCTGCCAGAGCTCTGCGGGCGATTGGAGTCATTGCACGGTGACATTGCACCGATACTCAAGGAACTGAAAGTGGAGTCCGACCGGCGTATCCGGGAAGTATTGAACCTGCAGCTGAACGCCGATCGGTCCTTTCTGCATGAGTTCGCAGGATTTCTGGACTCCTTGGGGTCGGATGACGTGGACAACGGCGAAGACGACGCGTTCGATGAAGACGATGACACCCCCGAGGTTTCGCCAAGGACGCCAATCTCAAAAGCTGTGACAACCCACCTGCGCTTCATCAAGGCCCTATCACGAACGCGCGTTCAGAAGCGTCAGTTTGGCAGGGGCAGCAGGAACGCCCGGATTCTGGAGTGGCTCGGAGGGAGGATTCCGGGCGACGCCGAGTTGGCGGCTGTTGGCCAGAATGTGCTGCTCCAGAACTGCCTACGCCGATTCGTGAATATGCACAAGAAATTTGTGCACGACGTTGGGCGAAGTTACCGGTCATACAGGAAACAGGGTCTGGGGTACAAGCACTGGTACACGGCCGAAGCGCGGGATTCGCGGTCTTTATCCGCATTGGAGATAGACTTGATCCTGCTGGTGATGGTTCGAAACGCAAGGGCACTGCTGAGCGACGGCAATATTGCCACTCGCATTGATGAGCCAAGGTTTGGCTACTTGCGAGACATCTCGGCGGAGTTCCGCAATCAGGTCGTGGTGGATGAGGCGACGGATTTCTCGTGCATTCAGCTCGCCTGTATGGCGCATTTGACGCACCCATCCTTGGAGTCCTTCTTTGCCTGCGGCGATTTCAATCAGCGCGTTACGGAGTGGGGATGTCGATCAATAGAGCAATTGGGATGGGCCGTGCCCGGGATTGTGACGCGGGCAATCAACATATCGTATCGGCAGACCCGGCAGCTGAACGAGTTCTCCAACAGACTGGTTGCTGATGTGAGTGGCGGCTCCGCCGATGTGGCGCTGCCCGAAGCGATGGAAAATGACGGCGTTGCCCCCGCACTCCTGGAGAACGCCAGCGACCGCAGCGAGCTTTGCAGGTGGCTCGCCGGACGATTCGCCGAGATCGAGGAGTTTGTGGAACGGCTACCGTCCATTGCGGTTCTCGTGCAACGCGAAGCGCAAGTGCAGCCGCTGGCTGACGCACTTAACCCAAGTTTAACGCCCACCAAAAGAACTTCCTGATACTCAGAGAGTTAAGACCGACAGAGATGGCGAGTGGCACTACATTGCGTTCATTCTATGGACCGGTAGGCTTACACGAGCGTTTTCTGCACGCCACCCGGTGCCGGATCGGCACCGAGCGCCTGATAGATTTGCGCCTGATCGGGCTCTGGTCGGGTGGACTTGCGCACATGCAGGGTGCGGCCATCGACGCGGTTGACCGTGCTCACCCCTCAAGCGCCGCGCGGTGGCGCAGCAGTACATCCGAGGTGCGGTAGAGCTGCATCGGGCTCATCGCCTCGAAGTCGACCTCCAGCAACTTGCCGAGGCCGCTGCGCCGGGCAAGCCACTGATGGGTGGCCCGCTCCGAGCCGGGGGCGGCCATACGCCCGATGATCAGCCCCACGGCCGCCGCGCGCTGCGGACCGGTCAGCCCCAGCGCCTGGAGGCGCTCCTCCAAGCCCGCCTGACGCAGCGCCCACAGCCCCACCTGCTCGACACCCACCGAGCGCGGGCGCACCAGTGAGAGCGAGTCCACATCCACCGACTGCACGTCACCACCGCCGGGTGCGCCGACACTGTCGGGCGGTGCCGGCGCGGCGCCCTGCTCGGCGAGCAGCCGCGCCGCAATACGCTCGGCTTGGCGCTCGACGGCGAGCGGAAGGCCCTTCTCCCCATCGTCGAACAGCGCCGCCTGGCCGCTGAGCCGTTTGCTCGATGCGCGCACACAACGCCGACCAGTACCTCTGTGCTACCGGGAAGTGTCGCCCCAGGTTCAACAGGGTGCGCTGGCGAACCTTACCGGCGACCCGCTCGGAGCGCACCAGACGATGCGTGGTATACGACTCGCCGGTGGCGGTGCTGCGGGTCTGAGTGCGGCGGATGAACATGCCCGCGAGGCTAGCGTAGGCCGGCACTCCGCACAAGGGGCGATAACAAATATTATGGCACTACATTACCAGCACCGCCATCGCCTGTATATAAATCAATAAGTTATACTTCGATGCAGGCCGGAATCGGCCCAAAACCAGCCAGAAGGTGTTAAAGATGGGTTAACGATGCACTCGTGGGCCACAATATACGCGTGACCGCATGCATCAATGGCCAGAGCGTCGGGCAGGATACGGATGTCCGAGTGTTCGCCGTCGAGCATATCAAAGGCCTTGAATTTGAGGCAGTGTTCTTCATCGCGGCAGATCAGCTGGCCCGCGAACAACCCGATCTCTTCGACAAGTACCTGTACGTAGGGGCGACGCGGGCCGCCACCTACCTCGGGATCACGTGTGAGGGCGCACTGCCGGGCAGTTTGGAGGTTTTGCGAGGTAGTTTCATCCCGTCCTGGCGAAATGGCCGTCTTGCAGATGAGCGGGGGGCGCTGGACATGTAAGAGCCAGAGCGGGACCGCGAAACCTTCTATATCGTGTGCAAGACATGGTTGCTGCGAGCGGTACCAACTGTGGATTGGCCCGGAAGGCAAGTGTCAGTTTTGTCAAACTGACCAGGCCGCGACAGACTGTAGGCCCAAGTTCCGCAACGCCTGAAAGCGACCCGAAGCGGTCAGTCGCGCGGGCAATGTTGGAATGTCGGACTTAATCCTCTGCTATTGCTCAAGGCAGTGCAGGCCAGCGACTACCTCTCTGGCCTTCAGGACCGGGCACACACCAAGGCCGCCGCTTAGGCGACCTCACCCCGCCTATACGGGAACAGCAACTTGCTGACGCAGGCGCTCTCTTACGCGCTCGTAGACGGCAACCGGCACATCCGCTCCGACTTCGAGCGTCACAGCCACTGCATATGGAATAGGGACATCCAAATCCCCCGCTGACGGCTTGCAGGACACGTTCAACACGATGTCCCCATCATCCACGAAAGGCTTCGCGTCGTCTCCAGCCCAGCGTCGATGAAATACCGTCCCGCGTCCAAACGCATTGTGAGAGGGCTGGTCTTTCGCGTTCCCCACGCCAAGCGACAACCCTTTGTCGCCGCCATGGATGATCTCCAGTTTGGCCATCCGATACATCCGATGGGCGATATTCAGGGGCGAGAGCCAGGCGACCGTCGCTGTCACTGCACGAAAGCCACCAAGGTTTTCGAGCTCGGCCGGGATCGGGATGCGAAACTCGTCCGTTTCCTTGGCGTGGATAGTGTTCCACCCGATCAGTGTTGCCCTGTTTTCTGCGCAATCAATGACACGATCAATATCTACGACTCCAAACCCAAGCAGGCGGGCTGCGTCGTCGCGCCGATGCTCCCAGTAACCCGTGCCATTATCCTTTGAGATTTCTTCGATTTTGGCAGCAATCTCCGAATCCCACTTGGCAGCATGGACAAGCAATGCCTTGAGAACGACTGCATGAAACGAAGGGTCCACGGCGGGATGTGGCGGTTCTGCCGGGAGTTCTTCCAGCGCTTCCAAGATGCGCAACGTGCCGTGTGTCGCCAGAGCTGTCGAGACACTGGTGCCGCTGAAGTTGAGCTTCTTTGACATCTCGCCCGCAGTGCCAGGAGCGGCTGCCCCGATACCGAAGAAGCGCCCCGGCTGTCGCACGGGGGTTACGGATATCGGTGCGGTATTCGTATGCGTTCGAACGTGTTCTCGTCCGCCCGGCAGTAAAAGCTCAGGCTTGACGCCCCTCAGATAGCCAAGACCCTGCGCCGAACTTGGGTTTGGTAGGAAAGGGCTCGCATATGGATCGACAGCCATTGCACCCGCGCCGTTAGGCCCGATCTCATCGAAATGCGCGGCCCCGATCGTCAGGCTGTTCAGGCCTTCAGACGGTGCGAGAAGACGGCGATGTGCCCGATTCCGCAGGATCGCTTTCAGGAGAATGGTTTCCCGCTCTTCGGGGGCTGCATCCTCGAAGTCGGACCATACTGCAATCTCTTCGAGCGGCACCGGGTCAGGGATATTGCCAGCGCTTACCAGAATGAGAACGCCGTGTTGCCAGGCCAAGTAATCGATCAGCCGTGCCCAAGGGCTGAGAACACCCGCGAAACGGCGCTTCAGATCCCCCAAGGACATATTCACGACCCGGACCGTGGGCGCAGTGGGCTCTTCGTCGCCTTCGCCTTCGCCTTCGCCTTCGCCTTCAAACATGCGGATAAATGCGCGCCAGATCAGGTCGATGGCCAGCTTGTCCGGGGGCATACGTTCTTCAAAGGCATCAAAACCAACCGGTTGCGGGTACATCACCGGACGCACGTAGAGCCGAAGGTTTACAGGGCCGGTTGGGGCGGCGCTGTTCAAATCGCCGTGCAGAATAAGCGAGGCCATGCTCGTGCCATGTTTCTGCTGGGCTGCCTGACCGTATTGGGCCGCGAAGTCATCAGGATCATCTATTTCCAGCCGGTCGGCCAGCTTGTGGTGCTGGGCCATCGGCATGCCATCAAGGAGAGCAGCAACTGGCGGTGCCAGCTCAGCCTCTTCATCAGGTTCGGTATCGATGGCTTCTTCCAGGTCTGGGCCGTGAGGATCTGTCACGAGGGACTGGGGCCTCAGCACCATTATTTCGTCGAATGTGGCAAGGCCAATGTCTGGGTGGTCCAGAATGCTTTGCACAAACTCCGGACGAACTTCTACCAGCGCTGCGTCGTACTGGATTTCCGGGATCGTGGCACGATCAAGCAGTTGGCCTCTGGCTTCACCAATAACTGCTGTAAGACGTTGATGCGCCCGTTCACGAAGGGCGGCGGCCGCCCGATACCAGAATTCCACCTCAAAGCGGACAGGATCATCGGGGAAGTCGCGAAGGCGCTCCAACCACTCCTGCTTGGCGTCTTCCGTTACCCTGTCCTGTGGGCCCCAGGGCCGAATATCGGACAGATGGGCGAAGACCCTCTTCCATTCCGTGTGAGGCCGAGTAATCTCTTCGCCGTTCTTGTAGCGGTTCCAAAGGCTTACCAGCTCTCGCAGAGCTGTTGCGTCGGGCAAAGTGAAGAAAAGGCGGCGTGGTACGGCTTTATCCCCCCGGCGGTTGCCATATTTATCCGTGGTCGCGAAGTCGTCGTCTGATTCGACCTCATCTTCGTCTTCGCCCAGGAATTCGAGTCCGCTGATCTGGCTGAGCGCACGGTGAAAATCCACAACGGTGCTTGCGATCTCAAAGACTAGCGCCCGTTCGGGTGCAATCGCGGCGGGATCTTCCTGTAGCTCTGCAAGGCGTTGTGCATCGGGAAGGGCTTGAGATAGCCGGTCGAACTTGGGGCCAACCCGCTGCACCTGCCGGTCGGCCGAAGGCGCTGCAACCTTCTCCTGGATAGTCACAGGAGGCCCCTTCGGTGTCGTGCGATTTGGTTGCAGCAATCCGAGAAGAGGACGTTCAGCCATAGATTACCTCGCGCTCTCTTCTTGTCCGACTGGTTTGGCGCGATCCTCCCAGGCCTTTATCTGATCCGCAAAGATGGTTTTCAGAGGGGTCTCTCGCATGGAGAGCACTTCCCGTCGCCGAACATCCAGAATGAATTCCTCAGCCTCGGCATAACTAATGGGCCCAAGGCGCTTGGCTAAAGTCGCGGGCGTAATTCCCGGCTTCCCATCAAACTGCTGGAAATGCAAAGAAAAATAGGTTGTCAGCTCCTTCTCAGTTGGAGCCGGCAAGGGCAATCGGAGTTGGAAGCGGCGCCAAACGGCTCGGTCGAGCAGCTCTGCATGGTTCGAGGCTGCAATGATGACCGCGTAGCTTGGGAGTTCATCGACATGCATCAGCAGTGAGGATACGACTCGCTTAATCTCTCCGGTTTCGTGGGTGTCTCCGCGTTCCTTCCCCACGGCGTCGAATTCATCGAAAAAGACGACGCAGGGTGTCGTGCGCACGTAGTCAAAAACGCGCTTCAGTCGGTTAGCAGTTTCGCCGAGGTAGCTGCCAATCAGGGCTTCATAGCGAATGACAAAAAACGGAACTGCTAGAGCTTCTGCGATCGCTTCTGCCAAGGATGTTTTGCCATTACCGGGAGGGCCCACCAGCATGACCCGATGTCGAGGATCCAGACCATGGGACCGCAGCAGGCTCGCACGCTGCTGTTCTTCGATTAGCTGATCAACCGTCTCTCGGGTCTGGTCAGCAAGTACCATGTCGCTAAGTTGATGCTTTGGCGTTAGCTCCGCCAGAAATTCGCGGCCACGGCTTCCAGTGTCGTGAGCCGCCTGATTCAGCGAGCGTGTGCCATTATCGTTGGTGTGTAAGGCACGGGCGAGGCGATCAGCAAGTACCCGGTGCTGTTTGCCTTTCTCATCAGCAATGATGCTCTCCACGGCGGTACGGACGGCTTTTTTGTCGCCGCTCACGCTCGCTTTTACGAGAGAGATGAGAAGATCACTGCGCGCCATCTGCACCGGTCCCATTTTTTGTTCTCTTCAATTTTTCAATTAGCGCTTCAACGATCCAGTGGTTTCGCGAGACAGGTACTTCCTCGTTGCCTACGCACGAGTCGATGTCCTTGAGGATGTGTTCGGGGACCCGGACCGTCACGGCAACGCGTCCCTTATCGTTTCTTTGGTCGCTCATAGCCTGATGCCAATGTGATATCACAATGGGATCATAATGATGTTAAGGGGCGGTGTCGAACGATTCGTCCCTACATGGAGGGCCCGGCCGGGTATCTGGCGTTCTGGTATGTGTCGTCACCGAGCAGTGTCGAACTGACGAGGCTGACCGCGAGAACCGAGGGTCGGGTCTTGCACTCAAGCAGTGGGTCGAAGCGGCGACTGACCGCTCCTGGCCGGCTGCCGCCCTCGTTTCCTTATGCCCCCCTTCCCTCTGCTGCCATGGCGCATTCGGCTTCTGACGTTCAGTGCAGCCGTCTTCTGAAAATGACAGCGTAGCCGATGAGCGCCATGGCTTGCCTTTGTCCGTAAAGCCGTCCGCCTATCATGTTGTCCGACTACTCGTTGAGCAAGCCTATTTTCGGATGCTGTCCTGCCTGACCGTCTAATGATCGTTTGGCGGACGCAGGCTGACAAATATAGTTGGCACCCTCTTTCCATGCAAACTATAGTTTGCACATGATCGAACTCATCAAGACACGCACCTTTGACGACTGGCTCTCCGGGTTGAAGGACTACCGAGCCGTGGCTCGCATTGCCGCACGGCTCGACCGCCTGGCAGCAGGCAACCCTGGTGACATGAAGTCTGTAGGCGCGGGCGTCTCGGAAATGCGGATCGATTATGGCCCCGGCTACCGAGTCTATTTGATGCAGCGTGGTCCCATCGTGATCGTGCTGCTTTGTGGTGGAGACAAGGCCACGCAAGCGCGAGATATCAAACGTGCCAAGGCGCTGGCCGCAGAATGGAAGAATTGAGCCATGACTATGAGAGACGATGTTTTCAGCCGCTACGATTCCGCTGATTACCTGACCAGCGAGGAACATATCGCGGCCTACTTTGAAGCCGTGATGGAGGAAGGCGGCGATGACCCGGCTTACATCGCCCGTGCGCTTGGCGTGGTCGCCCGCGCCCGCAACATGAGCCAACTGGCGCGCGAGGTTGGGATGACCCGCCAAGGATTGGACAAGGCGCTTTCTGGCGAGGGCAATCCTACTTTGTCCACAGTGATGAAGGTAGCAAAAGCACTCGGTCTTCGTTTGGAGATACGACCATCCGCCGAAGCGGAGTAGATGGACTCGCGCTCAGCGCCTGGAGGTGCTGCACAGGAGTAATGTGATCCCCGGCATCAACATTGCCAGCCGTTATCGAGGCAACCGATGATGCCGAGACGTATCCGATATTCCCCAGGGTAAGGGGTCACCTAGGGGTGTGTCCCGCGACCCGTGCTACCGCTGCGGGCGTGCCGGCGTCCGTAGTCGGTCACCCACCAGTCAGCGCCGCCGCGCGGCCCTGGCGAGCTCTCCACCATCCCACACGCCGCTAGCCACTCCATCGTTTCCCGAACAAGACGTAGACCGAAAAGTCGTGCCACCGGCCGCCGTCTGAAAATGGAGTTCGGGGCGGCAGTGGAACTGCGAACCGACTTAGGGGCGTCAACCGAAAAGCGCGCTGTGCGAGCCAAGCCGGGCCAGCCGGAGCGTGTCGGAATCGGACTTGCGGTAGATCAGCAACAGGTCGGGCTTGACGTGACATTCCCGGTAGCCCGCCCAATCCCCAGAAAGATCGTGATCGCGGTAGCGCGAATCAAGGCACTGATCGGTTGCCAGTGCGACCAGCACCGGCTTGAGCGCGTCATCGAGCATGGCACGGTGCTGGCCCTTGGCTTGTCGTTTGTAATCGCGTTTGAATGCCGAGGATCGCTCAATCGTCCGCATGCAGGTCTGTCATCAGCTCGTCTACGCTGGCGAACTTCTTACCCTTGCCCGCTTCCAATTCGGCCAAGGCCTTGCGCGTGGTGGCGTTGGGCGCCTTCACATCGAAGGGCAGACGGCGTTCGTCAGCGATGCGCAGCATCAGCAAACGGATGGCGTCGGAAATCGACAGGCCCATTGCTTCGAGTGCGCTGGCTGCGCGCTCCTTGGTGGCGGTGTCGATGCGTGCGCGAACGTAAGTGTCGGCGGTGCCCATGGTGACTCTCCGTGAAAGGTTTACGATGCCTCAATTGTAGTCACAATGCGACTGCATCACAAGATGGCACCGTGCAGCGGCAAGTCCAATCAACTGGTGCAGTCGGCTTCTGAAAACCGACACGTTTGCCGGGCAAAACAGAAATAAAGCCCACTGAGCGAGCCACGCCGCGCCGGTTTGAGCGTGTCGGTGCCTGATTTGCAGTCGATCAGCCGCAGGTCTGGCTTGATGCGGCACTCACGGTAGCCAGCTTTTCTGATTGTTATTGCGCTCGGCTGGTCGGTACGTAAGCAGGCGCGCGTCGGCATGGCGCTTGCGGCGATTTTGTTGATCCCCACTCTGGCGCTGTATCGTGCTCCCCTTGAAAGCCAAGCCACCGTTTAGACACTCTGGCAGCAGCCAGATGGAGGTGGAAGGTGGCTTCAGAGAAACCGGTCCAGCGTTGGACAGCGAAGCGCCGCTCGACACTCGTGCTGAGCCTCTTGCGCGGTGAGACGTCGGCCCAGGAGGCGGCGCGTAAGCACGGCCTGACGCTCGCCGAGGTGGAGGACTGGCAGGAGCGGTTCCTGTCGGGTGCCGAGAACAGCCTGCGCAGCAAGCCGCGCGAGGACGAGGCGTTGCGCGAGGAGGAGGTTCGCCGTCTGAAGCAGAAGGTCGGCGAGCTCGTGTTGGACAACGACATCCTGAAGGAGGCGGTGAAGCGGGCGCTCCCTTTGGCCCAGCGGACGTGCGAGGAATCGTAGCGGCGATTCCTCGCACGTCCGAGCGCAGGGTATCCGCGCTCGAGGCTGCAGCCGGGCAAGAGCGCTGTGGATGGCAGGCGTCGAGCGGATTCATCGGCTGATCAAGCGGCTTCCGACCTTCGGCTACCGAAAGCTGTGGGCGATGCTGCGGTTCCGGGAAGGGGTGATGGTCAACCGCAAGAGCGTCTATCGGGTACTGAAGCTGAAGGGCTGGTTCGTGAATCAGCGCCGGCGCAGGCCCCGGCCCCGCGTGCGGGCGAACCGCTCGGTGGCGAAGGCGAGCAATACGCGCTGGGCGATGGACGTCACCCACATCGACTGCGGCTGTGATGGCTGGGGACACCTGGTGGCGGTCATCGACTGCCACGACCGCAGCATCGTTGGCTACGAGTTCGCCCTGCGCTCGCGAGCACGCGAGGCGGAGCGCGCCCTCGAAGCGGCGTGCATCGAACGCTTCGGCACGCTGCGACCGACCGGCCTGACTCCGGTGATCCGATCCGACAACGGGCTCATCTTCCAGTCGCGCCGATTCCGCGAGGCGTGCCGGCACTACCGGCTGAGCCAGGAGTACATCACACCGTACACGCCAGAGCAGAATGGGATGATCGAGCGATTCTTCCGCTCGCTGAAAGAGGAGTGCGTGTGGCTGGGACGGTTCGCCAGCTTCGCGGCCGCTCGGCGGGCGGTGAGGAGGTGGATCCGCTGGTACAACGAGGGGCGTCCGCACCAGGCGTTGGGCTACCTCAGCCCCCTTGAGTACCGTGGACAACAAGTTGCTCACGTGGCTTGATTTCGAGGGAGCACTACAGCTGCTCTGAACCCGCTTGGCGACAATTCAATACGCCTTCGCCACTGGCGCCCTGGCTCCTTTCCACCACTGGTCTCGGCGCGTTGATGGTCAACGTGGGCTGTGCGCTCTTACTCGTCCGATTTCGTCACCACAGCGGCAGTCTGAGGCGCGCCGCCTTTCTATCAGCTCGCAACGACGCGTTCGCCAATATCGCGATCATTCTCGCGGGAGTCATCACCCTGCAATGGCACTTTGGCTGGCCTGACTTGATCGTCGGGCTGGGTATCGCCTTCATGAATGCCGATGCCGCGAAAGCCATCTGGAAGGCCGCAAGAGAGGAACACGCATCGGTCGACGTGTGAGCGCCTTGGCCGAATCCCGCGCTTATTCAGGTGGCCATAAACGATGGGCCCCGGCCCAGGCAATCCGCCGCGTTCAAAATGGCGATCCAGCCACCGCGGCAACCACAACGCAGCGATCATCGAACCCGCGCCCGAGGCGATGAATGCTTGCGCGGCCTGCACATCGTCGCCGCCCAGGGTCTGGCGCACATAGACCACCGTATTGACTGATGATCATGGCCCCGGCGGCCTCCACAATCTGCCATACCGCCGTCACCCAGGGCGGGCAAAAAACAAACTCCGCCCGCAGCACGTCCAGTATCACCAACAGTGTCTTGCGCGGCAGGCGTTGCGCATAGCCGCCCACCACTGGCGCAATCCCTACGTAAGCAATCATCTTGCACGCCAGCGCGATGCCCAGTACGCGTCCAGCGTCGCCGCCGGCCAGGTCGTAGGCCAGCAGTGCCAACGCGATCGTAGTCAGGTCGGTGCCGACCGGGCCAAGATTTGCGCGGTCAACAGATGCCGATAGACGCGGTTGCGCCACAGGCCGGCTATGGGCTTCGTCGTCATAACGTGGTGCTTGAACAATAATATAGGGGCCTATACTATTTTGCTGAATCGTGGAGAGAAATCAAAGTGCACACGACGCGCGAGAAAAAGAAACTGTTGAACCGGGTACGCCGTATTCGCGGCCAGATGGAAGCCGTGGAGCGGGCACTCGAAGACGAACAAGGCTGCGCTGACGTGCTCCAGCGGATCGCCGGCGTGCGCGGTGCGCTCAACGGCTTGATGGCCGAAGTGCTTGAGGATCATATCCACTGGCATGTCGCCGGTGAGGCACTGACGACCGAGCAGCGCGGAGAAGGCGCCGCCGAACTCATCGAGGTCGTCCGCGCCTACCTCAAATAACACCGGAGTTTGTCGTCATGTCCGTCCAGAAAACATTCTATAACCGGTCATCGGCCGATGCCGCTGAAGCGGGAACGGCCGCGCTGGACACCTCGCATGATCGACATGAACCAGGCCCGCATCATGTCGATCCTGGACATGGGCACGACCATTCGTTCGAGCGGCCCGAAGCACTGCGCATCGGCCTGGTGGCCGTGGCAGCGGCACTCGTGTGGTTTCGCGTCTGGGAACCGGTTTCGGCGATCAGCCTCATTGGCGTCCTCGGCCTGCTGATCGGCGGCTGGCCGATTCTCAAGGAGGCGTTCGAGAACGTCGTCGAACGCCGTATGACCATGGAGTTGTCGATGACAATCGCGATCACGGCGGCCGCCGCGATCGGCGAGTTCTTCACCGCGCTGGTCATCACCTTGTTCGTGCTTGTCGCGGAAGTGCTGGAAGCCCTGACTGTTGGCCGGGGACGCAAAGCGATTCGAGATCTACTCGAATTCCTGCCCGACGAGGTATCGGTTCGTCGCGCCGGTGCTATTCGATCCGTCGCAGCGGAGGAATTGGTGGTTGGAGATGGCATCCTGGTCGCGCCAGGTGGCCGGCTGCCGGTCGACGGTATTGTGCTTTCGGGACATTCATTCGTCGACGAATCCCGCATCACCGGCGAATCCATGCCGGTGGAAAAGACCGCGGATGCAACGGTCTTTGCCGGCTCCATCAACCAGTCCGGGACGCTGGAGATCACCGCCGAGCGGATCGGCCGGGATACCAGTTACGGCAAGATTATTGAAGCCGTCGAAAGGGCCGAGCAATCCCGAGCCCCGGTCCAACGCCTGGCGGATCGTCTGGCCGGTTATCTCGTGTATTTTGCGCTCGGTGCGGCGGTCCTGACCTTCGCGATTACAGGCGATATCTATGCCACGATCTCGGTAATCATCGTCGCCGGGGCCTGCGGTATTGCCGCCGGCACCCCGCTGGCCATCCTCGGTGCGATCGGCCGCTCGGCCCGGCTGGGTGCGATCGTCAAAGGCGGTGTGCATCTGGAAACCCTCGGCCAAGTCGATACGGTCGTGCTCGACAAGACCGGTACACTCACCTTCGGCCGACCCGAAGTGCAGCATATTGTACCCGTCGATGGCGTCACGGGCGAAGAACTTCTGGATACCGCCGCGGCGGCCGAGTTGCGCTCCGAGCACCCATTGGGCAAAGCCATAGTCGCGCATGCCCACCGTCACAACCGTCCGGTGACCGAACCGACACGCTTCGATTACATGCCGGGTCGGGGGATCACGACCCAGGTCGCCGACAGCACCGTTCTCATCGGCAACCGGGCCTGGATGGTGGATCATGGAATCCACGTGCCTACTGCGTTTGATCAGGGCGGCGAGACAGGATCGGAAGTACTGGTGGCCCGCGCTAGTCACCTGCTGGGCGCTATTGAGATCGCGGATACGGTACGGCCCGAAGCACAACGCGCTGTCGGAGCCTTGCATCGGATGGGTATCCGGGTGGTACTGCTGACCGGTGATGCACGACAGGTTGCGAATGCCGTGGGGGCGGCGCTCGGTATTCAAGATATTGAGGCAGAATTGCTGCCCGAGGACAAGCTGGCGCGTGTTCAGACGCTCGTGGACGGCAAACACAAGATCGCCATGGTCGGCGACGGCGTCAATGACGCTCCGGCACTGGCCCAGGCCGATGTGGGCATCGCTATGGGCTCGGGCACCGACGTAGCGCAGGAAAGTGCCGACGTCGTGCTGTTGGGCAACGACCTCGAGCGTTTCGTCGAAACACTTGCCGTGGCTCGGCATACGCGGCGCATCATCTGGCAAAACTTTGTCGGCACTATCGGTGTCGACACGCTCGGCATCTTGTTGGCGGCGCTGGGCTTTCTCAATCCGCTACTCGCGGCGGCGATTCACGTCGTCTCCGAACTGATCTTTATCCTCAACTCGGCCCGACTGTTACCAGCGCCTGAGACATTCACCACGGCCGCCGCTTCCAAACCCAAATCCGCGGCGGCATGAAGCGTGGTTGTGGCTTCGCCTGGTGTCGACATGCAAGTTCGACCGCAGAACCGACCTGAGTATCAGGTGTTTGCGCACGCTGGCTGAAATTCTCAGTGGCGCAAGCTCATCGAAATCAAGCGCCGCCGTGTCCTGGCCGAACACTGCCGGTACGGGGCGAAGTGGGCCTCGCGCAGCCGGCAACTCAGGTTCAATCATGGCAACGATGGGCACCATAGACTGGACGTGGACAGATAAGAAAATCACTGTGGGGATAGACACAGCAGGCAACGGCCGCTCCGTGGTTCTGCTGCCGGCACTCAGCTCAATCTCGACACGCGCCGAGATGCGACCGCTCGTGGAGCGGCTTGCGTCGGCGTTTCGGGTCACGGCCGTCGACTGCCGGGGTTCGGCGATAAGGCGTGGCCACGTCCAGCGGGGATATGAAACAGAGTCAGCTTGAAGGCAGGCCAACGAAGAAGATCGCCTCGTCTATAAGGTCGGCTCGCACAATTTGTGCGTCGCTCAGCTTCGTGATTTTGATATTCTGTTATCCCAGTATTGGGCCACACAAATTAAGAGGCTGTTCTCGCTATGGATCTTTCCTCTGAGCAGGTTCATTGGTTATTCGGAGTGTTTCTCGTGCTCATTGTCAGCCCATTGATTCTACGCGAGATTCAAGTCTTTCGTCGCCAATGGTTGACGCTTCTCCTTCCCGGCGCCTTGCTGATTGCAGGCATTGAGCTTCTCCTCGATCCTTTGATTCACGGCAGCGCGGCCCCCGAGAACTATTCCAAAGAAACCAGTCAACATATTTTGCTATCAGTGCTATTGCTATCAATCGGAATAGTTGAGGGTGCTCGTTGTTTTGGGAAATTGCGAGCATTTTTATGGGCTATGGCATTGCCAATAGGCTTAGTCGTGGCCGGGTTGCTCTTCTTTTTTCATGCGCAGCACGACACCCACGTGCCGATATTGCTTTTGACTACTCAGCACAGAATAATGGGTGTAACCCTCATAATAGCAGCAGTAACAAAGGCCGTGGCAGAACTGAAGCCACAGTCGGGGTTGCATGTCGCCTGGCTCATTGTGATCCTTGTTTTTTCAGGTGAACTAATTCTTTACACGGAAGGAGGTTCAGTATCTGATATTTTCAGCCTTTCAATGCAATAACCGCTACGATGGGCGCCTTGCGTTCGCTTGGCCTTGAAACAGGCACATGGGAGATAAATAGCCTCAAAAATCAGCGGTCGAAGACGGGGAAAGAAGCGTTTTATTATTTCTCTCAGCAGAGATGAATATCCTCGATGTCAGCCCGAATAGATCAGACAGCACTAACAGACTTTAGGATAATTGCTATGAAGATAATTAAATTGAAAACGATTAAAAATCAAATTCTCACGTTCGTGCTTTTTTTGTTTTTCGCTAATTTCGTACATGCTCATAATCCAGCGGAGCATTCAAAACAATCGGATAAGCCAAATTGTGCGGCTATAAAATCAATGAATCAATCAAAAACAGACAAGAACGACCCCGTTTTGATGGCAATGATGATTAAATGTAAAAAGGCTAAAAAATCCGACAAGGCTGATTATCACACATCGGAACAAGATCACCATGATATGGCAAAAGAAGCACCTGATGATCATACTCATCATTAATTGGGCGAGCTGAAAAAGGGTGAGCTCATCATTATTGATAGGCTCACCGTTTCCTAACCAAAAAGATTGTGACAGGTGAGGCAGGATGAAAATTATAAAAATGATTATATTATTGAGTGCCATCGGTGTGTTAGGGGTAGCAGGTTTTATCTATTCGGGCCTGTACCCGATAGGTGCTGATGTTCCCCACAACGCAGCGACCTATTGGGTTTTGGACACGCTTAGAGAGCGCTCGATCAAGCGTGCCGCCATTGATATCGATGTTCCTGATTTAAGTGATCCTGAGCTCCTACTGTCGGGCGGTCCTGATTACAACGAAATGTGTTCAGGATGTCATTTAAAGCCCGGTAAAACCGAAAGTGATATGAGCGTTGGGCTTTACCCCAGCCCACCTAACCTATCACAGAGTGACGATGAACATGACCGTGGCCATGGTGAGCATGAAGAAGATGAAAAATACGCCGCGCAACGTCGATTCTGGATAATTAAACACGGCATTAAAGCCAGCGGTATGCCGGCCTGGGGGAAAACCCATGATGATCAACGTATCTGGGCCATGGTTGCATTTTTACAGAAATTACCCAGGCTTACGCCGGAACAATATCAAATTATCACTGCTAGGTCGGATGGTACAAGCAAGCACCATGATTGATTGGGTGCTATTCGACAAAGTTATTTCAACTCATAGTGTTTAAGAAAGCTCTGATTTATTCGATAAACGCCCATCGACAGGCTCAGGGCGAACGGCTAATTTATTGATGTTTGATACTTTGTGCCCGCTCATGCTGCTGACCTTTACCCACAAGTTGGCTAGACACCATGGATTGACCTGCCCGTCCTCAACCGACGTGGGTTACGTTGAGGACGGGAACGTTCCCAAGCAGAGCCACATTGAGGAGGGCAGGTCAATCCATGGTGTCTAGCTTATCCGAATTCCCCGTTCATCCCAATCAGGGCGTCGACGCGCCGCGGGCGTAGTGTTTCAGCCATCCGCCCGGTGGCATGCCCTCGCGCGCCTGCCAGTGCCCGTGTGCATCTCGGAATAGCACGGTGGGCGTGCCGGTGCCGCCGACCTCGAACATAGCCTGGCGGTTATGATCGAGGACATCGGCCACGCGCACGCTTGGTTGCTGCGGGGTGATGCCGCCTTGCTCAGTGCGCGCGTCGAACTGCGCCTCGTCCTGGGCGAGGGCGGCCGCAGGATCATCGGCCGAGAGAATGGCGGCCGCGCGGCCGACGCTGCTCCGGCCGAGCACACTCACCATGATCCAGTGAATGCGCAGCTTGCCGGCTTTCACCAGCGGATCGGTCCGCTGATAGAGCTTGTGGCAGAAGATGCAGTTCGGGTCCGCGAAGACATACAGCGCCGGTGCGTCCTCCGGTCCTTGCCTCACCAGGTAATCGGCATCGAGCGCATCGATGATCCGGCCGATATCCGGTTTCGGCGTGTGTTCCCGGGCGTACCGCTTCGACAGATTCCGCCCCTGCGGCCCATAGAGCGGGCCGAGCATCAGATACCCGTCTTCGCTGTAAACAACCGTCTGATAGCCGCCGTGTTTGACGATGTAGCCGGTCAAACCGGTCTTGTCGGTGGGAAATTGCTTCACCACTTTGAGCTTGCCGGCCTCGATCATCTCCTGCAGCACTTTCGGATAGTGCGCATCAGCTGCAGCGGCCGGCGAGGCTGCGATGATCGCGGCAGCCGCCGTACCGAAGGCCAGGGCGATGGCCCGAGCTCGAGGAGTGACGGTGATCGCGTCAAGTCGTTTCATGGGACGGTCCTTTTGAGCCGGCGGGCAGCCGGGCCGGATC
This sequence comes from Gammaproteobacteria bacterium, assembly GCA_030433275.1. Taxonomy (GTDB): domain Bacteria; phylum Pseudomonadota; class Gammaproteobacteria; order Nitrococcales; family Nitrococcaceae; genus Nitrococcus. The sequence goes on from JAUILK010000003.1 coordinate 70,668, forward strand.
CATGGCGATCTACTCGACCAGCCGCACGCCTTTGGCGCCACGCATGGCCTCGACATGATTGCGGATCGTGTTGCGCACCGTCTCGTGATCCTTGATCGCTCTGAGTGTCAGCTTGCTGGCCGTGCGATCGGTGGACAGCACTTCGACGTTGCCGCGGCCGTAGAGCCGATAGAGCAGCGGCGCGGTGGGGTTCGTGTCCTCGACCCGATAGAGTTCGACTTCCTCGCCGCGGCGCGTCAGGATTCCCCATGTCTTTCGCAGCCGCTCGGTGGTGAGCTCGTATCGGATGCTCTGGACAGACCAGGCGTAGACACCAGCGATCGCCAGCGGGACGAGGGCGAGGCAGACCCAAGGCCACGGCGCGTAAACGCCGGGAATCCCGGCGGCGAACACGGCGATGAGGTAGATAGGCAGATGGATGACCTGCCCCGGGCGGCTCGACCACAGGAGCTGCTCATCCTCGGCTGTGCCGAGCGCCGCTTTACTGCGGGCCGGGATATGGGCGCCGTCGTCGGTTGAATCGTTCATCGACTCTGCCAGTGGAAGTGAAGGCGCCAATCTGGCGGGGTAGCCGCGCCGCGGCAATAAAAAATCCCGACACGAGGGTGCGGGATTTTTCGTGAACAACTATCCGCATCCTCCTGTGCTGCCGTTGCCGTGCGATGCGGTGAACTTGCGCCATTGTCTTAGTGCGATGCGGCCTGATAGGCGACCTCGAAACGTTCCGCCAAAACCGCTAGGCGTTTATCCAACGTCCACAACCTAGCGCCCGCAGTCACCAACGTGGAGGCGAGCAGCGCCATGTCCACCAATCCGCACCCGAGCCCATACAGCTTTTCCCGCTCGATGAAATCCCGCACCTCGACCAGGCTCACCTGGTTGCAAGGCAGCAGAAGATCGATGTCATTGAGTGTCTGTACACGCGGTGCAGGAGGTGTTCCGCAGGCGAGTTCCGCTACAACCATCGGATGAGTCAGCGCCATGTCCGCCTCGATCAAGCCCACCAAAACGTCGTTGCGGTTCCTGAAATGGCCTATCCATACCGACGTGTCGATGAGCACACTCATTGGCCGGCGGGCTCCGCGCGCCGGCGCGGCACATCCGGCATGTCAGGCGCCGCGCCGCCCAAGGCGGCAAGGCGCTTGGCCGCTTGCACCCGCACAAACGTTTTCATGGCCTCTCGGAAGATGTCCGACTTGTCCATCTCGGGATCGGCCATCTCCAGCGCCTTCTGGTAGAGGGCATCGTCAATCGTGACTGTAGTCCGCATAACTGCGTCTCCGCGTCAAAGATGATTCGATACCACATCACATATAGCACCAATATAAACCCAATGTCGATCTCTTCTTCCCTGGTGGCCGACTAGCGCAAAAGCAGCGCGGCTACTCATCACCACCGACCCGGCACGCTGCTCGAGGGTGAGCTCGTCGAGCTCGTCGCCGTCGGCGCACGAGATCGCGTGGACGCCACGATGGAGGACATCGCCCAACGCGTGTAAGCGCTCGTCAAAGACTACCGAGCGGGCCAGCACGGGCGCTGACGGTCCAAACCCACCTAAAGTAAGCGCCCTTTTACGGGTTCAAAGCACCTTATAGTTGTGTGACAATCACACATATTATACAGTGATCGTCACATATTGGAGGCGGTCATGCCACGTAAGCCCATAGGCCATCGAGCCATGAGCCCAGCCGAGCGCAAACGCGACCAGCGCAGCCGCGATCGAACCACCGTCATGGAAACACCTACCGAGCAATGGTCGACGCGGATCTGTTTGGCGGTGCTGCAATCGCCCCGTTATGGTGATGCGCTAAAGGCAGCCGCCTGGCGGCAGCTAGGGATAATCAACCGCTGGGAACCGTGAAAGTCACAATATATGAAGTGGCGTCGCCGGATCGGATCAGATAGCTGCGTATCGTCTACCGTCGCAGCGCTGCGAAAAGCCCGGATGGACAAACGTCCATCCGGGCTTCGGTCGGCTCCGGCGATCAGGTATGAATATCGACCCGAATGATCGCGTTGGCCGAGTCCTCGCGGGACAGATCGTAAGCCCGGTAGTCGTAAGGCGAGCGAATCGCATCGGTGAACGGATACCGATCGGGCTCGTCGGATGTCAGAAACAGCTCGTAAGCCGTGGCGATGCGCGCGCGGCGGTAGTTATCAAGCGACGCACCGCGGCCGGGCTTGGAGTTCTGCATTTGGCCGTATGCCCAGGCTAGAAAAGCCGGAATCTCGGCACAAATCACTTCGGCCAGGGCCGGATGCGATAAGTCCGCCTGCGGATGCAAGCCGGGCAGCTCGCTCTTGGCGTAGTCTTCGGGCAAAAACCACTTGAACTCGCAGACCACGGCCCAAGTCGCTTCCAGCCAAGTCGCCGCCCAGCAGCCGCTGTGCGCGCCGAGCGGGTGACCGCGCTCGGCCTTGCGATCGTCGTAGAGCACGACGCTTTCGATCTCCCACCAGTTATTCTCATCGCAATGATAAGTAGCGTAGTCGATGAATCGATCCTGGGCCTGAGTCAAGGCATCGCCTTCCTCCCAGCTTAGATCGAGCTCGGTCAGGAAATAGTAGGTTGCATGCATGATGCGCCTCCTTGGGTGAAAACCGGCAGAGGCGCACGCCCACAGGGCGTGGCCCCTGTGGACGGCTTTGAGCTAAAGTGCCGCCCGGACAGGATTAACCTCGTCAGGCGGCGGTAAAATGGCTTAGGCGCCGGTCGAATGACTGGCGCAGAGCTCGTTGAGTTTTCGATTGGCATCCGAAACGGCCTCAGCGGCCAGATCGAACGCGACCTTGATGAAATAGTGCTCGTCGCTATCGGATTCGATGCCACTGAGAACGGCTATACCAAGCGGCACATGTGCACGTCTGGCCGAGACCTGAATTTCGACATAAGTCCAGCTCTCGGCATAGGCGCAGGCGCGCCGATGCAGTTGCTGGGCGTTGCCGGGATCCGCCGGCACGAACCAATCGAGTATCCGATGGTTGAAACGACTATGTTCGATCGCGCCGGGCTCCCAGCAAGTCGTGAAGCGGCCGATACAGTCGACACCGTCGAAGTCCCAGCCGTGCCCGTCGGCTTCGATACTGACTTCAAGATCGAAGCCGGCCTCTTGCCATTGCGCGATCCGCAGCGGCCCATCCTGGTCCAGCCATTCAAAGGCCACGTGGCGGATACGCTGGTCGAGTTCGTGGGAGCGTTGCGCCTGTTGCCAGGCGGCGAGCGCCGGCAGGATGGGGTTCTCACGGCGCAGCGTGCGGTACAGCTCGGCTCGTTGAGTCGTCATGGTGTGCTCCTGGAATCAGCCGGAAGCACACCGGCCCTGACGGGGCGGTATGCCCCGGCGGGGTGGAGAGGGAAGACCAGGGCATCGCCCTGGTCGGCTGGTCAAACGTGGCCAAGCTCGGCCATGGATACGATTTCATCGCCCACGGCGGCCAGGTGATCCAGCGCGCGTATATCGAGCAAGGTCAGGACTGCAACGCGAGCTGCAGTCGCTGTCTCGCTGCCTCAAGTTGCCGTTCTTTCTCATGAACTACTGGATCGAGATTCAAAGCGCCTGCCTGGGCCTCACAGAGACCTTTGAGGCGCCGTAATTCCTCGAGATCGGCCTTGAGTCGTGGAATGAACTGCTCCTGGACATATCGAACGGTGGTGCGATCGCCGATGGCGAACGTCCAAGCAAAGTTCTTTTGAATCATGGTGCTTCTCCGTAAACATGGGGAAACACCAGGCCCGCTCGGGGATGATGCTCCCCAAGAATGGGTTGGATCGAACCCGGAAGGTCGGGGCTAAATCAGCCCGCGTTCGGCCAGCGATACCGTGGTGTCGCCGACGACGAGATGATCCAGTACACGGATGTCGAACAGCGCCAGCGCGTCGACCAGTCGTCGGGTGAGGCTTCGGTCGGCCGCACTCGGCTCGGAGACGCCCGACGGATGGTTGTGGTAGAAAATGACGCCGGCGGCGTTCTGATAAAGACATTCCTTCGCGACTTCCCGCGGATAGACCGTCGCGCCGTCGAGCGTGCCCCGGAATAGGGTCTGGTTGTCGAGCACGCGATTGCGGTTGTCGAGAAAGATCACGCCGAAGACCTCGTGCTCGAGGCCGGCGAGTTGCAGGCGCAGATAGCTGCGCGTGGCCGTGGGATCGCACAGCACGTCCCGTTCCTTGATGCCGCGCTCGATGATCGCGATGGCCTGTTGGACGATGCCGGCTTCTTCCGGCGTAATGGATAGCAGCATGGTGTGACTCCTACGAAAAAGGGGAAACACCACGCCCCGGCCGGGGATGGTATTCCCCGGTGGGTAGAGACAGGACCGCCGATAGACTCGGCCGCGCCGTTGTGAAGAGATGGATCGAAGCTCGAAAGCCGTCTCTTTGCGCGATCCGCAGAGACTTGAAGGGCCGCTTTGAACCAAGCGGTCAGGTATCAACCATAGAATGTCCGGTCCGGCCATGCCGTGTCAATGCGGAGATGCCGACAGACCTCGGCGCCCCATCATCGTTGTATGGTTCTTGACAATGTACAATGTGAAACACACACAACCTTCTTAGTAAGAGCCATGAGCACTGAAAACCCCTCGAAGCGGCGCAAGACGGAAAGAAAGGAGCTGCGAGCCGTCAAGGTCGACGTCTCCCAAGAGAAGCTAAGCAAGATCCGCGAGGGCGAGACGGTTCGCCTTGAGGTCGGAGGGATCTATATTCGTGCGCATAAGCGCTCTGGTCGGCTAATCGCCGACCAAGCCCCGATGGACTGGGTGACCGATGAGGAAGATAGGGCCCGGATTCCGCGCGAGGGCGCAACGGGGCGCCTGGTCAGAAGAAAAGCAGGTCGCGGCGCGATCCAAGGCTTCTCGATGGAAAGGTTTCCGGCGCGAGTAAATCCGTCACCTCGAGAGGCGCTGATACGTCGTCTCTCTTCGCTGATTTCCGATGCCCCCGATGCGGTGATCGCTCAGGCGCTCTCGGAGGACGACGTGGGCACGCTGGTAACGCTCGCTACGGAAGAGGCCTGGGGGCGAGAACTAACCGGCGTCGAGAAGGCTCGTCTGCGTGGGGTGAAGTACCGCGCTCAACTTATCGAACGGGCCGGCGGCGCACTCACGGTCGACCAGGTGGCACACTTTCTGGGTGTCGGCGGGGAGGCGGTGCGTAAGGCCATACGCAGTGGATCGCTGATCGCGTTTCCTGGTGCGAAGGGCTATGCGCTGCCGGCAGTGCAGTTCGAAGAGGGCAGAGAGCTCAAGGGACTGAGGCGCGTGCTGCGCGCTATGCCCATCGAGAGTCCTTGGATGCGCCTGGACTGGCTTCTTTCCCCAGAGCCGCGGCTGGGCGGCCGAGTGCCGACAGACCTGCTGCGGGCGGGGAAGGATATCGATCAGGCCGAGCAGGCCGCCGAGCTCGTCGGAGAGCAGGGTGCCGCCTAGCCTTCTACCCTCCGACGACTTACAGACGAAAAACCTCCCAATCGAAATCGTTGAGTCCGGGACAGTCATCTATCGCTCGCATCGCAATGCGAGCTCGCCGATCTACTACAGCGTCGGTCACCCCGGGAACCGGTTTGGCGATCCGGCAGCGAAGTTCGGTGTGTGCTACTGCGCTCAGGCTCCGGCCGGCGCATTCGTAGAGACCTTTCTACGCCAAGGGACCGGCGGCTTTGTGGATCCAGACGAACTCAGAAAGCGCTCGATCGCTGATATCGAGGTGCTCCAAGAACTGCGGCTAGTGGCCTGCTACGGAGCCGGCCTGCACAAGCTGGGAGCGACCGCCGCTATTACGGCGCATGACGATATCGGGCCCGCCCAGGCCTGGGCGGCGGCTATCTATCACCACCCTGACGCACCTGACGGGATTCGCTACCGGGTTAGACATGACAACGACCAAATAGGCGTCGCGCTGTTCGACCGAAGCGGGCCGGCCCTGAGCTGGGTAAGCTCCGAGGTATGGCGACACAGCCCGCACTTGAACGGCATTTGCAATCGCTACGAGCTCATACTATAAGCTTGGACCGTGGAGGCGCCGGCGAGCCTGCTCGCATGAGGACAACGCAACACCGGAGCGCCCTTGGAAGGGCCGCAAAACACCTGTTTTCCGATACATGCGGGCCGCTTTACTTGGCGATCCCCAGGAACACAGCCAAGCAACGCTCAACCTCCACCAGCGCATCCACATCAATGCGCCCGAAGGCGCGGCCTAGCTTGTCACGCTTTACGGTCATGGCCTTGTCCACCATCACCTGCGAAGGTTTTTGCAGACCGCTCTCTGCGCTGGGCTGAATAGTGATGCGAAACAACGGCGCGGCGACCAGCGTGCTTGTCACCGGCAACACCGTCACACTCGCGTGCTCGTTGAATTGATCGGCCTGAATAACCAAGGCGGGTCTCGGCTTACCAAAGTCGCCATGCAGAGCGATGGTCACGAAGTGACCTCGCATTATTCCGTCCAGCCGTCCACATCGGCCAGGGTTTCATCCATGAAGCGCTGCATATCCACGTCGGCCATGTCCGCTTGAGCGGCAAGGCGGGACTGACGGCGGCATTCCTCCGCGAAATCCGGCCGACGTGTGTCCGGAACCCAAATCTGTATCGGACGAAGCCCGGCCCTGCGCAGTGCGTCGCGGTGCTTTTGAACCCGAGCGTTTACGTATGTGTTTGCCATGTGAAACGCCCTCCATATGTTGCATGTAACACCATAGCCGCATCCTCCGTTACATGCAACGTGCTGTCAAGATCAGACCCAACTCTCGCCCCAGCGCACTTGGCTGATCTGAACGCGCCGGCGGAATTAGGCGCGGCGATCTCGTCACCGTGATTATACTTTGATGATAATAACAAATGTGCGTTTTGTTGTTTTTGGCATAATCATTGAATCGAAACAAACCGAGTGAGGGGCCGATATGAGCCGCCTATCCATAGAGATCACGCCTGAGCAGCACCAACGGCTCAAGGCTGTCGCCGCGTTACACGGGCAATCGATCAAGGACTACATCTTGGAGCGGGTTCTACCGCCCCCAACGGAGGAGGGCCTGTCGCCGGACGACGCCCTGTGCCAATTGGAGGACCTGTTAAAACCGCGTATCGAGGCGGCCGAACGGGGCGATGTCGTGGCGAAATCCGTGAAGGAGAGCTTCGAAGATGTAAGGCGCGAACGTGGGTAGGGCGTCGTTACCCTACGAACTGACAGCGGCCGCCGAGCTCAAGGTCGGCAAGAGTGCCTTGTACAACGCGCTTGCCGCTGAAGATAGCTAGCGCGCCACATATAAGCCCCGAATCGGCATCGAACCAGATTAGGAGTCATTTGTGCTGTGTATCGCGTCGCGATACACTCTATTCATGATCGTCAGCTTCCGCCATAAGGGGCTGGAAACTCTCTACCAGACCGGGGCCACCCGGGGCGTGCAGGCAGAACATGCGCCCAAGCTCAGGCGTATACTCGCAGCTCTCGATGCCGCTGCGACGCCGGCTGAACTGAATCAGCCAGGTTACAGGCTGCATCCCCTCAAAGGGCGGCTTGAGGGCCATTGGTCAGTATGGGTGAATGGCAACTGGCGCGTGACGTTCCGGTTTGTCGGCCCCGACGTCGAGCTGGTCGATTATCAGGACTACCATTGAACGAGATACCGCCATGATGAATAACCCTCCGCATCCCGGCGAGTTGCTGCGTGAAGACGTACTGCGTGCGCTCGGAATCGAAGTCACCGATGCCGCTCAGCGGCTCGGCATGTCGCGTACGACGTTATCGCGGGTCATTAACGCTCGGGCGGGGATCAGCCCGGATCTGGCGCTCCGGTTGGAGAGGGCGGGCGCCAGCACGGCCCGATTCTGGATGACGCTGCAGGCTAACTATGAGTTGGCGCAGGCCGCACAGCGGCAACAGCCATCAGTACGGCGCTTGCAAGACGCGGCGCCATGAGCCGTTGGCTTCGTATACAGCGCGGACGCGTCAAGGCGGCATACAACGGCGCAGCGACCAGCGTGCTTGTCACCGGCAACACCGTCACACTCGCGTGCTCGTTGAATTGATCGGCCTGAATGACCAAAGCAAGTCTTGGCTTACCAAAGCCGCCAGGTTTGCCTGCCGGCGGCGCCGGCGCTACCCTAATTTTGGGTTAATTTGAGCAAAGGAGGCGATCATGGCCGCCAAGGACGTCTATAGCGACCGGGCCGACGGATACCGCGACGGTTGGGAGGGTTATGGCTGCTATCGCAACGGCCAGCGGGTGGATTCCGGCCGCGAACCGCGTGCGCTGCGCCGCATCCCGCGCCGGCTCGCCGCGGGTGTCGCGATCGCCGCCCTGTTGTTCGCCGCCTACTTCGTCTTCATGCACTGGCAGGCCATCGTCACGGCTGTATTCACCCTGGCCGGCCTCGTCGTGGTGGGTGTTTGTTTGTGGTTTGGTGGAATACCGGACATCGCGAGTGATTCTCCAGATGAGTCATTGGTTTCCGTAGAAAACGGTTGGAGAAATGGCCCCGATGGTGTCGGTTGGTATGTGGCCAGCACGAGAATTGACGACGACGACTCATTCTGAAGCTGACTCATGCGAATGCGGGGAGTTTTACTCCCCGCATGCATTTGTGCGTAGATCTATTTCCTGATCGCTACCTTTCGTGCGGCGGCCCCGCCTTGCTTGCCAGCCTCCGCTGCATCGCTAGAACCGCCTCTAAGCGCTCCTCCAAGGTCAGATCCAACTCTCGCACCGGCCCAGCCCAGCATAGCCATCCAGAACGTCGGGAAGATCAGCAGCATCGATACCTGCACGATCCGCAGGATGTTGGCATCGTAAGAGCTGGTGAGCCCGGCCACGAACCCCAGCTGGGCCGTCTGGCTCGAATAGAGCATGCCGATCAGATGATTTTCCAGCCACCGCGCCAGCTGGAACCAGAACGTCAGCGAGGTCAGGCCGAAGTAGGAGAACGTCACGACGCCGGCGAGCTTGAAGCTATAGCCCGAGAAGACCAGCAGGAAGGGCAGGGCGATCACCAGGGCCATCATCAACAGATACTGCACCATGGGCATGGCGCGGGCGAGCGCGTCTTTCATGCCTTCGGCCGGGATTGCGCCCAACGCCGCGCCCAGATACCCCGCCAGCGAGCCGAGAACGGATTCGGTGGCGCCGCGGCTGCCGCCGCCGCCGGATATCACGTCGTCGGCATTACCCAGGGCGCCGCCTTGCTCGTTGTTCAGCAGCGCGCGAATGGCGTAGTCTTGCGCGCTCGCCGAGGAGAACGTGGCGTAGAAGTAGTTCATGAAACTCGGATCGATCTGATTGCGCAATCGCTCCTCGAGCCCATGGCCGGAGGCCGACCACCACGCCCGGCACATGGGGTAGCCGCCCTGCGCCGGAGTCGTGCCGCGTCCGAAATCCCGCGCCGCGTCGTAGGTGAAACTTTTGACTGGCCCCTTCGCCTGGATGCTGTCGTAGTAGCCGGGCGTGTTCAGAAAGTAGGACGAGCCGAGCCAATCGGTATCCTCGGCGCGGCGCCGGCTGATGGCGCCGGAGGTCTGAAACAGCTTCGCCCGGGCCGCGCCGTAGCACCAGACCTGGAAGTGCGTGAGCTCCTCGCGCAGCTTCGGATCCTGGATCGCCGTGTTGTTCAACTGAGTGCGGATGTATTGATAATTCGTCTGACAGGGCAGCGCCGCGACGCCGGCGTTGGTCAACCCGGTCGACACCGCATGCACGACCGCCCACCAGACGGGCATTTCGGCGGAGCGCCCGCCCAACGCGGCGCCGCCGCCGGCCGAAGCGCCGGGGCCGGTCGCCACCCGCGTGCCGCAACTGTTCAGATGTTGCTGGTCGATATTGGCCGGGGCGAACTGAACGTTCATCAACGGGAAGGCGGCGAACGCATAGATGAGGATCATCGCATACAGCGCGGTTTCGATCCGGTTGAGCGAGAGCAGGCCCTTGTTGCCTTCGTCCTCGCCCTCGCCCCGCGCCCGGTACCACTCGCGCAGGATCAGCGCGAGAAACGGCAACGCCGCGATCATCGTCTTGTTCAGGATCCCCCAGAACGCATTGTTGATGATCCAGCCGAGCATGAGCACAACATTCTCGAAGAAGTCGAACACGGTGAGATCCACATGCATGCCGGTTCTCCCTAACCCAGGACCCAGCCGATCAGCCCGGGCAGATTGGCGGCTTCGATCGCGGCGAGCGCGATCAGGCAAAGCCGCTCGAATTTGACCAGCCGGGCGTGGGCCGCCGCGCCGCCGTCCGAGTGTTCGCGCTGCAGCGCCCGCAGCCGCGGGCGCCAGCGCGAGAAGTACAGCGCGCCGCCGGCGGCGTAGAGCGCGAGCCGCCAGAGCAGCGCGTAAGGCGTGATCGAGTGCATCCAGTCGCGAAAGGCGGCCGGCCCGCCGGCGAGCCCGATCCCGAGGCCCGCCAGCGCCAGGGCGAGCACGACGGCGAGCGCGCCGGCGGCGGCGAATACGCCTCCGGCCGTCCAGCGGCGCATCGTGCGGCTAATGAAGGCCACGGTTCGGATCCCGGCTGTCCAGCACCGGATTGGCGTTTTGGACGCCGCGAGGCGCGTGGCCCAGATCGCGCGCCTGCCGGCGCGCGATGATCGTGGCGGCCGCGTTGTTGGCGAGCGCCTTGCGGATCTCGAGCTCGGTGCGCAGCGCCTCGATCCCGCGGTCGAGGTGCGCCAACTTGGCGGCGATCGCGGCCTGGCCGCCTTGGTTGTTGGCGATGCCCGGCTCGTCGGCCCCGGCGAGCATGACGCGGCGCGCCCACAGCGCTTGCGTGAGCGTGCGGGCCAACGCCATCTCGGAGGCCAGGCGATGGGTCAACAGGCGTTGCTGCGGGTCCTGGCGCAGGGCTTTGATGACCGGGGCGGAGACCGAGAGCGCCGCGCCGGCCGAGACTTTACGCAGATTGGCGTCGTCGATCGGCGCGCGGCCGTCGACCAGGGCGGTCAGTCGCGTCTCGATCCGGCCCTGTTGATCCTCGAGGGTGCGCATCAACCCGATGCCGGATTTCGACTTGACCTTCTCGCAGCCGCCGCAGGTGCGAATCTCCCGCTCGCCGACGACCTTCGTGATCCAGTCCGCGGCCTCGGCCGGGGAGCCCCAGACGGTGCACATGCCGCCGTTACAGCCGCCGCCGGCGCCGGAACCGCCGCCTCCGGCCCATGGGCCGGAGGCGCTCGGTACGGAGCCCCAGCCCCGGCCGCCGCCGGCGACCGGCTGCGTGCTGGCGGGGTTCGTGCGGCCGTGGAGAATGTCGTAGCCGGCGACGGCGGTATCGCGCGTGACCCGGATCGGCGTCTGCCTCGCGCCGCCGCGCTTTTGGCCGCCGACCCAGGTCACGCCTTTGTCGCCGCCTTGCGATTCGACCGACTGCGCCGCTGCCACGGCATCGCCATTGCGCGCGGCCGTCGCTTGCCAATTCTCGGCCTGAGCCTGTTGCTGCCAGCCGCCCGAGGTGATGGCGTCCGCCGCCCGCTTGGCCAACGCTCTACAAGAGGCCTTGGCCGTGTTGAAGTCCAACCGGCCCTGCAGAATACCGTTGGAGAGCAGATCATAGAGCCCCGGTGCGGCCCGCTGGATGATCATCGCCGGCAGTGCGGCGACCGCGCCCGTGGCGTTTTGTATGACCGTGCTCATCAGATTGCGAAAGCCGTTGGTCACGCCGTTGAGCTGATTGGCGATGGTCGCCTGCGGATCGAGGCCGCTGCAGGCCGATCCGGCGTTCCAGCGGATCCCCAAGCCGAAATTGCCCGTCTGGTAGCCGCGCCCGGCGGACGCGCTGACCGGACCGGCGCCGCCGATCCGGTAGTAGAGCGCATCGCCGGGGGCCGACCGCGCGTCCGGCGGGACCGCCAGAGCGAGCGCGCCCATCAGCAGCAGGCCGGCGAGCGGCCAACGAACTGACCCGCGCGGGGTTTGAACCGTCCGTGCCATGACGCGCCTCTAGTGATAACCCTGTTGTATCCGGGCGAGTTCCCAGATGCCTTGCGCGCTCTGTTTGTAGAGCAGAGTGGCTTCCTCGTCGTGCCCCTCGTTGCGTCTGGCCTTTCGCAGCACATCTCCCGTGCCCCCGAAAATCTTGTTGTCGCGTTGTGCCTGCCGCGCGCGCTGCGGATCGACCTTGTAGCTGACGATTACATGGAATTTGACCCGGTCCTCGCTCAAGACCCGGCGGTCGTTCACCGTGAAATGATCCGTCTCGAGCAGGCCGTGATACGCCGCATTGATCCGCTCGAGCAGATCCAGCCGGACCTTATCGGCGGAGGGGCCGACCTCGGCGGAGCCGCACCCGGCGACGGCGAGCACGGCAAAGGCGATCGCGCCGCTCAGTGCGGCGCGGGCGCGGGAGACCAAGCGGTTGTTCATGCTGTTGCCCTCAGTTTGGGGGAAAGATCAGCGTCTGGCCGCGGCGCTTGCAGCACGCGTAGGGGCGCCATAACGCCCAGACGTAGTCGCCGTCGTCGGGTACGCGGAAGCCCGCGAGCGGACCGCGATCGGGGAAAACCTTGCAGGAAAGGGTCATATTCGGCTGCAGGCGCTGCCACTTGTGCGTCGAGGCGTCGCCTTCCTTGACCGGCGCGGGCGGCCAATAGCCCGGCCGGGGCGGTGCGACGAGCGGCCAGTAGACGTGCGGCTGGCCCGGGCGCGTGACGAAATCCGCGACGCGTTGGGCCACCACGGCGGCCGCCTTGTAGTCGTTGGCCTGCGCGATGAATCCGGAGCGTGGATAGACATGGCCCCACACGTTGCCGATGCGGCCGATCGTCCGCGCGCCCGGAATCAGCGCCTCGGGATAGACGGACTCCGGCACGCCGGCGCGCCAGGCCAACGAATCGAACACCGACAAGTAGTAGGGCCTCATCGCTTTGGCGGGGGTATCGCAGGTATAGCCGGCGCTGACGCTCGCCAGCTGAGCGAAGCCGGCGGCGGCGGGATGACCGAACGCATCGGCCTGCTTGAAGCGCAAATTCCGGTGATCGCGGCCGGCCAAGCCTTCGGTGCGGACACCGCCGGTGCGGGCGGTGAAATTCGGCGGCGCCAGGGGCGAGACGATCGGCCAAGGGTTCTCGCCGGTCCGCTGATAGACCGAGACCACCAGATCCGGCATATAGTGTCTGACCTTCACGCTCGTGCGCGTGTAGCAGACGAACAGATTACAGGTCAGCCAGACGCAAACGTTGACGATCCGGTAATCCAGGCAGTTCCACGACGCCGCCGAGGCGAGGATCGAGGCGGTGTTGACGGCCCGGGCGGGCCGCGGCGCGAGACCCCCGCTCACTAGGAGCGCGCACGCCGCGGCGAGCGCGATGGGGGCACGCCGGTCGATCACGGCCGTTCCTCCTGGCGTGCGGCGGCGCGGATCTCGGTGAGCGCGGCCTGCACGTCGGGCTCGCCGTAGACGACGTACTCGCCGTCGACGACCACGGCCGGCACCCGCTCGACGCCGAGCCGCCAGGCGCGCAGCAGTCCGCGATACGCCTCGCCGTAGGCTTTCTTGAAGCCGTGCAGACGTTGTTGAACCATCTTGGCCGCCGCCGCCTGGTCGGCGGGCAAGCCGTCTGAGAGCCGCTTGTCGAGGCGGGCGGGCGCGTCGAGCTCGAATACCGCCGCGTGATCGGGTACGTTCGTGACGGGCAGGCCGGCGAGGGTGAACACTTCCGTCTGCGCCGTCGCCGCCCCCGATGCAAGGCCCGTCAGGGCCAAGCCGATGATCGGTATCATTCGCATGAGTCGTGAACCTCGGGGGATACGGCATCGGTCATTCATGCTGTTTAGTTCTCCGCACCGGCTGGGCTCCCAGCCTCGTCGGGCACCATGTCCAGCTGGTACAGGGCCTGCTCGGCTTTCCGGGCGGCGAACCCGTCCCCGGAGCGATCGGCCCAGAGCGCCAGGTTCATGCACAGCTCCCGGATGAACGCCTCGTCTTCGCAGACCTCGAGGCAGCGGCGCATCAGACCGAGCACATGGCTGCGCGAGCGCCGGCGCTCGAGCCGTTCGGCCGCGGTGTCCTGTTCCTCGAGCAGCCAGTTCGAGCCGAACGCCGCCCGCTCCGGTGTGGTGACGTAGTGATGGAATGGCGCCTCGGCGTCGTCGCGCAGGTGCTCCTCGACGAGATAGAGCAGGATGCTCGCCAGCTGAACCGCCTCCTCACTGTCGAAGGCGAGCAGCCGATTGTGTTGCGTGGCGAGCCGGCCGCTCGCGAGCCGAGGCCGCTCGCGCACGGTCACTACGACGCGGTCATGCCCGTTGTGCTCGAGCTCGAGCACCGCATCCGTTGCGCCGGAGCGCGGCTGCTGGCGGAACTTGACGCCGCGCCGGCCCTGAACCGCCTTGAACGGCGAGCCTGCCCCACCCGCGTCGATCTTTTTCAAATCCATGCAATCTCCCCCTGCATCAGCGATCGTGCCGACGACGCACTGGTGATGGATGGCGACCTCATGCAGTTGGCTCTCGCCTCGATCGCCTAGGAAAACCGATCCGGTATCGGTCCAGTAATCACGGCTGACGAATGCGGCCATGCCGCGGTGTCAGCCATCATCATCTGTGGCAATGACTTCCATGATTTCGCCATCTTGCATCCAGCACCAGCCGACCCCGGTCACGCAACATTTACGCATCGGATCGGCCATGTCTTTGTCCTCGATTTCCTGTTCAGTCTGGGTTTCGGTGCTCATGCTGAGTTTTCTCTTTCGGTTGCGCCGCTCTCGCAGTGGCGGCTAACGGCTCAATCCAGCCGATCGTCGCCGGCCGCCGGCTTCATGCCGCGCGCCTCGTCCAGGCGCGCGGCGATATGCAACGCCGCATCGAGCTCGCTGCAGCCGAGCGCGTCCATCACCCGGCGCCGTGCGGCCTTCTCCTCGCCTTCGGTGCCAGCGAGCGCCAGATAGCGGCTCGGCGGCACGATCCGAAACAGCGCCTCGAGCCGGTCGGCCAACACCACCCCCTCGGTGTATTTGCCGTTGACTTTGGTGGCCGACTTGATCAGCGCTTTCTGGTCGTCGGTGAGCGCCTTGAAACGGGCCAGCTGCTCGACTTCATCGGGCGGGGTGACCAGGCACACAAACCACTCGATCATGTTGAGCAGCCGAGTGGCGGCGTCCGGAAAGTCCTCGAGGTTCTGCGTCGCGAGCCAGATCCAGTAGGAGAGCTTACGGCCCATCTTGCCGGCCTTGAGCAAATAGGGCGAGAGCAGGGGATTGACGGTGACGATGTGGCACTCATCGATCGCCTGGATGATCGCCCGGCCGCTGTATTGGTCGCGTTCGGCCAGCCCGATGATGATGTTCGTCAAACTAACCACCGCGAGCGCGAGCTGCGCCTCGTAGCCGTCCCGCGCGTAGTGGGCGAGATCGACCACGGTCACATCGCACTCCGGCCAGGCCGCGCCCTCGCGGTTGAACACCTGCCCGTCGAAGCCGTCGCAGAACAACCCCATGGATTCGGCCATGTCATGGGCCTTGGCGCGCCGGACCGTGGGCAGATCCTCGCTGCGCGAGAGCTCGAACAGCGCGTTGCGCACATCCTCGGCCAGACACTGGCGTTTTTCCTTTCGGGTGGCCGCGGCGGCCCGGTAGATGGCGTCGCGCACCAGGCGCCGGTCGGAGCGGCGAAACTCGGCGTCCTCGGCCGGATCGCCGCCGGTGATCATCAAACGGGCCGTAATCTCCATCTCGCCGAGCAGATCGCGCTCGCCCTCCTCGCCCGCCTCGTCTTCGCCGGCGAGCACCGGCTCGTTGGAGCGGCGCTCGTCGGCGCGATCGAACGCATCGCGCAACCGCGACGCGGAGGAATCCAGCAGCCGAGCGGCCTCGGCGAACAGCGGCAGGGCCGGGGCGGAGCCGGGCGCGAGCCGCACCTTGTTGACCGACAGGCCATGACGTTCCAGATCGTCGGCCAGCAGACCGAAGCTGTTGCCGACCTCGATGATGAACAGCCGCGGCCGGCGCAGCGCCATAACCTGGGAGAACATGGCGTTCAACGTGGCCGACTTGCCGGCGCCGGTGGGACCGAACACCAGCATGTGACCGTTCTTCGTTCGGTCTTGCAAACTCAAGGGATCGAACGAGAACGTCCCGCCGCCGCGGTTGAAGAACGACAGACCCGGGTGCTGGGTGCCGCGTGAGCGAGCGAAAAACGGCGCGAGATTGGCGAGGTGCTGGACATAGGCGAGCTGCGTATACCAGCCGCGCTTGTCGTCGGCCGGGTTATAGGCCATCGGCAGCCAGCGCAGATAGGTATTGAGCGGGGCCACTTCGTCCTCGGCCGCGACCGGCTTGAGCTTGGCCTGTTGCAGCTGGCTGCTCAGTGCGAGCGTGCGCCGGCGCAGATCCGCCTCGTCGACGCCCCGGATGAAGAACGTCAGGGCGTACTGATAGAGCTTGTGCTGGGCGGCGAGCATGCTGCGCGCCGTATCGCAGTCCGCGCGCACTTGCGCGGCATTGACGCTGTCGCCGACCGCCCGCGCGCGCAGCCGATTGATGTGATCCTCGAGCGGCTCCTGCGGTGTGACCACGATCGTCAACACCATGACCGTGTCCTCGGGGAGCCTGTCCATGATGGCGTTGTAGGCCTGCCCGTTGGACCGGGACATCTCGCCGGTGATGTGGCCGATATCGGGCGCGCGGCGCATTTCCTCGACGGGAATCGCCCGGTGCGGGCGACCGTCGAAGTACCACACGCCGCGCTCGACATCGCCGACCGGACTGTTGTGGATGAGGTCCTCGCCGAGATCGTAGTGGGCGAGCCTCGCGATCTCCGCGTCGCCGGGATACGCCATGCGCTGATAGAAGGCATCCGGATCGGGATCGGCGCTCGCCGGCGCCGGGTTGAACCAGGGCAGCAGCCAGTGGTGGAACGCCGCGCCGTCCATGCGCTCGATCCGCGCGCCGGAGCCGGTGAGCGCCGCGGCCAGGCGCTCATAGACGTGATTGGCCTCCTCTTCGGCGCTCGGCGCATCACTCGAGCCCAGCCAGCGATAGAGCAGCAAGCGCACGCGGGCGGTCTGGCCGCGCCAGCGCGTGTTCGTGATCCGATCGTCGTGAAAAATCTCGCCGGGCCGCGAGAGGGTGCGCAGATGACGTTCCATACCCTCCAACCAGGCCCGGGTGAACGCGTCATCGAGCAAATGCGCGGCGGCGTGCTCCCGCAGCGCCTCGACATCGTTGGTCGGATCGATTTCATGGCCCGCGAAGATCTGAATGACCCAGGGATGGGTGTCGTATTCGGGCACCGCGTCCTGAAAGGCCGACTCGATCTGGTCGCGCACGCCCGAGAGGGCTTCCTGAGAGCGGCCTTCGGTGGGCACCGGCATGATCTCGGCCGCCACGCCCACCGATAGGCCGTCCTCGAGCAGAAAACAGCCGGAATCGGCCAGATACTCCACCCAGGGCAGGTAGCGCGAGAACGACGGCCCGCGCGCGTAGGACGCCTTGATCTCGCCCCGGGTCGGCGGCGTGCCGCGCGGCTGGCCGCGTCGGCCGCCGCTCGCATCGACGGCGCTCGGCGCCGGCGTATCGCCGCCGTCTCGGCTCGATTGGTGGCCCGGCAGAAGCCGCCAGAGCGGTCCGAACAGGGTATCGGCCGGTGTGCTCATCGCGCGGACCCTCCGTTGGCGGCCACGCCCTGATATTCGCTGCGCTCGCCCGGCTGTGCGTAGTACGGCCGGGCGTAGAGCGGAAACACCGTGGTATAGCCCGGCACCGGCACCTGTTCGCCCGCGCCGCCGGAGAGATGCGCAAAGATGTAGAGGGTAAGATCCGGATTCGGCAGGCGCGGGAACCGGCGCTGGGTGGACTTGACCGCCGTGCGGGTAGCGCCGCCGCGCCCGGCCGCCGGCGTCGGCTGCGGCGGCCGGCGCCGCCGGGCCCGCGCCTCGATCAGGCGCGATCGGCCACGCTCGGTGCGAGCGCCGCCCGTAGTCTGGCGCCAAATCCCGGCCATGGTCACGCCGGGCCGGGTCGGCAGCAGCTCTTCCTGCGAGGTGGCGCAGCCGGCGAGGCCCGCGGCGGCGGCGAGCGCGAGGGCGCTAATCCAGGCGCTGCGCGTTTTCATAACCGACATGGTGCACCTTGCGTCCTTGACTTTCGTAGTCAATGGGCAGCGTCTTATCGACATTGACCGCGACCGGCTGGCCCGGCGGCACGTACACGGCATCGAAGGTCTGGCCGAAGCGTTTCTCGACCCATTGGCGCACTTCCGAGAGGCCCTTGGAGGCGGCCCGGCCGGCGATGTATTTGCCGATGTTGCCGGTC
Organism: Gammaproteobacteria bacterium; assembly: GCA_030433275.1. GTDB lineage: Bacteria > Pseudomonadota > Gammaproteobacteria > Nitrococcales > Nitrococcaceae > Nitrococcus. The sequence goes on from JAUILK010000003.1 coordinate 88,896, forward strand.
ACGCCCTGGGTCGCCCCGAAACCGCTGACGCCGGTCGTGGTCTGGCCGCCGGCGACGGCGTTGGCCGCACCCGCGCCGGCAGAGAGCAGCAGGCTGGTCAGAATGAACGAGCGCGCATTGGTCTTGCGCGTGCCGGACACGCACGGCACGCCCTGGGGGTTGGAGAGATAGCCGATCTCGTTTTTGTTGTTGTTTTTGTTGGTGTTGGCTTTGCCCGGCTTGGCCGAAGGCGGCACGGTGCGGATCGCGCCGTCCTGGAATACGAAGGTGATCGAATACACGGTGCCGCGCACGCACGAGAGCGTCCAATCGCCGGTGGCGGTGCCGGAGACGATCGCGCCCTTGAGCTCGGGCAGCTCGATGCCGTTGGCGGTCAGGTTGTCGGGGCCGATGACCACCTTGAAGGGGTAGGGGTCCTGCACCGCGCCGTTGACCGGCACGCGGCCGAGCAGGGCGCTCATGGCCACCGAGCCGACCAGTGTGGCGTTTTTCGGCACGGTGTAGACGGGTACGGCGGCTGGGACGCCATTGCCCGGCGGGGCCTGGCCGCTACGCCCGGCCGCGGCCTGCACCGCCTCGCCGCCGGAGTCGAACGCCGTTGCAAAGGCCGGCGCGCCGTTACCGGAGCGCTCGCCGGCGGCGTCGGAGCGCGCCGCGCTCGCTCCGAGCGGATCGACCCAGGTCAGGCCGGCGCGGGCGCCGGCGGGCGAGGCGTTCAGCCCGAGGCCGACCGGCAGGGCCGCGTCACCGGGGCGGGCGTTGGAATCGGTGGCGCCGAGCGTGACGCGCAGACTCGCGATCTTGCGGTTCAAGGAATCCACCAACGATTCGCGCCGGCGCCGATCCTGCGCGCGCTGTTTCGTGAAAGCCTGGTCGATCGCACCCTGCATGTTCCGCTTCTGATCGGCCAGGCGCTTGTTCTGCGCGCGCAGCTTGGCGGACTCCTGCTGCGAGTCTTCGAGCTGCGCGCGCATCTGGTGCATCTGGCCGACCAGGGTGGCGACCGTATCGCGGGGGGTGTCGGCCTCGACGCCGAGCGCGTTGCGCTCGTCCTCGGTCAACGGCCGCGGCGCCTCGTTGCCGAGGTCGTCGGCCGCGCCCGTTGGAGCGCGGTCATCGCCGGCGTTGTGGCAGGCGCGCAGACCGAGCACGAGGCCAACCAGGATGACGGCCGGCACGCCGAACTTGAGCAGGGCGTTGGACTCAATGCGCATCGTCGGCCTCCGCCGCCCCGGCGCCGACCGGCGGCGCCAACGCATCGGCGAGCGCGCCGTTTTCGGTTACGGCGAACAGCGTCGTGGTATCGGCGAGCGTGCCGGCCGGCCCGATCGTGCGGTGCATGAAGCCGGCGGCGTAGAAATCGCCGGCCAGACCGCGTGGATCCAGCTCGAAACTGCGGCGCGGATCGCGGTTGGTGATCTCGATGGCGGTCACCGTATACGCCGCCGCCCGCCAGGCCGCGATCGGCCGGGCGCTGACCGGGTAAGCGGGCAACAGGCCGGGCAGCGAGCGATCCGGCGTCGCGATCCGCTGGATGCCGCGCGTGGCGGTGAGCACCCGCTCGGGTGAATACAGCGCTTGCGCGGCGTGGCGGACCAGCTGCACCGGTAGCGGCGCGCCGCCGCGGTCCGCGCCCCGGCCGAAGGCCGCCGGCGGCGCGGAGTCACGCTGCGGCGCCGTCGCCGGGGCCCGGGCGGAGTCGCCCGAGGGCTCGGCGTCGGTGACGACCTGCACCGTCTCATGGCTCGCGTGCGCCACGCCGGAGAGATCGAAGAGCATGACCCGCCCGCTGGTCACCTCCTGGATCTGCACGCGCTGCGTGGCGAAGGGCTGGTTCGCCTTCAAGTACACCGCGCCGCCGGTCGACTGCACGCGCAGCACCGCCGGATCCGCGATCTTGGACGGCAGGCCGACTCGGACCGGGCGGTCGAAGACCACGATGCGCTCGGAGCCGACCGGCAACTTGATGTCGATCGGCGCGCGCGTCCAGTGCCGAACATCGCTCGCCTGAGCGGCCGGCAGCGCCATCGCCGCCATCACAGCCGACGCGCCGATGCCGAACAGCGCCCGGCGGAGCGGGTGATCGAATCGATCGGGGGTCGTCATCCGGAGCCCTCCTCCGCGCTACCGGCTGCGGCCGTAAGCCGCACGGCCTTTTTGGCGAAGCAATCGAGCTGCAGGCCGAAGGGGTTGATCTCCGGATCCACCTCGGCGCGCACGACGCGCAGGTAGTAGCGGATATAGAGATCGCGCACCGGCGTGCCTTTCAGGTATTCGTTGATCTCGGCATCGAGCGAGACGATCCAGTGATCGCGGTCGAGGATCGTCACGTCATCGGGCCGGTAGCCGTGGCCGGGGATCTCCTGGAGGGTGCGCACGCGATCCTCGAGCTCATTGCGGCTCGCGCGGTTTTGGTAGTTCTCGGCGAGCTCGATCCGGCAGTTCGGGCTCAGATAGGCGCTGTAGCGGGCGAGGTTGTCCTTGAAGTCGACCTTGCCGTTTTTCGGCCAGTGGTTGATCTGCTGCCAGAGATACAACCCGAACGAGTAGACCGTGGACGGCGGCACCTGCCACCACTTGCGGGTCGAGCCGCTGCGCAGATCCGGCGGATTGTAGATCGTGAGATCCGCCGGCGCGCTCTGCCAGCCGTACCACATGCCGCCACAGAGCACGAGCAGCACGCCGACCAGGGCGCGTAGCGTCATGATGTGCGCGTCACGGGCGGCGTTGCCGTGGCGAAACTTGCTCACGACGGGCCTCCGTTGTGACCACGGCGATCGCGCCGGGCGCGATAGGTCGCCGTGGTGATGATCAGCGCCGCGCCGTTGAACCCGCGCTTGGCCGCGATCCACTGCACGCGGCGATAGAGCCAGGTCTCCGGCCGGCCGCGGCGCAGCCGGCGCATGAGGCGGCCGCCGAACCCCACGGCCGCGAACGCTACAGCCACCATGCAAGTCGGCACCATGGCGAACTTGCCGAGCGCGACGGCGATGAGGATGCCCGGCACCAAGCCCATGGCCAGACCGGCGGCGACCATGAGCATGAGCTCGCGCTCGGTCATGCCGCGAAAGACGACCGGCGCGGCGTTCAGCCGCGCCGGCACGAACCGGATGGTGTGCTCGTCGGCCATGCGGCGAGGGCCTTACAGGATGGTCGCGGCTTGGGTGGCGAGCCAGATGATGGCGACGATCAGGATCACGCCGACCACGACCACGGCGCCGAACTTGCCCCATTGGTTGCGCTCGCGCGCTTCGTTGAACGTCGCAACGGCGCCGTTGCCGACCACCAGAAACGCGCCGGCCGCCAGCACCAGGCCCCCGAGAATGATCGCCATGGCGATATAGCCCTGCAGCGTGCCGAACAACCCCGTGCCGCCGCTACCGGCCGATGGCGGTTGCACGGTGGGCAAAGCGGCCAGCGCGGCTTGGGGCAGACACGCCAGCGCCGGCAGAATGAAGGCGGCGCGCCGGCGCAGAGAGCGGAGAGTGACAAGTGGGTGCATGATGGGCTCCTTCGGTGGTTAAGATGCCGTGGGTGAGAGCTGTTAAATGACGATCCAGAGGATCACGACGACCAACAGGACGATGCGCCAGGACACGGACTGGAACGTGACGCCTCGCACGCGCTCGCCCGCCCAGCCCCGATAGACCGAGAGCAGCGCCCAGCCGGCCCAGAGCAGGACCACCGCCGCACACACGCCGACGGCCAGCGCGGCGATGACCGGGGTCGATGCGCCGGCGCCGCCGGCGAAGGCCGCGCCCGGGTTCATGGCGTGCTCCCGGGGCGCAGCTCCAGATACTCGCCGGAGAGCGCCGCCGGTGCGCGCGGCAGCAGCCGCGGCGGCGATAGGTAGCCCTGGATGCCGGCGCGAATCGCGTGGACATCGGCGCGCAGTTGATCGACGTCGAGCACGACGCGGCGCTTGGGCGCTCGCGCCTGGCGCGCGGCCAAGCGGTCGATGACTCGATCGACGCGGGCGAGTTGCGTCTCGATCAGCGCCAGATCCTCGCGCTGGATCGGATCGCGCGGCTCGGCCGCGCGCACCGCCTGAGCCCGGCCGGCCAGCGCGGCCAGGATCACAGCGGTTGCGGCAATCCGTCGTAGAGTTGGGCGGTTGGCATCGGTCACGCCGGCTGGGCCTCGCGCTGCAGGGTTGAAAATGTCGAGCGCATCGTGGCAAAGGCTGGGCGCGCTGTGCGGAAAAACCCCGGCAAGGCGGTGTTGGAATTTTTTGCCCGTGCACTCGGCGTTTTTGGGATACGCATCGCGCTCATAAGTATTTTTTGAAGGAGCCGACGGTGACGGACAGCAGCAGCCCGAACAGGGCGGCGCTCGGTACCAGGAACAGGTTCGGATGGACCGACCACGGCACCGACAGATAGGCGATCCAGCCGACGATAAAGACCGGCCCGGTAAGCCGTTTGGCGCGGTGATAGATGAAGGCGGACTCGCGCCCGGCGCCGAATCGGCGCAGGTCGCGGCGCACGAGGCCGTCGACGACGCCGACGAAGGCCGCCAGCGCGAACAGCGGCACGGTGAGCGTGAGAATGAACACACGTATCAGGACCACGAGCGAGACGTTGATCGCGGCCTGACCGTAAGTTGCGATGGCCTGCGCGGCTCCGCCGCGCCCGGCGTGGTGCTCGAACCAGGGCGCGAGGCCGCTGCCCACGAACACGGCGTCGTAAACCCCCGTGACGAGCTGGCTTGCCACCTCGACGGGCTGCGAGAACAGCAGCGATCGCGTGAACTCGGTATCGATCCAGCCGAGCTCGTGGATGAGCACGCCCCGGGCGTGCATCGCCCCGGGCTGCGCCCACCAGCCGGCATAGATTCCGGTCCATTCGACGGCGATGGAGGTCAGCATCGATACGCCGACGACCGCCGCGATCCGAAACGGCAGCCCGATCGCCCAGCCCAAGGCGGTTGGGCGGCGGCGCGGCGCCTGGGTCTCGCGGGCCGTGGCCATGCTCAGTCCTCCTCGCCGTCGTGGATCGCCTCGCCGGCCCAGCCGCTCACGGCGGCGGTCCGCCGGCGAGTCGGTTCGGGATCGACTGGGTCGGCCGGCGGCGCGGCCACCCCCTGCGCCGCGCCCGACTGCGGCGCGTTGTCGATCGTGATCGGGGGCGGCGCCAGGTCGCGCCACCAGTGATCGGCGGTCTGATAGCGCGCGCGCATGCGCTCGGCGATCTCGCCGAGGCCGTGCGGCAGCTCGGCCGAGTCCTCGGCCTTGGGCAGCGGCATCCGGATCTTGTAGAGCTGACCGCCTTCGATCAGCGCGAACGCCTGCCCCTTGGGCAGACTGACCACGTCCGCCGGCTCGAGCATCGGCACCTGTTGAGTCGATACGCGGTCGCCGCCGGCGGAGGAGAAATCACTGTCGGTATCGACATCGGAGTTGTCCGAGGCCATCGACACGAGCATGCGCTGGCTGACCATCACCGGGCGCAGCTGGCGGGTCAGCAACGCCGCGGTCGCCTCCTCGCGCACGCGCAGCATGATGATGTTGTTGAAGTTGCCGATGACCTGGCGCGCCTTGGGCGCATTACCCAGACGCGCCTCGATGTCGGAGAGCGTCTGCGTGTAGGCGGTGACCTGGATCCCGGCGCCGCCGCCCTTGTTCATGAGCGGGATGAACTCATCGCCGATGAGCTCGTTGAACTCGTCGCAGTGCAGATTGATGGCCGGCTTGGCGGCCGGATCCGCGCCGGGCAGGCCGTCGTCGACGCCGCGCTTGTAGATGTCGCCGGCGACCGAGACCAGATCCGCGAACATCGAATTGCCCACGGCCTGCGCGACCTCGAAGTCGGAGAGCGCATCGAGGCCGACGTAGACGATGCCCTTCTGCCGGATGACCTGGCGCCAGTCGAAAATCGGGCGCTCGTCGTCGATGTCGTCATAATCCGGCGAGAGGAGCTCGGCGGTCTGCCCGGTGGTCAGCTTTTCGAGCAGAGGCAGCAGCGAGGCCACGATCTTGTCGAAATAGGTCTTGTCGTAGCGCACGGCCGAGCGCAGGCCCGAGAGCATGGGATCGGCGACCTTGTTGCGCTGCAGATAGAGCTCGATTGCGACGACGCGGTAATCCCGGCCCTGCATGTTGCGGGGCACCTTCTTCTCGTTGAGCCCGTTTTCGATTTCGGCGATCTGCCCCCAGGCGCTTTCGTCGACCTCCGGCAGGGCGTGCCGGGCGTATTCGATCATCAGCTCGTCGATCGCCACGACATCGGCCAGGATCTGTTGGTAGGTGGGCCGGTAGCCCAGCGCGTGGCGCGCGCGGGCGACGATGTTCACGAACCGCCAGGCGAACTCGCGGAAGGCCGCGCTGTTGCCCTCCCCGGAGAGTTGCCCGGCGAGCCGTGTGGCCACCTCCGAGATCCGGCCGAACCGGCCGATCGCGTTGTAACGCGCCGAGAGCTCCGGATAGCCGAGATGGAACACCCGGAACGCGTCGAGCCGCCCGGCGCGTTTGGCCTCGACGTACATGCGCATCATGAGATCCGCATCGCCCTTGGGATCGATGACGATCACCACTTCACCGCCGCCGACCGGCCGGCGGATGTCTTGGGTCACCAGCACTTCGGCGAGCCGCGTCTTGCCCACACGGGTCGTGCCCTGGACGAGCGTGTGCCCGACACGCTCACCGAGTGGCATATAGATGTCGGTCTCGTTGGGCTCGACCGCATGCAGCGCCGGATCGCCGCCGACCGGCGGCAGCGGCCGTACCGGGTTCAGAAGGGTGTCGGCGCGCAGCACGTCCACCAGCCAGGTCAGATGCCGACGCTCCAACGGTGCTTCCAGGGCGCGCGCGAGGCGATACACGATATTCGGGCGCAGGAACGACTGGGCTTCCGGTTGTTGGGCTTCATACAGCCGGCGCGTGTGTTGCACCTGCCAGCGAAAGCCCCGCCCCAACCAGAGATAGCGTTTGCTCACCGGGATCCGACGCGCGGCGATGGCGAAGCGCGGCAGACGACGCATGCCGCGCCGATAGCGCACGATCCACCAGGCCTGGCCGAAGCGGTAGAGCCCGAACGCCGTGAACACGCCGGCCAGGCCGTAGCCCACGCTCGGCGCCAACGCGATCATCCACGGCGCGATCACGCACACTAGCGCGCCGCCCGCGCAGGCCGCCGCCGTATAGATCTCGACGGCCGGCCTGAGCAGGGCCTCGATGGGGTGATTGCCGGCCATTACCCGCCGGCCGTCGGAATAGGATCGCCGAAATACCAAGCCGCCCTTGCATCCGATAAGGCCGGGGCTCCGGCAAGGTCGAAGAACCGGAATCCGGTCTCGTTCGTGCGTACGACCCGGCCGGTCAGGCTCTCGTGAACACTCGCGTAGCCGAGCCCGGCCAGGTCGCCGAGAACGGCCTGGGCCTTGCGTTGCGGCCAGTGCCGGCCGGAGTCGGTACGCGGAGACCAGGTCACGCCGATTTGGCTGACGTGCAGCCAGCCGCAGGCCTCCGCGTGCGCAATCATGTTCGCCAGCCGCCGTCCATCGGCGTAGTTCATTTCGGTGTTCCTCGTTTCGCGTCCAGCACCGCGCCCGAGCGGCTGTGGCGCGCGTTGTCGGCGCGCCGCTCGACCACGGTCTCGCACAGATTGTCGAGCGCCGCGTCCTCTTCGAGCGCCGCGCACCACTGGTCATAAAAGTCGATCCGAGCGCGCAGGTATACGCCACGGAGGCGATCGGCCGCGCCCTGGCGGGTCAGCTCGATCAGCTCGCGCAACAGCGTGTCGCCGGCTTCGTCGTCGTCTTCGAGATAGTCGGACAGCGCGAGACTCATCAGATCGACGTCCGGCCGCAACCGGACGCTGCGGACCCCTTCGCTTGCGGCGAGCTGCGCCACATAGCGATGCAGATCGATCCACTCGGCCTTGGTCAACGCCTGCTCGGCGTAGCGGAGGGCGAGCTGTTGCAGCGCGTGGAGGCCGACGGTCGCGCTTTTGAGTGCGGCGCTCGACGGGGCGTTGCCGCCGAGCGCCTGGTTGACGCGGGCGACGATCCGGATCGCATCCGAGAGGAACCGCTTGGCGCCTTGCGCATCGTTCGGATCGGCGCCCTCGGTGCCGGCTTGGCTCATTGCTGTACTCCTTGCGATGTGATGAGCACGGGGTAATGCGCGAGATCCAACCGCTCGGCGATGTCGTCGCCGGCCACCGGGCGCAACACCAGACCGTCCCCGGCCCGGCGCAGCGCTTGCAACTGCGCCGCGGTCTTGACGTTGACGACCAAGCCCACGGCGTGCAGCGCGCGCAGGCGCGGCCCGCGCTGCGCGAGCCAACGCCGCGAGAGGGCATCGGCGCCGACGATGAAAAACGCGCTCATCCCAGCGGGGAGCTCGAGCGAGCGCGCCTCCACCCGGCCCGGGGTCAGCCGAGCGGAGCGGACCGGCAGCAGATCGGCCTCGCGCACCGGACCCCGACTGCGCGCCTCCTCGCGCGCGCTGTACGCCTCGTCCTCACCGACCCCGGCCGGCGCGATCGGCGCGTAGTAGGCGCGCGCCGGCGCACCGCCGTGATCGGCTACGACGGTGAGCTCGGCGTGGACGCCGGCCAGGGGCGCCAAGGCCGCGAGCAAACACAGGGCCAGACGGTGGTCAGTCAAGCGCATTGCGCTCCTCCTCATCGGTCGATGGATTGATCCAGGTCACGGGGTCCGCAGCGACCGCCGCCCGGCGCGGCGCCGGCGGGTGTTCATCAGCCGCGCGGGGGCTCGCCGCTGGGTTCGGCGTGCGGCCGGCGAGCTCCAGCGACCCCCCGCGCGTGAGGCGCGTGAGCTCTTTGGTGAAGGCCGCGCGATAGCGCGCCGCCGGAGCGCCGCCGGCAGGGCGGTGATAGCAGCCGGCCGCGGCGCTCCAGCCGCCGGCGGTCCGCTCGTGGCAACGGCGCAACAGTGCGGCCGCAGCGTCGAGATTGGCGTAGGGATCGAGCGCCGCGCAGGGAGCGGCGAAACGTTCCCCGGCGCCGAACAAACCCGGCTGCCAGCGTACGTTGATCTGAGCGATACCCACATCGACGCTCCGGGTGTGTGTGAGCGCCGTTTGCAGCGCCCGGCACGCCGCCTTGCGGGTGGCGTAGCGCGCGCCGCGCCCGGCGATGTTGAGCGTCCAGGGCCACGGCCGGCGGCCGAATGGGAGCGTTGTCGCCGATTCGGCGAGCGAGACGGCGTAGAGCACGGCGGGCGGCACGTGGTGCGCACTCGCCGCTTGGGTGTACGCAGCGGGTACGGTGCGGCCGCTCGCCTGCGCCGCCGCCGCACACCAGGCAAGCCAGGCCAAGGCCGCTAAGCGCACGGGTCAGCGGCTGACCACCCGCGGCAGCGACCGGCCCGCTAGGGTGCGGGCGAGCGCGGCCGGGGCGTGATTGAGCGTGATCTCACCGCGGCGCACGCGGTTCGGATCCAGTCCGAGCGTTTTCGCCCAGGAGCGGATCGCATCGTCGCTCTCGGCGTCGACGACGAAGATGTCCATCGGCGTACCCGCGGCCGCCAGCTGCTCGACCTTGCGGCGGCAAGCACGGCACGCGTGGGTGCGCACGAACACGGCCGTGCGCGCCTCGCTCTCGAGCCCGAGGCGCCGGGCGGCCTGCGCGCCGTTGTCCATCGCCCGGCCGAAGCCGTCGGTCTTGACCGGCTTTGCGTTCGGGTACAAGCGCGCGAACGCGGCGTCGTAGGCGTTTTGAAACGCCAGCACGCGCTCGATGCGTTCATGCTCCAAGCGCGCCAGCTGCTCGGCATAGCGCTTGCGCTCGGCCGCCGAGCGCGCGTGGATCCCGAGCAGGGTGAGCGGATCGAGTTTCTCGGAGCGATAGCCGTCGATGCCCTCGAGCAGCTTCTTGTAGCGCTGCCAGTCGCTGACCGACAGATCCCATTGCCGGGCGCGTGTCTGGGCGATCGAGCGCGGCTGGGCGTGACGCGGCTCAGTGGCCTGCTCGGCGGTGTCGGGGCGCTCGAGCCGAGCCGATGCATCCCGCGGCGCCTGCGCGCCGGCGGGTAGGCCGACAGCGGCCACAACGGCGCCGAGCAATACCTGCTGAATGGGCGTGCGGAACATGTGTTAGCCTCGACTGGGGAGTTTAACGACGATCGTCCGGTCGCCGTCGACGAACGTGGCGGTGCCGGCGTCGGTACGGATGGCCTGCAGCGTCCAGTGGGCGTAGCGCTCGCCGGGCGCGAGCCAGGAGACATCGCTTAGGCGGTTTGCGCCGTGCGGGGCGAGGCCGAGGTAGTGGTGAGCGCCGCGGATCTCGACGCCGACGATCCGAAACGGGGCGCTTACGGTGACCGGCCGCGCCGCTCCGGGCTCGGTAGGCCGTTTGGCTGTGGCGTCACTCGCGCCGACCTCGCGCTCGGAATCGCTGGCGCCGGCCGATGGCTCGGCCCGGCGCGTGGGCGCCGCCGGGCGCCGCTCGGGCCGAACCGCCGCGATCGTCAGCGCCAGCCCGGTGCGCTCGTGAACGGCGTCCCGGCGGCGCGCCGCGATGGGGCATTTACCGTAACGGCCGAGATAGAGCCGGCGCTCGCCCGCAAACCAATCCGTGAGGTCCGCCGACTCGACCTGGGCGGTGGCGCGCGTGAGCGCCGCGCGCGAGCTCGCCTGAAAGAACACGTCGAATTGCTGCGCCGGATCGCCGTGCGCTGGGCACTTGGCAATCAGGTTGGCGTCGCCGGCGGTGCTTGGGAGCGCCGACGAGCTCGTCGAAGCCGAAGCGTTGTCGCTCGAATCGCTCCCGCCGGACGACTCGTCGTTATTGTCCGAGCTCGAGCTTTGCTGCGAGCTCGGATTCGATTTGCCATCCTTGCCCGCACTGTGGGCCGCTGGGACGAGGACCGGTGTGGCGGCCACAGTGTGGCCGGCTACTGGGACGAGCGAAACCGGTTGCGGCGACACGGCATCCGCTGGCGCTGTATCGGACGCCTTGGCGCTTGGATCGTCTGACGCCATGGGTTGTGACAGCCGGTCCAGACGCATTTCGAGCTTCTCGACCGTGGCCTCGAGCTTGCCGATCCGCTGCGCCTGATCATCCAGGCGCTTTTGATCGGCCTGCTGGATGGCTTGGAGGCGCGCGCGCAGCGGCTGGAATCGAGCCTCTCGCGCCCGAGACGGCTTCGAGGCCTTCGCATTCGCTTTGTCGCCGGTGGCGCTGTCCGGATCGTGCACCGCCAGCGCCGCTTCGCTCTCGGAGAGCCGGGCCGCCAAACCGTTGCCCTGGCCGCCCTGTGAAGCGTCGCCGCTGTCGGCGTTGTTGCAGGCCGGGATTGCGGTCAAGCCCGCGGCGATCAGGCCGGCCAGGGGGATCCATCGCTTGCGCATGGCCCGATCCTCGTCAGGTGCGGCTTTCATCGCCCGTCACGGGCGCTGTAGGAGGCGGTGTGGTCGCGCCGATCGAAGCAAACGGTGCGATCGGCCAAATCGGCGTGCAGCCGCCAGGCCGGCCCGGCGAGCAGTTGCAGCGCATCGGAGAGCGTGGTCGGCCCGAGCGCGCGGTGGACGGCCGGCAAGGGTGAGGAGAAGAAGCCGGGCTGCGCCTGACGGGAACACAGGCGCAGCCCGGAACCCCGCAAGACGTGCTGCAGACCGTCGCGAACGGTGAGGCGCATCGATTGCGGAAGATCGATGGACACCGCTTGGCGCAGCAGATTTCGCTGACCGGAGGTCGGGGCCAGGGAAACCAGCTGATAGCGCCCGGTTCGCACGGCGTTCGCCGCCGGCGCCTCGGAGGGGAAAGCGTAGAGGTCCGGCAAGCCCGGCGCCGGCGCATCCGCTTGCAGGTCCGGCGCGCGCGGCGCTGTGCCGGCGCAGCCGCCCAAGACCAGCAGCAGCGCCGTGACAACGGCGAAGGCGGCTCTCGCGGGTGCGCTCGAATACGGTGGTCGATGCATGATCGTTTCATTTCGCCGAGTGTCGCGCTCACCTTGACCGGCCGGCGAAGGGCGAACAACAGAAAATCCCGCCGCCGGGGCGCGGAATTTGTCCGTGCAGCGCTCGTCGGGACGCTGCCTCGAGCGGGCGGGCCCGACGCCCGTGAGCGCGCGGCGGTTCGTCTCGATCGCTGGCCACACTGTGGCCAGCACACTCCGGCCTCGTTCCGGCTGGCCACACTGTGGCCAGCTCTACCCGTGCGGACAGCTCACTCGGACGCCGCCTTACGCCGGCGTTTCCGGTCGGCCTGTACCGTCGCTTGGCAAGCGGGATAGCCCGTACAGCCCCAGAACGCCCCGTGCCGGCTCTGGCGCTCGCGCATTGGCTGGCCGCACTCGGGACAGGCTTTCTGCGGGGCCGTTTCCTTGATCGTCGGCAGACTCAGGCCCTGTTTACGGACCTGGTTCAGGGCCGCACACACCCATTCCGTCTGACGCGCGAGGAAGGCGTCGAGCGCGAGCCGCCCCGCGCCGATCTCGTCCAGCGCCTGCTCCCAGAGCGCGGTCGTCTCCGGATTGGTGATGCTTTTGGGCAGCAGCGTGATCAGAGTGCGGCCCGCCTCGGTCACGACGAGTTGCTTCCTGCGTTTGGCCAGAAAGCCACGCTCGATAAGCGTCTTGATGATGCCGGCGCGCGTCGCCTCCGTTCCGAGCCCGGCGGTCTCGCGCAGCACCTTTTTCAGGCGCTCATCGGTCACCAGCGACGCGGCGTTCTTCATCGCCGCGATCAGCGTGCCTTCGGTATAGTGCGGCGGCGGCCGGGTCTGCTTGGCCTGGATCTCGGCTCCGACGACCTGGCATGCATCACCTTTTCGCACCGCCGGCAGACGGGCGTTGTCGCCGGCATTCCGGTCCGGCTCGGGTTCTCCCGAGCGGCTGACGGCCTTCCAGCCCGCCACGACAACGATTTTGCCGGTCGCGCGGAACGCCGCGTTGGCGATATCGATCGACAGGACCGTCCGATCCGCTTCGTGATCGGGGCAGAACTGGACGACGTAGCGCGTGCGGATCAGCTCGTAGAGCCGCCGCTCGGCCGCGGACATTCGGCGCGAATCGCACGGTTTCGCGGTCGGAATGATGGCGTGGTGCGCCGTGAGCTTCTCGTCGTTCCAGGCCTTTGACTGCCGTGCCCTGTCGATCTGCGCGAGCGCCGGGGCGAAGGCCGGATCGGATTGCATGATCGCATCCAGTACGGAGCCGGCTTCGGCCAACATGCTCACCGGCAGATAGCGGCAGTCGGTTCGCGGGTAGGTGACGGCCTTGTGGGCCTCGTAGAGCGATTGGACAGTGTCCAGCACCTCCTGCGCACCCATATCCGCCTGTTGACCCGCCTCCTGCTGCAGCGCGCCCAGATCGAACGGCAGCGGCGGCGCGAGACGCTCACGCGTAGTCTCGACGTGCGTAATCCGCGCCGTGGCGCCGGCAACCCGCTGCGCCATGCGCCGGGCCGCCTGTTCATCGAGACAACGGCCCGGCTCGTCGCAGACGCTGCCTGGCGGCTGCCAACGGGCGCGGAATCGCGAACCGGCCCGAGCGGCGAGCTCAGCCGCCAGATCCCAATACGCCACCGGCTTGAAGGACTCGATCCGACGGTCACGGTCCACCACCAGGCGCAGGGTCGGTGTCTGTACACGGCCCACCGGCAGAAGCCGATCATAGCCTTGCGAGCGAGCCACGACCGTGTAGGCGCGGGTGAGATTCATGCCGACCAGCCAATCCGCGCGGGCGCGACCCAGGCCGGCGTGATACAGCGATACGGTCTCGTCGCCGGCTTTGAGATTGGCCAGCGCCTTGCGGATGCTGGCGTCGTCCAGCGCCGAGAGCCACAGGCGGGAGACGGCGCCGCGGTATCGGCAGCGCTCCAGGAGCTCGCGGGCGATGGTCTCGCCTTCGCGGTCGGCGTCGGTGGCGACGATGACGTGGTTCGTCTTGGTCAGCAGATCCTGAATGGCCTTGTACTGCGCCTTGGCCTTGGAGCGCACATCGAGCCGCCACTCGCCCGGGATAATCGGCAGCGTATCCAGGGACCAGCGCTTGTATTGTTCGCCGTAGCGATCGGGCGGCGCCATCTCGAGCAAATGTCCGAAGCACCAGGTGACGGTGACACCCGACCCGCTCAGATAGTGTTTAGTCCTATTTTTAGCCAATAGAATGCGTGCAATATCTTGTGCTTGTGAATGTTTTTCGCAGATATACAGGGTTTCTACATAGTCAGCCATGAGTCTTCCTGTTTATAGGACACTTTCATGGTCTCATATTGGACTGAAATAGGGATTAAAAATAATTTACGAATACAATTAAATTAATATTTAATAGGTAATTACATAAATTTATGTTACGTATGAACGTTTATTTGCTAATTTAAACAATTATATGAAGTTTTATCTTTTTTGTGATATCTGAGAAAGCCGCGGGCAAAAGCGCTGGCCACAGTGTGGCCAGCAAGGCAAGCTTGTTTGCGGTTCACCGTTGCGGGCTCACTCCGCAAGGGTATGCTGCGGATCCAGAATTTCGCGCGCCATAACCGCCCAGTGATCGCGATACGGGCGTCGGGCGAAGTCTTCGGGGGTGTTGAGCAAGGCCGACCAACGGCTGGTTTCAATCGGGAGGGTCTGTTCATAAATTGAGACGGGTCGGTCGTCAGGCATCGTTGAAACCAGCAACGTCATGCATTCGACCAGAGCGTCGCCCTCACGTTTAGAGCGATACGCAATGTAGCAAAAGGTCAGGTCCAGAAACGGTTTGCGCCCGTTGACTTCGGCTGCCTGGAGCCGGTTATCCTCCCACACAGCGCCCGGAATCTTGGTTTCAACAGCGACTTGTAACGCCTCATTGTCAAAAACACGGCGCCCGAACAAGCCGTGTGAGCCGCCCATGTACCCGAATATCCAGGGAACATTGAGCATGTGGGCGTGCCAATATCGGTGACCCTCGGCGGCTCCATAACGTTTGAGCATGGATTCGGCTAGTCCCCGCGACAGGGCGATTCCGCTCACCTGCTGCAGTAAATAGACCACGCGATCAAATTGCTCGATGAGCTGTTTTAGGATGTTTAACGAAACGGGATCGCCTTCGGGGCGTCGGCTGCTCGAGTCGAACTGCCTGGGGGTGGCCAGAGGACAGTGGTCATAGGCGTCCTGGTTGTATTGCGCCAGGGCTGGGACTGATCCAGGGTAATGGCGTCCGTATGGTTGCGCCGTATTATCCTGCCGCTTGTATAGGTTGATCAGCTGGATGGGATTGTCACACGCCGGGCAGACGGCAAAGTAGGACTCCTGGCCTTTGGCGTTGTTGCGCACCCAAGGGCTACGGCGTCTGGTTGCGCGCTCGTAGATTTCCTTTTCAAGGGGCATGTCCGTCCGGTCCCCGACGTGCAGTTCAAAACGGTCCATGATCGAGTCTCGCGATATACCCTGTCTGTGACTGTATATCGCTTGGAACGGGGTGGCCACACTGTGGCCAGCACTCCGGAGCTCGATTATGGCGGGCGCGGTGTGGCCCAGCGAGATACGTTTAGTCTTCGAGCGCGCGGTATCGATTGCGCACGCTGTTCCACCAGGCATCGGGCAGCTTGGGCACCTGCCCTTCAGCTTCCGCTACGCGCAGGCATTCAAGGATCGTCATCAGGCCGATCGAAAAGGGGTGATATCGATCCTGGAGACCGAAGACCAAGGTATCGTCGCAACAGTCGACGCAGACAGGCACGGCCTGCGCTCCAGCACCGGCGTGGTGGGCGCGGTTCTGAAATACCGGGTCGGCCTCATCACTCATCGATCGCCCCCTCCGTTTGGTTGGCCACACTGTGGCCAGCTTCGTTCGTGTCATCGTCCGAAGATCGATTACGGGCGCGCAAGGTCACGGAGGCGAGACGGGACAAATCCAGCGTCACATCGTCAGCGCTCAGTTCGAGCCGCGAGAACTTCTCGCCGTCTTTCTCCCAACTGTTCTGTACGAACGTTCCTTCGACCTTGATCCGAGAGCCCTTGTCGAGCACGCGCGCCGCATGCTCACCGCGCGCGCCCCACAAGGAGATGTTCACCCAGAATCCGCCTTTATCCTTGAAGCCGCCGTCGCCGTCCGGCACGGGCCGGTCGCAATACATGCGCATCTCGGCGACTTGCCGCGCTTCGCCGTTGACCGTGACCGTCTTCAGCTCAGGGGCGGCGGCCAGGTTGCCGCGCCCGGAAAATGTGTTGGACATGATCTCGCTCCGTTGGTCAGCTGAGCCGCGTATGAGGCACGCTCAGCGTCAACCGGAGCGAGAAGTCGTACAAGCAGGAATGGCGCGCCGTTGCGGCGGAATTGCGCGTGGGAACCCAGGCGGATCGGATCGAGATCGGTGGGTGCGCTCGAACTGGCCACACTGTGGCCAGCTCCATCGAGGCTCGGAGTGCTGGCCACAGTGTGGCCAGTTCAATCAGCCGCGACACGGTAGCCGCGCGCCTGAACGGCGCTCAACCCATCGCGTTCGATGGTTTCGATCGCTTCCAAGCCGTCGAGCCAGTCTTGCAGACGATAGAGTTCGTAGCTCACGATCGACAAGCGCATGTTGAGATAGATGCGCCGGCGCTCGTAGCGGAGCCAGTGCCTGCGGGCCGACTCCGGCACGAGCGAGAGCAACGCGCGTCCCGCTTCACCTGTCAGGCTGATCGCCGTCGTACTGTTGCCTCCCCAATGCCGGGCGCTCGATTGGCGCCAGCGGTAGAACGTCAGACTGCGATCCCGGTAGCGCACGATCTTCGCCGGCGCCTGCGGGAACTGCTTACGAAAGGCCTCGCATAACTTCGCGCCTTCCGCCGCATCGTCACGAATCAGTTGCTGCAGCTGGGCGATGCGCCGCCGCGCCTCCCTTACCCTTAAAGGGCCCTTTAAAGGGAGTACGTCAAATACGCCGGCAGCGGCTTCGTCAAATCCGGAGCCCTCCGGCGCCGTCTTACGATTCATCGCCATCCGGGCGCTCCTCAGAGGTTGAATCGGCGCCACTCGCCCTATCCGTCGCCGCCTGATCGCTGGCCACACTGTGGCCAGCCGCTGCGGACTGGCTCAGTCCGTCAATCGCCGGCGCGTGCGCCGGCCGCAGCCCACCGTCCAACACCGCCTGCGGCAGCTCACCCATGGCTTCGCGGGCTCGCGCCGCCCGGCGGTTGTTCTGGCGCACATCCTCACGCTTGACGGCGGTCGCCTTGTAGCCCCGGGCCACGGCGAAGGCTCGGCGGACCGCACGGCCGGCATCATGGAGCCTCCGCTCGGCTTCATCCCGATTGATAAGACCGACATGGCGCGCCGTCAGGATGGCCAGTACCAGCTCGTCCATTTCGACGAGCAACCAGGCGCCCATGTATCCGTAGGGATTCGAGAAAGTCAGCTCGACCTTCGCGGGCTCGAGCGAATGCGCCAGACCAACCTTCATCGCGGCCACGCGCGCCAGATCGCTCCCGAGCGTCTGCTGCATATGCGTGAGCTCGTCCTTGGACTCGGTCAGGGCTTGCTCGACCTTCAGTAGATACCAATCGGCATAGGGGTCGTCTTTGGACGCCCCGGCCCAGATCGTGCGCATCATGGCGCCGTACCGATACAGGCCGATAATGGGTGGCTTACCGTCGGCGTCATTGCCGCGGCGTCCTCCGACCAGGCGTTGCGCCTGGCGTGTCTGGATGGTCATTTCGACAAAGTTGCGCAGCCGGCCGGGCACGATCGCCGGCGTACGGGATGATGGTGTGTCGGTCATGATGTGACTCCGAACGAAGCGGCAGCATCCGATTGCCGCAGTCCAATGGTTGTCATTATCCAATGTTGTTCGTCTTTATGATGGTTCAGTTTGCAGAGCAACACCGCGGCCGACGAGGATCAATCGCCGCCGTTGCGGTTGGCCACAGTGTGGCCAATACGCCGAGCCCGGATCGGCTGGCCACACTGTGGCCAACACCCGCCTAGCCGGGCGCATGCGACGCTCCGTCGCGAAGACTCCGGTAGCGCTGTTGCAACGCGTCGCATTCCTGGCGCAGCCGATCGCGCTGGGCTTCGAGATCGGGCCGTGTGTCGGGCGCAGCGAGTGGGATCAAGTGTTGTTCCATGCCCGCGATCTCGCTCTGCAGGCCGCGTATCCGCTGGCGCAACTCGTCCAACTCGGCTTTTTCGGCGGATTCCTGTGGATTGCGCGGCGGGGTGCCGACCGGTTGGAAGGTCCCCGCCTCCACACGCTTGCACAGCGATACGGCGTAACCGACCGGGCTGCGCAGCGGATTATCCGGATCTTGCAGCTTGCGGTGGAGGGCATCGAGCACGTTCTGGCGCTGCTCGCCGGAGAGACCCCTCGAGGCAAAGCACCGTTCGATCAACGCGCGTTCGTTCGATGGCAGCGCCGCGGGCCAGCGCAGCGAGGATTCCGCGGCGGAGACGGGCCGGTGAGCGCTGGCCACAGTGTGGCCAGGCGATCCAGGTGTAAATTTCGCCTCGCGCGCGGAATCTGGAGGAAGGTTTGTAGTAGTAGTTTTGTTATTAATACTACTACTACAAGTATATCCAGGTGTAAATTTTACTTCCTGTGGATAAGATTCAACTTTTTCTGTATTTTCAAATGCTTGATGTCCAAGTGTAAAATTTGCACTTGGGTCGGAACGGCCAGGTGTAAAATTTACACTCGGTGATCCAGGTGTAAATTTTACTTCCTGCGAGGGGTTGGCCACAGTGTGGCCAGCCTCCGAGGGCTCATGGGCGGCGGCCACATCGCCGCCCATGAGCAAATCGAAAAACGATCCACCGCCGCTGTGCACGGCCATGGCGGCGCTCAGGCGGCGATTCATCGGATCGGGCGGAGCCAGCGGATCGCGGCCCTCCCGCAGCGCCTGATCGATACCCGCTAGCGCGGCCCGGGCCGCCCGGCTGACATAGCGATCGGGGTTCTCCTTGACTGTGTCGAGCAGCTGCAGGTAGGAGGCATCGAGCCGAGCGGCTTCACTCAGTGAGCACGGCTCGCTGTGAATCGCGTTGATCGTGCCGCAGAAACGGCCTTTGTCATCCCGCACCCGCTTGTGCTGGCTGATCCAGCGGCAAACGCGCAGCAGGACGCGGTCGCGGTGGACCGTTTTCTTGGCGTGGCCGAGCACCTGCGCGGTGTGGTCCAACGAGGGCATGGCAATCGCCCCTCGCGGACGATGGCTTGATTCTTGCATTAGATATAAGAAATGCACCTTGGCGCTGTCGCTCAAGAACGGATCCCGAACCAGGATCGCCGGATAGCTTTGGTGCCAGGCGCCGAGGAAAAGCAATCCCTCGGCCTCTTGGCCGAGGGACTCGCCCGAGCGCGCCAGATCCTGCGCCGCTTGCTCCAGATACGTGCTGAGCGTGTCCGCCGGCGCAGTCATGATACCCACTCCATGGCCATCGCGCCGCGAATGAAACGCCACAGCGTGCGGCAATCCGCGCCGGTCGCTTCGGACAATCGCAACCATTCGCCCGCCGAGTTGGGCTTGCGGCCATTGAGGTGTTGGTGCCAGGCCCGCCAGATCGTATCCATGGTTTCGGTGTCGGGCTCGGCCGGACGCCCGGCGCCGCGGCTGCAGCGGCAGCGCCGCCGCATGGCCGTGTATTGGCGATCGGTCATGCCGAACAGGGCGCGCATCATCTCGACCGGCGCCTCGCGGCAGACCATCTCGGTTTTGAGCTTTTCGATGGCCCGTTCCCGCTTCATCTCGTTCAAGACCATCCAGAAACGTTCGCGGTCCAAGCGGATATCGAGCACATGACCGTCCATGCGGTCGGCGACCGAGAGAAAATCCGACAACTGCAAAGACGCCAACGCCGTGATTTCCGGCTCGCCGAAATTGAGATCCCGCAGCACCGCCCAGTCCCCCCGATCGAGACAGGACGCCGCGTAGAGCAAAGTCGCGAGCGTGAGATCCGATTCCTTGGTCGGCATTACTGTTCACCCCTCCCAGGGCTTATTGTCCGTAAACCGATAAATCGCTCGATAGGTCTCCACCAGCTGAACCCAGTCGTTCCAGCGCTGATCAGGCCAGCTCTGGTAGAGCATTGGCCCTATGTCGTTCGGTTCCAGCGGCGGGACCTCGCAGAGCAACTCGCGGTCGGCCTGTTCCCATTGCCAGCGTGAAAACGCCTGCGGCCCGTCACGCGCCTGACGCATGGCGTCGCCGATGCGCCGCCGCTGCCAGTCTTGCGGCATGTAGGCGCACGCCTGCCCGTGGCGTGCGAATTGCTCGGCCAGGGTGGCGAGATGCCACCAAACGCACATCGCGCTGCGGCCGATCTCCGGATGCCAGGCTTGCTGCGCGTCCATGGGCACCGGCCCCACCAGAAAGCCGAGACCGCCGCGGATCGGCGTCACGATCTCGCCGAGCCGCGAGCCTTGTGCGATGCGGCTGGCCAGCGTCCAGGCGCGGGCACGCAGCGACTTGAGATCGCCCGGTATCGAATCCCGCGCCGTCGGGCGGTCATCGCCGGGCGGGTTGGTCGGCTCGGGATCCGGGCTCGGTTCGCGCGGCTTGGACCGGTCGTTGTCCGCCGGCCGAGCGGACGTGGACGCGGCGTGCCCCTCACGGCCGGCCGGCCGAACCGCGGCGCCGCTCGCCGGGAGCGGCGCCTGGCTGGGCGGTGTATTCGCCAGCGGTGGCGCCGAGGTTCGATCGGCCGGCGCGCCGGGTGTCCTGTGAGCGCTCGCGGGCGCCGGCGTTGGCTGTACGCCCGAATCATCGCCCGCGAGGTCGGGATCAGGCGCGGGATGACCCGGTATCGGTGATCGGTCGGCCTCAGAATCCGACCGCCCATACAGCGCGGCGCCGAGCTCGAGGCTGGCGCGTTGCATGTCGCAGTCGGCGCTGACCGACAGCTCTTCCTCGAGGTCGCGGCGCAGCGCGTCGAAATCGAGGCCATCGCCGTCATGACGCTGCAGGGTCTGCTCGAACAGACCGACGGCCTCATCGGCCGCGCCGAGGTCCATCGACGCCCACGCCTTACTGAACGCGCGTTGCAGCTCATAGACCTTCGTGATCGTCGTGCGGCCCACGCCGGTTTGCAGCACGTGCGGAATCAGCGGGTAGAGCGTGTCGACCGTATAGTCGTACCAGCCGATCATGGTGCGGCTGATCGGATACCCCGCCGCGCCGAGCCGGTCCCGCAGCTCGCGTTGCGACAACGGCTTACCGGCTTCCTCCTCGAGCAGCCCGCGCAGATCCTGCACGGCAAGCGCTCGATCGATGAAGGTTAGATCGCCGCGCAGATCGTTGTCCTGGATGTGGGAGACCAGGGTGTGGGTTTCGCCCGTCCAGGGCTGGAATTGGCACCAAACCTGCCTGAAGCGTTCGTCCGCGGTTTCCTTCCAGAGCTCTTGGACGATGAGCAGGCGCGTGTTGCCGCCGACGCCGATCATGTACGTATCCGGCCGGTCGGTATCCGGACGCTGGGTGATCGTGAGAACCTGGTTGAAGCCGGCGTCGCTGATGTAGGCCTTGAGCTCGTCGTATTTGTCGTTCGGAGTGCGCCGCGGGTTACGGTCATACGGTACGAGCTTGTCGACGTCGACGAGCATCGGCGTCGTGGCGGCCGGCGAGTTCGACGCCGGCGCATCCGATGATTCCCCGGCGTCGCGTCGAAAATGCGGCTGTGACAAGAGCTCGCCTATCCGGTCAGCGGTAGGGCGCTTGCGACTCATCGCTGATCCTCCCGCCGGCCCCCAGCCGGCTCGTCCGTCTTCGCGCCCGCCCAACTGATCGCCTCGCCGATGGCTACGTCGCTGGCCGCCGCATCGACAGCGAACAGCGGCATCTGCGGCGCGCAGTTCTGTGCCGCCGGATTGATCCAGAGACATTCCGTGCGGCTGACGCTGCCTTGGGCTCCGGATCCGAGGGTGTCCGCCGCGACCTGTTGCCAGCCGGGCAGGGCGGCGCGGTACAGCGGCGAGTCGTAACCGCTGAGCACGACCATCCCGTCCAGGCTATTGAGGCAAGACAGCAACGCCTCGTGCTCGGCCAGCGACATTTCATGCCGATAATTGCCGCCGCTGTGCTTGCTGCGTGTCTCCGGCAGATAGGGCGGGTCCACGTAGTGCAGGGTCTGCTCGCTGTCGTGCTGCGCCATCACCTTGATGGCCGGACGCGATTCGATGATCACCTCGGCGAGCCGGGCGGTGAATTGCGGGATCAGCTCGGATACCCGGGCCCAGGAGCGGGCGACGGGCGTATACCGGCCCGCATTGGTCACCGTGCGCATGCCCGAACGGCCGCGTGTCGCACTGGCGGAGCCGAAACCGGCCCAAGACCGAAAGAGGGTGCGCCGCGCCTGCTCGATCGGGTCCGGGGCGGCCTGCTGCGCCAGCCCGAATTCTTCGCGCGCATAGGGCGTCAGCTGACACAGCCGTAAAAGCTCCGCCGCCGCGTTGCGATCTCTCAATACCCGGAAAACGTTGACGATCTCGCCATCGAGATCGTTGTAAACCTCGGCGGTGGAACGAGGCTTTTGCAGTAGAACGCCGGCGCTGCCGCCGAAGGGCTCCACGTAGACGCGATGTTCCGGAAAGAAGCCCGCGATCCACGGGGCGAGGCGGAATTTGCTGCCGTGGTAGCGCAGAATCGGCGTGGTGACGGCCTCAGCACTGTTGTTGGTATGGGCGGCTTTCATGGCTGGCCTCCCGTCGACGCGGTGTCGACATGAGGTAACAGCTCGCTCACCAGTGCGCTCATGGTCTCGCGCGCCGCGGGCGCGGTGCCGCCGCTGCGCCGGGGCTCCCATTCGTGGACGGGCACCTGCGCGCTGGCGGCTTCGCGATACGCGACGGTCGCCGGCACGACCGTATCCAGAATCGAGATACCGCCGCGGCTGGCCGCGAAGGTCGACTTGCGCAGGCTTTCGGCGACCGTGCGCGCGTCCACTGTACGGTCCATGCGGTAACACAGACCGTACAGATGCCCGACCGGCGCGCCCATGTGTTGCATGGGCCGCAGACGCTCGAGCATGGAGAGCGTGCCGCGGGCGAACTCGCGCGCACTCAGGATCTCGGGCGGAATGGGCGAGAGCAGGATGTCGCCGGCGAGCACGCCGAGATCCTGCAGCGGCCCGATGGCGCCTTGGGTGTCGATCAGGATGAAATCGTAGTCCAGATCCGAGAGCGCGCGGCGCAGGCGAATGCGCCCGTCGGGCGTGTGCAGGATCCAGTTTTCCAGACTGCCATCGGGGTCGTCGGAGACCACAATGGCCAGATTCTCGACTGCCGTTTGGCTGACAGCGTCCGCCAAACGGCCCGTGGTGACCACGCTATGCAGTCCGCTGGGAGCCCGCGATGTGAGCGGATAGTAGGAGCTCAGCGTCGGTTGAATATCGGCGTCCACCATGAGCACGCGATAGCCCGCGTGCGCGAGAAAGCCGCCGATATTGGCCGTCAGTGTGGTTTTTCCGACTCCGCCTTTGGTAGAGCAAATGGTTATGAGCATCATCAGACCTCCGGTTGGTGAAGTCTGATGGGCTTACACGCTGCGCTATAACACCTTGATCTGCATCTTATTACACGCGTCTAGTGCGTATAATGTATATTATGTTAAATAATACGCAGGGGAGACCGGACGATAAAAGAAAAATGCGGCATCAATGCCGAGGTTGTCCGTCGCTGTTCCCCACGTGACCAAGGCGGATTCCGGTGGCGATTTGATGCGCCTGCTCACGCGCAACCGCTGAAATAGGCCCGCGTTTCGGTGAAAGAATGTGCGCAAAACAGTCTTCCAAGGTAATGCCAGGCAGTGCCGTGACGGCATCGAAATGCACCGTCGAACCCTCACGCCGGACGTTTTCCAAACGGGTAGCCTCACCAAGCAGGCGATGGCTCGCGGTGACCATCAAGACTTCACTGTGATCTGATGGACTGGTGGCTGGCTCGCCAAGGTCGATACTGTCGAGATCAGTGGGCATCGAGATCCACGTGTTCACTGCCAATGTGACCATGATCGCGTCCAACTCGTCAGCGATGCCGCGAATCACCTCCGCTATGAGTTCACGATCTTCCAGCTTTTCCGGTATGGCGAGCCCGAACACCGTGAACCCACTGTCATTATCCGGGTGCAAGGTTGCCACCATACCAGTGAGATTACCTTGTTCTCGGATCATTCGCCGCGCCGTGTCAACCGCACGCTCGATCGATACGCTCATCCGTTCTTGGTTCCACTCCATCAGGCCACCTCTGGGCAGAGTTTTCAGCAATAAACAGGCAAAGTTTTGGTGCCCATCGACACGCTCAAATGATACGTTCCGTATGAGTACTTTTACTTTGCTGCGGTAAGCCAAGGAAGTATATAGAAGCTGTTTGGGGTCAGCACCTATGAAACCAGAAATCGAAGAATTATTGCGTTTCTGCCCAAAGCTTCCGACCCTCTCCGGGGTTGCGCTGCGTATCGTCAAGATGGCCCGCGAGCCGGAGATCGACATCGATCAGTTTGCGGCGTTGATCTCGAAAGACCCGGCCCTGACCGTAAAGATTATCCGGGCGGCCAATTCACCGTTGCTCGGTCGACCGCAACGCACACGCAGCCTGCAGCAGGCCGTGATGTTGCTCGGACTGAATTCCACCATTACGCTCTCATTGAGCTTCTCGCTTACCACCAGCCTCAAGCGCAACCAAGGCCAACGCCAGGGTTTGGAACATTTCTGGCAGCGATCCCTGCTCTCAGCCCTGGCTTGTCGGGAGCTTGGCCGGCAGTGCAAAGCCGGCGCTCTGGAAGAGCTGTTTCTCACCGGGCTACTCCAGGAGATCGGTGTGCTGGTGCTGGCGTCTGTATTTCCGGAGCGCTACCCGGCTTTGCTCGATGCCTCATCCAATCATGAGGGGCTGGTTGCGCAGGAACGGGAACACCTCGGCATCGACCATGGCGAAGCCGGCGCCTGGATAATGCGCGAATGGGGACTGCCGGACTACATCCCTCTTGCCACCACAGTCATCCATGATCCACAGGCTACGGACAGCCCCGAGTCTTTTCGCGCATTCATTGAATGCGTTGGTCTCTCCGGTTATATCGCCGACATTTATCTGGAGACCGACACGGAAAGCGCCACGGCGGCCGTTGTCAGCGCGAACGAACGCGGGTCTGCTTTGGACCGCGCTGTGCTGTCCACCGTGCTGCTTCACGTAGCGGATTCCCTGCCGGAAATCGAGGAGCTGTTCGAGATGCCGCTTATATCGTGCGAACAGGCCGACGGCATCACCGATGAGGCTCGCGAACTCTTGGTCATGCGCTATCTTCAGCTACTCCAGCATGCCACCGAGGCTGACCGCAGGGCTAGCGAGCTCGAACAGGCGACCGCTCAACTCCAGGAAATGGCTCGTCGCGACCCGTTAACTACTGTCTATAATCGGAGGCACTTCGACGAAGTGCTTAGCCAGAGTTTCGAGGCTGCTACCCGACACCATCGGTCGCTTAGCCTGGGCATTCTGGATCTGGACCACTTCAAGACGATAAACGACCGCTATGGGCATCAGGCCGGTGATGTGGTGCTCGCCGGAGTGGCTAAGGCAATCGCCAGCCGCCTTCGCGGTGAGGACTTTCTCGCCCGCTACGGCGGTGAGGAATTCGCCGTGCTGCTCCCGGACTCTGATTTGGAGTTGGCGCGCCGCATCATGGAGCGCATCCGGGCACACATTGAAACCGAAGAATACGCCGTGGCACCAGACGAGGTGATTCGGGTTACCCTGTCGGCGGGGATAGCCACGTATATAGGCGGCACGCAATGCAGCGACACGCCGGAAGGTCTGATCCGTGCGGCCGATTGTGCACTCTACCTGGCGAAACGACAGGGCCGCAATCGCGTTGAGGCGGCGGAATAAGTGCATCGGACTCGGAGACGCTTTGGCTTGATCTACACACAGCGGCCGTAATGTCTGCCTGGCGCCAGGCAAAGCGCCCGCAAACTTATCGCCGAGACCCGACCCGGCGCGGGTAGGTGGCGACGCGATAGCAATAGGTCAATACGATACCGGCCAATATGGTGCTGGATACAGGCCCGAAGTAATCCGCGACCAGATGGTAATGGTTCTGCAGCAGGTAGCCGGCCCAGGCCAGCAGTCCGGTGCAGAGCAGTGTGCCGGTGCTCGAATAGAGCAAAAACCGGGGCAAGTGCATGCATGCAAAGCCAGCCGGTACCGAAACCAATACCCGGCTGGTGGGAATCAGGCGCCCGAAAAACACGGTCTTGCCGCCCTGACGAGCGAACCACCGCAAAGCTGTGTCGATCCCGCCAGGGGTGACGGTAAGCCACCGGCCATGCCGATCCGCCCAGGCCTTGAGCCGTGCCTCGCCGAGTTGGCGGCCGGCGAAATACCAGGGCAGCACCCCGAGCACCGAGCCGGCCGTCCCGGCGACGATGACGCCGGCCAGGCTCAGCTCACCGCGCGCGGCGGCAAATCCGGCCAGCGGCATCACGACCTCCGAGGGAATCGGCGGGAAAAGACTCGCTAGGAACATCAGTAGCATGATGCCGGGATAACCCATGCTTGAGATCATGTCGGCGATCCAATTAAGCACGGCCTGCATAACTCCATGGCAAGTCATCCGCCCGCTCGATAGCCGGTGTCGGCGAAAGTGGACAGTGCGGATTACCGATTCTTAGCAAGGTTGCTAGGCCTTGCTTCATGGCGGCTGCTCGCCGAGATGTTTGATTTGTCATCGCCGGCAGCCCCGAACGGCCTGTTAACATTATTTAATGTAGCATCTTGCAGGCGTGATTGTGCTCTTGCGGCAGCCTTACCGCCGGGCCCGGACCTGGCGCGGGTAAGTGACGACGCGATAGAAATAGATCAGCACAATGCCCACTAGGATCGCCGTGGAGATGGGGCCGAGGTAATCCGCGACTTTGTAATAATGGCTTTGCAGAAGGTAACCGGCCCAGGCGAGTAGTCCGGACCAGAGCAACGTGCCGGCGATCGAATAGATCAAAAATCGGGGCAAGCGCATACATGTAAAACCAGCCGGAACGGAGATTAAGCTTCGAATGGTGGGCACCAAGCGGCCGAAAAACACCATCTTGCCGCCGTGCTGGAGAAACCAATCCAGAGCCTTGTCGAGTTCGCTCGAGGTAACGGTAAGCCACCGACCGTGCCGATCCGCCCAGGCCTTGAGCCGCTTCTCGCCGAGCAGCCGGCTGGCGAAATACCAAGGAAGCGCCCCGAGCACCGAGCCGAGCATTCCGGCGATGGTTACGCCGGCAAGATTCAGATCGCCGCGCGCCGCAACGAACCCGGCGAGCGGCATCACGATCTCCGAGGGAATTGGTGGGAAGATATTTTCCAGGAACATCAATAGTGTGATGCCGAGATATCCCATGTCGGCGATAGTGTTGGCACTCCAATCAAGCATGGCCTTTAGCCTCATTGTAAAGCCGAATGCCCTTCTCTACTTTGTGATACCGCAAGTCGAGCTTGATTCCTATTGCAGCTCGGATCGGCTATCAGGGGCCGAGCACCCCGATACTCGAGACGCGGCACACGCGGCACGAACTTCATCCAGCTGCGGTTGCGCCTCGATTGCACCGTGCCGACGGCGCCCCAGCACGAGGTGCTCCGTCTGTACCGCTCGATAAGGGATGGCTTTTGCAGGGCAGGCTCGACGGGGAGTGGTAGTGGAGCTCGCTCTACGAGCTTGCCAATTGGTGCGGCGCAACTTGATGGTTAAGAGATTGTGAACCCGCCGCTACGCACCGGAGTGAAGAATATCGCCGGTAGGGTTGCGGGAGCCGTCGACTCCCTGGCCATTTATCTCTGCGGTGCGCTCTACTTCGGTTCCAAAGGCAGTCATTCGGCCAGGTCTCCGGCGTGGCCGATCAAGGGCTGAGGGATGGTCACGCTCACTTCGCCGCGACAAGCGCCTGATCGATATCAGCGAGGATGTCGTCGATATGCTCGAGGCCGATCGAGAGCCGCACCAGGTCCCGGGATACACCCGCCTTTGCGAGTTCTTCGTCGTTGAGTTGGCGGTGTGTGGTTGTGGCTGGGTGGCAGGCAAGCGATTTGGCATCGCCAATGTTCACCAACCGGACGATGAGCCCGAGCGCGTCGATGAATTTGGCGCCTGCTTCGGCACCGCCCTTGATGCCGAAACTGAGAATACCCGAGGCCTTACCGCCCATGTATTTCTCGGCGAGCGCATGATCGGGGCTGTCCGGAAGGCCGGCGTAGTTCACCCAGGTTACCTGCGGGTGACTCTGAAGGTGCTCGGCGACCTTCTGCGCGTTCTCGCAGTGGCGCTCCATACGCAGCGGCAGCGTTTCGATACCCTGCAGCACTAGAAAGGCGTTGAAGGGGCTCAACGCGGCACCGGTATTGCGCAGCGGTGCCACGCGCGACCGGCCGATGAAAGCCGCCTCGCCCAACGCCTTCGTATATACCACGCCGTGATAGGAAGGATCCGGCTCGTTGAGCAGCCGAAAGCGCTCCTTATGCTGAGCCCAAGGGAACTTGCCGGAGTCGACGATGACCCCGGCAATGCTGTTGCCATGCCCGCCCATGTACTTGGTCAGGGCGTGGACCACGATATCGGCGCCATGCTCGATAGGCCGCCACAGATACGGTGAGGGTACGGTGTTATCGGCGATCAGCGGTACGCCGTGGGCGTGCGCGATTTCGGCAACGCGCTCGATATCGACGATATTGCCGGCGGGGTTGCCCACGGTTTCGCAAAACACCGCTTTGGTCCGATTGTCGATGCGCGCCGCTATACCCTCGAAATCGTCCTGAGCGACGAAACGCGCCTCGAGGCCGCGCCGCGGCAAGCTGTGTGCAAAGAAGTTATAGGTGCCGCCGTAGAGTTTGGTGGTAGTAACGAGGTTATCACCCGCCTCTGCGATGGTTTCGATGGCGTATTCGATGGCAGCCATACCCGAGGCGACCGCCAGCGCGGCGACCCCGCCTTCCATCTTTGCCACCCGCTCTTCGAGCACGGCATTGGTCGGGTTCATAATGCGGGTATAGATGTTACCCGGCACTTTGAGATCGAAGAGATCAGCACCGTGTTGAGTGCTGTCGAAGGCGTAAGAGGTGGTCTGATAGATGGGAACGGCTACGGCTTTAGTGGTAGGCTCGGGTTGGTAGCCGCCATGGATGGCAATGGTTTCGAGTTTCACGGCGCTGTCCCACCCTCTTTGGTTTTTGTACGCTCTCGGCACATACTAACTGTGCCTGCCCACAAATTCTAATGGCCGGCCACTATCAGTTTGCTGCTAATGACGGCTGCAATTTCATCCGCCACGCCCCGCCAGGCCGCTGCTAGACTTTCGACCAAAGCTTGATAGCCATCCGCAGGCAGCGGTCGCTCGACCGAGAATTGCCGCGCCGCCAGCAAGCGGCCTATACCATCACGCAGCCGCCACTGCCCCACGATGACCGCCACGCCGTCGTAGCGACCGTGAAACCCGTCGACATCGACCTCGAGCCGATGCGGCGGTTCTCCTGTAACCGCCGACTCGCTGTCGTCGAGCACCTGAGCGTGCGGCAGCTTACGCGCCAACTCCTCGCGCAGGCTGCGCCGCAGCTGAGTAGCGAGATCCTCGGCCCAAAGATGGTTGCGCCCCTGGTGAATAGCCACATCGCTGATCTGCATTACGATGCCGTCGCTGCGGAGAAACGACGCGAGGCGCGGTGGCGCGATCCAAAGCCGATCCTCACTGCCCGTTGCCGGTGCGGTCGGCCGATCGGTGAGTCCGATCAGATAACGGTGTTCGGGCACAGTTGGTGTGCCCGCGCAGCCGCTTAAAAGGGCTGATCCGGCCAGCACGACGGCAAGAATGAGATTTTCGAGCCTTTGATCGATCATTGGCGAAACGCTTTTGGTTGGGGGTCCGGCCTCTCCCGCTTATCGAAGATTAGCGCGTTGGGTTGTTTACGTAGCGTGCGCGCCATTGGTTCGAGCTCTTGCACCAGCGCGTCGAGCCGTTCCAGCGTCGATGTCAGCCGCTGGTAGGCTTCCGAATCACCGGAGAAACTCTGTACGGTTTTACGAAGTTCCACGAGGGTCTCGTTGAGGTTGTTTGGCATCGCTTGCGTCGCCTGATCATCAAGCAAGCCATTCACGGTTTGCGTGGTCTTCGCCAGCTGGGCGAGTGCGATATGGGAGACTTCCAAGTTGCGATTAAGCTTATCCAGGATTTGCTCGATTTTCAGCGCGTTCAATTTCTCCAACAGATTCGTGACCTTTTGCTCGATTTTTGCCACACCGGTTGAGACTGTCGGAAACACTTGCCGGTCGTGGAAGGTCCGCAGTTTGTAGGCGTGTGCATTCGGGTAAAAGTTGATATCGACGAACAGCGAGCCGGTCAGCAAGTTGCTCGTCTTGAGCGAGGCCCGCAATCCACGTTTCATCAACCCTGTTATACGGGATCGCCACTGCTCCAGTGTCATCTCGTTGACGCCGCGTTCGATTCGCTGCAACTCAATGCGTACAAGCACTGGTATGGTCAATTGGACCACATCGGCTCGGCCGCCACGCAAGTCCCAAAGCACGCTTTCGACGGTCCCGATACGTACACCACGGTATTCCACTGGCGCGCCGGCTTCGAGCCCACGTACCGTATCCTCTATGAGGAGCACATATTCGATGAAGCGATCGAACGAGCCCTCGCGCGCGCTCGCTCGATCGGGATAGAGCTCATAGGTCGCGCCGGATTTCACCGGCTGCCCAGGCGGCACATCTTCCGGCACGCCGAAGGTGATGCCGCCGCCGAGCATCGATTCCAACGACTCGAAATTCACCTTCACCCCACTCGCGCCGACGTCGACATTAATGCCCGAAGCGGTCCAGAAGCGCGTGGCGCTGGTTACGAGACTGTCGTACGGGGCCTGAATAAAGACCTGATGGGTAATCCGGCGGGCTTTGGAGTCAAACCGTGTGGCCTCCACGCGGCCGACGGTCAGTCCCTCGTAGAAAATCGGATCGCCGGTGGAAAGCGAGTTGCCCAGTCCACTGATCAGCTTCAGCCGCAGACCTTTTGCGTCCTGCGGCGCCACCGGAGGCTGTTCAAGCACCTCGAAATCACGCTGCGGAGTCTCCGCATGGCCTGGCTGCAATTTTATGTAAGCACCGGAGAGTACGGTGCCCAGTCCGCTGATGCCTTCCCGACCGATGCGCGGCTTAACCACCCAGAACTGGGTCTCGGCGTTGAGCATGCGCTCCGAACCAACATTTAGGCGTGCCTCGATGATCGTATGACTGAAATCCCTGGACAGACGCACTGTCTCCACGCGGCCGATCTCGACATTGCGGGTCTTGATCGGTGTCTTTTCGGCCTCGATGCCTTCCGCGTTTTGTATTTTAAGGGTGATGAGGGGCCCGCGGTTGACGAAGCCGTTATAGACCATCCACAGGCCGATCAAAACGGCCACCACCGGGACGATCCAGATCGGGGAGATGCGGACCTGCCTACGGCGTTTGGCATAGTGCGGGTCGTCAGCCATCCCTTCTCTTCTCCTGGCCGTTACGAGAGGCATCCCAAAGCAGTCGTGGGTCGAAGCTCATAGCGGCGAACATGCTGACCACCACTACACTGGCGAAGGCAAGTGCAGCCACGCCAGGCGCGATCGACAGCACAGCACCAGCCTGGAGCAGCGCGGCGAGTATAGCGACAACGAACACATCCACCATGGACCAACGGCCAATGAACTCGACCATCCGATACAGCCGCGCCGAGATCACGCGATCGCGCGGCACTCGGCGCTGTGCGTTCATGCAGAGCCAGCCGAGCGCGAGTATTTTGCTGACCGGCACGAGCACACTGGCGGTGAATATGATCAGCGCGATCGGCAGATCGCCATGATACGCAAAGCTCAGCACCCCGCCGATGATGGTCGACGGCTCCGAGGCTCCGAAGACCGTGGTAGTCATGATGGGATAAACGTTGGCCGGAATATAGAGCACTGTGGCGGTGGCGAGCAGCGCATAAGTGCGCTGCAAGCTCTGCGGATGACGGGCGTGTAAGTGTTCGCCGCAACGCCGGCAGGTCGGGGGCTCAGCATCGTCCAGGCGATTGATCAGCCCACACACGGCG
Organism: Gammaproteobacteria bacterium; assembly: GCA_030433275.1. Lineage (GTDB taxonomy): Bacteria > Pseudomonadota > Gammaproteobacteria > Nitrococcales > Nitrococcaceae > Nitrococcus. The sequence goes on from JAUILK010000003.1 coordinate 120,843, forward strand.
CAGCCCGCCAGCCCCTGCTTTGCCGCCGTCTCGCCGGTTCGAGCTTCCGGCGGGGCCGGTGGTTCACCGGCCAGGGCGAACCACAGCCAATCGGCATCGACCGACTGGTTGGTTTTGAGGAGCAGCACTGCGAACGCGCAGAAAAACCAGAATGCCGGCCCTAGGCCGATTTGGCCGTAACTGACAATCTTGATCAGACTGACCAAGGTCGCGACGACGAACACATCGGCCATCATCCAAGGAATCACGTGCAGGATGGCGCGGGCAATCGTTCGGCTTTGGGGCAGTAGTCCGTCACGCAGCAAACTGCTGTGTAGCCAGATAAGGCCAAGCAGGTAGAGCCCCGGCAGAACCAGAACCGTTAATAATACGCTGATAGCGACCAGGTATTCACCGAATTCGATCAGCGATACTGGGGCGTCGATAAGCTCGATGCGGTTGGTCACGCCCTGGACCTGGAAACCCACGAACGGGAAAATCACGGCCAGCGAGAGGCAGATAAACGCCGCGCTGGCCAGCGCAAGACCTCGCTGCACAGGCAATCGATTACGTCGCACCAGCAAGTGTCCGCAGCGGGGGCAATCGGCGCGCTCTTTGGGGCGCAGCGGCGGCAGCGCGACTACGAGATCACACCCATGACAAGCACGCAGCCGCCGCCGGCGAGTCAGCCAATTTGCGGCGCCATCGAAGGGCTGACTTAAATCCCCCATTACGCGCACGAATTCCCAATGGCCACAACCACAAAACGCTCCTTGGTTTTGATTAAAATCAATTTTTCCAGGCTGGAGGCGTGGCTTCAGGTCGAGCAAACGGTCCACATTGCGATATAGGCCAGAACCATCGGTAAATTAATACCGCACCTCCTTACTTTAAGTCCAGGTTCTTCTTTGTTTTCTCGCCCAAGCTCTTGACCAGCTTTTTATCAGCTGTGCCTGGGCCTGAGCTAAATGTGGACGTGGCATGCGCCCGGTGATTTCAAAGCGAGCTCCCACGATTTGCCGTTGGGTTCGAGTTCGAGACGTTGATCCGGCACAACTACCCGACTGCGCAGGATAATAACTGACTCGGCTTCGCGGCTGCTAGGGCCAAGCGTTTGCATCGCCTGGCTCTTGCGCCTGGGGCGCCGGAGAACATTGGGGTTTACACGTTCATCCCGACGTAGGCGGGCAAGTCTTTCCAATCCAGAGATGGGTCTGTAGCGGCCCCTCTACGCGCGCCACAATGTGCCGGAGGTGTGGCTGGTCGATCTTCGGCAGAAGGCGCTGACGATGCACTGCACGCTGCTTGAAGGCGTGTATCGCGAAACCCTGAAACCGCATAATCTGGCGCGCGTTGCGTCCTTGAACTTACCGCAAGCGGTGCTCGACCTTTCCGATCTGTTTTGCTTCTGACGGCTGTATTTGTTACGCCGACGCTGTCTTTGCGGCCAGCGTATCCGCGAGGCGTTCGTACACTCTTCGAGAGTCAGTCAACTGCGCTTTAAGACGATGGTGTTGTAAGCAGTGTTGTTGAAGTTAACCGAGCCATTGATGTTTCTCCTCGCGCCGGCGCTGCCGTGCGAGCCCCAGACCCACACGCTGCGTACGATCCTGCCGATCAACGCCTTCAAGGCATCAGCTCAACAGGCTCAGGACGGTCAGCACAAACCCGAGCATGCCAACCACAGCCGCGACGATCATCAACCGCCGCTCCCAACCGGGTTGCGCGCCCGCGGTGCCCCCCCGTGTGGGTAACGATGATCGGCCCGTTGGCATTGCCGCCGACTGCAGCACTGCCCTGCTTGGCCGTGACCTTGGTCTTGCTCGAGCGCCGCGCACCGAGGAAAAGAACCAACAGCACGGCGGCCAGCATCAGCACCACACCGCTCAATTCCAGCATGCGGGTTCTCTCCTGACCTTCGATGACCCCGGCAGATTAAAGGGAAAACCAATGCGGCTCAATCCGATCGGCGCGCCAGGGGCCCGCCAAGACACGTTCGCGTCAGCTCCGCTATGAATGACCGGACATTGCCAAGATAGGCCCCGGCTACCGTTGCCGCCAGCGCCCGGCGGCGTCTATGAAGTACTGCCCTTCGGGCAGGCGCTGGATGATCTGGCGCCCGGCTCGGGCTTGTACGGCCGGTAAGGGGGCGTCGGTCTCCTGGGCGACCCGGCGGTATTCGGCTAGGCGCTGTTCGTTCACCTGCTCGACGAGTTGGCGGATTGCGAGCGAGGGCTCGCCGGTAACGATGTCCGTTAACCCGTCGGGGCGCTCGCCCACCACCCCCTGGGCCTTGGCCTCGGCCAACGAGGACTGCGCGAGCGCGGCCGGCGCCGCCGCGATCACGGCGATGCCAAGCAGGAGAATTTTGAGCATGCGCATTAGGGAATCATGAAAAACCACGCCTCGCATCGTCATCCCAGCGTAAGCTGGGATCCAGCTTGCTGTTGCAAAAGGGAGGATTGATTCCGGCCTGCGTCGGAACGACGAAATTCGGAAGTTATTAAAGGTCCCCATTATTTTTCGCTCCCTGTTGGCGCATTCGGCAGCTGCTCCGGGGTGAAGCCGAACAGCGCGGGGTTGCGCTTGATCAGCTCGAGCAGCTCTTGATCGATCTGCAGGCGCTTCTGCTCGGTGATGTTGATATTGACGTCGAAGCGGATCGGCTCATCGGGCGCCTGCAGCTTCACCGTGGGCGAACAGCCGCCGAGCAGCATGCCGATTGCAAACAGCATGCGGCCGCCCAATTTCAAGCGATGGATCATGGCCTGCCCTCTCCCTGCGGCGGCGGATTCGGTGGTTCGGAGTCCTTGAGCAGGCGCTCCAGTGCCTTGGCGCCGGTGCCGCCGAGCGCGCTTTTGACGACACTGACGAGCGGGCCATTGACGCGCACGTTGAGTATCACCGGATGGCCTTGCAGAAAATCCGGGTTGGCACCGCGCGCCTGCAGATACAGATGCTGCTCGGCGCCCGCCTCGCCCCCAAGAGTGAGCGAAAGCTGTCTATATTGAAAGTTTTGCAGCACCTGGCGCAGCATACGGGTGCGCAAATCGTCGCCCTTGAGGAAGGCCGGCATTTCCTTTGGCACATAGCGCAACACGCCGCCGCCCGCTGCCTGCAGACGCCCGCCAGCGATGCGCAGGCCATCGCGGCCGAACGAGATCGGCACTTGCCCGGTCAGCTCTCCCTTGGCCGTCACGCCCTCGATGCCGCTCATGCGGACCACTTCCGCCAGATCCACCTGCTTTGCATGCAGGGTGATTTGAATATTATTGAGCTGGGACAAATCCAGCGTGAACGGCTCGGCCCTGAGCTGCCCGCCGGCGAGCGCGAAGGCCAGCTCGGTCATCCGCAGGCGTCCATCCGGTAGCAGCGCGAAGCGCGCGCGGCCGTCGGTCAAAAGCAAGCCGATATTCACCGCGGCGAGGCGCAGTGTCTGCAGCTGCTCGGTGGCCGGTGGCGCCAGTGAGGCGAGCTCAAGCGTTCCGTCCAGTCCGGCAAAGTGCAGGCCGGCCAGCGTCGCCGCCAATTTGTCCAGACGCAGCTTGCCGCTACTTTCCAGCGACCGGCCGTTCCAGATCAATCGACCGTCGAAGGCAACCGTGCCCGTCATGTCGCTCACCAACACCCCGAGGGAAGGCGAAAGGTCGCCGGGCTCGCTCGCCTGCGGAATGAACTGGATGGGATAGAGTGTGAGCGCAGCCTGGGCCTTCCCTTCCTCGGCCTGCCCTTTGGCTTGGAGAACGACGATGCCCAGCGCATCGGAGAGCACCGCATCGAAGGCAAGCGCGCCTTCCTTGCGAATGCCCGTCGCCTCGAGTTGCAGCGGCACCCACAGCGCGGGCTGGGCGAGGCTTTTGACGGCGGCGGCAAGCTTCGCCGTTTCGATCGCCCCGTCCGATAGGACGAGCGTACCGGCGATGTCCTCGGCGGTGAGTTGCACCTCGGCAAGCCGCAGCGTGCCGCCCTGCAGGCTGATCTGCAGATCCTCCAGCCCATGCGCCCCGCCTTGGCCGCGGATCGTGAGCGCCGGCCATTGTCCCGTAACCGGATGTGACTTCCCTACCGCGCGGAGGCGCAGATGGAGCGGCGCGCGCGCGCTCGCGGCTGCGAGATGCCAACGGCGCGGCCCGAACGCGTAACGCAGCAGTGGCGCCTCGCTCTTTTGCGCAAGGCAGGGCAGTTCGAGCGATTCGAGCCGGCGGCCGTTCAAGGTTACGGCCTTTGCGGCCACGTGCAGGCATTGCGCCGGAATCATGCGGATCTCCGCACGGTCGCCTTCGAGGCGACCGCTCCAGGCGAGCCGCCCGTCTTCCAGCTCTGCCGGGCCGAGTTTGCCCGCGGCCGTGAGGTGCCCGGCACCCTCGAGCCGCCAACTCCGGTCGGAGTTGAATGCGGCGCGTCCGGTAAAGCCCTCGAGGCCGACCGTGAGACCGGCCAGCCGCAGTGCGTCGAGCGAGAGCGTTACCGGCTGCGCGGTCATTGCGACAGTGTCGTCCTTAAACCGAAACCGCAAGACGGCGTCCGATTGCAGCCGGGTCGCTCCTACGGCAAGCGTGGCGGCGGCCGCGAACACCGCCCGGCCCGTGGCCGGGTGAATCGTCAGATGCATTGGTCCAGCGGGCGCGTGCGGGCCGAGTCGCAGCCGCAGGCGATCACCCGCGTAGGAGCGCAACGCGCGCGGCAACAAACCGGGTGCCGAAACGGCTTCCGCCGTCCAGGGCGCGCGGGAGGTCAGGACAATGCGCTGCGCCGTGGCGTCGATCGCGCTGGCAAGCTGCAAACGCCCTTTCTGCACGAACTTCGCCAGTCCCAGCTCATGGGCCTCCAAAATCAACTGTCCGGTCAGGTGCGGCGTTTCCGCCCCCCAGTCGAACGCGAGCCTGGGGGTAAGACTGACGCGCCCATTGGCTTTAAGACGCGGCAGGCGTGCAAGCGAGGGCAGTCGCACCTGACCTTCCAATGTCGCCTGCTGGGTTTTCAGGTACGCTGTCCCGCCGAGATCGACCGCTGCGGTTTCCGCCGCCGGTGAGGTGAGGCGGTAGCGCACGTGCTCGCCCCTCAGGTGTGCGAAGAGGTTGAGCGGCCCGAGGACGGTCTGACGGTAGCCACTCTTCTCCGCGGTCAAATCGAGGCTCGCCACCACGGAACTTTGGACCGGCTGCGTCACGCGGACCTCTCCGCGAAGATCGGCAAAACGCGCCTGCCCCATGGCTACCTCGCCGTCGGCGATCACCAGCCGAAGCGAAACCGGTCCGCCCGAGAGATCGGCCGCGGCGTGGAAATGCCCATGCGCCGTCCCCGCAGCATGGTGCAGGCGCAGCGCGGAATCAAGGTGGATGGAGGCGCTCTCAAGCTGCGCGCGCGCGTGCTTTAGGGTCAGCGCGGCCACCCCGGCCGGTGTGGCGAGTTGCACGGCGGCCGTGTCGAGGGTCACGGTGTCGATGGGAACACCCATGGCGGCGATATAGCCATTGCCTTGCACCCCCGCCTGCGCCGCCCGACCCGGCAGTTGTAGCGCTCCGGTGGGACCGAGCGCCGCTTCAAGCCGGGCACTGGAGATGGATAGCCGCCGCACCCGCCCGGCCCATAGGCTTTTCAAACTGAAATGAGCGGCGATATGGTTCAGCACAAGTCGCTGCCCGTCGTTAAGGCGCAACCGGCGGATGCGCAGACCGTCCCAGGCAAGATCCACACCGGCTATTTCGGCATCGGCAAACCCCACCGAGCGCAAGGCACGTTCCCCGAAAAACTCGATGGTGTAAGGCGCAGCCAAGAGCGCTGCACCAAGCAGCGCCGCCAGGCCGATCAAAAAGAATAACGCTATACGGGATGGTGGCACGGCGACGGCAACCTGTGCGGGCCTGACCAAAGCACCCGCGCCCGGCTGGACCGGTTGCCAAGACGCGCTCCGAGCGGCAAACGGCTTACATCCGATGCGTTAACCGAAGTCATCGAGGCCGGCATCGGAGCGCTGCTCTTGTGCCCTGCCCGGAATTCGACACGCACGCCGTGGATTACGTTCGGCATCGGCACGCTCAAGTCATCTCTTGCGGGCTGAAAAACGTACATTCGGTTGATCTGAGTCAACTTCGGTCTACCGATGATCACTAGAGTGTTTCCACAAAATTTATAATCGGAGACACCGCAGCATGCGAACAAGAAAATGGGCACGCACCGCACTACTGTTACTTTTGGGAGTTATATTGCCTTGGTACAGTGTTTCCGCAGGGCAGTCGGATGGGACGTTTTTTGGGCTGGATTTGCATGGATCGCTCGGCAAGGGTGGCCATAGCCGATACGTTGCACCGCTTACCAACCCGCTCTTCAACGAGTCGCCTTACATCACTACCGAAATCCGCCCGATCTATTTTCATCAAAAAATCCCTAGCGGGTTCGTCACTCAGGGCGGCGATATCGATGTCGTGGCGCTGCAACTGCGCCTAGCGCTCACTGAACGGCTCGCCTTCATTGCGACCAAGGACGGTTATGCCAATATTAATTTCGACAAGACGCTTCCTGATGAGGACGGCTTCGCCAACATCGCTTTAGGTTTCAAATACGCGATCTTCTCGCAGCCTGAGAAGGAGAGGATTTTAACCGCCGGCCTGCGTTACGAAATCCCCATTGGGGACCTCGACACCGCCGGAATCGAACTTCAGGGTGACGGTGATGGTTTTCTCAATCCGTTCATCACCGGGGCCACCACTTTCGGAAATTTAGGGGTTCAAGGAAGCGTCGGGGGCAACTTCGCGTTGGATCGGGACAAAGATACGTCTATTTTGCACTACTCCCTGCATCTCGATTATGAAGTTCTGCCCAACCTGTTCCCCTTAGTGGAGCTCAACGGTTTTACCCCCCTCGATCACGGCAACCGATTGACCGGTCCGCTCGGTAACTTGGATGGTATCGATATGGTCAACTTCGGCAGCAATAAACGGGGCACGACCGTGACATTGGGCGGTGGATTGCGCTATCGGCTGTTCGATCAGGTCCAGCTTGGTGTCGGGGCCGAAACACCGGTTATCACGGACAACAAGGATGACACTCTCATGGGGTGGAGGACCTATGTCGATCTTGTCATCGCGTTTGTGAAGTAGACGAGTCTGCGCTTGCCGAGGCAAGCAAACCGCTGCGCGCTAGCATCACTCCAATAAAATCGAGGCCGGACGGTCCCGACTCCCCGGAGTCCGACCTGGGAGTTCATGCGGGCTGCGTCATAATTTGCCGTGAATAATGAGTTCATCCAAAGGCTGGCGTTACCGCGGTCGAGATCGAAGGTGTCCGGGTTCCGACGTTCCGGCAGCCGCTCGCCCGCCAGGCGCTCAGGCCGGTATCATGCGGCGTTGTTGATCTCGACATGAAGATGGAGCGTTGTTTCGGCCTTCAGGGAATTGGTGATCAGACAGGCGCGCTCGGCCTTTTCAAGGCAGCGTTCGGCCTTGCCTCGGCTGTTCGGATCGCTAATCCTGAGCTCGGCGTTGATCTCGAAATGCGTGAACAGAGTGGCACGATCCACCTGATCGAGCGTGCCTTCGACATTGCATTTCACGCTCTCCCATTCCAGTCTGGATGCCCGCGCCACGTTGCGGAAAGTGAGCACGAAGCAGTCTGCGACGGCGGCAACCAATAGCGTCTCGGGTGACCAGTGACCGGGTTCGCCACCGTACTGGGGCGGTGGCATCGTATCCAGGGACGGCAATTCCGCCGCCGAGACCCTGACCGTGCCCTCGGTTGCAGCCGCGGCGGAAACTCGGTAGTGGTGGGGAAACTCTTGCATGGCTCATTTCTCCTGTGCCGTGAACACGTCGATGCCTTCTTGTTGTACGGTGCGTTACCCTGTTGTCAGCAACAGCGTTTTGTATCGCCGGCAGAACACAGTGGCGATCTCGATCATCCAGGGCATGGAAACCCGGCAAGCGAGGCGCTGGCCGCCACCAACGACAATCGGCCGGAATTTGAGTTCGCTGGTGCCTGCGCTACTCATGCGGATTGATCCGTTTGACAGAAGGCGAACCCAGAAGCGGTTGTTCTCTTTAGCCGATAGCAGTCATGATCGGAGCCCGCGTCCGCTAGTTCTCAGCGAGCCAATATCGTGCCGTGGCGACGTCGAGGTGATCGAAGTACCGGACCGTCGCTTTTGTGAACGGCTTGCAGATTGTCGCCATTGCCTGTTGCCATTTTTTGTCGCCGACCAGGGCAATCCGTTCAATGTCGGCATAATGCCCGACGCCCAGCTTGAAGTCTTCCCATGCCGCACTGGCTTCCCAACCGTGAAAATCGGTCATATCGAACAACACGCGAATTCTCTCATGCTGTCGAATCAGCCGCTCGAACTCGGGCACCAATTGCTCATAATCCGCCTTGACCAGCTTTCCACTGACGTGAACGACAAGCACCTTCCCACCGTTTTCTTCGTTGAGTCGCATTGGCATTTCCGACACCTCTGTTTGCCCCAGATCAAGACATACGTATTATGACCATCTCGCTTTATGGTCACGCAGATTTCGGGTGCCATTTCCAGTTTTTGATTTCGGGCATGTCCTCGCCGTTTTTGGTTATGTACTGCTTGTGCTCGATCAGCTTGTCCTGGAGTTGCTGCTTCAGATAAATGCCTTTGTCGCCGGTCTGCGGCAAGCGATCTATGACATCCATGACGAGATGGAAGCGGTCTAGATCATTGAGTACCGTCATGTCGAAGGGCGTGGTGATGGTGCCTTCTTCCTTGTAGCCGCGGACGTGGATGTTGTGGTGGTTAGCTCTACGATAGGTCAAACGATGGATCAACCACGGATAGGCGTGGAAGGCGAAGATCACCGGTCTATCTTTAGAAAATAATTCATCGAACTGGTGGTCGCTTAATCCGTGCGGGTGTTCGGTCTGCGGCTGCAGCTTCATTAGGTCGATGACATTGACCACGCGGATTCTCAGATCGGGCAGATATTCACGCATAATTGAAACTGCGGCGAGCGTCTCCAACGTGGGGACATCACCGCAACAAGCCATGACCACGTCGGGCGTGGCATCCTGATCGTTGCTGGCCCAGGACCAGATACCGATACCTCGGGTGCAGTGTTTGATAGCGGCATCCATCGTTAGCCACTGCGGCGCTGGGTGTTTGCCTGCAACGACGACGTTGACGTAGTGGCGACTGCGCAGGCAGTGGTCCATGACTGACAGCAGACAGTTGGCATCCGGAGGAAGGTAGACACGCACCACTTCGGCCTTCTTGTTCACCACGTGATCGATGAAACCAGGATCTTGGTGTGTGAATCCATTGTGATCCTGGCGCCAAACATGAGAGGCTAACAGATAGTTCAAAGAGGCGATTTTGCGCCGCCATGGCAAGGCTGAAGTGACTTTCAGCCATTTGGCGTGCTGGTTGAACATCGAATCGACGATGTGGATAAAAGCCTCGTAGCAGTTGAACAGCCCATGCCGTCCAGTGAGCAGATAGCCCTCAAGCCAACCCTCGCACTGGTGCTCGCTCAGCATCTCCATCACCCGGCCATCGCGCGCAAGGAGTTCATCGCTGGGAACGGTTGCTGCCTGCCACTGCCGCTTAGTCACTTCGAATACGGATTCGAGGCCATTGGATAGGGTTTCGTCCGGGCCGAATATCCGGAAATTGCGTGACTCGCTGTTGAGCTTTGTCACATCGCGCAGAAAGCGCCCGAGCACGTGCGTATCGCCGATACCGCGTACGCCTGGCACCGGCACATCGACTGCATAATCGCGGTAGTCCGGTATGCGCAAGTCGCGCAAGCGCTTGCCACCATTGGCGTGGGGATTCGCGCCCATGCGTCGCTCGCCTTTGGGCGCGAGCGCGGCCAGTTCGGGCTTCAGCCGGCCATTCGCATCGAATAACTCCTCCGGACGATAGCTGCGCAACCAACCCTCCAGCAGCGTAAGGTGCTCGGGATGGCTAGTCGGATCGGACAATGGCACTTGGTGCGCGTGGAACGTGCCTTCGATTTTAACGCCGTCGACCACCTTCGGACCCGTCCACCCCTTCGGCGACTTGAGCACGATCATCGGCCAGCGCGGTCGTGCGGTTTTGCCGTGAGCGCGAGCGTCCTGCTGGATCTGCCCGATCTGCTCCACGGCCGTATCGAGCGCCGTCGCCATGGCTTCATGCATTAACGCAGGCTCGTGACCTTCGACGAAGTACGGGGTCCAACCGTAGCCGCGCAACAACTGCTCCAACTCCTCTTGCGTGATGCGGGCGAGTACAGTCGGGTTGGCGATCTTGTAGCCATTCAGGTGCAGGATCGGCAATACCGCACCGTCGGTGGTCGGATCGACGAACTTGTTGGAATGCCACGCTGTGGCTAGCGGCCCGGTTTCCGCTTCGCCATCACCGACGATGCAGGCAACGATGAGGTCGGGATTATCCAGCACTGCCCCGAACGAATGGCTGAGAGAATAGCCGAGTTCGCCGCCTTCGTGGATCGAGCCCGGACATTCTGGCGAGACGTGGCTGGGGATGCCTCCGGGAAACGAAAACTGAACGAAAAGCTTGCGCAATCCGGCTTCGTCTTGACTGATTTCGGGATAAATCTCGCTGTAAGTACCCTCCAGGTACGTATTGCCCACGACGGCTGGACCACCGTGTCCGGGCCCGGAAACGTAGATCATGTCGAGCTCATATTTCTTGATGACCCGATTCAAATGTACGTAAATGAAATTCTGTCCTGGAGTCGTACCCCAGTGCCCCAGCAGCATGCGTTTCACATCCGCCAGGGTGAGCGGCCGTTTCAGTAACGGGTTGTCGCAGAGATAGATCTGACCGACAGACAGATAGTTCGCGGCGCGCCAGTAGGCATCCATCTTTTGCAAGAGTTCAGGAGTTAGAGTAGCCATCCTAATGGGGTTCCGTATGCGGGTGTAATGGGGTTTTGAGCACGGTCAAAACCGGCGATGATGGGTGCTTCGTGTTTTAAGTCGCGGTACACGGCAAGCTTGGCCAGTTCTCCGAGCGGTAGCCAAATTAGGCAATACAGCCAGATCAAACCGATGTGCGACCGTGGGATCAGTGTGATAAATCCACCGAAGCCGGCAATCCGTACGGTCAGCGATTGCGTGCCGAAAATGGCTCCGAACAGGTTCGACGCCGGGTGCGGCGAGGCAACAAACGGTCGATGGGTGCATGTTATGTTGGCCATCGGCAACGCCCGGTCGTGCAAAGTGATTTTGTCTCCCAAACACTCGATCACGCGAAGATCGATACCCGAAGTGCTCGGAACAGCAATCTCTTTACCGCCGTTACTTATTGTGCCCGAAACCTCAAGCTGATCCTCACAGCTACGTTGCAGTCCGCTCGTTCAGTACGTTGTGGGTATGGCGGGCGATCATCCGCTCTTCATTGGTTGGAATTACCCACACCGATACGGCGCTGTCTTTGGTGCTGATACGGGGGGCATGCTGTTCGTTGGCTGCGGCATCGAACCGCACGCCCAGCCAGGCCGCCAATTCACAGACTCGCGCTCGGATCGGCGCGGCCCGCTCCCCGATACCTGCAGTAAACACCAGAGCGTCCAGTCCATTCAAAGTGGCCGTCAGCGCGCCGATCTCGCGATTGATACGGTAGGTATAGAGCGCGATGGCCTCGCGGGCACTCGGCAGGTCACTGGCCAGCAGTTTGCGCATGTCGTTGCTGATCCCAGATACGCCGAGCAATCCGGATCGGTGGTACAGCAGATCAGTCACCTCGGCGCGGCTCATACCGAACGCGTCCTGCAGATACAGCACGACGCCTGGGTCGAGACTGCCGCAGCGGGTTCCCATCGGCAGGCCATCCAAGGCGGTGAAGCCCATGGTGGTATCGATGCTCTGGCCGCCGCGCAGCGCACAGAGACTGGCGCCGTTGCCGAGATGGGCCACGATTATCCGGCCGGCGGCTACCGCCCGGCCAACCACTTCGGGCAAGGTTTCGGCGATGTACTCATAGGACAGGCCGTGGAAGCCGTAGCGGCGGATGCCGGCATCGAAATACTCACGCGGCAGGGCGAAGCGCTGCGAGAGCGGCGGCAGCTTGTGGTGGAAGGCGGTATCGAAACAGGCCACTTGCGGCAATGCCGGCTCCAACTCGGCCAGGGTGCGGATACCGGCCAGATTGTGTGGTTGGTGCAACGGCGCCAACGGGTTGAGCTGCTCGAGCTCGGCCAGCACGGCAGTATCGACTCGCACCGCTGCTTTGAACCGGGTGCCCCCGTGCACCACCCGATGGCCGACCGCAGCAATCTCACGGGCCATCTCGCGCTCTCGTCCCCACGCTACCAGGAGGGCCATGGCCTGGCCGTGATCGAGACCCTCACCCAGCGCTTTATCGACTACCGGTGCACCGTTGTGGTCGACAGCGCGCAGCCGGACCGCCGCGCCAAGGCCTTCGATCTGGCCATGGCCGAGCAGTGGCAGTCCTTCATCGTCGCCGTCGTAAAGGCCAAATTTGATGCTGGACGACCCGCTGTTGAGCACCAGGATATCGCTATTCACGCCAACATCTCACGCCGGTGCTGGACCAGCAGCACGGCGAGCGCGCAGGAAGCCATGCGCGAGATGGCGTCATCGGCGCGGCTGGTGAGGATAATCGGCACCCGCGCGCCGAGTGCGATACCGGCGCCTTCTGCGCCGCCCAAATATTCAAGCTGTTTAGCGAGCATGTTGCCGGCGTCCAGATTGGGTACCACCAGAATATCGGCTTGCCCCGCCACCTTCGAGCTGATCTCCTTGGCAGCCGCCGCTTCTGCGGATACGGCGTTGTCGAACGCCAGCGGTCCATCGACCAGGCCACCGCGGATCTGCCCGCGCTCGGCCATCTTGCACAACGCGGCCGCCTCGAGAGTGGATCGGATCGTCGGAGTCACGGTTTCCACCGCCGAAAGAATGGCTACCCGCGGTTCGTCGATGGCAAGCGCATGAGCCAGATCAATAGCGCTTTGAACGATATCGCGTTTGTTGTCGAGTGAAGGTTCGATATTGATCGCAGCGTCGGTAATAAACAAAGGCCGAGCATAGGTTGGCACGTCGAACGCGAATACATGGCTCAGCCGCCGCTCGGTGCGCAGTCCGTTCGCTTTATCGAGCACCGCACGAAGCAGTTCGTTGGTATGCAAGCTGCCTTTCATCAGCGCCTGCACCTCGCCGGAGCGGGCCAACTCAACAGCCCGCTCCGCAGCCGCGTGACTGTGCGGCGTGGCAATCAGTCGATAGCGGCCGAGATCGAGCCCCTCGGTCTCGGCCACGGCGCGGATTTTGTGCTCGGGACCGACCAACACCGGTTCGATCAAGCCGGCTTCGGCCGCAGCGAGCGCTCCGGCAAGAGAGAGTTTGTCGATCGGATGAACGACGGCTGTGCTAAGGGCCGGGCATCCGCGAGCGGCTGCCATCAGCCGATGCAGATGGATGCGCTCGGCCAGGTGCACCTTCGGCACCACCCAGCGTGGTCGGTGCACCTTCTCGGCTGGAGCCACCACCTCGGCCGTGCCGCTGACCACTACCTCGCCTTCTTGATTACGGCATTGGCAATCCAAGCTTACGCGCCCTTTTTCGCTGTCCTTGGAGGTGACCGTCACGCTCACGGTGAGGCGATCACCGAGTTTGACCGGGCGCCGGAACCGCAGGCTCTGGCCAAGATAAATTGTACCCGGCCCCGGCAACTGAGTGCCGAGCACGGTGGAGATCAGCGCACCGCCCCACATACCGTGGGCGATGACCTCATGGAAGCGGCTGCTCCTGGCGTAGTCGTCGTCGACATGGGCTGGATTGACGTCGCCCGAGAGCGCGGCGAACAGCTTGATGTCCTGCAGGGTAAGCGCGCGTTCCAAGCTGGCTGAGTCGCCGATTTGGATCTCGTCGAAAATGCGGTTTTCGATGAACTCCTGCCGCATAGTAATAAGCCTCAACCCAGGATGTGGTAGCCGGCATCCACGAATACGGTGTGGCCAGTCATGCAGCGCGCGCCGTCGCTGACCAAGCAAGCGGCGATTCGGCCGACATCATCGATATCAACCCGATAACGAACCGGTGCGCGGGTGGTGACATCGTTGAGCAATGCATCGAAATGCTTGATACCGGAGGCCGCACGGGTCTCGAGCGGACCGGGCGAGACCGCGTGCACTCGGATGCCCTTGGGACCAAGCTCGGCGGCCATGTAGCGTACCGCGCATTCCAATGCGGCTTTCACCGGCCCCATCAGGTTTGTAGTGCTCGACGACTTTTACCGCGCCGTAATAGCTCATGGTGAGCAAGCATCCACCATCCGACATCAGGGGCTCGGCCAGTTTTGCCATACGAATAAAAAAGTGGCAGGAGATGTCCATGGCCACGGAGAAGCCTTCACGTGAGCAATCGACGAGCCGGCTGTGCAAATCGTCCTTGGGAGCGAAGGCAATACTGTGTGTTCGTTGGCAATACCGATAATCAGCCCTTTCTTGCCGACTAAGCTGAGATTTGTGGTCATGGGAATCGTCCTGTGGTCAGCGCTGTAGCACATATTCGCCCGGTGCCTCGGCAAGCGGCGGATAGTCTTCGGCACCCATGCCCGGTGCAGCGCTCTGGCCGCTGGAGCGCTCGGCCAGCCAGTTCTGCCAGGCCGGCCACCAGGAGCCTTCCTGCGCCGGGGTCTGCTTGTACCAGCTGTCGGGATCGATATAGGCCGCGCCCTCCCCACGGCTCGCCAGGCGATAGCGCCGCCGCGGATGGCCCGGTTCGCTGACAATGCCGGCGTTGTGCCCGCCGCTGGTGAGCAGAAACGTAACTTCGTCGGCGTCGGCCAGTAAGTGAATCTTGTATGTCGAATGCCAAGGCGCGATATGGTCGCGTTCGGTGCCGACCGCGAAAATCGGTGCACGGATATCGCTCACTGCAATCGCTTTACCGTCTACTTGATAGCGGCCTTCAGCCAAATCGTTATTGAGAAACAGCCGGCGTAGATACTCCGAGTGCATGCGGTAAGGCATGCGCGTGGCATCGGCATTCCAAGCCATCAAGTCGAACATCGGTTGGCGGTTACCGAGCTGGTATTCGTGCACCATGCGTGACCAGATCAAGTCGTTGGAGCGCAGCAACTGGAAGGCACCGGCCATCTGCACGGTATCCAATACGCCTTGTGCCCACATGATGTCTTCAAGGAAGGCGAGCTGGCTGTCGTCGATGAACAGCATGAGTTCACCCGCCTCGGTGAAATCGACCTGGGCTGCAAGCATAGTGATCGAGGTCAACCGGTGATCACCGTCGCGGGCCATAGCGGCGGCGGCGATCGCCAGCAGCGTGCCGCCGAGGCAGTAGCCGACTGCGTGCACCTTGGATTTGGGCACGACGGCGTTGACTGCAGCGAGCGCTTCCATCACCCCCAGACGGTGGTAGTCATCCATACCGAGATGACCGTCCTCGGCGTTGGGGTTGCGCCAGGAAACCATGAACACGGTATGGCCCTGCTCGACCAGGTAACGCACCAGCGAGTTGCTCGGCGATAGATCCAGAATGTAGTACTTCATGATCCAGGCCGGCACGATCAGGACCGGTTCGCGATGGACCTGCCGGGTCGTCGGCGCATACTGGAGCAGTTCGATGAGGTGATTACGATAGATTACCTTGCCCGGCGTCACGCCGACTTCGTGACCGACCCGATAATTTTCCGCACCGACTGGCTTCTTTCCGGCGATGGCGCGCTGCCAATCATCGACGAAATTCTTCCAGCCGCGCAATAAATTAGCCCCGCCCTGGGCCATCGTAGTTTTCTGCACCTCGGGGTTGGTGAGCGGGAAATTGGACGGCGACCACATGTCCAACAGCTGACGGGCGGCAAACTCGACCGCGTTTTCATGGTGACGCGACAACCCATGGATGCCCGTGGTGGCGTTGTGCCACCATTGCTGATTGAGCAAAAATCCTTGATAGATCAAATTGTACGGCCAGCGCCGCCAACCCTCGTGCTGGAAGCGTCGGTCTTGCGGTAACGGTTCGATGCAAGATGGCTGATCGTCGCCGTGCGCGCAGCGACTGGCGTAGCTTGCCAGCCGCAGATTCTTGCGCAACGCCTTCTGAGCGAGCTGCACCTGCTTGCCGGGCGATAGGGCCAGATGCGCCAGCCAATCCGTGTAGCTCAGCAGCAGCGCCGCCGGTGACAGATTTAAGGTGACCCGCCCGATCAGGGCATGGACCATCCGATCTATGCTGTTATGCGCGTCGGTATCCATGAGCACGAGATAGCCTCTGGGTCGTACGGCGTATAGAGTTTAGCCTACATATTGCAATGCAGCATTAATTTTAAGCAAGTGTCTCGGAGGGGTTGTTCGCCCGAGGCAATCGCCATTGCCCCGGCCGGTTGCGGGTTTCCTGTCCGTCCTGGCCATGGAGGGAAATGCAGCGGCGTGTGTGGCTGTTGGGTAGGGATAATAAAGAGCGATCACCCGCAGCGCGGGTGAGGCGCTACGCCCGTACGGCCTTAGTGGTGCGCTTACGCCAAAGCGCCCTCGCGTAGCACGGCGTCTCACAAATAACGGTAAAGGTCGGCTATGTTCGGAACGGTGTTCGATGCCCGGTGTGGCGCAGAGGCGGGCAAGTGCTTGGCTTTTGTACGCGCCGTGTTCGTATGCGGTTCGTGGGCCGATCGGCAAACTGAATGCCGTTGTCGGTGAGCAAAAATCCGCCTCCCGATCGACCGATGTGGTTAAACAGCAGCATGAGTGGTTAGGGCGTCAGAGCGCTCACCCTGGGTGTCCGGCTTCAAAATAGCGCGTCTGCGCGACCTCTTTTTGCGATTCGATTTTCTTAAGGACGTCTTCGATACTGGCCAATCCCTCAAACACAGCGCCATCCTGAGTCATTTGATCGAGTAACTTACGGCAAGATCGGTACCGCGATTGTTTCAGCTCTTTCAATGTGGTGAAAAACACATCCTCGCCTGAGAGCTTCGCGATCTCATCACGCAATGCGCGCGCTCTTTCCAAACGTCGATCTAATGAATCGATGCAATTATCCAACGCATCAATTACTTGGAGCCTAACTGACATCTTCCGCCCTCCTCCGCTATGCATTTAGCTCCGTCCGTCACCTCCGCAACTCCATAAGGATAGAGCTTAGCGAAAACCGCCGGCCGCGCTGACAGTGGCACTCACTCTGAGTGCCGAATCCGTATGCTTACCGGGAATCGCGGGCAAAGCAAGTGATCGAGCTGAGATTCCGCTCCGGTACCACCGTGCATCGAGCTCAGGCTGCGTGTTCCACAAATCCAGCCATATAGGCTCGCTCGCCGATGAATAGGGAGCCTACCGCGCGCCGAGCCTGTTCAGGCGATCGCCTTTAGCGTTGCGATAATTCCGAACACCAAGCCCAGAACGGCCCAGATTGCGGCCAGAATCACCGCGATGAGCGCGGCGATTAGATCGGTTATGCTGACCAAGAAACCGGGTATGAAACCGTGTAGGAACGAAACGAGAATCGTCGCAAGCAAGGATGTGGCGATTAGCAGCACCAGCCCTTTGTTCTCCAGGAAGCGTGGATGGGCGAGAATCAACGCGCCGCTGCTGAGCAACTTGCAGGTCATCAGCAGTGCCAAGGTGGCAGCGGCCGCCGCGCCGGGAAAATTGGCATAACCCAAGGCCGTATAGACAGCAGGGCCGAAAGGCAGTGCGAGCAGCAACCCGATCAACATCGTGAGCAGCCCGACGGCGGCCAATCCCACGCCCAGGCAGGCGAGCACCAGCAGCAGGCACACGATCAGGGTGAGACCACCTTGAACCCGCCCGGTGACCCGTTCCGGAAACACCAGCGGTGCGGCCATCAGCAGTGCGGTAAAGACCAGCTGAGCGTCGATCAAAGCCAAACACGGAATACCCCAGCCTACGGCACCGCCGGAATGGCCCAGCAAGGATGAGGCCACCGCAACGCCCAACTCGGCAATCAGCGCCAGCCCGAGTAGACCGAGGGCGAGCAGGAACGGCAGCGTGCGCAGATTGTGCGGCATGGTTTCCTCACTCCTTAAGGCCGATGCGTGCCGTGCTCCCGCGCAAGTTACGGAGCGTGAGACTGCCGCCGCGGTCATAAACGATGAAGGACGGCTCGGTATCGCGGCTCGTATCCGCCGACCAGCGTTGCTCCTCCACAGGCTTGCCCCGCAGTTTCTGTCCGCTCACCGGGCGGTAGCGAATGCGCACGTTGCCGCGCACGGTGAACTCGGCGCGGCGCATTTCGGAATCCCTGGCCGGTGCCACCGAAAAAACCGTCGTCTTGTGCGAACCCAGCCGCAACTCGGCCGGGAAGGACCGGCCATTGCGGGTGAGCTCACGGGCCGCTAGGCGGGGGCCACCGGCCAAACCCTGCAAGGAACGAAGCCAGCCGGGCGGGTTGAAATCCGCAGGCATGGCACGTTCCCCGCCGCCGAAAGTAGCCGCAACGCCCACTGCGCAGAGTACTGCTGCAATGACCAGCATGATTTGCAGGGCTTTCATGCTCACTGTGTATTGCCACCCGTATCATCGAGACGCAGCACTCTGACCGCCCTACCTACAACCGGGCGCGAGGATCGTTTGGCGCGCCAATAATGATATTGCAAGCGCAGCTCTGCGGGGCTGGCGCCAACCCGCTGCGTAACGGTAAAGGCGGCATGCCCGCCTATACTGGTTCGCATTGCCACCCAACGGCCGGGACGCAATTGGCGCACATCGATCTCAGCGGTGCTGATGCCGGTTTCCAGCGCTTGTTTGATTTGTGCCAAGGTGGGCGGTTGTTGCCCGCTTTGGCGCATCAGCCGTAACTGCGCGCCATTTTTGGGCACCAAAGAGCGATCGGTGGCCGTGCGCGCTCGGAACCAGAAGTCGGCCTCGCTGCGCGGCGCGCCCCGCGGCACTTCTCGCCCGAGATCCAAATCACCGTGCCAAGTCTGGCTTACCGAAAACCGGCCGGTTTTGTCGGCAGGGATGCTTTCTTCGACCGGCGTGGTACGGTCGATCCCATCGTCAGCGGTAAACCACCACGCCAGGCCTCCGCCGCCGATCACCAGCACCAGCGCAACCGTAATGACCACCCACCAGGGAAAGCCGGAACCTTTCGGCTGCGGCGGCATCGATTCAGCCACCTCGAATGCGACCATAGGCCCCTGGTCGTACTCCTCGTCGGTGTTGTCCGCCGACATCACGTCCAGGCGCAGGCCATAGCGTCCGGCCGGAGTGCCCGGCGGCACCGTGACGGCCACCTTGAAGGTGTGCGTCTGGCCCGGCTGCATATCGCGTTGTTCGGGCGGTGCCAGCTGCAGCCAGCCCTCCTGAGCGTTGTCCAGCGGCACCGCTCGGGCCCAGGCTTCCACCGCCCGGCCACCGACATAGCGCACGGTGAAACCGGCGGAACCCTTGCCGTCACGCAGTACCAGCGTAGCATCGGTGGCGCTGATCTCGTAATAGTTGGGCATGGCAACGACAGCTCCTTATCTGATCAAACGGGCTCATGTGAGCAAGATTTACCGATCACTCGAAGCGCAGCTCCTCCGGGTCATAGGTGACATAGGCGGGTTTCTCGAAGGCCACCACGGCATGAATCAGCTCACGCTGCGTTTGCGCCGCAATTGGAGCGGTAACGAGCAAGTGAAAGGGGCATTCTAGGCCGTTGCGTTCGACATTTTCCTCGATGCGAAAGCCCGTATGCCCCGTGGCGATTTCGAGGAACCGCACCAACCCTTGGGGGGTACCCCGCTGCCGCGAGAGCTCAGCTGCGGCGGCGCATAGCTCACGCAGGTGACCCATACCGCTGGACAGCGACCCACCTGAACCCGCGCCGCCGCGGTGTACCAAGAAGTGCTCGAGATTCACCCAGCGCGCCAGGAAAGCCACCATAGGGTCCGGCGCTCGCCGCGGATCGAACAATCCGTCCAGCGAGGCCAGCAGTTCCTCGAGTGGCTGTGGGAGGCGCGCAGCCACCTCCAGCACGGCATCCAAGGGCGAGCCGGGATGGATCGCATCTTGATAGACCACCGGCAACAGGGCTTCAATGTCCGAACGCTGCATCGTGCACGGCCTCGATCTCGTGTTTTGCGCTGCAAAACAGATAGCCTTCGCCGACCGTTACCCGGTCCGAGAACTCCGTGGCAGAGGCGTGCGTGAACACCCCTGCCCCGTCATCGCTGCGATACACTCCCTGGGGGCCGCCACACAGCAGCACGGGAGCATGATCCGCCGCAGCGGTACGCGGCGCGACAGCCACAGCGTCCAATCGATGCAGCAGGCGCTCGATGTCCCGCAATGGCAGACCGCAGTCGATTCGTGGGACCTGCCAAGCCGGCGTTTTCTCGGCGCTGTCGAGGCTTACCACACCGGCGTGGAAGGTTGCGGCGTAAACATGCTCACCGTCACAGGCGATGGCCCGGCAGGAGCCGCCACGCCAGCCGATTCCCATGGCGGACCAACCCTCGATACGCTCAGCCTCCCGACGTAGCTCCCAGCGCAAACAGCCTTCGCCTTCTTCACCGCCTATCGCGGCCAGGCCGGCCCATAAAAATGCCCGCGGACCGACGCGCTGGGCGGTCAGTACACGCGTATCCCGCCCCTTGAGCCCAATGTGTTGGAAACGCTCCAGCTGCTCGTCGGCGCACAGATACACCCCTCCGGTCGCCCGTGCCGCCACCGCCACCTGAGTACCGATTCGCGGTGCCTCGACGGCAGTGACTGCATAGAAGCCCATGTTTTGATCGTTTTCGTCCACCAATACCGGCACCGGCCCCGACTCCGGCGGCACCTGAAATAGCCCCTCTGCTGTAGCCAGGAGCAACACCGGTTCACCGGAACGGCGCAGCCAAGCCGTATCGTAAACTTCGAAGCTGAGTTCGTGGGCCTCCGTCCAGTTTTGACCGCAATCTTTACTTAGGCGGATGCGGCTGACCTCCGCACCATCGGCCTGGCTCAAGGCCACAGCGGCCACCAAACCCAACCGGTAAGGACAGCACGACACCCGTCTCACCTGCTCGCCGTCGAACCGCGCCAAATGCTCCCACCCCCCGCCGTTGTCCAAGGTGCGAAACAAACGTGCACCCGCTGCGGCATACCAAAGCCCGTGATGAAATGGATCAGAGGCTACCGCACCGATATCGCAATCGGGCGCCTGATCCACGGTAAAGCGCACGCGATCGGTATAGAGGATTCCCGGCTCGCTTAGCACCGCGTGATAAATATCGGAGGCGTGCAGCTGGCGCCGTAAAGCCCCGTTGCCAAGCGGGTTGATCAGTTCGTTGAGGCGTTCGCGCACACGGCTTTGAACAGCCTGAGGATTTTCTTGCGGATGCAGCACCAGCCGCGCGTGCACCGTGACTGGCTTGTACCGGTACCAGTCGATGACACACGCCGTGCCGAGCGGGCGCCGCGCTTCCACTGCTTGACGGACCCGGATCAACGCCTCCTCAGTCTGTGCCAGCTCCAGCTGGGCTTTGGGACAGGCGTCCCCTGGGCGGCGAGGCACGTTTGGTACCAAGAGTAACTGTACGGTTCCGGGGACGGCGAATCGCCAACGCTCGGCGCGCGCCACGGCATGGGCGCGGGCCACGCTGCCTTCACGCAGCGCCACGGCTTCATAGTCACGGGCGGTTACCGCCCGGTTGAGGCTGTGCAGCTCCTGAGGGCCTCGCTCCAGCGCATTTTCCAGAGACTCCGCCTCGGAGCCGCCCGCCGCCGGTTCGGGATTATCCACATGCAAGCCGGCAATGGGATCTTTGAGCACAGTGAGCGTGTGGGCGGCCACATTGCCTGTGAGACCGCCGCCACAACGATACCAGGCATAGATCCGTCGGTCGGCGGGCGGCACCGCGGCCAACGCCGAGGTGGTCCGCGTCAAGCCGTTGCCGGATGCAGTGTCGGCACTGGTACGAATGGCGGGCGCGAAGGTGATCACTCCGTCGCTGCGGTCGACGACATAGACAGGCGCATCGGTTGTGGCATGAGCGAAGTGTTCGACCTCGCGCCATATCCGAAATGGACGTCCATCGTGAATCAAGGAGGGCACGCGTGCATCCACGCTCGCCTCAGCTTCCACCGCCACTACGAGATCCAATTCGTCGCCGGTGGGGGCAATCACCGGGGCATGACGCAGCCGAAAGCTCTGGCCTGGCAGACCGGTTGAGACGCCCAGCATCTCAGCCTCGATCAACCGACAATGGTATGCCAGGACCGTAGCGCTGGCCTGCTGTGGTTCCAGCACCACCGCTGCGGCGGTGGTGAACACCGGGGGCTCCTCACCCTCGGCGGTTCGGGCCACGCTCACCCGAGTACCACGAGGCACTTCGATGCGTCGCTCGGTTCCTGTGCTGCGAGTCAGTTCGAGTATCACCCTGGCAGCACCCGGTGGTGCGAGTTGCACCCCGATCAAGCGTAGGAACACTATATACGCTTTCTCTGGCAACCGATTGATGCGATAGAGCATTACTTCGGTGAGAAAGGCATAGAGCTCCAGCAGTGTAGTTCCCGGATCACCGGCGCTCAGGTCGGTCCACGCCGGGCATCGTTCATGCACCAAACGCTTGGCTTCGGCAAGAAGATCGTCAAAAGTGCGATCATCGAGCTTGGGTACATGTAGACTCATGCTCCAGGTCTCCTTACCGCAGCGTACGGCTACTCGACTCGATAAGGCGGCCACGATGAAGATCGTAGCTGAGGGCCAAGCGCTCTGCCCACCCAGTGCGCCGGACTCGGTATTCAAGAACAATGGCCAGTACTGCTGCATCACCACCGCCATGCAGATTGGCGCCGGCATCCAGCCGCTGGATCGCCACGCGGGGTTCCCAGCGCCGCAATGCTTCACCGACGTAATGGATAGCGAGCCCGGCCGTGCCGGCGTCGTTGGGGGCGAAAACCAGGCGCTGCAACCAGCACCCATAGTCGGCCCGCATCACGCGTTCCCCCGGGCGGGTGCTGAGCAATAGTAAGATTGACTGCCGGACGGCGCGATCGTGCTCGACCATTGCGATTGCGCCAGTGGCGTTAACGACCAGCCCTCGGCCACACGACGCAGCGTCTGCACCGCTTGCCTGGGTTGATAGATCGAAGAGCCACGCGCGATCGATCACGTCGGTCATCCTCGGCGTTGCCTGACGAAATGCTGGCCGCTGGCACGCACCTGGTACCGTACGGTGCCAGGTGGGGTCCCGTCGGTGAGCCCGACGACGGTATCCAAGCAGATCCGGTGGCCGTCGATACACACCAGTGCGGAATAGCCGGCCTGCACCGCCAAGCTCGTAGTGCATGGCTTGATGGTTGGGCCATAGTTGGGACAACCGCTGATGCTGCAACCCTCGGGATCGCGCTCCACCAGCACGCGCCGGCCTTCGATTCGCACCCACCCTTGGCTGGCATGCACGCCCACTTTACCCAATTCGTGAGCACAGCGCAGATCGGCATCCTCGGTCAGCACTTCCATGGTCACCCCCGCTCCAGATCGATAGTATCGGCACGCAATGTCAGGCGCTCGCCCTGGGCCTCCAACACCAACTCGCCCGCGGCGTGCAGTATCACGCCCTCACGGGAAAGCGCCAAAAAACTGCCTTCGGCGATCTCCATCCGAATGGAACCGTCGGCGTCGTTTAGCCGGATGCGTTGCCCGCCGCGAGTAGTAAACGTGTAGGGTCGGTGCGCATCGCGTTTGCGCACCGCATCCGGCGCACGAGGTGGACCATCGAGCCGGTAGACACCGCCGAGCACGATGCCCCGCGACGGATCGCCGTCGGGTAGCGCAACTACCACTTGATCACCGACTTCGGGCAAGGCCACCAATCCCTTGCCGGCCCCCGCCCCCAACTGCATTACCATCATCCAGGTGCTCACGGCGTCACCGTACGAGCCGAGTCTGACCTGCACGCGATCCCGATCCTCCGGGTCGTCGATGTCACAAACCTCGCCCAACACCACGTTCGGTACCGAAGGTGTTCGGGCCAAAGACTCCGGGCGTGTGCTCAGCTCGCAGACATAGCCGGCCTCGGTGTCGACGGTGTGCATGACGCGCGTGAGCAGATAGGGCCCCCCAAGGGTCGTTGCGACACCACGCAGCTGCACCCATTGCCCGGGACGCAGCGCGACATCGCCCTCGGCCACCCCCCAAAACACCGCACTAGCGGCGCGGCTGCGCGCCAACTCGGCTGAGGCGAGGGCTTCGGCCTCCAGATCGCTTTCCAGCGGCGAGCCCAGCAGCGCGCGTTTCGCCGTCCGAGCGCTATGAACCGTACTCGGCAAGGCTCCGGCGTCATTGACGGAGCCTTGCCGCGGCTCACCGGTATGCGGATCCCAGCCCAGCACCTTGACTTCACCGACGGGGCGTATTTCATTGCATTCCACACGCGCTTCAAATAGCTCTTCGCCTAAAGTCAGCCGTGCTGGAGACGGATGTTCATCGCGTGCGGTGAAAAGCCGCAAGATGTCGTCTTCCACGACGAAATGCAGCCCGCTGCGGGCTGCATACTCCCGCAACAAAGCGAGATCGTGGGCGAAGCGTGGGACGATCCGAGGCCAAACCGGGCCACCCGCTTCGGCTGAAACCCGCAAACCGGTTTCGGCGGTCAAGGTATGGGCCAGTTCGGCCGTTGTCACCTCCACGTGGGTGCACAGCGTCTGCCGGCGCTGCAACAATACCAGCGAATCGTAGGCCCGCACCCGCAGGGCGAACCCGCCAGAAGGCTGATGAACATGTTCGACCGCGGTAATCTCGCCGGTGAACACGGCCGCCGATTGATTGTCGATGTACACTCGCAGGGGCCGTCCCGGGGCGAGGTCGGTCTGCTCTATGCAGTGGCTGGCCAGCGTGGCGACCGACCAAGTCACCTCACACTGCGTCGGAGTATCCAGACACTGGCTGATCCACAGGCTGGACAGACGCAGCGGTTCACGCACATCGGCGCCGTCGACTCGGACCTTGGGTAGGGCTTGCACGGATTTCATGCATGGCCTCCGCCGGTTCCGATTGTGAAATCGGCAGGCACTTGCAGCGGCCGTTCCAGTGTGCCCAGAGGATCATCCAGTCCGTTGAGTTCGGCGAGCAAGGACCAGTACGCGGTATGGCCACAATAGTCAGCCGCGATCTGATCGAGGCGTTCACCGCCGCTGATCGGCTCGTGTACGATCCTCCTGCCATTTGCGATTCGGCGCCGAGCTTCGTCCATAGCCAGCGGGGGCGATGTGGGGTCGGTGCCCTGATCACGCGTGGCGTAGCCGACGCGCAGCAACCGCAAGCGCAGCCAGGAGCGGCGCGGCTGGCCCTGCGCGGTGAATTGTTCGAGGCGTTCGGCGACCGCGGTCACGATTCCCGGTACATTCCAGCTCGTGCCCCACAACAAGCGGAGAATGGGGGGGCGGCCGTAGCGATTGGCTCCGGCATCATTCTCAGCCAGATCCCAGATGGGACCGGTCAGGATACGTACATCACTTAGCGGCGGCGCATCGGGCCCCTGCACCGCCAATGCAACGTCGAACAGCAAATCGAGGGTTAGTTCGGTACGCCCGCCGCCGACATAGAGCAGCGGATCATCACTGAGACCGGCGCCGCTCAGCGCATCACCGAGCGAGCGCCGGGTAACGACGCCGGCACTGCGGCGTACCTCCAGTTGTTCCGGGTTCAGTAGACAGCGCAGATGAGCCCCGGTGTGCTCGATAAGCAGAACCACTTTTTCCATTACATTCCCCGTTGTTCACTGCGCAGACGCCGGCGGCGCGCACCCTCGGCCTCGCTTTTCGCTCGCGCCGCAGCGCCGGGTGGCGCCGCCAATGGATCCGGCAGCAGGGTCGGCCAGGGATCGTCGGTGCGAGCTAACGGCTCGACTCCGGCCAGAGAAGGCCGATAATCCGGAGCTTGCAACGGTAACGCCGGTGCGGCCAAGCGCCGCTGCGCAGCGGCCGATGGAGAATCGGTGTTCAAGCTCTGTACGGCGTTGCGCGGTGATTTCTGCCATCGCTCTTGCGCTGCCGCTGGGATGGGCGGTTCGTACGGCGCAATCCATCGGGGGGGCGACACCTCTGGTCTCCAAGGCTGCGGGGGAGCGGTTTCGCCCGGCAGCGGGTGCACGGAGAGGAATTCCGTGGCGGCAGGGTGGTCCACTGGTACAGACAAAGGCGCCGACCGGCTCTTATCGCTGCGCGCCGCGCGATATCCAACTCCGCCGCGCAGAATTGATGGCGGTGGACTTGTGGAGTGCATGCAGCAAGGTCTGCTAACTGCTTGTGTTGACCCCGTCTGGGGTCTCCCGGATGCACCGGGTGTGCTCGCCGTCTGTGCTCCGGGAATTTCCTGCTCCGCGGTTGGACAACAGGCGGTAGTCGGGAACGCTGAAGCAGTGGATAGGGCTGTGTGCTCATCGCCCGCGCACCCATCCGAATCGGCGCGGGTATCACGGTCTTGATGATCCGGTGGTGGCGGTGGGGTGCCGCGCGATACAGGGGCGGCGATGTCTAATCGCTCCTCCGTACCCGACCGCGGCACAGCGTGATGGGGCGATGCTTGCTTAGGCCAGCGGCGCCCGCTGTCAACGCTGGGCGGGGGGTGCAGTCCGGGTACTGGCCTGCATCGGTTGGCTGACGGTGTCGAAGCCGACTGCAACAAATAAGGTGCGCGGCGCCGCACCGCAACGCTCCATGCTTCCCGGGCGCGTCGCTGGGCGGTCTCGAAGTCGATATCAGGCGCCGCCGGAGGCATGCGCTCCCGAGCGGGCCGAGCCCGCAAACGGATCGGTTGTGCCCACAGAAACCCCCAAAGCCGAGCAAGTACGCGCCGCAGCGCCTGCAATGCCGGACGGCGTACTTGCGCTTTCGCGCTCACCGGAGCTATCCCTCGGCCGCCGTTTCGCCGCCACCACCGGCCGGCACGCGCTCAAGCTCTTCGAATACCAGCACCAGTGTCTCCACCGCCACCTGGTTACCTAAGGCATCGAGCGGTGCGCCGCGCCATGTCCGCGGCCAGGCATTACGGAGGTTCCAACGCATGACCTCGGTTGCGCCGTCGTGGCCGAACATGACCACCGATACGTTGCGCCGTTCCACCGTTCCGGTCACAGAAGCTTGCATCCAGCGCCAGAGTTGCATCGAGCGGCTCATCCCGTAACGCAGCGTTAGGTCGGCATATTCGACTCGCCCCGGCAAGCGATGCACAATCTGATTGGCACCAGCTTCCCGGTATTTGATGGCCTCCACATCCACGCTGAGGCCGCTGCACTCTACGAAGCGCCCCTCGGTGACGCCGTTGATGTCGATCGCGAAATGAAAGGAGGCGTAGGGATCCGACCATTGACCTGTCGTTCCCTCAGGATTGCGGGTTTCGGGCATCGCGGTTCTCCCCCGTGTACTTTTCTGGGTGCATTTGTCTTAATGGATGTGCAGGCGCATGCAAGCACGTGTCCTTTTTGTTCACCCTTGCGATTGCATTTCGGTTTCGGCGCCACCCACCCCTTGACCGATCTGGAAAATTACGAACTCGGCTGGTTTTACCGGCGCTAGGCCGATTCGGGTTACGACTTGACCGGCATCGATCACCTCCGAGGGGTTGGTCTCGGCATCGCACTGCACGAAGAAAGCTTCTTCCGAGGTAGTACCTAGTAATGCACCTTGGCGCCACAGCAAGGTGAGAAATGCCGAGACGTCTCGCACAATGGCCTTCCACAGATCCGGCCCATTCGGCTCGAACACCACCCAGCGCGTGCTCTGGATGATGGATTCCTTCACCATGTTGAACAGTCGGCGTACATTTACGTAGCGCCATTGGCTTGCGGCCGGGGCCAGCGTACGGGCACCCCAGACCCGAATCCCCTCGCGTGGGAAAAAACGGATGCAATTGATGCCCTGGGGATTGAGCTCGCCCTGTTCGTGCCGAGTAAGGCGGTAGCTCACGTTGAGCGCGCCCCGAACGACCTCGTTCGCCGGCGCTTTGTGGACGCCGCGAGTGGCGTCACTGCGGGCATAGATTCCGGCCAAATGCCCGGCGGGTGGCATGGTAATCAGATTGTGGGGCGCCAGCGGGTCGCGCCCGACGATCCATGGGAAATACACCGCCCCGTAGCCGTCGTCTGAATTGCGGGGGCGCAAACCATCGCGGTCGGCACTGCCGGCTGGCTGATCCCCGGCCTCATCTGCCGCTTTCTTGCTGCTGGCCTTGGCCGAGGCCACCTGGGTCAAAGCGTTGATCGACGGGATGGATTCGGGTCCGTCAAGGATCGCCACCCGATCCTCCATGCGCTCACAGTGGCTCAATACCGCATCGTAAGCCGCTGCCGAGGTGAATCCGGGTGCTGCTACGATGGCGATTTCGTCGATGGTCTCAAGCGCTCCTAAACCTTTGCGGCTGCCTGTTAACTCGCTCGCATCCCGACAATTCACCACGTAGCAACGGCTGCCGCCGTTAAGAAAGAAGCCGTTGACGGCTTGTGCCAGAGGCGTACTACCGACGTTCTGGGATGTTTGCGCAAAAACCCGCAGGAAATGCGACCAACTATTGATCGCCACCGGCTCATGAGGGTGAGCCTCGGCATTCGGTGTCAGGCCGACGAAACCGGCGGTACTGGTCCCCACCGCTTGGATTGGCCGTGCACCGGAGGGAACCTCCTCCACATACACACCCGGCGTAAGGTAATTCGGCATTGATGGTTCCTCCTGCCTGGACTGTGATCAATCCCCCAGCGGCGGCAGGCGCAGCAGCCAAGGGCGGTGTTCCGTGATCGTTGCGGGGATCGGAAAGCGCTGCTCGACACCTCGGGCCTGTACGCGTATCCAGCCGGATTTGGCGCCCGGACCGGCACTGGGGATGCGCAGTCGAAACGCGCCGCGGTGGTCGCTGCGAACCACGTGCCCGGTGGCGAGCAGCTCGATCTCGGCGCCGGCTATCGGGGTATCGTCGATCCCCAAGATGCGCCCATGAATGGTCGCAAGACCCATCAGATCCAACCGATGCGTGCGTACGGCCGTGAGCACTGGGCGCACTACACGCTCTGTCAGGCAGGCCTCCAATTGGAAGGCCGGCCGAGGCGCTATACCGTAAGCCAGCCACCAGGACGGCGGCAACTCGGCGCTCAGCAATTCCATCCCGGATTGACGATCAACTGCCGCCAGCAGCGCCAACAGCGCTTGCTCCGCCTGAGCTTCGTCACTGGGACCGCTGACCGCGATCAGGTAGCGCAGGCGCGCCAAGGGACGTTCGGCAGACCGCTGGCGCGGCGCGCCATGAGCCCGGCGCTGCGGATCGGGACGGGCAGTCAACAGAATTGCGGTTACAACGAGCTCCTGTGTCACCGGCTCGAAACCGTGTGCGAAGCGAGCGACGAGCCCTTGCTCGGCGAGACCCGACGTCCAGTCGCGAAACGTAGAGTGGATCAAAGCAAGGTCCATGCAGCGCCTCCGCGACAAGCGCTGGCCAATGCGCGTTCAGGCAATCCCTGCTGGGTGGTTCGTCGGATCAAGGGCTTTACGGTCAGCCACACGCAAGGTGCCGTGAGGCGCGTCTGAGCGCACGCCAAACCAGCGCCGAGAAGGAAAATGCTGGAGGCGCCGATGCGGGTGCACCGGTCATCGCGCGGTCTGGTGGCGAGCCAAAAAAATCCGTGCAACCGCATTCCCTGCATTCTCCAAGCAGCGAGCTCGATTTGGCCGCGCTACCAACATCATCCGTGGGCAGTGGATCAGTGTGAACCGGCGCGTTGCTCTTGTTCTTGTGTTTTGAGGCTATCAGACGGATCAAACGGAAACTAGGAGCTGGTTAACAAACACCGTGGTGCTGTCAGCTCGAAAAGTCCAACTGTAGCAGCCGTCGCAAAGCCATTAGAGACATGATGGCGTTGCCGTTCAGCCCATAAAATCCAAGAGCTGGTGCGAACGGGTTATCAATCCAATCCGTCATGATCAAAGCTTCGGGTCCCGGCGTGGCGAGCGGTTACCTTTTGTATCAAATATTGTTTCGGCTTACAGGCGCCGGCGGCGCGTCGTTCATAGGGAGCGGCTGGCTAGGTGCTAAATCGGATCAATATGTAGCAAATTAGTTACAACTCCTTCGTCAAGCCAAGCCTAATAGATCTTTAACCCAGCGAAAAATAAATAAAAATTTTTGGCATAAATTTTGCTTAAAAATAACCCAATTATTTTCAAAAAATTGAGTTAAAAGCCTTGGAGGGGGGGTCGATGAAAGCAAGTATTCAAATAAAGTTAGCTGTAATCGCCGTTGCCATACTGTCAGCAGGCTTTGCAGTACCAGTGTATGCCATAGCAGTGTTCGGTGCCGACGTCACCGCTTCCCTGCGGATGGCCGATACCAACGGTGGCGACGAAATCGAATTGATTGCAAATCAGACAGCTACTGTTTTTGGCTTTGCCTCGACCGGGCAGGCGTTTGCCGAGGCTACCGCGACCAGTTTGGTCCTCGGCAATCCGAGTGCCACTTCGACCGACACGGCGGCGTTTGCTGGCTTTACGCCGACTGGGGGAACATTCGCTATTGCGAGGGCACTCGCGATAGGCCTGGTTTCTATCAACAATACGAAAACCACGGATCTAACCGCTTCCATTATTTTAGATTTCGGTTTTAATGGTTTTGCTATTTCGGACCCTCTTGCTGGCAAGCTTGCCTTCTCGAGAATCGCGATTCGCGTTCTTGGTCCAAATGAATTTGGGGGGGCAATTGCAGTAGATCTCATTGAGCCTATACTTGCTAGCACTTTCATGCTGAATCCATTTGGGGGCAGTGGTTCGGTGCCTTTTGCCGTCTCTGTGCCTTCGTTCGCCTCTCAACCTATATTGCTTCAAATCGAAGCGTTCGGCCGGGCCCAGGTAACCGAACCGGGCATCCTCGTTTTGTTTGGCATGGGACTGTTGGCCCTAATTGGCCTGCACGCCGTTTTGTCCGTAAAAAGGGGGGGGGCGGTTTGGCTTTGAATTCAAGTGGGCACGCCAAAGCGGTTTTTGCACGAGGGTTCCAACGTAACTCGTCGATCCTGAAAAACGCCTAACGCGTTGATGGGCTGGTGCTTATAGTATTTTTCGGCATTCTGAAATTGCCGGATTTTGGTAACCTGGGTGCCGTTTCCTTGCAATTGTGGACGGTGTAAATGGGCCCCCGTGACCGCCGGCG
>JAUILK010000041.1 GCA_030433275.1 Gammaproteobacteria bacterium
CTAACAAATTCACGGCATCCGCCTTGAATTCTTCGGAGTACCGCCGTCGTGTACCCTTACTCATCAACACCTCCTGTCCCATCAGTGTGGCTTAACAGGGGTGTCCGTTGCTATTGGACCACTTCACAGCGGTTCCATACTCGGGTAGCGCTTGTGGTTCCCCACTTGCTGTCGGCGATGATTCGGGCGGCGTTGCGGTAGGCTCGGACCTTGGAATGGGCTTGTGTCTTGGATCTCCAAATAGGATCGCCAGCTTCTTCAAGCTGGCGATCTCGGTCTTGGCGATATATAGCGCTCTACATTCTATCCATGCGCAGCTCTGTGCCGAAGTGCCATCGATCAGCCGCGATTCATGGCCTCCAGTCGGCGGATTCGCTCATCGGTGGAGGGGTGGGTGGCGAATAACCTAGCGAGGCGCAACCCGCTGAGCGGATTGACGATGAAAAGATGCGCGGTGGCCGGATGGTCGGCCGCCGCCTGCATCGGTGCGCGCTCGTTGGCCTGCTCCAATTTGCGCAGCGCACTCGCCAGCCACAGCGGATTCCCGGTGAGTTCCGCGCCGCCTTGGTCAGCACCGAATTCACGAGAACGCGAGACCGCCATCTGGATCAGCATGGCGGCGAGCGGGGCCAGGATCATCATAACCAGTGCTCCGAACACGCCGCCACCGCCTTGGTCGTTGTCGTTGCCCCTCAGCCCGCCGAATAACAGCATCCACTGCGCCATATTCGCAAGCATGGTGATGGCGCCGGCGAGCGTTGCGGCAATGGCGCTTACCAGCGTATCGCGATGACGGACATGACTGAGCTCATGTGCCAACACGCCGATGAGCTCCTCACGGTTCATGATACGCAGCAGCCCGGTCGTGGCCGCTATAGCTGCGTGCTCCGGGTTGCGCCCGGTGGCGAAGGCATTGGGGGTGTCGGACTCGACGATGTAAACTGCCGGCATAGGTATCTTGGCCCGCCGTGCCAGATCCTCCACTACCGAATACAACTCGGGTGCCGTGCCCGGTTCTACCGGTTGGGCGCGGTATATGCGCAGCACCAGCTTGTCCGAGAACCAGTAGCTGCCGAAGTTCATCACCACAGCCAACACCAATGCCACGACCATACCGCCGTTGCCGCCCAATGCCTTGCCGGCTATCAGCAGTAGCGCGGTGAGGCTTGCAAGCAAAACGGTGGTGCGCAGTGTATTCATCGGTCCTCCTGCAGAAAATCTTAGGCTTCACACTTTGAGGCTGCCCTGCTCATATCGATTTCCTATATAGAGTCGGTGCTTGCGGTTCTCAAGCCCCGCTTGATCAGACGGAGGGCCCGTTTCGGGCGGTGGTTCAGTCAACAAAAGGCCGGAGGCGGGCGTCTTTGGCCATGAGCTCTCTGTTGAGTCATTATCGGCAAGGGAGCTTGCGTCATCTAAGCTTGTCTAAAGAAGCGTGTCACGATTATAGCCATGCTCGGCGAGGAGGAGGGCAATATGCGATGCGTCGCTCAGTTTGAGGTTGGGTACACCGGTTACCTGGACCACGAGCTTCGGGTATCCGGTCCTCTGCCCGGGTTCGCCCGTGAGCCGGCCCAGTTGATTGCGGCCTATCGGGCCATGACGAGTGCGCGTGCATTCGATCGCAAGGCGATCAATCTGCAACGCACCGGCCAGCTCGGAACATTTGCCTCCTGCCTTGGTGAGGAGGCGATTGCTATTGCCGTTGGTCTGGCGATGCGCCCAGAAGACGTGCTGTTGCCCATGTACCGTCACCACGGCGCTTATCTCAGCCGGGGTGTGCGCATGGCAGAATTGTTGGCCTATTGGGGTGGTGATGAACGCGGCATGGATTTCCAAAGTGTACGCGAGGATTTCGCAGTCGCGGTGCCTATAGCGACCCAGGCCACGCATGCGGTGGGTGTCGGTTACGCATTCAAATATCGCAACGAGCCACGGGTCGCGGTCTGTGTGTTGGGCGACGGCGCTACGTCCAAGGGGGATTTCTACGAGGCCATTAATGCGGCGGGTGTCTGGGAACTGCCGGTGGTTTTTGTGGTAGCCAATAATCTGTGGGCCATCTCTGTGCCGCGTCCGCTCCAGAGCCGGGCGCAGACTCTGGCACAGAAAGCCGTTGCGGCCGGCTTCGAGGGTGAACAGGTGGACGGTAATGATTACATCGCGGTGCGCGACCGCCTGGATCAAGCGCTGGAGCGTGCCCGTAGCGGCCAGGGTCCGAGCCTGATCGAGGCGCTTACTTATCGGATGGGCGATCATACGACGGCGGATGACTCACGGCGCTACCGCAGTGCCGAAGAGGTCGAGGCGTGGCGGCGCCGCGATCCATTGGATCGTTTGCGCAGCTATTTGCTGCAGAGCGGGGCTTGGACGGAGGCGGACGATGAGGCGCTGCAGGCTGAATGCCAGGAAGAGGCGGATCAGGCGGCGCAAATCTACCTGGAGCGCCCGCCACAGTCGCCGACGAGTATGTTCGACTACCTCTACGAGAGGCTGCCGCGCGCGTATGCCGAGCAACGTAAGGCTCTGGCGGGCCCGAGTGATGATTGATAGGAGGTGAGGGCGAGTACCTGATTCCATATCGTCATCCCGACCGGTGCCGGAATAGGGCGCGAAACGGTCGTTGCGGGGAGATGGCAAACATGCCTGAGATGACCTTGGTTGGCGGCGTTAATGCCGCGCTGGCCTACGAGATGGCCGCTGATGACCGGGTACTGGTTTTCGGCGAGGACATCGGGGTCAATGGTGGCGTTTTCCGCGCCACCGAGGGGCTACAGCAGCGCTTCGGGCCTGCACGGGTGATCGATACGCCGTTGGCGGAAGGGCTCATTGCCGGCATGGCTGTAGGGCTTGCCGCGCAAGGACTGCGCCCGGTTGCCGAGATTCAGTTCATGGGCTTTAGCTACCCCACGCTTGATCAACTGATCAGCCATGCCAGTCGGCTGCGTAACCGTACCCGGGGTCGACTGACTTGTCCGCTGGTGCTGCGGGCTCCTTTCGGTGGTGGTATTCACGCCCCTGAGCACCACTCCGAGAGCACTGAAGCATTGTACGCGCACATTCCAGGATTGCGGGTGGTGATTCCATCCTCTCCCGCGCGGGCCTACGGTCTTTTGCTTGGCGCCATCCGCGATCCCGATCCGGTGGTTTTTCTGGAGCCCAAGCGGATCTATCGGCTGACTAAGCAAGAGGTGGCGGATGACGGCGAGGCCATGCCGTTGGATGTGTGCTTCGTGGTTCGTGACGGTACCGATATCACACTGGTTACCTGGGGTGCGATGATCCACGAGACGCTGCAAGCGGCTGAACAGCTCGCCACGAAGGGGATCAGCGCCGAGGTGATTGATGTTGCCACGCTGCGGCCCCTCGATATCGAAACGATCCTAGAGTCGGTGGCCAAAACGGGGCGCTGCGTCATTATCCATGAAGCGCCTCGAAGCGGTGGTTTCGGTGCCGAAATCGCCGCCGTCGTCGCCGAGCACGGTCTGCTCAATCTGCTGGCACCGATAGCCCGGGTCACGGGCTATGACACCATCATGCCGTTGCTCAAGCTGGAGCAGCATTATCTGCCCTCGGTCGAGCGCATTATGGACACGGTATACAAGACGATGGAGTTCGCATGAGCACATTCAAGCTGCCAGATCTGGGTGAAGGGCTTGTCGAGGCGGAGATCGTGGAGTGGTTCGTCCGGGTGGGCGAGCAGATCGAGCGTGATCAGCCATTGGTCTCTGTGGAGACGGACAAGGCGATCGTGGAAATCCCGAGTCCACAGGCCGGGCGCATCGAGGAACTGTTGGGCGATGCTGGCGACGTGATGCATGTCGGTGATCCATTGGTGGTGTTTGGCGGGGGTGAGGTGCAGAGTCAGGGACAGGGACAGCGAACATCCGTGGCCAAGCCGGAACGGCGCGATGAATCCTCGCGGGAGAGTACTACCGTCGTCGGTGAGGTGCGCGCCGGTGAGGAAGTCATCACCGAGCAGGCGGCTGAGGTCGGTCGGGGGGTTCGGGCGACTCCGGCGGTGCGTGCACTGGCGCGGCGATTGGATGTTGATTTGGCGGCTGTCACCCCTACTGGCCCGGGCGACACCATTTCCCGGGACGATGTGCAGCGCGCGGCCCAGACACTGGCTGATGCCGGTCCGCTGGAACCGCTGCGCGGCGTTCGACGGGCCATGGCCCGGACCATGACGCGGGCCCATTCGGAGGTTGTGCCCGTCACGGTTTCCGACGATGTGGACGTGGAGTGCTGGGCGCCGGGTACCGACATCACGCTGCGCCTGATCCGTAGCATTGTGGCCGGTTGCCGGGCCGAGCCGAGTCTCAATGCCTGGTACGACGGCCACGCGATGGGTCGTCGTTTGTTGGAGAAGATCGATCTTGGGATCGCCGTTGACAGCGAGGATGGGCTTTTCGTCCCGGTCTTGCGAGACGTGGGCAGCCGTGACGCGCAGGATCTGCGCCGCGGTTTGGACGCACTGGTGGCTGATGTCAAAGCACGCAGCATCCCGGGTGAGGAGATGCGTGGCTATACCATCACCTTGTCCAATTTCGGCACCATCGCTGGGCGATATTCGGATCCTGTGGTCGTCCCTCCGACGGTGGCGATCATCGGTGCCGGTAAGATTCGCCCGCAGGTGGTCTCGGTGAACGATAAACCGGGCGTCCACCGGATTCTGCCGCTGTCGCTCTCATTTGATCATCGCGCCGTCACAGGGGGGGAAGCTGCGCGCTTCCTTGCGGCGATGATGGAAGATTTGGCGCAGCCAAGCTGATATGAAACGGGTTGATTTGTTTGGCTGGAATACAGAGCACAATCTTGCTCGTGGAGGCGGCGCGGGAGCGTAACTGCAATCTTTTGCCATACTTAGTTTTGAGTGTGTTGCTGGATGGTTCGGAAAAGGGACGGTTAGTACCCACTTAAGATTAGGAGATCGGCGATGACCACATGGACTCCTGATCCGACTTTCTATCCTTCGCCGCGTTTGGCGATGCAGGCTCCCGCGGAGACTTTGGCCTACGTGGCCCTACTGGACGCTGCGGGCGCGAACCGCCCCGATGCTTTGGGCGTGGTGGATGTGCAGCCGGGTTCCAGCCGCTATGGTCAGCTGATCGGCCAGGTGGATCTGCCGAATGTGGGAGACGAGTTACATCACTTTGGTTGGAATGCCTGCAGTTCCTGCCTGTGCCCCTATGCGCCCCATCCCCATATGGAGCGGCGCTATCTGATCGTGCCGGGGCTGCGCTCCTCGCGCATCCATGTATTCGATGTCAAACCGGATCCGCGTCAGCCACGTCTCGTTAAGGTGATCCAGCCTGAGGTCCTAGCGGCACGTACGGACTATTCCCGCCCGCACACCATCCACTGCGGTCCGGAAGGTATCTACGCTACGGCGCTTGGTAACGCCGAGGGCAAGGGGCCGGGCGGGATTTTTCTGATGGATCATGAGACCTTCGAGATCCGCGGTCGTTGGGAGGTGAATCGGGGGCCGCAGCAGTTTGCCTACGATGCGTGGTGGCATCTGGGCTACGACACCATGGTGAGCAGCGAGTGGGGCACGCCGGATATGATCGAGGAGGGACTAGTGCCGGAGCTGTTGCTGCAGGGCAAGTACGGCCACTATCTCCATTTTTGGGATCTGCAACGGCGCCGTCACCGCCAAGCCGTGGATTTGGGTGCGCAACAGCAGATGGTGTTGGAACTGCGCCCGGCGCACGATCCCACCAGGGCTTATGGTTTCGCCGGCGTTGTCCTGAGCTTGGAGGACCTCTCGGCCTCGGTGTGGCTTTGGCACCGGGCGAACGGTAACGGTGACTGGGCGGTGCGCAAGGTCATCGAAATCCCGGCTGAGCCGGCCACAGAAGAACAGCTGCCGCCGCTGCTCAAGGCGTTCAAGGCTGTACCGCCACTGGTGACTGACATCGATCTCTCGCTCGATGATCGGTTTTTGTACGTCTCGTGCTGGGGAACGGGCGAATTGCGGCAATACGATGTCTCAGATCCTTTTCAGCCGGTGCAAACTGGCTCCTGCCGCCTTGGTGGCATTGTCGCGCGCGCGGCGCATCCCGCCTCGGGCCCGCTCAATGGCGGCCCGCAAATGGTCGAGCTCAGTCGTGATGGGCGCCGGGTTTATCTCACCAACTCTCTGTACCGGGTCTGGGACGAGCAATTTTATCCGGAGGGGATTGCGGGTTGGATGGTCAAGCTGGATGTGGCACCGGAGGGTGGCATGCAGCCGGATCCGAACTTCTTTTTGCCCTTCGATCCGGCGCTGAGGCCGCACCAGGTTCGCCTTGAAGGAGGGGACGCCTCGTCGGATTCCTTCTGCTATCCTTAGCACGAGCGGTTCAGGATCCATGAGGGCGATGGATTACACTGGCCATGGGTGAGTTGTGGCCGTGGATTGCAATGCTCGGCCTGGGCGCTTTCCACGGCATCAACCCGGCGATGGGCTGGCTGTTCGCGGTAGCCCTCGGGCTGCACCGCGGCCAGCGCCAAGTCGTGTTGTTGTCCCTGATCCCGCTGGCCTTGGGGCATGCCTTGGCGATTGGGGCCACCCTTGCCGTGGTGGCGCTAGTGGGCCGGATGCTGGACCCCGGAATCTTGGGGGTCGGCGCGGGCGTGCTGCTGATCGGCTGGGGAGGGTATCACGCCGTGCGCGGGCATCGTTATCGCCTGCAGGTGGGTATGCAGACCGGCATGGCGGGCTTGCTGCTTTGGTCGTTCGTCATGGCCCTGGCGCATGGTGCCGGCCTGATGCTCCTGCCCGTTTTCATGGCTTGGCTGGATAGCCAACAGGGTCATTTGAGCGCGGCGAGCTTCCCAACACTCCTTTTGGCGGTGGCCGGCGTTGCCGTGCACACGCTGGCGATGTTCACCGTCGCCGGGGTGAGCGCGGTTGCGGCCTACGAGTGGGTCGGGCTCGCGGTACTGCGACATGGCTGGGTCAATTTGGATTGGCTATGGTCGGCCGCATTGATCGGGGTCGGAGTAGTCCTACTCGTCACATTTTGAGCGTCATCCGATCAGCGTGCTGCGCATCGATTTTGCGTTGTTTATGAAAGATTTGCCGGAGACCGGCGGGGTCCGCCGCATCTAGGCCGAGGAGGGGGGCTCCTCCTCTCCGTCCAGCCCGCCGTCCTCGCGGGACGGGGCATCGTCTGGCGACTGGCGGTTGCCGCTGGCTCGGGCCAGCGCCGCGCGGCTCTTTGTGTCCTCGATGTAGAGGTGGACGTCCCGCTGCGGAAAGGGGATGCCGATGCCCGCCGCGTCGAAGCGCTGCTTAACCTCTCGGGTCACATCCCAGTAGACCTCCCAGTAGTCCTCGGTGCGCGCCCAGGGGCGGACGATGAAATTCACCGAGGAGTCGGCCAGCGCGTGCATGCGAATGGTGGGTTCGGGCTCTTGCAGCACTTTCGGGTGCTCCGCGACGATCGCCTTGAGGGTCTCCAACGCCTCGTCGACATCGGCGTGATAGCCGATGCCGAACTGCATATCGACGCGCCGTTCGCCGACCCCGGTGATATTGGTGATCACGTCGTTCCAGATCCGGTTGTTGGGCACGATCATCTTCTTGTTGTCGAAGGTGAGTACGGTCGTCGACACCAGATTCATGGACTCCACCTTGCCCGAGACGCCGCCGGCGTCGATCACCTCCCCCTCGTCGAAGGGCTTGAAGAACAGGATCATCAGGCCGCTGGCGAAGTTGCTCAGAGTGTCCTGCATGGCGAAAGCGACGACGAAGCCAGCGGCCCCCACCGCCGCCAGTAGCGGGGTCACGCTGACCTCGAGCGCCGCCAGCGCCATGATCAGGCCGATTGCCATGACGATCCAGCGCATCGATCTCACCACGAAGTTTTCCAGCAGGCGCGAAGTGCCGCTGACCCGGCCCAGTGCATGCCGGATTCCGGCGCTGAAGAAGCGCGAGAGCAGCCAGGCGGCGAACAGGATACCCAAGAACTTGGCGAAGTTGATCGCCCAGCGCTGACCGCCCTCGGAGGAGAGCAACCAGCCCTTGATGGTGATCCAGGCGGACTTGGCATCCCCCACCTCGACCTGGATGCCGCTCACCGCTTTGGCATAGAGTCGGTAATCCCGTAGCTGCGCCAGCGTCTTCGTGTCTCCCTCGTCGGTCTTATCCTCCAGAGCGTCGAGCACCACTTGCAGCCGATCCACCAGCGCCGTGCGCTGCTCCCGCAGCTCCGTGATGCCCTTCAACAGATCGACTTTGGCCTCCTCTTTGGTCCCCTGCGCTTCGGCCGCCGCTTCGGCGGTGCGCTCTAGGGTCTCGCCCTTCTCCGCGAGGGAGGTGCGTTGGTCCTTCACCTTTTTGGCTACTTCGGCCGTCTGCTCGGCCTGCCCCAGTTCCTCAATGCTCTCCTTCGCCTCCCGGGCCGCCTTCTCCGCTTTCTTAAGGGCCTCCGGAGCTTGCTCCTGTCGCGCTTTGTCCACCTTGTTTTTGGCTTCGTCGAGCTTTTCGGAGGCCTCCTCGGCGAGCTCTTTCGCTTCCCCGGCCTTGTCGATCTCCCGGTTTTTGCGCCGGACGGCGATCTCGGCAGTGGCGATCTCCTGGGCTTTTTTCTGGAGCAGTGCCTGCCAACCCTCGGCCTCGATCAGCAGTTGCGGTTTCGGCAGCGGCTTGAGCAACAGTTCCAGCGTCTTGGCTTCGATCTGCGGGTCATCGGTCGTTCGGGCGGACTCGGAGCCGGTCTCGGCGGACAGTGCGGCGGCCGAGCAAAACAGCAGCAGGGCCAGAAATGGGGCCGACAGGAGACGGAATCGGGGAGTCATGATGTTACCTCAAGCGAGCGAGCGAGCGAAGCGTTTCGAATTGGTTGAGGATCGAAAGGGCGGTATCTAAGACTTTAAAATATAGACCCTTTGTCTGTAGATTTTTTGTCTACGCGCAAGAAGATCTCCCGTTCACGGGGCGAATGCAAGGGGTTGGAAAAAATTCGGTTCTCGGAGTTGAATGGCAGTAGTCATCATAAGGCGGTCGAGACCGGTGGTTTGCCATCGGCACGAGGAGGGTACTGGCAACCAACCGTGGGCATGAAAGCGGTGCAGGATCCGGCTGACTTTGGCGCTCGGATCACCGACCACTCGAGCGTCACCAGTCGGTTGCGTCGGTCGGCGTGTTTCTACGGGGTGGCGATGGTCGAGCATGAGCTAGCCTTTATCCGCATTCAAGGACTCCGCAGCCGCGAAGGCCCGGGCCGGCGTGCGGTGGACCGTTGGAGAGTGAATGAAGAGCACTTTTTGCTGCGGTGCGGAGCGTTCGGCCGGTGGGCGCATCCGATATCGAACCGGGCGCTGGTGGTCGGTTAGTTGCCGCTTCGGGTTGTACACACTCGAGAACTTCCACAACATTTTGATGAAATTCGTCTGGCCGTGCGCGAGGCGATTCGCCGCAACTCCCGCCATTGTTTGCAACGCGCTCCACCCCAGATGTTTGCGATTGAGCACGGCTTGCGTGTTCACCAGTTCCTCATAGAACCGCTCGAGCGGCAGGGTGGTCGGCAGCACGGCGTGCTGCACGTCGAAGAGACGGTAGTCGAGCGTCGTCAGCTTCCTCGACTCGGTGTGCCAAATCTCCGTGCCTGGGTAGGGCGTCTGCACGGTGACATGGACAATCTCGGGAACGCTCAGAGCCCACTCGCGCAGTTGTTCGAACCGTTTCACGTCCCAAGCCGGATCGGCGATGATGTTGATCGCCACTCGAATACCGAGCTGGCGCGCCACCTCGAGCGCCTCGAAGTTCTGATCGGGGGTCGCGCGCTTGCGAAACGCTCGCAGACCTTCTTCGTCAAGCGCCTCGAGCCCGAGGAACATGTACTGGAGCCCGAGTCGTGTCCAGCGTTCGAAAACCTCCCGATTGCGCAAGAGCACATTTGGGCGCGTCTCGAGGTAGTACTGCTTTCTGACACCGCGCCGCTCGACCGCATCGGCGAGCTCCATCCCGTAGTCCGCCTTGATGAAGGCGACATCGTCGACGATGAAAGCGCTCGGTTCCTTGATCGAGGCCAGATCTTCCGCCGCGGCCTCGGGTTCAAGTCGTCGATAACTCCGCCCATAGAACGTCCACGCGCTGCAAAAGGAGCAATCCCACGGACAGCCGCGCGTGAATTCGATCGAGGCGCACGGATCGAGATGGCCGATGAAGTATTTCCAACGTTTTCGGCTCAGATCGCGTGCCGGTGAATAAAGCGATAGATCCTCGAGCAATCGAGGCGCAGGGCCTTCCGCATCGCGGGTCACGATGCCGGGAACGCTCAGAGCCCCGCCGTCGTTGGCCGCTTCGATCAATAGCGCCGCCGATTCCTCGCCTTCGCCGCGTATGATGCAGTCGATCGCCCCGTCGGCGTGCTCAAGCACTTCCTCGGCGACGAAGCTCACGCTGTGTCCGCCGGCGAAGATAAACACGCCGGGCCGGTTTCGCTTCGTCTGTTTCGCCAAATCCAGCGCCTCGGGGATATTGGCCAGATAGTTGAGCGAGATGCCGACGAAGTCGGGCTGGAAGGACTCGAGCTCTTTGAAATAGTCATGGTGGTTGAAAATCTGCAGATCGATGAGCCGCACCTCGTGGCCTGCCCGGCGGATGGCCCCACCCACGCGCTCTAGCCCGAGGGGTTCGAGGCGCAAATAGATCTCCGAATACATCAGCGCACTTGGATGTACGAGCAAAACTTTCATGGCCCACTCCTGAGCATCGATTCCAAAGTCCGGCGAACCCGAGAGGCGGGGGGTTATATGTGGCCATCGGAGCTAAGCACGCACTCGGGGACGAACTGTGTCGATCCGAGTATAGAAGATACAGACTGCTCTTTTCGTCCGGCGGGATCAGCATTGGGATGAGCGCGAGCAGGAGGTTCCAGCTTACGAAAAGAGGGTTAATTATTGCCTATACTCCGCCTGACAACGGGTTTGTGTGGGGAAAACTGGTCGGCATGTGCTTCACACTTACGCCGCTCGTCGTTCAACGGAGTCGTTGCCGCCCGAGTCTCTGGATATGCGGCGCCTCCTCCCCCCGCTGATCGCGGCAGCGAGCATCGTCGCGTGCGTGCTCACCGTCGGCATTTCCGGGGCACGGGCGCAAGACATCGAGCCGCGCGCCTATTCCAACGCGCCCATCGGCATGAACTTCCTGATCGCAGGCTATGCTTATACACAGGGTGGTGTCGCCTTCGACCCGGCCCTGCCTGCGAGCAATCCAGAGCTCAACACCAACAGCATGGTGCTCGCGCTCTCGCGAGTGATAGATTTTTGGGGTAAGTCGGGCACTATCGTGGCGATTCTGCCCTATACGTGGCTTTCCGGATCTGCGGAACTGGCGGGTGATACGATCGAGCGTGAGGTAAGCGGCTTCGGCAACCCCACGTTCCGCATGTCGGTTAACCTCTACGGGGCACCGGCGCTGACGCTGAAGGAATTCAAGGACTACCAGCAGGACCTGATCGTTGGCGTGAGCCTGCGGGTGAACGCGCCGTGGGGGCAATACGACTCCAGCCGTGCCGTCAACATCAGCACCAACCGGTGGTCGTTCAAGCCGGAGCTGGGGATCTCCAAAGCGCTCGGCCCCTTGACGCTGGAGGCCGCAGTAGGGGCGAAATTTTACACCGACAACACGGACTACTTCGGCGGACGAACGCGATCCCAGGACCCGATCTATTCTTCCCATGGGCACGCGATTTACAATTTCCGCTCGGGTATCTGGGCTTCCCTCGACGTCACCTACTTCGTCGGTGGCCGCACGGCCGTAGGTGGTTTGGAGAATGCCGACCTTCAGCAGAACTGGCGTGTGGGCGGCACGCTGGCGTTTCCCGTAGACCGACACAATTCGGTCAAGATCTTCGGCAGCAGCGGCGTGTCATCCCGCACCGGCAATGACTACGATTTGCTGGGCGTTGCCTGGCAGTATCGGTGGGGCGGCGGGCTGTGACGCATGGCGGTGGCGAATTGCCGGGCCGGTGCTGGTCGCAATCTATTCGATTTTCCTAAAACTGTGGTTACGAGCAGTTGATCCACGACGTGCCGGTGCAGGGCCTGTATCAGCGCGGCCTGAACAACGGATACAACACCGGCGTTATACGATCGAGCGTATCGTCCCTAACAGGCGCTCGATATCGTCATCGACGAGCGCGCCCATAACGGCGATGCGGAAGATCGATTGCGCGAACTCACCCTGGCCGGCGTAGATCACGTAGCCAGCACGCTTGAGATGATCGTGCAGGGCCGCGTAGCCGAGGTCCTTGGGTAAGTGGAAGGCGTTCAGTACGCAGGAGGATTCGCCGTCGGGCAGCAAGGGCTCGATACCCAGAGCGGCGAGGCCGTCGCGCACGCGGTGCATCAGCCTACGGTAGTGTTCCCGGCGTCGCTGCCATCCACCCGTTTCGGCCAGTTCGGCCAGGGCCGCGTCGAGCGCGTAGAAACT
Organism: Gammaproteobacteria bacterium; assembly: GCA_030433275.1. Taxonomy (GTDB): domain Bacteria; phylum Pseudomonadota; class Gammaproteobacteria; order Nitrococcales; family Nitrococcaceae; genus Nitrococcus. Next base: position 12,428 of record JAUILK010000041.1, read on the forward strand.
CTGCACCGACTGCGTGAACGGTGTACTGCCGGCGTCTTGAGCGGTTAGGTAGGTGGCCAGGTTCAGGTAAACGGTGCGCGCCGCGGTACGCTCGATGACGGCCCGCCGAGCGATTACGAAGGAGGTACCCGGGACCCCATGCAGACACTTGTTTGCCGTCCCTGCCAGTGCATCGATACGGCAGCCCTCGAAATCAATGGCTTCCGCGCCGAAGCTGCTGACCGCATCGATCAGCAGCCGCGCGTCGAGGGCGGCCGTCGCGACGGCGTTGAGGTCGTTCAAACGGCCGGTCGTGGTCTCGTGTTGGACTACCGCGATTTGTCTCGCATCGGCGTCTAGGCGCGAGACGTCGATCGCCTCGGTCCAGCCGTGCGCGGCGTGAGCAGTGCCGATGCCATAGGTTTCGGCGATGCGCGCCATGCGTTCACCATAGACACCGTTTGCAACCACTGCGAGTCGGCCGTTTGTCGGTACCAGCGAACTCAGCATGGCCTCGACGGCCGCGGTCCCCGAGCCGGTGAGCAGGATGGCTGTCCATTCGGCCGGATCGAGATCATAAACGTTGAGCAGCGCGGCGCGGATGCGTTGCTGCAGCTCGGTGAACTCCGGTTCACGATGGCAAAGATCCTCACGCAGTAAAGCGTGCCGCACGCGCTCGCTGAGCGTGACCGGACCCGGGTTGAGTAGCTTCATCGGTGCCACGGGAATCAGAGCAGCAACTCGCGCAGGCGTGCCGTCACCGCCGCCGGCGAGACCTTTGGCCGCGGCAGCTTGTCGATTGTTCCTGGCCGGATCTTCAGATGTAGCAGGCGCGGACCGGGAAGACCGGGATTCCCGACCACCTCGTCGAGCAGGCGAGCGTCGTCACCGCTCATCACTGTCCGGTAGCCGCAGGCGGCGGCGATCTCATCGAAGCGCACGTTGGCGCTGACGGTCGCCTGTGCACCGGTGGAATCGTGCACTTCGTTATCGAGTAGCAGATGAGTGATATTCTCGCCGCCATAAGTGCCGATGATCGCTAAATTGCCCATCCGCATCAGGGTGGCGCCATCGCCGTCAATGATCACAACCTCGCGGTCCGGCTTCGCGAGCGCGATGCCCAGTGCGAACGATGACGCGCAGCCCATCGATCCTACGATGTAGGCTTGGTTATCCCGATCTTGTTGGGCGTAAAGTTCGCGACCGGTATAGCCCGTGGTTGCGATGACGACCGAGCGCTCGATTGGTGTGCGGGCAATGACACGAGCCAGCACCTCGCTGCGCGCGGCCCGTTCTATGACCCGCCGATCAAAGCCATGTTGGACCGATGCGGCGGTGCGTGCGACGACGGGTACGCTCGTACCGCGGAGCGCAAACTTCGCGACCGTGCCCTTTTGCATCACCAGCGCAAACGGTCGCTGCTCGCGCTGCATGTAGTTGTCAGCCTCGTCCAGCGCGGCCTCGATCCGATCCGGCTCGGCCGGGAACGCCCGCCACGGGATGCCCATAATCTCGAACAGCGCGCCGGTGATCGCGCCCATCTTGCTGTGCTGCGGTTCGTCTTCGACGCCGGCGGCGCCGCGATGGGTGCAGATCAGCAGCACGGGCAGACGGAAGATGTTGTTCAGGGAGGTCAGCGGGCTGACCGCGTTACCGAGTCCGGAATTTTGCATCATCGCAACCGCGCGCTGTCCGGCGATTTCCAGCCCGGCAGCGGTGGCAACCGCATCGCCTTCGTTGGCGTGCGAAATGTATTGTAGGCGATCATCACCGATAATGTAGTTGATGAACGGCGTAATAAACGAGCAAGGCACACCGGTATACCAATTGAAACCGCGGCGCCGTCCTGCCTCGACAAAGGATTTCGCGTTAATCATGCGAATATTGACTAATCTGAAATGGCGAAACGATCGGTGTGCTCGAGATCATGTAGTGAGTTTACGTCGAGCCAGTGGCCATGACAGTAATTGACCTGAATCTTGTGTCCTTGCTCTATCAGGTGATTCAGCATGTCCGGCAGAGTGTAGTCGTTGAACTGTGCGTGCTGGCGCAGTTCTTCGAGCGTTTGCCGGAGCAGTTCGACACCGTGACTGCGCGCATGCAGCAGGCCGATCCAGCGGCCATGCGCGCGCTGGCCAGCGATCATGGCATCGTTTGACACTCGGCGCAGGGAAACATCCTTGCGCCAGATCTCGAGATCGTCCGGCCGGGAACAAACGACGTAATCCGGCGTGCCGCTGATTGGCAAGTGCTCGTAGGCCGCGTCGACCACGATGGATAAGTCGCCGTCACTGTTCAGCAGGTCCTGCAGGATATAGCGCCGGAACAGCAGGTCGCCATAGCAAATCACCAGTTCGTCGGTGAACGCTGGCAGCGCGCAGGCCAACGAAACCAGTTCACCAGTGGTCTCGAAGGCCGGGTTTTCGATCCGGTCGATACCGGGGATGTCGACGGTTTCGGAATGGTAGCCGACGACGGCAACGATGCGGCGGATCCGTTGGCGTTTGAAGGCATCGACCAGCCGCCGCAATAAGGGCCGGCCGGCGACGTTGACCATCATCTTCGGCCGGTCTGCGGTCAGATCGCCAAGACCTTTGCCGCGGGTTGCACCGAGCACGATCGCCGATGTTTCGGCGCGCGGACTTTTGCAATAGCGGTGCTCGGCTGCGCGCAACTCCTCCGCGCCTTGCAGTCGGAAGATCTCATCCACCGGTGCAATGCTATCCTCGACTTCGAGCAGCGACTGGTCGCGGTAAATCCGCCGCGCGCTCGTCTGCATGGCCTGTACCGCGCTGCGGATCTGGTGGTTGGCCCAAATCACGGCACTAACTCCGGCCTTGCGGAAGACATTGGTCGGCGTACTGTAATATTTGGTTGGCGCAATCACGACCGGCGCACGGTTTTCCCAGCGGTCGATAAAGGCTAGGATTTCGTCCGGTTGCGAGCGTTTGGAATGGATAAAAATGGCATCGGCGCCCGCCTCGTAATAGGCCGCCGCGCGACGGACCGCTTCGTCGACGTCCCAGCCGGCGATCAGCGCCTCGACACGTGCGACGATGCAGAAATTCTCGTCGTGCTGGCAATCTTTGCCCGCTTTGATTTTGCCACAGAACTCGTCGATCTCGGTCAGTGGCTGGCGTTCGCCGCCGATGAAGCTGTTGGTTTTCGGAAACAGCTTGTCTTCGATACAGACCCCGGCGATGCCGCGCTGTTCGAGCTTGTGGACCAGCCGCCGCATGTTGTTGAAATTGCCGTAGCCGGTATCACCATCGAGCAGTATCGGGATATGTGTGATGTCGGCCATGAACTCCAGCATATCCACGACCTGGGTCCAGCTCGCCTCGTTGTTGTCGCGCACCCCGAACTGGGCGGACAGGGCGAGGCTGCTGGCCCAGATCCCCTTGAACCCGGCTTCTTCGGCGATCCGCGCACTGATGCCGTTGTGCGCTTCGAGCAGGAATTCGAGCTGCGGGGAGGTGATCATCTGCCGTAATTGTGCAGCCTTGCTGCAGCGGCTATCGAGGTGGATTTTAGCAGCCATGAATTCGGGGCAATATCTCGTCTCTGGCACGTTCAATATCGGCGGGAAAATCGATTTCAATCCAGGGGATGCCCGTAACATCTTCTACACCGAATTCCAAGGGACGTTTGAGTATGAGCTCGCGCAGTGCCTCTTCATACGGCGCAGCCCGGTTTGCTGCATCGATGTACTGTTCGGCGCGGTCCGCCAACGCCGCCGCCATCGCCGGAGTGAAGCGGAAAAACCCGATCGATTCTCCCCAGTTAGTATACTGCAGTGTCGGTGGCAGGCATTTGCCGAATTCGACGATGGTGGCATCGGCGAGGCAGATCTTGACAGGCTCCTCACCGGGCTCGAATTCACCATCGAGCAGCAGGCAATTGTGCCGCGTGCTGGTTGCGAGTCGATCCAGTATGGTCGGTGCGTAGAGCACGTCGGCGTCCATCAATAGGACGTTTTCATTAGCACGCAGAGCTTCCCGTAGGCACCAAAGACTCACGATGCTACCGGCTTGATAGTCAGGGTTGAAGGTCGTTGTGACATGCTCGGAGTAGGCCGATGTGGCCAGCGCAGCCTCGATCCGGTCCGCCGCAAATCCGGTGCAAATCCGGATGTCCGCCACGCCCAGTGCATCAAGCGTGCGCAGGTGCCGTTCGAGCAGTGTTTCACCGCCGAACTCAAGCAGGCACTTCGGTTCGCTATGGCCGGTAGCCGCAAGTCGCCGACCGGCACCGGCGGCAAGGATGAGTGCTCGCATCTCAGTCGGCGGCACGCTTGCGACTGCGGGTGTAGGCCTGGCGGAAATCGAAGGAGGCGCTGGAATCTTTCATGTTGGATGCGAATCGCAGTAACAGGTGCATGGCGATATCCCTAGCATATTCTAAAGTAAATGCAGTACGGCGCTCGCCCGCTTCGGGTGCAATACAGCTCGCATTCGATGCGGCACCTCGACTCGTCAATCAGCCTGAGCAAAGCGGTGTAGCGTGTACCGCGATAGTAGGGCGTAGTTTAGTGAAAACCAAGCTCTAAGCGGCTGAGACAGCGCACAATCCGAAAATTCCGATCCCTAAATCCGTAATGGCGGGCTAGAATTGGCGAAATAAAGAGCCGGGCCATTGCGTCAGCGGGTATCACAGCCGCAAACGGTCAATACGCTGGCCAGATAGAACAACAATTCAGGAGTACGCTATGGCCGCCGAGGGCGTTCGAGGGAATACCCGTACCGAGCTCGACGACGCGTTATCCGCCTCCCGCGGGGTATTCGGTGCGGTGGGGATATTCAGCTTTTTCATAAATGCCCTCATGTTGACCGTTCCGCTTTACATGCTGCAGGTATACGGCCGAGTATTGGCCTCGCGCAGCGAAGACACCTTGCTCATGCTCACTCTCCTCGCCTTGGGTCTGTTGCTGACACTTGGTTTGGTGGATCTCGCGCGCTCGCGCGTTCTCGTCAGGGTGGGTGCCCGCTTCGATAATCGATTGAGCGATTCGGTGCTCTCGGCGATGCTCGTCAATCGCTTGCGCAGCCAGCGGGCGCACGGCCAGCCGCTTCGCGATCTGGAGACGATCAGAACTTTCTTGACCGGTCCTGGCCTGCTCGCCTTGTTCGACGCGCCTTGGACTCCGATTTTCATCCTGGTCATCTTCGTGCTTCATCCCGTCCTCGGTTTCGTTGCCGCGGGTGGTGCTGTGGTTCTCTTCGCGCTGGCGATCGTAGGCGAGTTGATCACGCGCGGTCCGCTCAGAGAAGCATCGAAAGTCTCCGTCAACTCCCATGCGTTTGCCGAATCCAGTCTGCGCAACGCCGAGGCGATTCAGGCCATGGGTATGATGACGGGCCTGTTGCGGCGGTGGCTGCGGCGCCAGGAGGCGGCGATCGGGCTGCAGGCGCTGGCCAGTGACCGGGCCGGCGCGGTGAGCGCGAGCGCGAAGATCGTGCGCCAACTGCTACAGATCGGGATGCTCGGTGTGGGGGCGTATCTTGCGATCCGGCAGGTGATTACCCCCGGTGTCATGGTCGTGGCGTCGATCATCATGGCGAGGGCGTTGGCGCCGGTGGAAGTGGCGATCAACTCGTGGCGCAGCTTCTTGAGCGCAAGATCCGCTTACGCGAGATTACAGTATCTCATGGCGCAATGGCGGCCTTCGCAAGAGCCGATGAAGCTGCCGAAACCGAGCGGAGCGCTCGCCGTGGAAGGGGTGGTCGCCGCCCCTCCCGGGGCCACGAAAGCCATTCTCAAGGGAGTGTCTTTCGCTTTGTCCAAAGGTGAGATGCTCGGTCTGATCGGCCCCAATGCGGCCGGCAAGTCCACCCTGGCGCGCCTGCTGGTCGGCGTGTGGGAACCGGCCGCAGGGCATATACGACTCGATGGAGCCGACGTATGCCACTGGAGCCGCGAACAGCTCGGACCGCACGTGGGGTATCTGCCGCAAGACGTCGAGTTGTTCGACGGCACCGTGGCCGAGAACATCGCACGCTTCCATGAGCAGCCGGAGGGCGACAAAGTCGTTGCGGCGGCTAACCGGGCCGGCGTGCATGAGATGATCCTCGAACTCCCCGAGGGCTATGATACGCCGATCGGGGAGGGGGGCAGCGTTCTCTCGGCCGGTCAACGGCAACGCATCGCACTGGCACGGGCGCTCTATGGCGACCCGGCACTCATTGTCTTGGATGAACCCAATTCGAACCTCGACGCCGAGGGTGAAGAAGCGCTGCGCACGGCGCTGACGAACCTGCGTGCCGCCGGCAAAACTGTAATCGTGATTGCGCATCGCCCGGCGATTATCAACGCGGTCGACAAACTTTTGGTTCTGCGTGACGGCCGAGTCAATATGTTCGGCCCGCCCGCGGAGGTATTGCCGAGTGTCACGCACGCGGTCGTCAATACCGGCGAGCAAGGTGGGCGACGCGGCACGCTTGATAGCCAAACTACGAGATAGGCCATGGCCTCGTCCACTCAATCCCGCCCCAAGGAACCGGCTGTTCGGAAACCGCCTCTGAATCTGGGTTCATCCATAGCGCTCGGAGCGATCACAATCCTGGTCGCATTCGGCGGCTTTGGCACCTGGGCCGCGCTTGCGCCGCTTTCCAGTGCCGCCATCGCACCGGGCGTGGTCACGGTCGACAGCAATCACAAAAAAGTTCAGCATCTCGAAGGCGGTATCATCAAAATGCTATTGGTTCGCGACGGTGACACGGTCGAGGCGGGTGATGTGCTGGTGCAGCTTGATGAAACCCAACCGCAAGCCTCCCTTGCGATTCTGCAGACCAAATACGACGCCGCCCGTGCCCTGGAAGCGCGCCTGCTGGCCGAACGCGATGACGCAGCCGAGATCGAATTTGCCGATGATTTGTTGAAAAGGCGCAGCAACCCGAACATCGCGGAGCTGCTCTCCGGGCAAAAAACCCTGTTCGAGGCGCGCCGAAATGCATTGAAGGGTGAAACCATCATTCTCGAGAGCCGCATCGAGCAGCTCAAAAATGACATCGTCGGGGTGCGCGCGCAGCAAAAAGCCAAGGAGCACCAGATCGAGCTCGTCGAGGATGAGGCCCGGAGTCTGCGGAAACTGTTGAAGAAGGGTTATGTGGGTAAGCCCCGTTATCTCGAGCTAGAACGCGAGGTCGCGCGCCTGGAAGGAGAGCGCGGGGAGCATATATCGGAGATCGCCCACGCCAATACCAAGATCGGGGAGACGAAGCTGCAGATCATCCAGCTGCGGCGCGAGTTGCAGGAAAAAGTGGCCGATGAGTTGCGCTCGATCCAAGCAGAGATCCTGGATCTCAAAGAACGCATCCGCGCGGCGCAGCATGTGCTCGAGCACATCGAAATTCGCGCGCCGGTCAGCGGGTCGGTCGTCGGAATGGCGGTTCATACGGTCGGCGGTGTCATAAAAGCCGGGGAGACGGTTCTGGATATCGTTCCGGCTGGTGATCGGTTGATCATCGAAGCAAGAGTGCAGCCGCAGGACATCGACAATGTGCGTATTGGGCAAGAGGCCAACATTCGGTTCACGGCCTTTAAACGGCGCAATACGCCCTCGTTGGTCGGCCACGTAAGTTACATATCGGCTGACCGGATTGTCGATTCGCGCACCGGCGAAGCCTACTACAAGGCGCGTCTCGCCGTATCCGACAGCGAAGTGGCGCGGCTCGGTGACAAGCATTTGCAGCCCGGTATGCCCGCCGAGGTGATGATCAAAACGGGGGAGGGCACGGCAATCGAATATTTGGCACGCCCGTTTCTGGACAGTCTGGAACGGGCGTGGCGAGAGGAGTGAGGCGTATGCCTTCGGGTTGGTCAAATTCCCAAGAGCGGGAGGGCATCCTTGCCGCCTAAGCCGTGGCAATCCTTCCTGGCCACAAGATAATTGTGAGCGGTTCTGTATTTATAGGTCCACGCGGTTGTTGTTATCGCCGCGTTTCCATACTGCTGCGCTTTGCGTGAAGCTCAGCACACGCGCTCGGATACACCGCCGCGCAGCCGGCTGCGCTGGGTGCCTACGAGCAACAGCAGACCCGCTGCGAAAATACCGAATATCGATGGTTCCGAGACCGCTGTTGGCGGATTTTCTGCCGTCGCCAACGCGAAAGCCAAATCCCCCGATGAATCACTCGTCCAAGTATTGCCGTCGCCGAAGCGGAAGGCGTTGTTCCCGGTAGTCGGATCGCTCAACAGCCAAAACCATTCGGCATCCGTTGCATCGAAGAAGTTAACGATCGAGAGATGCAAAGGCGTGCCTCCCTCCAGATCAACCGGACTTGGCAGGGTCGCATCGAACTGAAACACCGTGCCGCCTTGCGCATCTTGCAGCGCGGTAGCGGTGCGGCTGACATTGAGCGCCGGCTGCATGAACTCCGCGGATGGGTCTGTTGCGGGGACACCCCCCGCGTCGTTGAAAAAGCGCACGTGAAATAGATCGTCCACCCCCGGGTCATTGGGATCGCCCGGATTGATAAGGTACGATCCCCACCAGCGCACTTGGGTCACGGCCGCGTCTGCAGACAGCAGGAAATCATCGGCCGACTGGTCATCCAAGAAGCTTGGAAAGGCATCGTTGCCGCCCCCCGGAGGCTGTTCGAAAACCTGCGCCGCCCACGCCGGCCCCGTCAGTGCCAGAAGCAGCATCCCGCCGAAGGCAAGCGATAACAGCCCGCGCCCATCGGCCCAGGCCCTCCAATCACAAAATCGACCTTGTCCCATCATTTCGAGCCTCCTCGATGTACTGTTATTCGTTTTGTTGTAAGCGTGCCGGAATATCCGGAGAGTTAAAGAATTATCTGATCACCTAACCCGTTCGCCCTGAGCCCTTCGACCCGCTCAGGAGAGCCTTGTCGAAGGGCCTCTGCATGGACGGAGTTTTCAGATTCTTTAAACAACCCCCTCTCCGGGCTCCGAGCCGACGCCTACTATCGGCAACGCCTCGAACTCGACGAAATCCACGGCGTAATCGCTGCCGTGCTGTTGCCCACCGTCGGCAAACGGCTCCGAGCCGAACCCGTCTCCGGCACCGTTTCCGTAAGCTCCGAAGACGAACGCGTTGCCGTCGAAGGCGCCCGCGGAAAAAACGGCTTGGGTGAACCCCTGCGGGGCGGACACGGCGGCTTCCTGCGTGCCGGCGGCATTGTCGGCGAAGAAGAACTCTTCCGCGACCAGCTCACCGGCGTCGTTCAACAGCTGTACGCGACCGGCTTCGGTGAAACCTGTGCCGTCGTCGTCCGTAAAGAGGCGGGACACCCCGAACCGGAACTCGGTTGCTTCCTGATTCAGCTCGAAGCGCAGCCCCTCCGTGCCGTCGATCTCTTGCCGAATGGCGCTGGTCTGAAGCGTCTGGCCGCTCACACCGAGATCGCCGGCCGCGATATCCCCTCCGGCAAGCGAGCCGCTCCCTGAGCTCTGGAAAAGAACATCCGTATAGGATTCATTACCGTCGGTCAGGTCTGCCTTGTGCGTGATGTCCACACGGTCATCAGGATCGGTCCAGGCTTTCTCCCATGCGTCTCGGCTTGCTCGGGAAACCCGTGTCGGCGCATCACCGAGGCGGATGGAGAAGCCGTCGTCGTCATTGACGATCGTGCCGTCCGCGGCGGCGTTCGCCGGGTCGATAGTCGCGCCAGTCGGGTTCGACAAGCTGACGGTAAATTCCTCATCGTTCTCGACCACCGTATCGCCGGCGACATTGACGGTGACGATCTGCTCGCTCTCGCCGGCGGCGAAGTTCACGACTCCACTGGGCAGTGCCGCGCCGGCGAAGTCGTCGGCCTGCGCCGGGTCCGTGCCGCTGCCGGCCACGGCGAACGACACCGTGCTCGCGGCACTCAAATCCCCGCTGCGCGTGACTTGGAAAGTGAACGCGGTGGTGTCGGCATCGCCGCCCTCGGGTTGATCCGCGTTGACTGCTTCTATGGCGACCACTGGGGGTGGTGGGGGCTCGGGATCGTCGTTGCGGATGATGCCGCCGATACTGGCGTTGTCGGCATCGAGGGTGGCGTCGGTGGGATCGGAGAGGGTGATTGTGAAGCCCTCGTCGTTCTCGAAGACCGTATCGCCGGCGACATTGACGGTGATGATTTGTTCGCTTTCACCGGCGGCGAAGTTCACCACGCCGCTGGGCAGTGCCGCGCCGGCGAAGTCATCGGCTTGCGCCGGGTCCGCGCCGCTGCCGGTCACCGCGAAGGCCACCGTGCTGGCCGCACTCAGGTCACCACTGCGGGTTACTTGGAAAGTGAACGGCGTTGTTCCGGTATTACCCTCGGGCTGATCCGCGTTGACGGGCTCAAGGGCGATCACTGTGTCCCCGTCGTCGTTGCGAATAACTCCATTCGCCGTGCCGTTGTCCGCATCGATAACGGTGTCGTCGCTGGGATCGGACAGGCTGACGGTGAAGCCTTCATGGTTCTCGACCACCGTGTCGCCGGCGACATTGACGGTGATGATCTGCTCGCTCTCGCCGGCGGCGAAGTTCACGACCCCGCTGGGCAGTGTGGCCCCGGCAAAGTCGTCGGCCTGCGCCGGGTTTGTGCCGCTGCCGGTTACCGCGAATGCTACCGTGCTCGCCGCACTCAGATCACCGCTGCGGGTCACTCGGAAGGTGAACGCGGTGGTGTCCGTATCGCCCTCGGGCTGATCGGCATTGACCGCTTCGAGGGCGACCACTGGGGGGGGTGGGGGTTCGACGCTGTCGTCGTTGTGGATGACGCCAGCGGCGCTGGCGTTGTCGGCATCGAGGGTGGCATCGGTCGGGTTCGACAAGCTGACGGTGAAGCCCTCATCGTTTTCGACCACCGTGTCACCAGCCACATCGACGGTGATGATCTGCTCGCTCTCGCCGGCGGCGAAGTTCACCACGCCGCTGGGCAGTGCCGCCCCGGCAAAGTCGTCGGCCTGGGCCGGGTCCGTGCCGCTGCCGGTCACGGCAAACGCCACCGTGCTCGCGGCGCTGAGATCTCCGCTGCGGGTCACCCGGAAGGTGAACGCCGTGGTGTCGGCATCGCCCTCGGGCTGATCCGCATTGACGGGCTCGATAGCGACCACTGGAGGCTGCTCGCCGTCATCGTTGCGAATAACTCCATTCGCCGTGCTGTTGTTCGCATCGATAACAGTGTCGTCGCTGGGATCGGACAAGCTGACGGTGAAGCCATCGTCATTCTCGACCACCGTATCGCCGGCGACGTTGACGGTGACGATTTGCTCACTTTCCCCGGCGGCGAAGTTCACCACGCCGCTGGGCAGTGTGGCCCCGGCGAAGTCGTCGGCCTGGGCCGGGTCCGCGCCGCTGCCGGTTACTGCGAACGCCACCGTGCTGGCGGCGCTGAGATCCCCGCTACGAGTCACCCGGAAGGTGAACGCGGTGGTGTCGGCGTCGCCACCCTCGGGTTGATCGGCGTTGACGGGTTCGAGGGCGACTACGGTACCCCTGTCATCGTCGCGAATGACCCCGGTGACACTGGCGCTGTCCGGATCTATAGCGGCATCGGTGGGGTCGGACAGGCTTACAGTGAAGCCCTCGTCGTTTTCGACCACGGTGTCGCCGGCGACATTGACGGTTACGATCTGCTCGCTTTCCCCTGCAGCGAAGTTCACCACACCGCTGGGCAGTGTCGCACCGGCGAAGTCGTCGGCCTGCGCCGGGTCCGCACCGCTGCCGGTCACCGCGAAGGCCACTGTGCTGGCGGCACTCAGATCCCCGCTGCGGGTCACTCGGAACGTGAACGCTGTAGTGTCGGCATCGCCCTCGGGCTGATCCGCATTGACCGTCTCGATTGCGACCACCGGGGGTGGTGGAATGTCGCCATCGATGATGGTGACCGTCCCCGTTGCGCCATCCGAGCCGTTGGCGATTTCCGCGGTGGGGGTGACCGTCAAGGTGAAGTTCTCATTTGGCTCGTCGACGTTGTCCCCGAGGATCGGTACGAAGGCGGCTTTCATGGTCTCGCCGGGGGCAAAGGTCACGCTGCCGCTGGTCTGGGTATAGTCCTGACCGGCGGTAGCGTCGCCGTCGGCGGTCGTAAAGTTGAGCGTCAACTCCTGATCGGCCGGACGGGAGAGCACAATGGGGACCGCCACCTCACGGGTGACGCCGTCGGTGCCCTCGACGATCTGAGCATTCTCCACGAACAGACCGAGCTTATTGTTGGTACCGTCGTCGTCCAGAATGATGCCGGTGGCTTGCAACGTTTCTACGCCATCCGGGAAGGCGGCGTTGGCGGGGTTAAACAGTTCGACGACCACGCTCTCGTCGGTCTCGGCCAGGTCATCGGGTTCTACCGAAATGTTGAAGCTGGTGCTGCTCTGCCCGGCGTT
>JAUILK010000042.1 GCA_030433275.1 Gammaproteobacteria bacterium
ATCTCTTTAAGCAGTTGGAGGTCGATCCGCCGAGCCGCCAAGCCCTCATGTAGTGCCAAAGTCGAATTTGCCTACCGGCGAATCAATCACTTATAGCTGCGGGTGTGGAAGTCGGGCGGGACCCGTTCGACGCGCGGCTTAAGAATCGGGCAAGCGCGGAGTTCTTGGTCCGCGGCACGGGTATTCTGGCCGGGTCTGAACAGACGTAGACGGATGATGCGTGCCGTGATCTCATCGCCGGAGGTTGCTTTGTCGGCCGTTATCCGCAGGCAGTTCTCGCCCGCATGATAGGTTACCCGTACAGTCGCGCCATCGTGGTAACACTCGTAGCTACTGGCAACAATTCGCTCGGCGCCGGGGATCAGGCGTGCGTCGAGATACCCTAGCAGCGCCGTCCAGGGGAATGGCTTGAAAACTGTCAGCTCGGCAACCATTGGCATAGTGAGCTAGACCGATTCGGTAAGAGCCGCGTGCTCGCGCTCGATCAGCGCGCGTTTGCGCTCGATGCCCCAACGATAGCCGCCGAGCCCGCCGTCGCCGCGGATGACGCGATGGCAGGGAATGGTCAGCGAGAGCCGATTGGCAGCGCAGGCGTTGGCGACGGCGCGGATGGCTCTGGGCCGACCGATGGCCGCGGCCACTTCCTTGTAGGTACGGAGCTCTCCGGAGGGGATAGTTTGTAGATAGTCCCAGACTTTCATCTGGAACGCCGTACCTCGAACGTCCATCGGCAACTCGATCTCGGTCCGGGCATCCTGCAGATAATCGCACAATACCCGCATCCACTGCTTGAACGCTCCCTGGGCGGCGGGCGGCATGGCCGAGAGTGTCGCCGCCGGGTATTCGCGGCGTAGCCCCTCGCGCATCTGTACCTTGCTCTCACCGATTTGGACGAAGCACAAGCCGCGGTCGGTAGCCGCCATCATCAACAGACCCAGCGGCGTTTCGGCCGTGGCATAGGAGATCTCCATGCCCCTGCCTCCGGAACGGTATTGTCCTGGGATCATACCCATTCGGTTTGACACCCGCTCGTAGACTCGGCTGAGGGAGCCAAAACCCGTCTCGTAAATCGCCGCTTTGACAGACGCGCCGGCGCGCAGTCTCCGCCTGAGCAAACGCAGCCGGCACGCTTCGGCGTACTGGCGAGGCGTGAGACGCCACTCGCAGCCTTGAAGCGGCGTTGCAAATGGAGCGGACTGAGATTGGCCTCGTGGCGCAGCTTCTCCAGAGTGATTGTCTCCTCTGCATGGGCCTCGATATAGCGACACAGCGCCTGCCTCCGCTCGACCGTGGGATGGATATATTCGGTCGGCAGCGCTTGCAGGGACGCAACCCGTCTTGCTCCGCCACCACCGGGGTTGCATAGAAATGCACATTCTCGCGCAACGGTTTGCGGGAAGGGCAGGACGGTCGGCAGTAAACGCCGGTGGTGAGTACGCCGCAGACAAAGCGCCCATCCTGAGCGGCGTTCCTTGCCAGCACAGCCTGCCATTGCAGTTCCTCGTTCATGATGCTTTCTCAGCATAGTCGTTTGACAGAGGTTCAGTGTGCCGTCGATGTTTCGGTGGGACCATTCGTTTCTTGCGGGGTCGGTTCGAACGCTTGGCCGGTGTGCCTGAAAGAGACAAGCCGGCCCAGGGAAGGCCGGCATTCATCGAGGATGGGGAAGATTCCGTCGGCTCAGGCCTCGGCGGATGCCATGGCACTGGTGTCTTTGGCGGCGTCGAGATCCTCCGTAGCGAAGCCGTCCAGGTACTTCTCGGCGTCCAACGCTGCCATGCAACCACTGCCGGCGGAGGTCACCGCCTGGCGGTAGACATGATCCATTACATCGCCGGCGGCGAATACGCCTGGCACGCTGGTAGCGGTGGCCCCGCCCTCTAGCCCGCTTTTGACCTTGATATAGCCGCCTGTCATGGCGAGCTGGCCTTGGAAGATACCGGTATTCGGCGTGTGGCCGATGGCGATGAATACGCCGGTGAGATCGATTTCCTCGCTCTCCCCGGTCTTGGTGCTCTTGACCCGCATGCCGGTCACGCCCGTGGCGTCACCCAGCACCTCATCAAGGGTGCTGTCCCAGCGGATGGAGATCTTGCCCTCTTTGGCTTTTCGGAACACTTGATCCTGCAGGATTTTCTCGCCACGGAAGCGATCCCGGCGGTGCACCAGGGTAACGTGCCGTGCGATGTTCGATAGGTACAGCGCCTCTTCGAGCGCCGTGTTGCCGCCACCGATCACCGCAACGTCCTGGTTCCGGTAGAAAAACCCGTCGCAAGTGGCGCAGGCCGATACGCCTTTGCCCATGAACTGTTCTTCGGACTCGAGACCGAGGTATTTGGCGCTGGCGCCGGTGGCGATGATCAACGCCTCGCAGGTGTACTCGCCGTTGTCGCCCTTGAGCCGGAACGGGCGGCTCTTGAGATCAACCTCGTTGATGTGATCGAAGATGATCTCGGTGTCGAAGCGCTCGGCATGGGCCTTCATACGCTCCATCAGTACCGGCCCTTGCAGGCCTTCGACATCGCCTGGCCAGTTGTCCACGTCCGTAGTAGTGGTCAGCTGGCCGCCCATCTCCAGGCCGGTCACCAGCACGGGATTCAGATTGGCCCGAGCCGTATACACCGCAGCGGTGTAACCGGCCGGACCGGAACCGAGTATCAAAAGCTTGGCGTGTTTAACCTCACTCATGCAAAACGCTCCCGGTAGCGGCTCTTAGATCGAAAAAAGACGGTCTTGCCGGTTGCGGCGTGGCCGCCGCCGGCCCGACTTGCAACCGCCTCGGCGCTCTTAGAGTTGCTTGGCATGCTCGGCCAGATAGCTGGCTACGCCGCTGGCGTTCGGCTTCATCCCCGAGCGTCCCTTCTGCCATTCAGCCGGGCAGACCTCGCCGTGCTCCTCGGTGAACTGCAGGGCATCGACTATGCGGAGCATCTCATCTACGGAACGGCCCAAGGGTAAGTTGTTGACGACTTGATGCTGAACGATGCCTTGCTGGTCGACGAGGAACGAAGCACGTAGCGCAACGCCCTCTTGCGGGTGCTCGATGCCGTAGGCCCGAACGATTTCGTGGCGCTTATCGGCAACCAGCGGAAAGCGCACCGTACCGATACCGCCTTTATCCACCGGCGTATTGCGCCAAGCGAAGTGGGTGTATTCCGAGTCGATGGAAACACCGACTACGGCCACGCCACGCTCCTCGAACTGCGTCATCCGATTGTTATGCGCAATAATCTCGGACGGGCAGACGAAGGTAAAGTCCAGCGGCCAGAAGAATAAAACCACATACTTGCCACGCAGCTCGGACAGTCGAAAAGCTTCGTTGATATGGCCGTCCGGCATGACAGCCGCAGCAGTGAAATCAGGTGCTTCCTTTCCTACCAATACGCTCATGGCTTTTACCTCCGGTTGAGCTGCTTTTGTAGCTTCGGCAAGTGTAAGAGGGTAATTATGATTAGTAAAATTGAATATTTTTATTAAATAGATAGCCAAAAACTATGATTTCCTGACTGCAGGCACCTCTTTAATTGAGTCTCATCCGGCGTGATCAGTTTTGCCTTTCAAAACTGTTACTCCCTCGCCTAGATCGCCTCCCGGCTCGTCGGTCGATTGAGTGACGCGCTCTTGCTGAGCCACGGATAACGCCCTGCCGGCAGCCTTCTTGGGTCGACGTAGCAAATACGCGACCAGAACAATGGCTGGCCCCCCCAGCAACGCTGTATAGAGGAAGAAAGCCGCGTAGCCGTGCGCGTCTACAACCATACCTGAAAAGCCGCTGATGAGTTTGCCAGGCAGAGTCATCAGCGAGCTGAACAGTGCATATTGGGTGGCCGTATACATGGTATTGGTCAGACTAGAGAGATAGGCGATGAAAACAGCACCGGCAAAACCGCCGCTTAAGTTATCCGCGCTGATCGTCAGTGTCAGCAACCCGATACTCTTTCCTTGAACTGCTAGATAAGCAAAGAGCACGTTGGTTGATGAGGTCAGGATGGCCGCCAATAGCAGTGGGCGCATCGGTCCGTGGCGAACCACAGCCATGCCGCCTGCCATGGCGCCTAGGAGGGTCATGCACAAACCGTATACGCCACTGATGTTGGCGATCTGCGGCTTGCTGAAACCCAAATCGATATAAAGCGGGTTGGCCATACTGGCCATCGCGATATCACTGATACGAAAACAGCCGATGAACGCTAAAATAACCAATGCGAGCCAACCGTTGCGGGCGAAAAAGTCCACCAGTGGACCGATTACGGCGCCGCCGAACCAAGCGGCAAGAGTATGCAGCCTATAGTGGAGGTTTCCTAGGGGTGTCACTATAGCGTCGACGGGCCGTTTGGCCAGGGCAATGACCGCGCGGTTCGGGTGCGCGGGCTCCTGACTCCAAAGCACCGCCGCCATGCCCAGTAGCATCAGGCCAGCCATGACCTGATAGGCGATATGCCAAGAACCAATCGATGCCAGGTAGAGCACGCCGGTATAGGAAACCAGGTTGGCGATCCGGTAGCCGATCTGGTAGGTGGCCGCCATAGCCCCCTGATAGTTTTCTTCCTCGGCCTCGATGCGAAAGGCGTCTACGGCAATGTCCTGGGTAGCGGAACAAAAGGCCACAATGAGCCCAAACCCCGCTAAGGCACGGAGATCCGCAACTGGATCAACACAGCTGATGCCCAGTAAACCGGCGGTGATACCGATCTGCCCCGCAAGCATCCAACTGCGCCGTTTACCTAGTAATCGAGTCAATCCGGGCACCGGCAGGTGATCGATCACCGGCGCCCACAGAACCTTGACGGAGTAAGTCACACCGAGCCAGCTAAAAAAACCGATCTCGGTATGGTCCACACCGGCTTCGCGGAGCCAAACCGTCAAAGTGGCGAAGATCAACATAAAAGGCAGTCCCGCGGAGAAACCCAGAAATATCATTGTGACCACGGACCGGCGCAGATAAGCGCCCAGCGCCGATCGCCAACTACCAATTCCAGGGGTTAGCGATGCCATCGAGTCAGTTCCAATTTGGCCAGAAAATCTAACGGCATCGTCTGTTATTCATCAGCCCGGGGCAAGCGGGCCGATAAAGTGGTTTTTTGGCCGTCACTATTTGACGTTGCACGTCACTAAAATTCGACATTTTTCGATCGATCGGCGGTGTCAGGAATTCGCGTCAATGTATTGTGCACAACAACTAATCACAATTAAGTGATTGATAATAGGGTAATAGGGGGTGTGTGGAGCGACCGCATGACAAATCAGGTCGCCAGTCCGTCTATTAAATGGCCCATTATATGCATATTAATAAGCGGCGCAGGTCGGAATAGTGATTGAAAGGGGGTGATAATGGTCTGGCAAGCTATCAAGGCCCGGAACGATTACCTGCGGGGGTGCCGTTTGGAGACGGGGGACGGCTGTCCGGTGGATTTGGTCTTCGCAGCCTATTTCTACCGACGCGCAGCACTCCGGGGGCTTGCCGAGGCCCAGCATGCGCTTGGCTTCTTGTACGCAACCGGACAAGGGGTGACATTGAACGAAACGATGGCTGTCCATTGGTTTGAGGCCGCCGCCCGGCAGAACCAGGTCCCCGCACAACATAATCTGGGGGTAATGTATGCGGAGGGACGCGGTGTACCAAGGAACGAGGAAATCGCGATTCGCTGGTTCTATCAAGCAGCGCTTGGGGGTAGCGTTGAGGCCCGGGAGTGGCTGGCCAGGTGCGAACCCGGTCGGGCAATCGGGGAATAGCCCATAAGGATGCCTATAGACCGTGGTTTTATGTGCCAAGCCGCCGGACGGACGCACGCTCCTCGCTCGCTACAGTCGATCAGCGGCGTGCAACAACCCGCAACAAACGAGGCATTAAGCCCCGTTTGCATCCGTCCGGCGGTTTTTTTTTGGCGCGCGCCTCGCATGCACTCTATGTATCTAGTACCGGCGCGATCAACTATTTATAGCATAGCGTGCCATGAGATCAATCCGATTGCTGTGCAACAAATTTATGGAGCCACCTTAGATGATTCAGGTCAAAAAAGCCCTCGTGGTTGATGACTCGCGCCTTGCGCGCATCGCGCTCAGCAAGCTTTTGCGGCGACGCAATGTCGATGTGGACATGGTGGCTACTGGTACCGAGGCTCTTGATTACTTGCGCACGGCTCGACCGGATGTGGTTTTCATGGACTACATGATGCCGGATATGGATGGCTTTGAAGCGACCCGGCGGATTCGTTTGCTGCCTGGCGAGGCGGATATCCCGATTGTCATGTATACCGCCCAGGAAAATGAGCAGGACCGTGAACGCGCCGAGGCGCTCGGAATCGCGGGGTTCCTAACCAAGCCCAGCGGTGAGGACAGTCTGGAAGAGATATTGGAAGCTCTGGGGCGGCGTTTCAACGAGCCAAGCCCGGCAACAGCGGGAACAAAGCCCGAACCTTCTACGAACGCGGCGCCGGGACAATCCGTGCCAGCCGCCGCGAAGCCCGCCCCGGCACCGGCTGAGCAAGCCGAGCCGAAACGGGAAATCGCTTGGCAGGATATTCGGACCGCTGCTTGCGAGGTCGCTGAAGCAAAAGCCGTCGAGACGACTCGGCAGCTCGTTCAGCAACGAATCGACGTCCTCCGCGGCGAGCTAGAAGAGGCGATCCGTCAACGCTCCGCAATCGATCAGGGCTCCGCCGAGGCTTTGGTCGAGAAGGCTGCGCGGGGTATTGCAGAGAAAAGCGTCCAGCAGGCTATCGAGCGCTTCGGCAAGGAGTTCGGGCCGGAGAAAGCTTCGGAGAAAATCAAAGCCGAGTTGCGCCGAGAGCTTCGAGGCCATATGGCTGAACTGCTAGCCGCCGATGTTTTTCGCCAACAGTTCACTGATATCGTTCTCGAAACTGCACTGCCTCGCCTACGCGATGAGATCGTCGAAGAGGCATTACCACGCATACGAGACCGGATTTTGGGAGACACCCGGCGTTTGGCGCGCGAGGCGGCCACGCGCGCGGCGGGCGATGCGACGAGCGAACAGATTGCCGTATCGCTGACCGAATATCGTATGCAGGCGGATGACCGCATTCGCGAGATGGTGCAGGCGAGCGTCGCCCGTGTGCAACGCTCCTTGCAAATTAGCGTAGGCGTCGGTCTGGCGCTAATCGTTGCCGGCGTGGTCGGCAGCGTCTACCTGTCGACGCACGGCATTCTTTTCTGAACTGCGCCGATTTGAAGCCACCCGATCCGCCATGCGAATCGGTTCTGGCAAACGATAACGTCCCGTGCAGGCAAGCGTCCACGCAACCGCGCTGCTATGATTGGTGCGGTGACCCGGCGATATGAACAGCGGGCGCACGGTGCGGCGTGTGCGCACGACCGTGCCGATGCGCTGGTTTGCATTCATAAGTGGTGCAACGCAGCCTTTCTCCATGCCGGGTTCCTGATAATCGCCGATCAGACGGGATTTTCCGACGCCGATCGTCGGCAACCCTGTTACGACTCCGAGATGGGCGGCGATACCTAGTCGACGAGGATGGGCAATGCCCTGGCCGTCGCACAAGATCAAATCAGGCAGGGTCGATAGTTTCTCCAGGGCTTGCAACACCACGGGCAGTTCACGAAAGGACAGCAAGCCCGGAATATATGGAAACGGGGTCGGTTCCAAGGCGAGCCTGGTTTCTAGCGGTGTAAGCTCAGGAAAGCTCAGAACCACAACTGCAGCGCGCGCCATCCGACCCTGATCGGCGAAACCCGTATCCACGCCCGCGATACGACGAACGTGCTTCGGACCGGGCTGCAAATGGACACGCCCCGCCAGGGTACGCTGCAGGGCGATCGCTTCCTGCGGCGTAACACGCCAATCATGAGCCGGCTCAAGGTGCATGGCAGCGTGGCCGAAGCGGCCCCTTGGGCGCCGCCTCAGTCCTCGTCATTGATATCCAGTTCATCTAGGGGGTTCTTGGGGCGGTATGGGTTAGCTCGATCTTCCATTCCATAGTCTTCGAGCATGATATCGACCGAGCCGGACCAATCCTCGGGTGGTTCGATGGGCTCGGCGTTGAGCTCAAGCCAGCTTTCGAACTCAAGCTCCTCCACCGCGCCGTCGAAGTACTGGATTTCAACCGTTTCCTCCTCATGATCGTAAGCCACCACCTCGAAGCTCTCGCCTCTAGGTAACATATACCATTCACCCACCACGGGCGGTCTATTTATTTCCATCCTTCGATCTCCCAGAATCCGCAAGGCGGCCGGTCAATCCCGTATCTTTTTTAAAAGCTTTGAGCCTCATATGGAAGGTGATCGATCGGCGTTTAACCCCCTCCGGACCGTTGCCGTCCCCGCCACTCAGCTATCCGCAGCGTAGCGTAAACTCACGTAAAATGCCCGGCCTAGGGTGTTGAAGCCGAGCGCGCTCTCGTATTGCTTGTCCGTGACGTTTTCAATTCGCCCCTCCACGGACCATGCTGGAGCGAGTCGAACTTGGCCACTGAAGTTGAACAATGTATAACTGCTCAGCGTTTCGTCACCGACATCGGCCCGCTGGCCGACCCTCAATAGTTCACCGCGGACCAGTCCGCCGTTGCCCAGCGCGCGTGACAGCACGAGGGAGAACTTGGCTTCGGGCCGGCGCAGCAACCGCGCGTGTGTGCTGATGTTGCGCGGCCGCTGCAGCGTGAGGCTCGAGTGCAAGCTCCAGCGGCCGATACCATCGGTATACTCTAGCTCAAGTCCTGGGATTTTCGCCTCGTCGATGTTGATTGCCTGGGACATCTCACCCTCGAAAGCAATGAGATCGTCGATTCGGGTATAGAAAAGATTGGCCTCGGCACGCCGTCGGCCGCCCGGTTGCTGGTAGCGCAAAGCCAGCTCGGCCGAACGGGAGCGCTCCGGTTCAAGATCCGGGTTACCCGCAAAAAAACCGCCAAATCCGGGATGGAACAGTTCGTTGAGGCTCGGCGATTTGAAAGCGGTGCCGTAGGAGGCGATCACGCGGTAGCCGGCGCCAAAACGATAGCCCCACGCGAGTTGACCGGTCAGGTAGCCACCGAATTCGCTTTGGTGATTATAACGAAGCCCCACTTCGAAATTGCTGTCACCGAAAGCGCCCAGCCAGTTTGCGTAAACCCCCGTGTTAGTGGTGTCTTCATTGAAGACGACCATCGAAGCAGCCGAATCGATGTTTTTCCCGGTGTCACGGCGCCAAGCCAAGCCGAAGGTCAACGACTGCGCCTTGCCCAGATACAGATTGTTCTGCCAATCCAGGGTTATACGTTTAGCATTGATTTTACTAGGAAAAATAGATTTCGTCTCGATATCGTCCTGATTGAAGCCAAGCGTCAGCCCATAATCCCAGACCTGTGACGGGCGGTCGGTGAGGCGTGCGCTGAAATTGCCATTGACGGTATCCTGGACGCCTTGATCGAACTCCGCCTCACCGTTGGCATACCAGCCCGACAAGCGCAATTCTGCATCTCTCCATAACGGCGTCGTGAGGCGGGCGTTGAGGCTGCGATTGATGAAGCCGTCGTCATCAGGGTCGTAGCTGAAACTGCTGGGATTAGTGGCGGAAATACCGTCACTTCGGACAAATGAGGTATTTAGCGTCAGGCGCGTCGCCGCGCCGAGCCCAAAACCGGCCTCGGCGCGTTGAGTATCCTGGGAGCCTGCCGTTACTGCGGCTGTCGCCCCCTCTGGCTGGCGCGTGAAGATCTGGATGACGCCGCCTACGGCGTCCGATCCATAGAGCGTGGCGCGCGGGCCGCGCACGATCTCGATGCGCTCGATTTGCGCCGGCGAAATCTGCCGCCAGGCGAATAGATCGCTCGCCGACGAACTTGCCCTCACCCCATCGATGAGCACGAGTACATGGTCGGAATTGGTGCCGCGCAGAAATACGCTGGTGTTGCCGCCTAGGCCGCCGCTGCGCGCTACATCGACGCCTGGTTGCAGGCGCAGCAAATCGTCGATGCTCTGTGGGTTCGCCGCCGCGATGTCTGCGCGGGTAATTACCGTTACCGGGGCAAGCGTTTTATCGACCGAGGTCGGCAATCGCTCTGCGGTGACGAGTATGGGAGGAATCTCGGCGGCACTCGCCACAATCGGCAGTCCCACCATCAGAGCTGCCGTAGCGAAATAGCTCGCTTGCTGCTGCATCCTTGGATCCTTCTCGCGTGCACCCGCACGAGTGCTGGAATCATGGCTACTCAGAGCGCGGCGAGGAGGCAACACGGAGGCAAACGGAAGTCCGTCACATCCGTCGCGCTGCCCACCGCAGCACTGAACCGGCAAGAACTCCAGGTCGGTCTCCGGGCTTGCAAGCGGGCCTCAGGCCCGACGCTGCGCCTTCCCATGCGTTAAGCACAGTGGCATAAAGCAGCGCCTTGACTCGCTTACCGTTGCGGGGGCAGCGCCGGATTTCCGTACCGTCATCGACAACTTCGAGCCTGCAGATTTCGTAGCGGCTTTCATGTCGTGGCGACAGGGCACCGGCTTCCCGTTTCATCCCCGGCCGGTAGGCGCGGGGAACCTGAAGCAGGTAAGACGAAAGGAGTTGCGACTACAAAGCGGCTACCTCTTCTGGTCAAGGACTAAAAGGGAATGCATGCTTGTGACAGCCCGGCGCATCACCTTCGAATGAAGACGAGATCCCAAACGCCATGCCCTTTGTCTCGGCCCCGGCGTTCGAAGCGTGTCGCGGGACGCACACCCGGACCGGGGGCGAATTGCCCAGGCCCGGCGGTATTCATGAACCGTGCCGATCGCTCTACTACCAGCAGCATATGCTCTGCATAGTCTTGCCAATCGGTTGCCAGATGTAGGAAGCCACCAGCGGTCAGTTTGTAAGCTGCGAGTGCCACCCAATCAGGCTGCACCAGCCGCCGTTTGTGGTGACGCTGTTTGGGCCATGGATCAGGGAAGAACACTTGAATACCGGCTAATGTGGAATCGGCGATATTATGCCGCATGATCTCCACGGCATCAGCGCACATCAAACGAACGTTGTCGATGGCTTCCAGCTCGAGTCGACGCAGCAGTTGTCCCATACCCGGGCGATAAACCTCGATGCCGAGATAACCCTGTTGCGGGTGCCGCGCGGCCAGTTCCGCTAGCGCCTCACCGCTGCCAAAGCCGATATCCAGGATCATGGGAATCCGAGGACCGAATAGCACCTGCGGATCAAGCTGCTCGTTACTGCACTCGAGGCCATAACGGGTGAATAGTCGCGCCAAGCTGCGGGCTTGGCCGCGCGTCAACCTACCCTCGCGACGCACGAAACTGCGCACGCTGCGGTGTTGGGAAGCGCGCTCCGCCTCTCTCTGTCCCATTGATGCCTTGCCCTACCAGTTAGAAAAACTGCCCTTCTAATGGCGAGGAGGCCTCGGCAAAACGCTTCTTCTCGATACGGCCGGCCAAAAAAGCCTCGCGGCCAGCCTCCACCGCCTTGCGCATGGCTGACGCCATCAGCACTGGATTCCTGGCGCCTGCGATCGCGGTGTTCATGAGTACACCGTCGCAACCAAGCTCCATGGCGATTGCCGCGTCGGATGCGGTTCCCACGCCGGCGTCTACTAGCACCGGAATACCGGCATTTTCAACAATGGTGAGAATATTATAGCGATTCTGGATACCGAGCCCCGAGCCGATTGGGGCGGCAAGCGGCATGACCGCCACGCAGCCGATTTCCTCCAGACGGCGGGCGGCGACTGGATCGTCGTTGGTGTAGACCATTACGCGGAAACCATCGGCTACGAGCTGTTCGGCGGCCATAAGCGTTGCCGGGATATCCGGATAGAGCGTGCGGGCATCGCCCAGCACTTCGAGTTTGACCAGATTATGACCGTCCAGCAGGTCACGCGCGAGCTGGCAGGTGCGCACGGCATCCTGCGCATTGAAGCAACCTGCAGTATTGGGTAGCAACATGAACTCAGCAGGCGGGATGACATCGAGCAAATTCGGCTCGTGCGGGTTCTGGCCGATATTGCTGCGCCGGATCGCGACGGTGACGATTTCTGCCCCGCTCGCGCGGACGGCGCGCTGAGTCAGCTCCAAATCGAGGTACTTGCCGGTACCGACCACCAGTCGGGAGCGGAACTCGTGTCCTGCTACAATGAACTTATCTTGCCGCATGATGTCGTTGGACTCTCTCAGTCACAAAATAGATTCAGCTCCAGCCAGTGCTGCAACCCGTCAGCATGCTATTACCCGCCGCCGATGGCTTGGACGATTTCGATCCGATCACCGCTGCGGATGCGGTACTCGGTCAAGCGGCTGCGCGGTAAAACGGCTTCGTTGATCTCGACGGCAAACCGCCGATTCGTGATTTCGAGCTCGGCGATGAGCTCGGCGGCGGTCAGCCCGGCGCGAACTTCGCGTGCCTCGCCGTTGACGGTGATGAGTATCATCTCAAGCTGCTTGCTCCGGTTGTTGGCTGTACCCAATTCTAACGCGCGGTAGCATCGTTCGTCGCCTCCCTAAACAATGCAGCTCGCCGCGCGTCCAGCTACCCCTTTTCGAGGGATGCAGCTCGCGCCGGCTATCGGCAGGAGAGGCCGGCATCGGTGTCCGAGGCCACGCTTACCCGTTGGGTTCGGTGGCGCGCGCTTTATGGCGATGGGCGGCTGGTACTTGCGAGCTACACTAAGTTCAGTTACTAATAAGGCTCTGGGTGGCGGGCCGGCTGCGGCTGCTCCAGATTACGCGGGCGTAGTTCAATGGTAGAACCTCAGCTTCCCAAGCTGATGACGTGGGTTCGATTCCCATCGCCCGCTCCAGTCATCGTGCGGACATGAACGTTCGTTACGCCTGCACGCCTCGTTAAAGAGGCTTTCGCGCGAGGCGGTGTTGCCCCCTGAGTGAGGTGGCGATTGAAACCCCTGGCGAGTCGCTTTCTTTCATGCCCGATGCCCACGCATTGATGCGAGTGGCGGGTACTTCAAGCCTGCTCCCGGCCCGCCGCTTGGCGGTGGATTCGATGCTACGGTAAGGCGGCAATGCAATATTGGGCAGCTGTTTGTCATTGCCTCGAAGCAAATCGTTGAGAGGTAATCAGCCAGGCTGCGCCCACCGCCTCTGACAAGATATGTTAGCGTATCCTTAATGAATAGCAGCAGGTCGTCGGCTCATAACAAAAACCGCTAGCCAAGGGGCGGGGGCGGTATGCTACAAGATAACTATGGAGCGGGGTGGACAATCAGCGGAAACAAATGCCGCCTCAACAAGTTCTAATTACCGAAAGGGCTGGGCCCGGCCAATCGAGGGCCAGGGGCCGACTGCAGGGGGTAGTCGGTTGTAGAGCCAGGAGGTGGTTGTATGGCAACCCAAGACAGCGGCAGAGACAACCAACATCAGCGGTTTATCCAGTCGTTGAATGCGTTCACTCGCGAGCACCGAGCCAAACATTGGCAGGGCACGTTCACTGAGTTTCTCGACCAGATCGTAGCCCGCCAGCCTGCGCTGGTGACGCGTACGAGTCACCAGTATATCTGGGACATGCTGCGCTGGATGCAACGCAAAGAAACCAAGGAAACCGAAGAATCCGAGAACAATGGGGTGCGGCTGTTCAGCCACGAACTCTTTGGCATGGAAAGCGCGTTACGCCGCATCACGGACTATTTTAAAGCGGCGAGCGCGGGTTCTGAGGTCGGCCGGCGGCTCTTGCTGCTGCTCGGCCCCCCATCAGGCGGTAAATCCAGCCTCGTGATCCTGCTCAAGCGGGGACTCGAGGAATACAGCCACACGGAGGAGGGTGCGCTGTATGCGTTGAAGGGATCACCGCTGCACGAAAACCCCCTGAACCTGGTGCCCTACACGCTGCGCTCCGAATTTCGCGAGACTTATGATGTGGATATCCACGGCGAGCTCTCGCCATTCTGTCGAGCCATCCTCGAGCATGAATTCGACGGCAACTTTATGCACTATCCGGTAGAACGGGTCTTCCTATCGGAGTCCAATCGAGTGGGTGTCGGTACCTATGCCCCACATGATCCCACGACTGCCGACATCGCCGATCTGATCGGTTCAGTGGATTTATCCAAGGTCTCTGAGTATGGCGATGAGGGGGATCCTCGTGCCTGGTCCTGGTCCGGCGCAGTGTACGCGGCAAGCCGCGGCTTGCTGGAGATGATCGAGATCCTGAAGGTCAAACGCGAGTTTCTCTATCTGCTACTGACGTTGACCCAGGAGAAAAATGTCAAAGTTTCGCGTTTCCCCTTGATCCATGTGGACGAGACGATACTGGCGCATACCAATTTGGCTGAGTTCCGTAAGTTTCTACAAGAGAAGGAGAACGAAGCGCTGCTCGATCGGATGGTCATCGTCCAAGTGCCTTATACTTTGCACTATCGGGATGAGGCACGTATTTACCGAAAACTCATCGCTCAGGCTCCTACCTTCCGCGAGGTCCACCTCGACCCGCATGCGCTTGAGGTGGCCGCCGTATTCGCCGTGCTATCACGGCTCAAGCCTTCGGAGCGCGAGGATCTGGATCTCTCCAGGAAGGTTCGACTCTATGCCGGCGAGGACGTTGAGGGGTATTCCTCGACCGAGGTCGATCGCATTCGCCATGAATTCGAAGAGGAGGGTCTCTCCGGGGTCAGCCCGCGCTTCGTGGTCAATGCGCTGTCCAACGCCATCTCGCGCTCGGAGGCGCGCAGCCTTACCAGCATGGAATTGCTCGTCACGCTCAAAGATGCCATCGAGCACGATGCTCGCATCGACCCGAAACAGAAGCGTTCGTGGGTGGACTTCCTCGTGACCGCCCGAAAAGACTTTTATAACCACTGGGTCAAGGAAGACGTGCACAAGGCATTGTTTGTCTCCTTCGAGGAGGAGAGCGAAAACCTGCTCGAGAAGTACCTCGATGAGGTGGAGGCCACCTTGGATAATCGAGAGGTGGCCGATCCGATCACAGCCGAGAGTCGACAGCCGGATGAGCGCTTTCTGCGCGCGGTGGAAGAAAAGATCAACATTTCCGATGCCGGCAAGCATACCTTCCGGCAGGAGGTGGTACGCAAGGCCATGGTCGCCTACAAGCGCGGCGAGAAGTTCACTTTAGACAGCCATGCCCGACTGAAGGAGGCGATGGAGAAGTATCTATTCGAGGAGCGACGCGACGTTTTGCGTTTGGTGACCTCTGTAGCCCGGCCCGATGAAGAGGCACGCGAGAAGATCGGTGCAGTGGAGGAGCGGTTAATCAATGATTATGGCTACGACCGCCACAGCGCCCGCGAAGCTCTTAACTATGTAACCACCCTGTTGTCCCAGGAATAAAACCTGGGGGGAGATGAGTGTATGTCCCTGCACGAAAGCACGTCCAGGGACGGCGTTGGCCGCTGGTACGATCTCTTCTCGCGGGGAACGCGGGATTGGCTGCGTCACAACGAAAAAATCCGCGAGGCGGTGCGGAAACAACTCCCTGATCTGGTGGCTGGGTCGGATGTGTTGTCGCGGCCGGATAATCGCACGGTCAAAGTGCCCGTGCGATTTATGGAGCATTATCGTTTTCGGCTGCGTAACCCCGACGTGCGTACCGGGGCGGGGCAGGGCAAGGCCAAGCCCGGCGATGTTCTGCGCCCGGCCCAGCCAGCGCGACCTGGACAAGGCAAAGAAGGCAGCGGTGAGGGCGAAGGCGAAATCACCTTCGTTCTGGAATTCCAGATTGATGACATCCTCGATTGGCTTTGGGATGAGCTGGAATTGCCGCACCTCAAGCCCCGACTTGGCACCCGCATTGAGGAGGACGCCTACGTCCGCGAAGGCTGGGATCGACGCGGAGCCCGCTCCCGACTGGACCGCCGGCGCACCATGAAGGAGGCGGTCAAGCGCCGGAGTGCGCAAGGACCGGAGGCCATTCCAATTGCCAACGACGATCTGCGCTTTCGCCAGCTCGCCCGTCGTCGGCGTCCAACGACCAACGCCGTCGCCTTCTTCCTGCTCGACGTCTCCTCGAGTATGGATGAGCATTGTCGCCGCTTGGCCAAGACTTTCTTTTTCTGGGCCCTGCAGGGCGTGCGCCGGCAATTCTCCAACATAGAGACCGTGTTCATCGCTCATACGGTGGAGGCCTGGGAGTTCGAAGAGGAGGATTTCTTCCGCGTTCACGGACAGGGTGGCACCAAAAGCTCTACGGCTGTGCACAAGGCCCAGCAGATTCTGGAGGAGCGCTACGATCCGGCGATATACAATTGTTATCTTTTCTACGCGACCGACGGACACAATTTCAGTGAGGACCGTCGACGCGCCACCGAAGCGTTACTGCGGCTCGCTCCAGTCATGAATTTTTTGGGCTACGCCGAAGTTTCCCACCAAAATCATCGGCGCCTGGATACGGAAGTGGCAGGGATTTGGCGTGGGCTTGGTGCCGAAGGGTGGCCGGTGGGCAGTTATTCGCTGACGCGCGAGGCGGACATCTGGCTGGCGATCAAGGCGTTTTTCACCGATCAGGCCGCCGAGGCCGAGGCGCAATGAAATGGCGGAAAAACTCGAGGAATTGATCCCGAAAGTCGAAACGCTGGCCAACGATCTGGGGTTGGAATACTACCCTGTCGAGTTCGAGCTGGTGCCGCCTAGCTTCATGATGGAGGTAGCCGTCTATGGCCTGCCGGTGCGAATGCCACATTGGTCGTTCGGTGTCCGCTGGATCTATCAGATGGTCCAACACCGTATGGGGCACTCACGCATTTTCGAGGTAGTCTTTCCGGGCAACCCCAATCGGGCTTATCTGGTCAACACCAATAGCCTTGAGGAGAATATTCTCGTTGTCGCTCACGTGCTCGGTCATGCCGATTTCTCGCACAATAATTTGACCTTTATCCGCAGCCAGGAGCAGGTGGGTTACCGTATCGTCGAGCAGGCAGCCGCCCATGCGCGTCGTATTGCGGAAGTAATCGAAGAGATCGGCGAGAAGCGCGTCGAACAAGTGCTGGATGTCGCCCTGGCGCTGGAACCGCACATCGACACCAATCTACCACTGAACCGGCCCAAATACCGCCCGCCCGACAAGCGTACGGAGCCCGAACCGGAAGAGTTCCGCGACCGCTATCAGCAGCTACCGGGTGAGGCACAGCCGGAGCGCAAGACTCGCGGCGCTACCGAGCCTTTTCATATTCCGCCACACCCCGAGCGCGATCTGCTGTGGTTTATTGCCACCTACGCCCCGGAAATGGAGGATTGGGAGCGGGATATTTTCCTTGCGGTGCGTAAGGAAGCCTATTACTTCCAGCCGGTATTCAACTGCCAAATCATGAATGAAGGGTGGGCGAGCTATTGGCACTCACGGCTGCTGCGTGAGGCCGACTTCCTGCCCGGGCAGATCTACGTCGACTGCATGAAGACCCACTCCGACGTCGTACGTCCCTACGCTGGCGATCGTCAAGTGGCGCTGCAAGTAAATCCTTACCACTTGGGCTATTCACTGTGGGAGCATCTGCTGGAAAGCGGCGGCCTGGAAGCCGCTCGAACGATCAGGCGGGAGGAGGATGATTTCGGGTTCATTCGTAATTACTTTACGGCAGAGCTTGCCGACGAGATGGGTTTGTTCGTCTACAGTTCCAAGAAGAACGGTGAAATTCGTGTTACAGACTCTAATCTCCACGAACTTCACGAGGCCATTTTGCAACCGAAATTCAATTTCGGGGCGCCGCGCGTCGTAGTTGACGAGCTTAAATCCGATGGCACTTTGATTCTGCGGCATGAGCACGAGAACGATGGCCGGGGCCTTGACCTGGAACGGGCGCGCCATGTCCTCGAATACATAGACCGAATCTGGCGCCGCTCCGTAAAGCTTTACACCATCGATGAGCGAGGTCGCCAAATCAACATCAAGCCGAGTTGGGAGGTCGACTGACGGCGCGCTGCTCCGTTGCGGTTTGCCGGAGCGTTACTCCTGCCTGTCTGTGCCGGTGAGCTAATCTCTGCTCCGTTTGCGTCGGCTTACGCTACGCTATTTAGACAACTCAGAATCTTAATATCCCCAGGTTGATACGGAAGGTTTGCTAGGCTGTGGGTAGGTACCGGAGTCTGCTTTGACGACCGAGCCGTCTTGCCGTTACGCCCGATGCTTCGAATAAGCATCCGGAGCGGCGCCTATTTTTGTACCAACCGGAGATGAAAGCGACTCCATGACGAGCAGGTACAACGGCCAGAGTATTCGCCAGACGCAACGAAGCCATTATTTGGTGCTTACTGTAGAATGCGATGAGGGCGCCAACGGCGAGCGCGAACCTTATGCGTTCAGTATGGGTAAACGGCGGGTGATCGTAGACGAGATCATCGACCGCTGGCTCGCCACTGATCACCAGTATTTCAAGGTTCGCGCCGATGACCGTGGGACCTATATTCTTCGCTATGATGCGAACCGCGCCCTCTGGGAGCTGACCCTATTCGATAGCGGTCGTGCACCGGCCGGGCTGTGATCTTCTACATACGGTTCGGGTAGGTCAAACTTTGGTGGTTGCGTCAATGACGGCAATGCAGCAAGCGCGCCGAGCGGTCCGTGGGAGTAAATGTTACGTCCCTGGGCGTTTCAATACGACCTGATTGCTAGTATCGCTCACCAGTCTATACGGTGTTGCGCTGTTGGCGAAGCGCCTGATAATGCGAGCCGCTTCACGATGTATTTCGGTCGATGACCCACTGATTACGATCCGCTCACCCTGGTACTCGACCCGGCAGCTCTGGCGTTGAGGTTCCCGCATGACCTATCTCCTATTCTTCCAATTGCTTAGGCCTGGATTAGGAAGATTGCGCGCTAGGGTTGGTTGCCGGTCCATCGTCAAACATGAAGGCGCTTACGAGGCGCAACGTGTTTTTGCAATGCAACAATTGTCGCGTTTGATTGGGCCTTATGCAAACATTTTGGGCGTAGCGGCCGATAATCCGCCCCGGACGCCGTAAATGTGGCCGCTCGCCCGTCCCTGCGGCTCACGGCCTTCATTCAACTTAAACCCGCGCTATGATGCGCAGTCAACGGCGTGCTGGCAAGTAGCCATTGCGTGCCAATCGATCGTGCAGATCCCGCACATTGAGCTTGGCAAAATCCTTTGCTACTTCGATGACATGCACCTCGCGCGGAATCCGGCCATTGAGCGCTTGGCGGAGGAAGCCGAGCATACGCTTTTCGGCACAAAGGATAAGGCGCCGTGTTCCATTAGCACGCATTAGGCCATCGAGGTGCTTGATAATGTCACGAGCGAATCGAGCCTCCATCTCATCGTCAAAACGTTGTCGATGCTCATCGTAGCCGTGGGCTTGACCGCCCGCCTGGCGGTTCTTACCGCCACGGGTATCAGCATAGATACCCTGCTGGTGGGCTTTGTGAATGGGGTTCGCGAGGGAGTCATGCTCTACAAGGTTGGGCCCGGATTCGAGCTCAGGCAATTCGACGGGCTCCAGTGTGAAGAAACGGGACCGTGCACCTTCTGCCACGACCACGCTGTACTCGCTCATAATCTTCCCCCTACAGTGTGATGGAGCGTAATCAATAGAGCCGACACTGACCTCCTTGTAAAATGACAAGCAGCGGGAGTTCGATATTGATCATAACTCCCCTTTTTCAAGTATAGGGAAATCTCTCTTCGATCCGCATCGCAGCGGCAGCGTATCCAGAATATATGGAGATCCAATGGGGCGTATTGTCAAGGGGCTACTGATTGCCATAACCGGCGTCCTCATACTGTTGATTATTGTCGTAGCGGCTGTGATAGTGCTAGTCGATCCCAACGATTATCGGGACGAGATCGAACGCGCGGTCGCCACTTGGACAGGTCGGGAATTTGTCATGGAGGGCGATCTCAAACTGGCGTTTTTCCCTTGGATCGGTTTGCAGGTCAATAAGGTTCAACTTGCCGATGCACCGGGTTTCGGTGCATCGCCGTTCCTCCAGGCAGATCAGGCCCAACTGGCGCTGAAGGTGTTGCCGCTGTTGCAGGGCAATTTGGTGCTCGACACGATTATGGTGGATCACCCGCGGGTTCATTTGGTTCGTAACGAGCAGGGGCGTGGCAATTGGCAGGCATTCGCCCGCCCGCCCCAAGAGGCGAAGCACCCGCCGGAGCAGTCCCCAATTGGCTTGGAGCCGGATACGCAGCCTCAAGCTCAAGCACTACCTACTATACTCCGAGACGCCAGCCTGGCAGGCCTGCGGATTCGCGATGGCCGGGTGACCTGGGACGACCGGCAATCCGGTCAACATGTGGTCATCGCCTCACTCAACACTACCGCCGAAGACATCCAGCTTGGCGCGCCGGTCACCATCGAGTCGGATTGGCAGGGCCGATTCAAGGACAGCTTCGATATCGACGGCAAACTCACTGGGACTGTCATGGCGGACCCGCAGTTGCAGCACGTCGATGCCCGTAATCTCGATTTGGTGCTGAATATC
This sequence comes from Gammaproteobacteria bacterium, assembly GCA_030433275.1. Taxonomy (GTDB): domain Bacteria; phylum Pseudomonadota; class Gammaproteobacteria; order Nitrococcales; family Nitrococcaceae; genus Nitrococcus. The sequence goes on from JAUILK010000042.1 coordinate 20,339, forward strand.
GCCGGGGATGATATTCCTGGCGGTAAGCAACAGCTGCGGTTGCGCGCCCAAGCGGCAGCCGATCTGAGCCAAGCCTCTTTCCGCCTTGCCCAATTGCGCTTGGATGCGGCGGGTGTGCAGATAGTCGGTCAATTCTCGGCCCAGCAGACCAAAGATGCCATCGCGGCGACGGGCCAGCTCCAGGCCCCGGAATTCAATCCTAGAAAGGTGTTTCGGCAGCTTGATATGACTCTGCCGAATACCCGCGATCCCGATGTCCTCAAGCAGGCTTCAGTGCAGGCCGATCTCGGCTACCACGATGGGGAGTTCACGATCGAGCCGTTCACCGTACGTCTGGATGGCTCTGCGCTCAGTGGCCGAGTGAAATTGCGCAGCTTCACCGAACCGGCCGTCGATTTCGATCTGGCCCTCGATCATATCGATGTCGATCGTTATCGACCGCCGCCGCATGAGGCCAAGCAGGCCGTCGCCACGCCGGCTGAGACGGTGGCTGCCGGCGCTAGTCAGCTGCCGACCAAAACACTGCGCCGCCTCGATCTCAACGGCCGTCTCGGCATCGGTACATTCAAAGTAAACGGTGTGACGATCAGCGACGCCAACATGAAAGTATATGCCAAAGAGGGCCGACTGCGGTTACATCCTTTGACCGCTGTCCTCTACGGCGGCACATACCGAGGCGATATGCAGCTCGACGCGACCGGCAAGACGCCTCGGATCGAGCTGAACGAACAGCTGAGCGGGATTCAGGCCGGGCCGTTGCTGACCGATATCGCCTCGTTCCAGAATCTACTCGGCACCACCGATTTCAACCTGCGGGCCACTACCCGCGGTGCGGCACCTGAGGATTGGCTAAAGGCACTCACTGGCCTGGCTCGCTTCACATTCCGGGATGGTGTAGTCAAAGGCATCAATATTGCCCAGGCCATCCGAGAGGCGTTGGCCCGTGCGCAGGGTAAGCCCCCACCCCCGCGGGAAGGCCCTCTACAAACCGATTTCAGCGAGCTTGGCGGAACCTTGAACCTTGCTGGTGGTGTCGTGCGCAACACCGATTTCAGTGCCAAGAGCCCGTTGCTGCGCATTCAGGGCCAAGGCATGGCCAACCTGCTCGAGCAGAGCGTGGATTATCGGCTGACGGCCAAGATCGTCGGCACGCTTAAAGGCCAAGGTGGCCAGGATCTGGAGCAGTTACGCGGTATACCGATCCCGTTGCGCTTTACGGGCAAGCTCAGCGAGCCCAGCCTCAGTGTGGACCTGGCGGGCTTGTTCAAAGAGCGCTTCGAGCAGAAGCGGCAGAAATTCGAAGAGAAGGGAAGGGAAAAGCTGGAGAAAAAATTAAATCAGCAGCTGGAGCGGCTGTTCAATCGCTGATGGACGAAAGCACAGTAACTTCGCCGGCAAGCGCACTGGAGGCGGATGACTTCGCCCGCACGGTGATCGCTTGGCATGCGCAGCATGGCCGCCATGACCTGCCTTGGCAGAATCCGGCAACCCCTTATCGGGTATGGGTTTCGGAGATCATGCTGCAGCAGACTCAGGTGGCTACCGTCATACCCTATTTCCGGCGATTTATGGCGCGTTTTCCCACGCTGGCGGCACTTGCCGGTGTGGAGCTTGACGAGGTGCTGCACCTGTGGACCGGTCTCGGATACTATGCGCGTGCTCGCCATCTGCACCAGGCGGCTCGGCACATCGACATCGAGTACGGCGGGCGCTTTCCTAGAACGATCGATCGGCTCCTGGAGTTGCCCGGCATCGGTCGCTCGACCGCTGGCGCTGTTCTCTCGTTGTCGCTCGGGCAGCGCCATCCGATTCTGGATGGCAACGTCAAACGCGTTCTCGCCCGCTATCACGCCGTTCCGGGATGGCCGGGCCGAGTCGAGGTCCAGCGCAGGCTGTGGGCACTCGCAGAGCACCACACGCCGCGCCAGCAAAATGCGGCCTATAATCAGGGCATAATGGATCTGGGGGCTTCGCTGTGCACCCGGTCGCGGCCGCGCTGCGAGCGCTGCCCCCTGGCAGAGGGCTGTGCGGCCCGCCGCCTCGCTCGCCAAAGTCATTTTCCAGAGCCGCGCCCGACGCGCGTCAAGCCTGTGCGCCGGACGCGGATGTTACTGTTGCAACGGGCGGATCGGGTGCTGTTGATACGCCGTCCACTCGCCGGTGTCTGGGGCGGGCTCTGGTGCCCGCCGGAGTGTGATCTCGAAGCCGATTACGTTACCTTGTGCCGGTGGCAATTCGGGCTACGGGTCGGCCCGGCCCGGGTGTGGCCGATGCGGCAGCACACATTCAGCCACTTCCACCTGGAAATACATCCGTTATACGCCCCAGTGCAAAGCGAAGACCTCAGTGTCATGGATAGGCCGGGACACCTCTGGTATAACGAGCAAGCGCCGAACCGTTGTGGGCTTGCGGCACCGGTGCGGCAATTGTTGCAAGAGTTGCAGGAGATGCGAGCATGAGTCGAACGGTATACTGCATGAAACTCGGCAAAGAGGCCGAAGGCCTCGAGCGCCAACCGTATCCTGGCGAGATCGGCAAGCGCATCTTCGATAACATCTCCAAGGAAGCTTGGCAGATGTGGATGAAGCACCAGACCATGCTGATCAACGAATATGGCCTCACGCCAGTGGATCCGAAGGCCCGCCAGTTCATCGTACAAGAGATGGAGAAGTTTTTCTTCGGCGAAGGCTCGGAGCCACCGCCGGACTATAAACCCGAGTAATTCCGGCGGCACCCGAGAGTCATGAAGTGTCGGCTCGAGTATCCGATCGAAGCCCCGCCCATCGACGGTTGGTGTGCCGTCGCCGATTCCGTGTATTGGCTGCGGCTGCCGCTGCCCTTCGCCCTCGATCACATCAATGTATGGCTGCTCAAAGAGTCTCAGTCATGGACATTGGTAGACGCTGGCGTTTCCTCGCCACCGAGCCGGGCGGCTTGGGAGTCGATCATCACCAACGTGCTCTGCGGCCAGCCGCTGCACCGAATCGTGATTACCCACTTCCACCCCGATCACTACGGGTTGGCCCGCTGGCTGCAGCAACGCTTCGGGGCTAGGGTGCGCATCACGCGGGCCGAGCAGGACGCGGCTGCCAGCCTGTATAGTTGCCTTGATGAGCAGGCAGGCAAACGCGTCGATGAGTTCTTCGCCGGCCATGGTCTCGAGGCCGAGCGCCGCGCGCGGCTGGCTGCCCGGGGCAATTTCTACCGACCCCTGTTGGCCGGCGTTGCCAGCGTGGACGAGTATCTAATTGACGGCAGCGACCTGCAAATCGATGAGCGGCGCTGGAAGGTCATTATCGGCCGAGGCCACTCGCCCGAGCAGGCCTGCCTGTATTGCGAAGAAGAGGGCTGGTTGATCTCAGGTGACCAAATTCTGCCGGAGATTTCCAGCAATATCAGCGTCCGCCCCGAGCAGCCCGATGGTGACCCGCTCGCCGACTACTTGGACTCACTGGCAAGTCTGCGCCGCCTTCCCGCGGATGTTCTGGTGTTGCCCTCGCATGGCAGCGTATTCCGAGGCTTGCACGAGCGGATCTCGGCGCTTGAACGCCATCACAAGGTGCGCTTGGAGAGGCTGCGCACGGCATGTAGCGCGACGCCGCTCAGCGCCGCCGAGGCGTTGCCGATCCTGTTCCGGCACCCGCTCGATAGCTATGCCCTGTTCTTTGCCATGGGAGAGACCATTGCTCACCTGCATCATCTATGGCACGCCGGCGAGCTTTCCCGCCACCGTGATGGGCAAGGCGTCTACCGTTTCGCCCCGATTTAGCGTGATGATTACACTTGCCCTTGACGGCGCCTACACGAATCGGGTTGAATAAAGCGCCCTATGGCCAGGTAGCTCAGTCGGTAGAGCAGGGGACTGAAAATCCCCGTGTCGGCAGTTCGATTCTGTCCCTGGCCACCAATTAAAATTAATTGCTTAAAACGCACACTCCAACGCATTACCACCCTGTGTTCTGATTATGCATGTGCAGTGTATGCATTAGGCAGTCTTTTGTGTTGTGTTCTGGCACGGCAACACCCTTTTAGTACACTGGTGCTTGCCCACATGCATGATTTGCCATCAGGTGATGCGCGCTCACTACTAATGACTACACTAAAAAAGCCTCACCCGATATAATATCGGCATGAAATGTAAACGCGAAACGGATGGGCGACGCCTTAATGATTCCGGAAAAGAGGCGATCCGGTTACGAGCG
>JAUILK010000043.1 GCA_030433275.1 Gammaproteobacteria bacterium
CTTCGGCTGGCTGGAAAAATGCCGCCGCTTATGGAAGAACTGCGAGCGTAAGATTAATACCAGTCTGCAGTTCGTCCATCTGGCGTTCTTGACACTGTTGCTCCGGAGATTGTGAACAGGCTCTTAGACCGGGTTGGGTCTACAATCGCATTCGTTTTTTTGTTGGTCTGAGGTTGGAATGCGCACGTTCGCCTTGCATTGGCAGATTCTAATCGCCTTGGTGCTGGCTGCTGGGGCCGGTTTGTTCACTGACACGCAAACCAGGTTGTTCGGTGTATCTTTGCTCGGCAGTTACGAGTTCATTGGTACATTATTCATCAACGCCTTGAAGATGCTGATCGTGCCGTTGGTGGTGGCCGCCATGGTGACCAGTATTGGCAGCATTGGTTCCGCCCGCGGTTTTGGTCGCCTGAGCCTACGCACCTTGCTGTTCTACCTGACGACGACCGCAGCGGCAGTTTGCGTCGGTGTGCTGCTGATCAATCTCATCAGCCCAGGTCTTGCCGGCGGGCAGCCGGTCGGCGCACAGCTTGGTTTGGATGCGAGCGCGGCGCAAATCGCGCAAAACGTCAAAGGCGGCGTGGGTGAGGGGTTGACCAAAATGCTGCTCGGGGTGGTGCCGGAGAACATCATCGAGGCTGCGCGCACTGCCGATATGCTGGCGTTGATCTTTTTCAGCCTCGTATTCGGCTATTTCATGAATCAACTCGAAGGCTTCCCCGGTACGACCTTGAAAGCCTTTTGGGAGGGTGTGTTCGATGTGATGATGCGCATGACGATGTGGGTGATGCGCTTCGCGCCGCTCGGGGTTTTCGGTTTGGTCGCCGAAGTGGTGGTCGAGACCGGCCTGGCGGGGATTCAGCCGTTGCTGATTTTCGCCGCGACCGTGCTTGCCGCGTTGGCATTCCATATGTTCATCACATTGCCAGCGCTGCTCTACTTTGCTGGCCGGGTCAATCCGTGGCGATATTTCAAGGCGGTTTCGCCCGCTTTGTTAACGGCTTTTTCCACTGCCTCTTCTAATGGCACTTTACCGGTTAATATCGCTTGTCTGGAGAACAATGTCGGGGTTTCCAAAAAAATAGCGAACTTCGTTTTACCAATGGGTGCCACTCTGAACATGGACGGAACGGCGCTTTATGAATGCGTGGGTGCGTTGTTTCTAGTTCAGGCTTACGGCATCGATCTGACTTTCGGTACCCAGGTTTTAGTAGCGGTCATGGCCTTGCTGACGGCTGTGGGGGTAGCCGGCATCCCGGCCGCTTCATTGGTGGCCATTGCGGTTATCATCACGTCCGTGGGGTTGCCGGCTGAGTCGATCGGGGTGCTGTTCGTTACCGATCGCCTGCTCGATATGTGCCGCACCAGTGTGAACGTTATGGGTGACGGTGCAGTGACCACCCTGGTTGCGCGTTGGGAAGGAGAGGCGCAATTTAAAGTCTAGGTGCCCGGGTTAACGCTCTCGATCCAGGCGGTCACGGTGCCCGTCGTTTAAGTCATTGGTCGGGATGCGGTGGTGATTCGCGAGTACGTTCGTCAGAAGAAGCTCGAAAATAAGTGTCTGGATCAGTTGGATTTGCGGCGCTGACTGGCCGCCATCAGGTGGCCTCGGTGCGAGGGGGCCACGTGAGCGGCTCACCCATTGTCAGCCCGGCCTGCCATCGATTGTAGCCCTGGGGGGAATTAGCCACTTTCATTACTGGCGCATCTGACCCGTACGCAAATTTTGCGTTAAGCTTGGGGTGTTGCCAATCAGACAAGGACTTACGTTCCTATGAAACTCCGTTTCCTCGGTGGCACTGGCACCGTTACCGGCTCCCGTTACCTACTTTCAGACGACAATCACCGTATGCTGGTTGACTGCGGAATGTATCAGGGCGTCAAAACGCTGCGCCGGAGGAACTGGGCGAAGTTTCCGGTGGATCCCGCCACTATTGATGCAGTAGTTCTAACCCATGCGCATATAGACCACTCCGGGTACCTGCCAGCGCTGGTTAAAAACGGCTTCAAAGGCAAAGTTTACTGTACGAAAGCCACCCACGAACTCTGCAAAGTACTGCTGCCAGATGCCGGTTTTCTGCAAGAAGAAGACGCCAAGTATGCGTTCCGAAAGAAATTCTCCAAACATGAACAGCCGGAGCCACTGTTCACCGAAAAAGACGCTTGGGAAGCGCTGAAGCACTTTGAATCCCTGCGCTTCCATGAAAGATTCGAACCGGTGAAAGGTTTTGAAGTGTCGTTTACCCCGGCAGGGCATATCTTGGGCTCCTCCTGTGTGCATGTAACGCACAAGGGTTCAGCTCGTACCGTGGTCTTCAGTGGTGATGTGGGCCGGCAGAACGACATCATCATGCGCCCACCGGAACCGATCAGCCATGCGGATGTGCTTGTGTGTGAGTCGACCTATGGTGATCGAGCCCACGGCGAAACCGATCCGGAAAGGGAACTGGAAGGAATCATCAACAAAACCGCGGCGCGTGGGGGTATCGTACTGATACCGTCGTTTGCAGTCGGTCGTGCGCAGATGTTGCTATACGTGGTGCACAAGCTCAGAAGCGAAGGACGCATCCCGAAATTGCCTGTTTACCTCAACAGCCCTATGGCCATCAAAGCCACGGAAATCTTCTGCCGGCACCACAAGGAGCACAAGCTTAACCGTGCCCAGTGCGAGTTGATCGACGACAAAACCGAATTCGTCCGAACGGTAGAGGAATCCATCGAGCTGGACGCTGCCCGTTACCCGTGTATCATCATCTCAGCCAGCGGCATGGCTTCTGGCGGTCGTGTGCTCCACCACCTCAAAACGTTGCTTCCCAACCACAGGAACAGCATCGTTTTTGCCGGTTTCCAGGCCGCAGGGACCCGCGGCGATGCCCTGGTTAACGGAGCCGAGTCTGTCAAAATCCACGGCGAATACTGGCCAGTGAAAGCGGAGATCCATAATCTGGATTCCATGAGTGCCCATGGCGACTACAACGAAATCCTCCAATGGCTGGAGCAGGGCAAGCTGAAGCCAGCGAAGGTGTATGTCACCCACGGTGAAATGCTCGCCAGTGATACCATGCGCAAACATATCTCAGAAAAGCTCGGTTGGGATGCAGAGATGCCAGATCTTTTTGAAGAGGTTGGGATCTAAGAACCTGTTTACGATTTTGTTGAAATTGCCGATTATGAAGGGATGGATGAGTGGGTCGGCTTTAACGTTCGATCGTATAGATCACGTCGCCGCCAGTGCCTATGCGCGATGATTCGGTGACCAGCTGCCAATGGCTACTCAGCGTGTATTGGAGCTTGACCGTCGAGACTTGATCGAACAAACCGATGCCGTAGCTCACGTAGAGGTCCGGTGACAGGTACTTGCCGACCACCAGAGAGGCTTGTTTGGTGCTATTGGCAGTGCCGGCTTCGCCGCTTTCAATGCCGATGGTGTCTACGCCGAGGTTTCCACCGAGTTTTTTTGCCAGGAAATCGCCGCCTTTCAGTCCCAACGCCAATGCCGCTTGAGTCAGCGCGGAATTCTCGGAATTGGAGGCGCCTTCCAGAGGGCGCCCGAGGACCAGCCACGAGAGTTGCGCGGCCTGTGTCATCGACGGGTCGGAGAAGATTGTGAGCTTGGGTTGCTTGAGAGTACCGCGTGTTTGAACGCCGACAGTGATGTCCTTCGCGGGATGCCGTACCGCGCGGATGTCAATCCCAGGTTGATCGATTGGTCCGCCCGCGAACAGGACGCGGCCTGTGTCGATGACGAGCCCTTGACCGTAAGCGCGGTATTCGCCTTCTACGATTCGCAGCTCGCCGCTGCCCTTGGTCGGTTCCTCCGGCTGTTGAACGATGAGTAAACGTCCTTCTAGGCGTCCCGTGAGGCCGAAGCCCTCGAAGTGAACGTTCTCCCCCAGGATGAGACGGACCCGGACATGCAGTTTGCGTGTGGCGGCGGTCCGTGTTTCCTGATCCGGTCTGACAATGACTTGATCCTCGGAAACTGTAACGGCGGAGGGCGGGATCTTATGCGGGGTGATATTGGCGCGTGGTACACGCACTTCGCCAGTCACCGAAATGGCCGCGCCAGCCAGCGATATCTGCAGAGCCGGAGAGATGAACACTTGGGCGTCTTCGGTGTTAAACGCCTGAAAATCCTGGCCGTTGATCTGGATTTCGGCGCGTGGCTCCGCGCCGGTCAAATCTGCGGTGCCCGCAAGGCGCAAAGTACCGCCACCGGATTTGGCATCGAGGTTATAGTTCAAGCCACCATCGCGCTGGCCGACGATTGCTAGGCTCAGCTCCGTGATATCTAGGCCGGGGGTGAGCAGCCGGGCGGAGCCGTTCAGCAATGCGAGCCGCCCGAGCAGCACCGGTCGTGCCAGGGAGCCCGATATTTGCATTTGGCCTTGCAATCGGCCAGCGATACGCTCGATGTCGGGTGCCAGTTTGGCGAGAAAGCCGATATCGCGTATTTGCGCGTGGATTTGTCCATTTAGGGGGCGAGCCGTCAGTGGCGCGTCGCCGGCCGGAATTTGAGCGTTCACCTGGATTCCGCCCTGATCCACGAACGGTAAGTCAACCTGGAGCTTGAGACCCTGATCACCCAAATCGGCGCGTACGTCGGCGGGCTTGAATCGCAGCACTGGAGTCGCTGTGCTCGCCTCGTCGGTGGCCGCAAGGATTTCGCCGGCGGTAGTTTCAATCTGCACGTCGGCGGCTAGCGCTGCTCCTGTGGGCTTTCTGATCTCGCCATGGCCACTAAGCTTGCCTTTGAGGTCGATATTCGTAGGCAGGAGTTCGGCAAAGTACCCGAATGGTAAACGCTCGAGTTGGAAGGCGCCCTGAAGGCCTTCGGTGGATTTTTGTCCGCGCAAACACAACTTGGCCTGTGCACTAACCCAGCAGGTGCGTTCCAGCTCCTGGACTTCGGTGCTCACTCGGCCTTGGGTCGGCGCCGCCAAGGTCCAGGCCGCCAGCGTTGGATATTTGAGCCGCCCCTCGGTAAGCTGAAAAGACCAGACGGATTGTCTGAGCCCGCCGTCAAGGCGCAGTTCAGTATCCCCCGTGCTGGTGTTCGCTGCCAGCTCGAGTTCATGGTCCTGGGGTGTTCCATAGCCGGTGAAGCGTACTGTGCTCAATTCGACGCCAGCAGCCGCGCCGTCCTGCAGACTAAGCTCGACAGACGATTGCGTATGACCTTGCAGATCGACATCGGCTTGAAAATCGAGCTGATCGACTTCGTACTGGCTATAGCGCACCCCCTGCCCGGTTAGGGTGGTTTTGACTCGCGGTTGTCGCAGGGGGCCGCTTGCCTTGCCCCGGCCATGGAGCGAGCCGGCGGCTCCCGGCCAGAGTGTGGCGAGATTCTCGCTATCAATCCGCCAATCGATCCCAAGCGTGGAGCCAATTGTGCCGGAGGCCTGCACGGTGCTGGAGCCCGAGACCAGCGACAAGCGTTCGAGCCGCAATTCGTCTCCATGGTAGTTGCCGCGCGCCTTGAGGGCGAAGTCCTGTTTGCGTAACCGCCCGGTGATATCCAATGCCGCAAGCTGCGCGGTGAGAGTCTCCGCTTGCTGGGCACTCGCTTGTATGTGCAATGCTAGTTTCCCCGGCCACTCGGGCAACAGTACGCCTGGGTTGATCCCATCACCGTTGAGGCTCATTCGAGCATCGAGCTGTGGTTGCCAGACCACGCTGGCATTGCCCTTGATCTCGCCTTGCAGGACTTTCAGGTCGATGCGATTTAAGTCGAGCGATTGGCTGCTGCCAGTCCCCTCCAGAATGACGTGGCCGTTGGTTTGTTCCGGCATATCAACCTGGGTGTTGATGGCCAGCGTGTACTGTTGCAGGGTACCCTTCACTCGCGCTGTGCCTTGCGGGCTTGTTATTCGGGGTTGTTGCACCGGCCAGTCCAAATCATGCCAGTCGAGCGCAAGGCGGATGTTGTCTTGCTTTCGCCGGATACGGGCGTCTAATTCGCCTGTATCACCCATCGCGGCATCGACTTGAGCGGTCAGATCTATGGGTGTGCCGGTGATGGCAAGGCGGCCCTCGGAGCTGGTGAATTGTGGATCGCCCTGTGGCGGCCAGCGCAGCTTCTGCCAGTCTGCTTTCAGTCTCAGATCAGGTTGTTCGCCGCTGAGATTTACCTGGCCGTTGGCTTGTAGGCGGGTTGGTGTCTTCGCGACCGCGAGCACCAGGCGCTCGATATCGAGAATCTGCTTTTCCAGACCACCGTCGAGCGCAAACGTAAAGGTTCCTTGCACCGGGTCGACAACCGTCGCTCGGGCCTTATACTCGATGTCCGTAGGTTGGCCTTTGGCGTGAGCGTTGGCATTGATCGTCACATTCGGCAGGTCTTTACGGATGGCTGGCAAGTTAATGGCATTCAGCTCCAATTCGGCCCGGAAATGCGGTTCTTCTAGGACATCAGTTAACACCAAAGTAGTTTGGGTGTGGTAGGGCGCCTCAGTACGCTGTTTGACGTGCAATTCCTGCAGGCTGCCATTGATCGTGAGGTGGCCCGCTGCCGTTGGGTAGTTCGGCAGTCGCACTTGCCAGCTCAGTTCGCCCGCTGTGGGTTGACCGTTTTGCGGCTTGATGCTCGCTTGCCCTTCGAGTTCGAACAGCGGACCGGTCGCGCGCAGTGTGTCGATATGCAACCCATGCGCGTCAAGGCCGGCCGCCAGTCCGGCCCGCTCGATGACAAACGGCTCGCTCTCCGGAGCGCGGTATTCGAAATTCCGCAAGGCAATGTCGTTGAGTTCGATGGCAAACGGTAGCTGTAACAGCGCGAGCGGATCGGAGGGTTCGCTCGCCTCCGGTTCCTCCGTTGGGGCGCTGGCGTAGCTGGTGAGTCTCGCATTCCGAACATGCAAGCGATCGACTGTTACCGTGCCGAGGAATAACCGTGCCGGTGACCAATCGAAGTGTATGTAGTCTGCTGTAAGGTGGGAGGTTTCGGTCTTGAGCTCCACGTTGCGGATGGTTAAGGGACCGATCAGTCGGCCGCTGATTGAGCTCACAGAGAAGCCCTTCGGAACAAACGCTTGCACTTGTCCCAGCGTAGCTTTCAAACCGGTTTCGGTTGTCAGTACCAAAGCCACCGCCAGTACGACTAGGCCTAGTGCGGTGGCAGTGAGGCTGAGCACGGTCGCTAGGATAGCGCGCATAATCAAATATCCGGGCCGATGCTGAAGTGAATGCGAAACGCATCGTCACTATCCAGAGGATGGGCGACATCAAAGCGTATCATCCCTACGGGTGAGCGGTAGCGAAGCCCACCTCCAACGCCCCTTTTCAAACTGAAGCTTGGGTCAAGTGTGGCATCGCCGGCATCGAAAAATACCGCAGCGCCGAAATCACCGATGAGTAAATAATCCGCTTCAACGCTACCCACCAGCAAGAAACGTCCACCGATGTCATTGCCATCCTCGTTTTCTGGGCTCAACGTCCGAAATGCATAGCCGCGCACGCTGCGGGCGCCACCGGCATAGAATCGTTGCGAAGGCGGCAGTTTATCGAAGTCAGTGGTGGCGGTCGCCCCATAATCGGCCCGCAGCAATAGGCGGCCGCGTTTTGCCCACGGCAGCACGCCTTGCCCGCTCAAATGAGTCTGCAGGAAACTCGTGCTCGAGAGCGCCGGTTCTGCGGCACCATGCAAGTCCAGCGATACGCTATACCCCGTGCGGGTGAATAGCGGATCGTCGGCTACTTGGCGGGAATAGATGATTCCGGGGATGAGCAAATTCGCAGTCTGCGCATCGCTTTTATCAAACGAAAACTGCTTGTTCTTGCCAAACGTAAACTGCTCGTTCCTAAAATCCAGCGATAGGCGCCGTCGCCCGCCCAGCCAGTCCTGATTGAGACTGCTTCCGATGGTTTTCTGCAAGGAAGTTGCGTCGGCGATAATCGCTCTCTCGGCGGTCGCTGTGAAATCCAGATATTCACTGGCGATGTTGCCTATCGGGATCTTATATTGCGAACCCAGTCTTAGCGTTATTTGAGACACTTCTAGATCGGTGCGGAATTGATGGCCGGTACGCGTCACCCGCCGAAACAGCACGCCAAGCCCTACTCTAGGTCCAGTGTCGGTGCCAAACCCCCCGCTGATCCGGTATTTTTGTGGTTTTTTTGGCTCGGTTTTTATGCTAACCGGTATATATTTTTTTTGAGCTTTGTCGTGAGGAGCCTGTAGTTCGACGTGGCTGAAATAGTCGCTGTCAGTTAAGGCAAATTGTAAATCGATCAGTCTGTCACTCTCAAATGGATCACCGTATTTTATTTGCACGAATTTATCGACGAAGCTCGGGTTGAAGATGTCTTGGTCAATGGTGATGTCGCCGAAATAGTAGCGATGTCCTGTGTCGAGAATCAGATAAATTTCAGCGCGCTGCTTGTCGGGGTTGACGAGGATTTGGCTCCGGCTGTATTTGGCGTCAAGGTAGCCGATGACATAGGCAGCCTCCTGTAAATTATGCTTGAGTATAGTGTACTTTTGTTGTCGCAGCCTCTGGCCCACTGCGATTTTTACCGACTTGAGGGCTTCCCTGATCGAAGGCTCGTTGCGCCCCTCGCCCGTCAGGCGGATCTCCACTTTACGGATTCTGGTCGGAGGGCCTTTGTTTATTTTGTAGCGTGCTTTCCAGGTATTCGTTTTTTTTTCAAGACTGGCATCAATTATGGGTTGATAATATCCGAATGGTTGGAGCGCCTGTTTGATTTCACCCGTCGCGCGCCGATGCAAATCTTGCACTTTTCGGTCGGGTAATTTTTTTGCAACAGCCTTGTTCTCTTGGGCTATGCTCAGAAAAGCATTTACATTCTTTAGCAGCTCGTCGTCTATTCCAGAAATCTTTATTTCCAGATTGTCGGCCGCCTGGACAGTGGCTGACCACGTGCACGCTCCAAAAAGCAAGATTGTCGCCCAGAAAATTGCGCTTATCGGCAGAGCCGACGTGGTGGTCAAGGACGTATTTCTGGCCCGATTACCCATTGCACAGCCGCGCTTATCAAGATGCGGTTCAGACCAGTTCAGCAGGTTTGAGTATGTGCTTAATTTCCAGGCGAGGGTAGCCGAGCACGTCCCTGCTCGAATGGAATGCCTCATACAACGAACCGTTTCTTATTCCAGGAACGCCGCGGATCGGTTGCCTGCAGCACAAAAATTCTCCTCGCCCCGTGCTCGTCGGGACTTTCCCGCAAAACCCATACCATCGCCTGGAATTAGGCAGGCTACCAATTCTAGTACCACAGCGGCGGCATTGCGATCCGGGATGCCGACGGGCTCCACTACATACACGAGCGGCTCAGTGACATGATCGTATCGGGTGGCGAGAGTATCTAGTCGACGCAGATCGAGTCTGTTCTGTCGACGCACCCGTCGGTGGCCGCAGTTGCGGTCATCGTGTGCCGGACGAGCAGATCGCCACCGAAGCGCTGCTCGTTTACTTGCCTGCCCGCGCCTGGCCGGTTACAAGGTGCCCAAGAGCGTGGCGTTCTTCGATGCTTTCCCGATGACCGGCAGCGGCAACATCACCAAGAAAGACCTGCGCGACCGTTCCGGGCAGGGCTGTTCTGTCGCTTGAGGACATTGGGTCATCCGGCCTCGGTCACGATTTCCGAATAGCGCTCCTTGATCTCCAGGATTTCCGGCAGCATTTTCTCGAAGCTGGCCACGACATCGGGGTCAAAATGACTACCGGCCTCGGTGCGGATGATTTCGATCGCGCGTTCGACCGGCCAGGCCTGCTTGTAGGGACGTGCCGAGGTGAGTGCGTCGAACACGTCGCCAAGTGCCACGATGCGGCCCACCAGCGGGATATCTTCGCCGGCAAGACCATGCGGGTAACCTGAACCGTTCCATTTCTCGTGGTGTGACATGGCCACCAAGCGCGCCATCTCGAGCAGCGGTATGCCGTCGGCGTGCTCACCGATGATCTCGCCGCCGATCACGCAGTGCTGGCGCATCACCGACCATTCGTCGTCGTTGAGCTTGCCGGGCTTCTGCAGGATTCGGTCGGGAATTCCGATCTTGCCCACATCGTGCATGGGGGCCGCGTTAAGTAGCAACTCGGCTTCGTCGTCGGAAAACCCGTGCGCTTGGGCAATGAGGCGTGAATAATGGCTCATGCGCACGACATGCAGTCCGGTGTCCTCGTCTTTGTATTCGGCCGCGCGGCCCAGGGTTTGAATGATCTGCAGGCGGCTTTCGCGAAGCTGCGCGGTGCGTTTTTCCACCAGATCGGCGAGCAGACGTTCTTGATCGTACAGCGCTAGGTGCGTGCGTACGCGCGCTTCGACCAATGGCGCGCTGACCGGCTTGGTGATGTAGTCGACCGCCCCTACGTCGAAGCCGCGGCGCTCATCGTCGACTTCGCCCATAGCGGTAACGAAGATGACGGGGATTCTGTGTGTGCGGAAATTGCCTTGCAGCGCCTCGCAGACCGCGTACCCGTCCATGCCCGGCATTATGATGTCGAGTAGTACGAGGTCTGGCGGCGAACCGCCATTCGCGATCTTGAGGGCGCGCTCGCCGGAAGTAGCCGCCTTGACCCGGTAACGTGGGCGCAGGATGCCGCTCAGGACGTCGATGTTCTCGGGCGCGTCGTCGACGACGAGCACCGTGTGCTGCTCTGCATCGGCCATGGAACCGCCTCCTTGGAGGGTGAATGCACGCCGCGGTGTCACATGCTGGCCAACAGGTCGTTCATGGCGGCCAGTGCCGTCTCGAAATCGTAGCAGCGTATGGCTTCTTCGACGGTGCACAGTGCCCGGTTAGCCGCATCGTTTGCGGTAAGACGTCGCATTTCGCGCACCAATTCGACAGCCTCGGTATCGTCCTGCTCAAGGCGTGCTCGCAGTGCCAGGACGTGTTCGCGGCCGAGCGGACCGGTGGTGTCGGCGGCTTCCTTCAGGCGCGCCACCAGCGTATCGAGGGCGTGCAGCGCGGTGCCGAAATCGTATGCATCCATGGCGGTGCGGAGGCTGTGCACGGCGTCGTTCCCGAAGCGCGCCTCGAGATCCTTGTGCAGTGACGACATCTCCGCGGTGGCTGCGGTATCGCCTTGTTCGACGAGTGCACGCAAGGCATGCAAACGCGCGTCGAGCTCAGTGTTTGCGAGTGCAGGCGCTGCACCGTCCGCATTGCCTGCGTGTTGCGACAACCACGGTGAGAGCGCGTCGAGCAGATCCTCAAGGGCGGCGCTCGCCGCCTCGATGCAGGTATCGTCGGGTGGCAGGGTCTCGCGCAGCGTAGCCTCCAGTGCACCGGCAGCGGCCTGTACCGAGTTTGCACCGATATTGCCTGCCACGCCTTTTAGGGTGTGCGCTTCACGTACCGCCAGTTCCTGGTCGCGCACGGCAATCGCGTTGCGAATCCGCATGTGCCAGTTCGACTGGTTATGCGCCACCTTGCGCAGCAGTTCGGCATAGAGGACACGATTGCCACCCATGCGCGCGAGCCCGGCATCGACGTCGAGACACGCCACGTCCGGCAACGTCACGCTGGACGTGGATATTGGTACCGTCGTCGTACCGGAGGCCGGCGGCGAGCTCGCGTCAATCAACCGATTCGATACCGATACCAGTTGCTGGACGTCGATCGGCTTGGACACGTAGTCGTCCATGCCGGCCTCGAGACAGCGTTCACGGTCGCCGGCCATGGCGTTGGCCGTCATGGCGATGATGGATACGCGCGCGCCACCGGGACCGCTGCGGATCTCACGCGTGGCGGCGAAACCGTCCAGCACCGGCATCTGCACGTCCATGAAGATGGCGTCGTAGCCGTTTGCCGCCGCGGCCTCGACCGCTTCCCGCCCGTTCGTGGCGCACTCCACGGACATGCCGGCACCGGACAGCAGTTCGCTCGCGATCTGCCGGTTGATCTCGTTGTCGTCGACGACCAGCACGCGTGCTCCGTGCAATGCCGGGCTCCACTCGAATTCGGGCCGGTTTGCCGCCTGGTCGGCCTCGCCGGCGTGGATATGCAGCACGCGCGTCAGCGCATTGAACAGCGTCGATTGACTGACGGGTTTGACCAGGAAGTCGGCGACGCCCGATCCGTGGGACTGCTCGATCAAATGATTACGCCCGTAGGCTGATACTATTATCACGCGTGGCGCATCCCGCCCCGTGAGATCGCTAATCGCGCTAGCGGCGGTAATTCCATCCATGCCTTGCATGCGCCAATCCATGAGTACGACGTCGAACGCTGTCGCACCGTGACGCACCTCTTCGACTGCCTCGTAGCCCGACGCAGCCTGGGCCGTTGTGCAACCGAAGTCGGCCAGGTAACGGGCCAGGATCTCGCGCGCCGCGGCATTGTCGTCGACTACAAGCACGTTCTTGGCGCGTAGGTCGGGAATGCGAAACCGTGTACGATCGCGTTCCTGGCCAATGCCGAAACGGCCGCTAAAACGAAATGCGCTGCCCTCGCCAGGGGTCGATTCGACGTCGATTTCGCCACCCATCATTTCGACCAGCCGCTTGCATATCGTCAGCCCGAGTCCGGTGCCACCGTACCTGCGCGAGGTCGAGCCATCCGCCTGCGAGAAGGCTTGGAACAGTCGCGCACGCTGCTTTTTTGTGAGACCGATGCCGGTGTCGGTGACGCTGAACTCGAGCAAATAGCTTCCGGGTTTGTGCGCGCACAATCGCGCCCCGATCGTGATCGAGCCCTTGTCGGTGAACTTGACCGCGTTGGAGACCAGATTGAGGAGAATTTGCCCGAGGCGCAGTGGATCACCGTTCAGATCGCGTGGCACATCGGTCGCTACGGCGAACACGAGGTCGAGATCCTTTTCATGGGCTTTCAACCCGATGGTGTTACTGAGATTTTCCAGCACTTCTTCGAGATCGAAATCGATGTGCTCCATGCGCAGCCTGCCGGCCTCGATTTTGGAGAAATCGAGGATGTCGTTGATGATGCCGAGGAGGTTGCGCGCCGCCGCCAGCACTTTGGTGAGATAATCGCGCTGGGTGGCATCGAGGTCGGTCCGCAAGGCGAGCTCGCCGAGTCCGACGATGGCGTTCATGGGGGTTCGGATCTCGTGGCTCATGTTGGCGAGGAAATCGCTTTTTATGCGCGTCGCCTGTTCGGCCTCCTCACGTGCTTCGATGAGGGCGGTTTCCATCGCCTTGTGTTCCGAGATGTTCAGATAGGCGATGACCAGGCCACCGTCTGGCGTCGGTCCACTGATAGCCTCGAAATGCTGCCCTCGCGCCACCAATTCGTTGCGCGAGATTTCCTGCTCGAACAGGCTCGCCAGGTGCGCATCGACGAACGCCTCGGGCTCGTGTTGCGCGACGCCATCACCGTAAAATCCCTGTTGCGCGAGCTGGGAGGCGATCTCTTTTAAATCGCGACCCACTTGTAAGGCGCCTGGAGGCAATCCCAAAATTTCGGCGTAGGCTTCGTTCCAGATTTGTAACCGGCGGTGTTCGTCGTACGCCGCGACACCCAACGGGACGCAGTCGAGCACGGTTCGCAACACTTCCTCGCGATCACGCAGTGCGGCCTCGGTCTGCTTGAGATCAGTTAGGTCGACGATCACCCCGACCAGGCCGCCAGGCTCGCCGGAGGTACCCTTGAACCCGGTCACGGTATACAGCGTGTGATGGGTCGCGCCGTCGGCGAACTCGTAGGTCAGTTCGTGCGCAATGCGCCGCGATTCACGGATGGCGAGTTCGTCCTCCTTACGGTACGTTTCTCGATCGTCGGCGGGTAGGAACTCGAGATCTTGCACGCGCTTCCCGATCAGCTCGCGCCGGTCCACGCCGAAAGCCTTCTCGTAGGCCACATTGAACCCGATGAAGCGGGCATCGGGTCCTTTATAGAACACCGGGTCAGGCAGCGCGTCGATGATGCTTTGCGTCAGGCTGAGCTGGCACGCCAGTTCGTCCATGGTCCGCGCCTGGGCTTCGACGTGACGCTCACGTTCGTGGACTTCGAGTGCCAGGCGCCGCGCGACGCGTTCCATCATCAGTGCGGCGATCCCGATGGTGATCAGAGCCGCGCCAATCAGGTACAGGCGCTGGCGCTGAATCGGCGCAAGGAAGTCGTCCTGTGGGATAAGCGCCCCGATGTTGAAGGTCTGATTGGCGATGTGCAGCGGATGCACAGCGGCCCAGTAAGTATCGCCTGCTTCGACTTCGAATAGCGCATCGTGTCTTTCGCCGCCCTCATGCCACTGGCGCAGGGCGGCGGCAATGTCTGCCAGGCCGAGTTCCGCGGCGCTCGCCGGCGCTGCGGTGCCGTCGATTTCCCGCGTGTCCGTGCTGGCCAGAGCGGTGTGCAGTCCTGTGTCGTCTGACCAGCGCGGGTCGGCAGGCAGGCCGACCAGGGCGTCGTCGGCATGGGTCAGGAACACGCGACCGCTCGGGCTGGGTCGTAAACTGGACGTGAAGCGTGAGATCTCCTCGAGCAGCAAGTCGAAGGCAACCAACCGGATCTGCCCGGAAACCGGGTCGCGCCACTTGAGCACCGCCGTGATGCCCGCGTCACGCGTGATGAAGAAATAGTACGGATCGGTCCAATAGTGCTTGTTCAGCGGGGCTTCGGCGTAAAAACGTCGTTTGCGCGGGTCGTAAGCGGCGACGTCCGGCGGCAGCGGTTGCTCGCGATACAGCTCACGCTGGTCGGTCAAGTAAACCTCGAAGCCCGCATCCGGTCCGCGGTCCGCCCACACCACGCGGTTGTACCAATGATAGCGGTCGCCACCGCGGGGGTCGCGCATGAGCAGATACTCGAAGCCGCCGTCATGCGCGAGCATCATCGAGCCGATATGGGGATTTGCGTTGAGCAAGGGGATGAAGAGATCGTTGAGGCGGTCGAGATCGGCACGCCTCTCATACCCGATCCCCCCGTTGTTCCAGGTATCGCGCGAGACGCGCATGAGACGTTCGATGGAGTCGAAAAACTCGAGTGCAGCGAATTTCGTACGCGCGATCGATTCGTCCGCCAGGCGCTGTGTAAGGGTATGGATCGTCTGTCGCGCGCCGTAGTTGATGGTGACGACGACGCTGATCGTGGCGGCGGCCAGCAGCAGCATGATGCCGCCGACGAGGCGCCTTCGGATCCCGCGCTCGGGTTTCCGCGGTTCTTGCGTCGCAGCGTTGGACACGTATTCCATCCGGCTCTCGCGATGAGGTTGGCCTCATGCTTCGTGAATCGAACCGTGAGGTCAAGCCGTGCCCGCGATCACCCGGTGCGTCGCGCAGGCGCTGTGAGGGGGGGGTAGGACGTGGCCACGGTGGGTGGATCATGCACCTAATTAGCTGATCGCAAAAATCGATCAGGGAATGAACCGGGCGAAAGCCCCGAATCAGATCGGTTGCTCACGCTGAACTCTGGTCCAAGAGGAGATTGCCCGATGCGAATGAGTGTAGTGCCATTGAAGCGCTATCTGAGCAGCGAGCTCCATGCTCGCTCGAGGTGGATGCTGCGGTGTGAGGGCCGAACAAAGGTACGGATCTCGTCCTGTCTTCCTCGAGAAGCTGTGCGCGTGCTCCCGACGAGCGTGGCGCATCATGCTGGTTGTGGACAACTACGGGATCCACAAAAATCATCTGGCTCGGGCCCTTTTGGCAAGGGTTGTCACTGATGGCACGAAGGGAAAGCACGACCTTGCGCCGTCTCCTTTGTTTCGTCGCGCTGTAGTCTGTCGGAATCTTGACGATCGGTGTGGTCGGCTTTGCGGTCGAGCTCGCTCTCGGCACCTGAGCGGCATCGGACGGCCATGGTTTCCCATCAGCAAGAAAGAAGCCGTGTCATGAAGAAAGTCTTGTTGCTTGTACTGCAGAGGTGTCGCTGGTGCCCGGCATGGATCATGCCGTTAGGCGCTATCCACCTTTATGTAGGGATCCTCGATGATCGGGAAGAGGATCTCGACGCCGAAGTTGCCCTTGATGCTGTGCATTCATGTGATGTGGGCGAAGTTGCGGTCGATCGAGAGGCTGAGCAGGTCACAGTTGAGCGCCTGGAACTTGTCGTGCGCCTTGGCGAAGGTCATGAACTCGGTGGTGCAGACGGGAGCGAAGTCGGTTGGCCGCTAGAACAGCACCAACCAGCGGCCCTTTTAGTCCTCCAGCTTCTTCACACCGGCCGGGTTGTTGTGGCGAGATAAAGTTGGAACGATCTTGAAAATTGTTCAGCGATTTTGTCACACAAGGCAGAATGGGTGCGGAGCAACGTTGTTGGCTGGAGCGGCCGTTAAGGTGATGGATGCATTGTTGCGGCTGCGATAAGCCCGCGTTGCGGGCGGCCCTTAAGGCATTGTAGGTTTGCTTGCCAGATTATACGGCCAAACGGACTTTCCTGTGACGCCGCCGATAGCCCTGTCTCGTCGATCGAAAGGGTCCTGAATGAAAAAGCCTTTGGTCGTCTTCCTGCTCATCGCCGTCATTGCGGCGGGTGCCACCGGTTACGTCTGGTGGCGTGGCAACCAGGAACAGCTGCCTGACTACATCGCCAGCGGCAACGGCCGGATCGAAGCCGAGGAAGTGCATGTCGCCACCAAGTACGCCGGTCGCGTCGCCGATGTACTGGTGAACGAAGGCGACATGGTGAAGACCGGCCAGGTACTGGCCCATATGGACACGGGCGAGCTGCGTGCCTCGCTGGCCGCAGCCAAGGCCAGCATCGCCCAGGCGCAGGAAAACGTGATCGAAGCGCGGGCCCAGATCGTTCAGCGCCAGAGTGAACTGAAGTACGCGGAGCAGGAGCTGGTGCGCGCCGAGACCCTAGTCGCCAAGGGTCACATCTCCGAACAGCAGGCCGATCAGCGCCAGACCGAGCGCGACATCGCCAAGGCGGCCCTGAAAGCCGCACAGGCGCGTCTTGCCAGCACCCAGCGGGCGGTCGAAGCGGCGAAGGCGCAGGCCGTACTGATCCAGACCCAGATCGACGATTCGACGCTCACGGCGCCGCGGGCCGGGCGCGTGCAGTACCGCTTGGCGGAGCCGGGCGAAGTCCTGCCCAGCGGCGGGCGGGTTGTGACGCTGCTCGACCTGACCGACGTCTACATGACGATTTTCCTGTCAACCGACCAGATCGGTCGCCTGCTGGTCGGCAACGAGGGGCGCATCATTCTGGATGCCGTGCCTCAGTATGTGATCCCGGCGACGGTTTCCTTCATCTCCGCCGAGGCGCAGTTTACCCCGCGTGAGGTGGAAACCCGCAGAGAGCGCGAAAAGCTGATGTTCCGCATCAAGGTCCAGGTTGCGACCGAACTGCTGCGTGAGCACATCAAGCAGGTACGCACTGGCCTTCCGGGGGAGGCCTACGTCATGCTCGGCCACGGTGCCGACTGGCCGGAACGCTTCGCCGTCAACCTGCCGCCAGTCGACGGGCAATGACAATGACCCAGGAGGGTTCACTGGCCGTAAGACTGGAGGCCGTCACTCACCGCTACGGCCAGATACTGGCACTCAATTCGGTATCGCTGGAGCTGTGCGGCGGCACGACGGGCTTCGTCGGGCCCGACGGCGTCGGCAAATCGACGCTGTTGGCGCTGATCGCCGGCGCCCGGCGGATCCTGCAAGGGAGCGTCGAGGTTCTGGGCGGCGACATGGCCTCGCGCCGCCACCGTAATGTGGTGCAGCCGCGTATCGCCTATATGCCGCAGGGTTTGGGCAAAAACCTCTACATGGACCTGACGGTGGCCGAGAATCTGCACTTCTTCGGGCGGCTTTTCGGCCAGGGCGCGAAGGAGCGGCGTCGGCGCATCGATTCCCTACTGAAGAGCACGGGCCTGGATCCTTTTCCCGATCGCCGCGTCGGGACGCTGTCCGGTGGCATGAAGCAGAAGCTGGGCCTCTGCTGTGCATTGATCCACGACCCCGACCTGCTGATTCTCGACGAGCCGACCACCGGCGTAGATCCGCTTTCGCGCCGCCAGTTCTGGGAGCTGATCGGCCGCATCCGCGCGGAGCGTCCGGGTATAGCCGTGCTGATCGCTACCGCCTATATGAATGAGGCGGAGGCCTTCGACAACTTGGCGGTGATCAACGATGGCATGGTGCTGGCGACTGGCACGTCCGCGGAGATCAAGCAGCGCCAGGGTGTCGACTCTCTGGAGGAGGCCTA
The DNA here is from genome assembly GCA_030433275.1 of Gammaproteobacteria bacterium. Lineage (GTDB taxonomy): Bacteria > Pseudomonadota > Gammaproteobacteria > Nitrococcales > Nitrococcaceae > Nitrococcus. The sequence goes on from JAUILK010000043.1 coordinate 18,068, forward strand.
CATCTCCCTGCTGCCGGAGGAAAAGCGCCGCAGCCACCACAAGCTGGAGATCCCGCCGCCGCCGCTTCATGAGGGGGTGCCGGCCATCAAAGCCGAGAGACTGACCCGCCGTTTCGGTGATTTTACCGCCGTCGACGGTGTCAGTTTCGAGATTCCGCGCGGTGAAATCTTCGGCTTCCTCGGCTCAAACGGTTGCGGCAAGACGACGACCATGAAGATGCTGACTGGACTGCTGCCGCCGACGGAAGGCGAGGCTCGGCTATTCGGCGAGCGCACCCGTTCTTACGGCATTGAACAGCGCAAGCGCGTCGGCTACATGTCGCAGTCCTTCTCTCTCTATGGCGAGTTGACCGTAAGGCAGAACCTGATGCTGCATGCCCGTCTGTTCCACTTGCCCGGCGACCGCCAGAAAACCCGGGTGGCCGAGCTGATGGAGCGTTTCGATTTGAGCCACTATGCCGATGCTCTCTCGGGCGACCTACCGTTGGGCGTGCGTCAGCGGATCTCGCTCGCGGTGGCGGTTCTGCACGAGCCGGAGATTCTGATCCTCGACGAGCCGACCTCGGGGGTGGATCCGGTTGCGCGCGACGGTTTTTGGGAACTGCTGATTGATTTGTCGCGCAACCAGGGGGTTACCATCTTCATCTCTACCCATTTCATGACGGAGGCGGAGCGCTGCGATCGCGTCTCGCTGATGCATGCCGGCAAGGTCCTGGCCAGCGACAGGCCCGCAGCACTGGCCGAGGCGCGGGGAACGGAGACCCTGGAAGACGCCTTCATCGCCTATCTGGAGGAGGCTACTGACGAGATGGAGACGGCTGGGTCTGCCGGGGACGGCGAAGGCGTCTCACTGGTGCGGGAGAACGCTGGGCATGCTGGGGCGCGGCAAAGCTGGCTGAGCCCGCGTCGCATCGGCGCCTACAGTCTGCGCGAGAGCATGGAGATTCTGCGCGACCCGATCCGTCTGGCTTTCGCGCTGGGCGGAACCATCCTGCTGATGCTGGTGTTCGGCTTCGGCATCAGCTTCGACGTGGAAAATCTGACCTATGCCGCCTTCGACCGGGACAAGACCTCGGAAAGCCGGCGCTACCTGGAGGATTTCGCCGGCTCTCGCTATTTCGACGAGCGGCCGCCGATTGCCAGCTATGCCGACATGGATCGCCGGCTGAAGAGCGGGGAGATCACCATGGCGCTGGAAATTCCGCCGAACTACGGCAAGGATCTGCTCGGCGGCCGGCACCCGACCGTAGCGGCCTGGATCGACGGTTCTATGCCGTTCCGGGCCGAGACCGTGCGCGGCTACGTCGATGGCCTCCACAACAGCTACAGCCGTGATTTCGTCGCGCGGGAATTGGGGGAAGAGACAGCTACGCTGCCGGCGGATATTGAATCGCGCTACCGTTACAATCAGGATTTCCGGAGCGTCAACGCTATAGTGCCGGCGGTCATCGTCATTCTGCTGATCTTCATTCCCGCCATATTGATGGCTCTGGGGGTCGTGCGCGAGAAAGAGCTGGGTTCGATCACCAACCTCTATGTGACGCCGGTCAGTCCTCTGGAGTTCCTGCTTGGCAAGCAACTCCCTTACATCGCGATCGGCATGGCGAGCTTTCTACTGATGACGGCCTTCGCCATCACGATTTTCGGCATCGATCTGAAGGGCAGCTTCTTGGCGCTGAGCTTCGGCGCCTTCCTCTACGTGTTGGCGACCACGGGCATCGGCCAGCTCGTCTCCTCCTTCACCAGCACGCAGATCGCCGCGCTCTTCGGCACGGCCATCGGCACCATGGTGCCCACTGTCCTATTCTCCGGCATGATGCAGCCGGTATCGTCGTTGGCCGGTGGCGCTGTGGTGATCGGTAAGGTCTATCCGGCTGGCTACTTCATGACTATCTGCGTTGGTACTTTCACCAAGGCACTGGGTTTCGTCGAACTGACCGATGAGTTTCTCTATCTGGCGCTGTTCTTCCCGGTGCTGACCCTGATTTCGGTCATGCTGCTCAAAAAGCAGGAGCGCTAGCGCTGTGGACAGCGTAAAGAATATCTTTCATCTGGGCGTCAAGGAGCTGTTCAGCCTGCGCCGCGACCCGGTTTTGCTGGCGCTGATGGTCTGGTCTTTCTCGTTGTCCGTCTACACGGCGGCCACCGGCATGACCCACGACCTGCACAATGCCTCCATCGCAGTCGTCGACGAAGACCGTTCCCAGCTTTCCCGGCGCATCATCGATGCCTTCCTGCCGCCGTTCTTCCAGCAGCCGCAGGAGATCACCTACGGCGAGATCGACCGGGGAATGGATTCTGGCGACTACACTTTTGTGCTGGTCTTTCCGCCGCGTTTCGAGGCGGACGTGCTGGCCGGCCGTCGGCCCGCGCTGCAGGTTAATATCGACGCTACCGCGATGATGCAGGCTGGCATCGGTGAAGGGTATGTTTCACGCATCATCTCGCAGGAGGTGAGGCGTTATCTCGGGTACGAGCGGGAGGCCGAAACGCGGCCCGCCGTGTTGGAGGCACGCTACGCCTTCAATCCCAATGTTGAGAGTCCCTGGTTCACCAGTGTCATGCAGATGGTCAACAGCGTTACCATGCTGTCGATCGTGCTGACCGGTGCGGCGTTGATCCGTGAGCGTGAGCACGGCACCATCGAACACCTGCTGGTCATGCCGTTGACGCCATTCGAGATTATGATGGCCAAGGTCTGGGCCAACGCTCTGGTGATCCTAGTCGGGGCTGCGCTCTGCCTGGGTCTTATCATTGAGATGTTGCTGCAGGTGCCCGTGGCCGGGTCGCGCAGCCTGTTCTTCGCGGGGCTCACCCTTTATCTCTTCTTTGCAACGGCTTTGGGTATCTTTTTGGCGACGCTGGCGCGCTCCATGCCGCAGTTCGGTCTGCTTTTCATGCTGGTGGCGCTGCCGATGATGCTGCTGTCCGGTGGCGAGACGCCGATCGAGAGTCAGCCGGAGTGGCTGCAAGCAGTCATGCAGGCGGTGCCTTCCACCCACTTCGTCGCCTTTTCCCAGGCCATCCTGTTCCGCAACGCCGGGTTGGACGTCGTTTGGCCGCAGTTCGCACTGGTGGCCGGGATGGGTGCGCTGTTCTTCACCTTCGCCGCCTTCCGCTTCCGCGCCGCCATCGCTGTCATGCAAAGCTGATGCGGTAGGCGCGGCGCGTGCGTTGCTCTTCATGATCAATCTCCTCGTGTGTCTCGTCGAAGGAATCTACTCACGGGTCAACAGCTGGGCGACGCAAGAGTCCCTAGAAAAAATTTTGCCCAAGCAAAACTTTGCTTTCCCGCTATGCTTGGCATTTTTGGGAGGCGCATGCAGGGGGCTCCGATGGATTTGATGGCACAACCGCTTTGGGCGGCTCTCGCGGTGTTCAGCGTGACCGTCCTGGTTATTGCCGCCGCCGGGACGGTAATGGCTCAAGTCGCCGACCGCCTGGCCGACCGAAGCGGTTTGGGCGAGGCGATCACCGGCGGCCTGCTTCTGGGTGCCAGCACCTCTCTGTCCGGTTTTATCACCTCGGTTTCGACCGCTGCGCAGGGCTTTCCCGATCTTGCCTTGAGTAACGCGGTCGGCGGTATCGCCGTGCAGACGGCCTTCTTGGCGATCGCCGATATCACCTATCGCCGCGCCAACCTGGAGCATGCTGCCGCCTCCATCACGAACCTGATCCAGGGGGCACTGCTGATCGCTCTGCTGAGCCTCTCTCTGGTCGCCGACTTGATGCCGCCTTGGACGCTGTTTGGCTGCCACCCGGCCAGCCTGGCGATCCTCGTCGCCTATATCTTCGGCATGCGCCTCGCTTCCGAAACCCACAAGGAGCCTCTGTGGGGGCCGAAAGTGACCGAGGAAACCCGCGCCGACGTCCCCGAGGAGCCGCAAGGCGGGCGTGCCCTCTATGCCCTGATGCTGCGTTTTGCGCTGTTGTTCGTCATCGTTGGTTTCGCCGGCTACGCTCTGGGACAGGCGGGGATCGCCATCTCCGGCAAGACGCCGCTTTCGCAGGGTATCGTCGGCACCCTGCTGACTGCCGTCTCGACCTCCCTTCCGGAGCTGGTTACGACGCTCGCGGCCGTGCGGCGTGGCGCGCTGACGCTGGCGGTCGGGGGAATCATCGGCGGCAACACCTTCGATGTGATCCTGGTGGCGGCATCGGATATCGCTTATCGGCCCGGTTCGATCTACCACGCAACGACGGCGCAGCCGTCTTTCGTCATCGCGCTTACCATTCTCATGACGGCGGTGCTTCTGCTCGGTCTCCTGCGGCGTCAGAAGTACGGCTTCGCCAACATCGGCTTCGAGAGCCTGCTGTTGCTGCTGATCTATTTCGGCGGTACTGCGTTGCTGGTCATCACCGGTTAGCGCCGGCTGTCTCCCTGGCCGGGAGAATGTCCTGCGGCCCGTGGCATTGTGGCGCAAAGGGACGAGGCGGTGTCCGGGCCTGCTACAGGAGAGTTTCACCCACCTTCTGCAGTCCATCAACCTGCTTTTCGACGTCATCTTCGGCGGCACGGCCGGCGTGAATTGGACAGGGAATTCGGCCAGAAAGCCGCTGGTTTGCGCACCCATATCCTAGCCTCTCTGGCGGTGTAAATAATATTATATTATATATCAGCTACTTATAATAAAAATTCCAAGAATGCCTCCAGGGATACCCCCGAATCGATTCGGCTCATTCTACGATCAGATGCAGACCGGTTTTATCGCCCCTCTGGTGCCCGAGATGTCTCAAAACGTGGCGATTACTATTAACCCGGCAGTAAAATAGGGTGTATTCGATTTAGAATGGCGTTAAATTGGGTGGATGGCTTCTAATAAAAACGATGCCCGCCATTTTGCCGATACCACGCTGGAGCAAATGCGCCGCCAAGCGGTGCACATGGCGCAAAACGCCATGAACATCAAGCAGATTGCCGAATTACTCGGAGTGCACCGCAATACGGTGGGACGCTGGCTGAGCACGTATAAAAACGAGGGTAGCAAGGGGCTGCAGGCGCGAGGCCGTGGCGTTGCCATGGGGAGCAACCGCACGCTTGGCGCCGAGCAGGAGGCGCTGGTGCGCCGTTGCCTGCAGGAGAAGACCCCGGAGCAGTTTCGCTTTGAGTTTGCGCTGTGGACACGCCCGGCAGTCCAGGAGTTAATCGAGTATCTGTGTGGGGTGCGCATGCCGATTCGCACCGTCGGGGAGTATCTCAAGCGTTGGGGCTTTACCGTGCAACGCCCGCTCACTCGTGCCTACAAACAGTGTCCGCAGGCGGTGCAGCGTTGGCTCGATCAAAGCTATCCGGCGATTGAGGCGCGCGCGAAGGCCGAGGGCGCGCAGATCCACTGGGGCGATGAGACCGGCGTGCGCAACCACGGCCAGCATGAACACGGCTATGCCCCGCGTGGGCGCACACCGGTGCGCGAGCGCGCATCCAAGCGCTTTGGTACCCACATCATCTCCAGCGTGACCAACCGCGGTAAGCGGTATTTTATGGGCTATGAGGAGAATTTCACCGCCGAGGTGTTCATTCGCTTTTTGCGCCGGCTCATTGAAGACACCGGTGTCAAGGTCTTTCTTATCGTCGATAACCTACGCGTGCATCATGCCCGCAAA
>JAUILK010000004.1 GCA_030433275.1 Gammaproteobacteria bacterium
TGCGCCGCTTCTTGGCCGCAAAACTCATCGAGCCAAAGCTGGTCTGCTTCATCGGTTCCGCCTGAATCACTGGCAATGCCGCCATTATACCGGCTGGGGCAGTCGGGATTATTTCAGAGTCTCCCTAGGTCGCGCGATTTCGGCCACATCGGGCGCAAGTACGGCCGTACCCGATTTTTCCAATAGTCGACGCGCTGCTCGGCCGGGCCTTTCGTACGGGCGTTAAGTGTTTTTGCGGCCGCATTGCACCGCGCGCCAATATCCAGTCGCGATTACACCCTTAATAGATGTCAAAATAGCTGATCGTGCGATGCGTGAACAAAGGAATGTATCTTTTGATGCATGTCCATGTGTTGGGTACGCTCTCAAAACGGAGCGTGGACGAGCAATGCAATAGGCAGGGAGCCGAAGTATAGTCGCTAGAGTCGGTTGGTGATGGTACAGATCAATCTCCGAGACCTCCGCTATCTGGTTGCCGTGGCGAATCATCGCCACTTCGGCCGTGCTGCCGCGGCTTGCTACGTATCGCAGCCGACGCTCAGTACCCAGATCAAAAAACTAGAGCAGCAGCTTGGCGTTCAGCTCATCGAGCGTAACAGCAAGCAAGTCATGTTGACTCAGGCCGGCAAAATGATCGCCGAGCGGGCCCATCGTGTGCTCAACGAAGTAGCGGATATCGTCGATGCAGCCCGCGCCGCCGGTGACCCGATGGCCGGGGAACTGCGTCTTGGCCTGATTCCTACGATCGGTCCTTATCTGTTGCCGCACCTGATTCCGGTCCTGCAGGATGTGTGTCCACGGCTCAAGCCGCTGCTCTACGAGGAACAAACCCAGGTGCTGGTGAATCGGCTGCGCCGAGGTGAGCTCGATGCTGCCCTGATGGCCGTTCCGGTCAACGAACCAAGGCTGGGTTTTACCTCCCTCTTCCATGAGCCCTTTTATTTGGCGCTGCCCGCGGGGCATTGGCTGACGCGGGGCCAGCACATCGAACTCGGCGACCTAGAGGGGGAACGCATCCTTTTGTTGGAGGAGGGCCATTGTCTGCGCGACCAGGCGCTGGATGTTTGTGATTTAGCGGGAGCGAGCGACATCGCGGAGTTCCACGCGACCAGCCTGGAGACTTTGCGGCAAATGGTGGCCTTGAGTGCCGGTGTGACCTTGTTGCCGGCGCTGGCCGCGGCGGCCAACGCCGCCGTTCCCAATCATGCGGCGATCGAGTTGCGGCCTTTCCGGGAACCCGTGCCACGGCGGGAAATGGCGCTCTACTGGCGCAAAGGGGCGGCCCGGGAGCCGGCTCTGCACGCGTTGGCCGACCTCGTTCGGAATTTGAGCGTGGTGCGCGCCTTGCGTGAGCCGGAGCAGCCGAACCACAGCGCGGCCTGACCGATGCGGCACTCCTGCCGCGTATAAGACATCGGCAACCGAATGGAATCAAGCAATTGTGGATAGCTCCAATCTTATCGACTCCTTGAATGCGGCCCAGCGTGAAGCCGTGACCGTACCGTGTGGCCGGACATTGATTCTAGCCGGCGCCGGCAGTGGTAAAACCCGGGTACTCACGCATCGGGCGGCCTGGTTGCTGCAAGTGGAAGGGGCCTCTGCTTATTCCATCCTTGCAGTGACCTTTACCAACAAGGCGGCCGCGGAGATGCGCGGGCGGATTGCCGGGCTCGTGGGTGTTGTCGCCGGAGGTATGTGGATCGGGACTTTCCATGGCCTGGCCCATCGACTGCTGCGACTGCACTGGCGGGAGGCCGGGTTGCCGCAGCATTTCCAGATTCTGGATGCTGAGGATCAACGCCGCCTCATCCGCCGCACACTGCGTAATCTTGAGATCGATGAGAGCCGCTGGCCGCCTCGCCAGATCCAGGGGTTTATCAATGCCCGGAAGGACGAAGGCCGCCGACCCGAGGCGCTTGAGCCGCATGATGCGTATAGCGAGCAGATGCGGCAGCTCTACCGAGCTTACGAGGAGGCCTGCCGAGCTGGTGGCGGGTTGGTGGATTTTGCCGAACTGCTACTGCGCTGCTATGAGCTGCTGTGCAGCCAGCCCACGTTGCTCAAGCACTATCGGCGCCGTTTTCGGCACATCTTGGTCGACGAATTTCAGGATACCAACCGAATTCAATACGATTGGCTGCGTTTGCTGGTGGATTCTGAAAGCGATGTTTTCATCGTCGGCGACGACGATCAGTCCATTTATGGTTGGCGTGGGGCGCGGGTGGAGAACATGCAGCGGTTGCAGCACGATGAGGCGGGTACGCGGGTGCTGCGCCTGGAGCAAAATTATCGATCCACACGCACCATCCTAGCGGCCGCCAACGCGCTGATTGCCCGCAACAGCAGCCGCTTGGGTAAGCACCTATGGACCGATGGGGCCGCGGGCGAGCCCATCGCGGTTTATGCCGCCTTCAGCGAGCAGGATGAGGCGCGCTTTGTTGTCGAGCGTATTCGTAGTCTGATCGAATCCGAAGGTTACGCACGCAGCGATTGCGCGATTCTATACCGCTCGAATGCCCAATCGCGTGCCTTCGAAGAGGCATTGTTCGGTCGCGAGATTCCCTATCGGGTCTACGGAGGACTGCGGTTTTTCGAACGGGCCGAAATCAAGGACGCCCTGGCTTATCTGCGGCTGCTCGTGAACCGCAACGATGATGCCTCTTTTGAGCGGGTGATTAATACGCCACCGCGGGGTATCGGCACCAAAACCCTCGACGTGCTGCGCAGCCAAGCCCGCCAATGGCAAATGAGCCTTTGGCAGGCGGCGGGCGAGCTGCTGCGCGCCGGTGCGCTCCCTGGCCGGGCAGCGCGGGCCATCACGGCTTTTATCGAGCTGCTCGACCGCCTGGGTGGGTCGTTTGCCGATCCGGCGCTCGCGGGGCGGATCGAAACGGTATTGGCGCAGTGCGGATTGCACGAGCACTACGCGAAGGATCGCAGCGAGCGGGGATTGGACCGACGAGAGAACCTCGATGAGCTGATCAGCGCTGCTAGAACTTTCGAGCAAGTCCGCGAGGCGATCGATGACGAGGTGGATAGTTTGACGGCGTTCCTTGCGCACGCGGCGCTGGAGGCTGGCGAAGTTCAAGCCGGTGAGCAGGACGACGGTGTTCAGCTCATGACTCTGCATTCCGCGAAGGGTTTGGAATTTCCTGTGGTGTTTTTGGTGGGCTTGGAGGAGGGGTTGTTCCCTCATAAAATGGCCTTGGATGAGCGGGGACGACTCGAGGAGGAGCGGCGGCTGTGTTATGTCGGGATCACCCGATCCCGGCAACGGCTTTTTTTGAGCTTCGCCGAGCGTCGCCGTCTGCACGGCCAGGATCAGTACGGAACGGCCTCACGGTTTCTCCTGGAACTTCCAACGGAACTGATGCAGGAAGTGCGCGCCCGATTCAGCGTTACTCGGGCGCAGACCATGGTGCATGCCGCCGAGCCGGTGGCAACCTCCGACGCCGCATTCAGCCTGGGGCAGCGGGTCCGCCATGCAACCTTCGGTGACGGGGTCGTACTCGGTTGCGAGGGCAGCGGCCCAAGCACACGCGTGCAAGTGAATTTCGCGCACAGCGGCAGCAAATGGTTGGTAGTGGCTTACGCCAATCTCAAACCTTGCCCTTGAGGCAGGGCGCTGCTAAGAGGTCTTGAGTGGGTTGGTGATTCTGCTCTCCTGAACCCTACCAACTCAGAATCTGCCACTGCACAGTCTGGGGAATCTCCTGTAAGGGATCCTCAAGTATCTCCCCGACCTGACCATCACCGTCAAGGTCATAAAACCAATATGGGAGCCCCCTCCGCGGGATCACTTTAACGGCGTATACGCGGCCGCCGGCGCTGTATTCATGGAACTCTGCCCCGCCGCGACGGGTGATGGTAACCCCCGGCTCGATTGCCGCGCCTTTGGTCAGCTCTTGCGGTGGCGGAGGCGGAACGATGTGGGGCGTCTGTGGTGGCGAACTCTGCGTCATCGCAGTCCCGGAGTTATCGGCGGCCATAACGGCGCCGCCACTGCTGAGCAAGGCAATTACAGCGGCGACGATGAAAACGCGGGCCTGATACATAAGTTGGCTACCTACAGGTCCAACAGGATTTCCTGTTCTGCATCGGAGGGCTCGAGGCCACGGTTTTCGTAGAAATCAAAAATAGCGTCTACGACTGCACTCGGCTCGTCGAGCACCTTGAACAAGGTCAAATCCTCCGGATCGATCGTACCTTGGGCGACCAGTGTGTCGCGAAACCAGTCGATCAGTCCGTCCCAGAATGGCGCGTGGACGAGGATGATGGGAATGCGCCGAGTCTTACCAGTCTGAATCAAGGTAAGGATCTCCGCCAACTCGTCGAGCGTCCCGAAGCCACCCGGCAGCACGACGTAGGCCGAGGCGTATTTCACGAACATGACTTTGCGCGAGAAGAAGTGCCGGAAATTGAGTCCTATGTCCTGATAAGCGTTGCCGATTTGTTCCTGGGGTAACTGGATGTTCAATCCGATACTGGGCGATTTACCCGCGAAGGCGCCGCGGTTGGCGGCTTCCATGATGCCCGGGCCGCCGCCGCTGACCACGGAGAACCCCGCCTGTGACAGAGCATAGGCGATTTCCTCGGCGAGCTTGTACCATGGGTGGTCGGGTTTCGTGCGTGCCGAGCCGAACATGCTGACTGAGGGTTTGATTTGCGCCAGCCGTTCGAACCCTTCGACGAATTCGGCCATGATCTGGAAGATCTTCCATGACTCCCGTGTCATTATGGAATCGTTGATCGGGAGACGTTCATGGTCGTTGAACTTATCGTGCCGTTTCATCGTGGCCATCGCTCCGAATTTGCCGCTGCACCGCCCGGCAAGCGTAAAGTGTTCAATGTAACCCCGTACCCGCTTTTGTACCATAAATAGCGCCTCAGCCCGCTATCCATGGTCGTTGGAGGCCGCGCACGGGCGTTGAGGTTGGTGTTATGATCATCCTCCCGGCGGGCCCAGTCCCCGGGGTTTCAGTGGGTGTAACCTTGAGGACCGATTGCGTCGTAATGAGCGAGCAATGCCCCCCGCTAATCTTGGTGGACGGCTCGTCCTATCTGTACCGTGCCTATCATGCCTTGCCGCCGTTGACCACCCCCGCCGGCGTGCCGACCGGGGCGATATACGGCGTAGTGAATATGCTGCGCAAGTTGCTCGCCGAGTACGACACGGCATACTTCGGCGTGGTATTTGACGCCAAGGGCAAAACCTTTCGTGACGAGCTTTTCGAAGCCTATAAGGCCAACCGGGCGCCCATGCCGGATGAACTGCGCGTGCAGCTCGAGCCGCTCAAGCAGATCGTTTGTGCCTTGGGATTACCGCTGATCGAGATCGCAGGGGTGGAGGCCGACGATGTCATAGGCACGCTTGCGGTACGCGCCAGCGCGGCTGGGCTGCGCACCATAATCGCAACGGGCGACAAGGATATGGCCCAGATCGTCAACGACGATGTGGTGTTACTTAACACCATGTCCGGGACGTGGCTCGATACGGCCGCGGTGCGGGACAAATTCGGCGTGCCACCCGAGCGGATGGTCGACTATCTGGCGTTGGTAGGGGATACCGTCGATAACATTCCCGGCGTGCCAAGAGTGGGTCCCAAGACTGCGGCCAAGTGGCTTGGACATTATGGCTCGCTGGATGCCCTGCTGGAGCGTGTCGATGAAATCAAGGGCAAAGTCGGGGAGAGCCTGCGCGAGCATACCGAGCAGCTCGCGCTGTCGCGGAAGCTCGCGACCATTCGCTGCGATTTGGATCTGAACCTGGACCCAAAGGCTATGCGGCTTCGGGCGCCGGATGTTGAGACTTTGGCGCAGCTCTATCGGCATCATGCATTCAGCAGCTGGCTCTCCCAGCTCAGTGACGAGTATCCTGGTGCCGGCGACCCGCAGCAGGCCGCCGTCCACTATGAAACCGTGGTTGAGGAGGCCGGCCTGCAGCAATGGTTGCAGCGTCTGGCATGCGCCGAAGTGTTCGCTTTCGATCTGGAGACAACCAGCCTGAATTATATGGATGCGGAGATCGTAGGCGTTTCCTTCGCGGTGGAGCCGGCGCATGCCGCCTATGTACCGGTGGCGCACACCGGAGCCGAAGTCCCCCCACAGCTTGAGCGCCGGCACGTTCTGGAGCAGTTTAGGCCATTGTTGGAGGACCCACATCGCGCCAAGCTGGGCCAGAATCTGAAATACGACATGAGCGTATTGGCGCATTATGGTATTGAGCTGCGTGGGGTACGTTTCGATACGATGCTCGAGTCTTACATGCTTGATTCCACCGCGACCCGGCACGACATGGACTCGCTTGCGCTCAAATATCTGGGCCACCGGACCATCAAATTCGAGGACGTGGCTGGCAAAGGCGCCAAGCAGCTTACCTTCGATCAGGTGGCAATCGAGCGTGCCACCGAGTATGCGGCGGAAGACGCCGATATTACCCTGCGTTTGCACCAGGCGCTCTATCCGCGGTTGCGGCAGTTACCGGGGCCCGAGCGAGTCTTCCATACCATCGAAATGCCTCTGCTTCCCGTTCTCTCGCGCATGGAGCGTACCGGCGTGCTGGTAAGTCGCGAGCTTCTCGCCGCGCAGAGCACGGAGCTCGCGCAGCGCTTGGTCGAGATCGAGACTGCGGTACACCGTGCGGCGGGTTGCGAGTTCAACCTCAGCTCACCCAAGCAGATCCAGGCCATACTCTATGATCGGCAGGGGTTGCCGGTGCTGGCCAAGACGCCCAAAGGGGCACCCTCCACGGCCGAGCCGGTGCTTCAGGAACTTGCCGTGACGTACCCGCTGCCGCGAATGATCCTCGAGCATCGGGCGCTCGCGAAGCTCAAATCGACCTACACAGACAAACTGCCGTTGTTGATCCATCCCCGCACCGGACGTGTGCACACCTCCTATCAGCAGGCGGTGGCCGCTACCGGGCGGTTGTCGTCCTCCGACCCCAACCTGCAGAATATTCCGGTGCGCTCCACGGAAGGGCGGCGCATCCGGCGGGGGTTCATCGCGCGGCAAGGCTATCGGCTGCTGGCGGCGGATTACTCGCAGGTGGAGCTGCGCATCATGGCCCATTTCTCGGGCGACGAAGGCCTGCGCCGTGCCTTTGCCGCAGGCGAGGACATTCACAGGGCCACCGCCGCCGAGGTTTTTGCAACCACATTGGAGCAGGTCACTGCTGAACAACGGCGTGCTGCGAAGGCCATCAATTTCGGTCTGATCTATGGCATGTCCGCCTACGGCCTGGCGCGTCAGCTCGGCATTGAGCGCGATGCGGCGCAGCATTACGTAGACCGTTATTTCGAACGCTATCCGGGCGTCAAGGCTTTTATGGAACGCACTCGACACGAAGCGCGCGAGCGCCAGTATGTGGAGACGATTTTCGGCCGGCGCCTCTATCTCCCGGAAATCAACACGAGCAACCTGCAACGTCGGCAGGCTGCTGAGCGCACCGCCATCAACGCCCCCATGCAGGGCAGTGCGGCCGATATCATCAAACGGGCGATGATTCGGGTGGATCAGTGGCTGCAGAGCGAATGCGAGGACGTATTTATGGTACTTCAGGTGCACGATGAGCTGGTATTCGAGGTGCCGGCGCCCGATGTGCAGTCCGTGGCTGAACGCATCCGTGCGTTCATGGTCGGCGCGGTGGAGCTCAGCGTGCCGTTGACCGTCGAAGCCGGTTGGGGGAAGAACTGGGAAGAAGCCCACTGACTGCCACTGATAAAAATGAGTCTTGCGCTGAGCTGCGTTGTCACACGAATGAGTTGGATAAATTCTCGGCCGTCGGCGAGTGAACTTTTCTAAATGTTCCCTGTCATTACATATAGCGCCAGTGCCCGGCGCGGCCCGCTAATCCCTCCTCTTTGCAGCGGGCCAATAGCCTGGCCTTGCCCCCAAGGCCAGGTGTTTTGCCCCGGGAGACCACCCCCCATGGTTCCCGGGGCCTTTTCTTGCCCACTTCCCCGGCAGCGCCTTGTTTCGTGTTAAGAACCCGGCTGCTTGGCTGCGGTTTCCAGCAGCAGCCACGTGTCGAGCTTACCGTGGGCCGTTTCGATGCCCCGCGCTCGCAGTGCGGAGAATAGCTGAACACTGGTATCGGGGTGATCCCGTGCCAGATGTTCCTCGGTGTACCGCAGGGCTTGTGCCGCCGGTCCCTGTTTGAGCTTGTCAGCTTTGGTCAATAGCACGTGCACCGGTAAACCCACCGCTCCACACCAAGCGAGCAGCTGTTGGTCGAGGGCGGTCAGCGGGTGCCGAACGTCCATGATCAGCATCAATCCGCGCAGGGATCGCCGCTGCTGCAAATACTCCGGCAGTGCCCGCTGCCAGTGGGCGCGAATCGCCTGCGGTAGTTTAGCGAAGCCATAGCCCGGCAAATCGATTAGATAACGTTGGTCACTAACCGGGAAGACGTTAATTTGCTGTGTTCGACCGGGTGTTTTGCTGGTGCGGGCCAGCGCTTTTTGTCCGGTGAGGGCGTTAATGGCACTCGATTTCCCGGCATTGGAGCGCCCCGCAAAGGCGACCTCGCGGCCAGTGTCCGGGGGAAGGTGGCGCAGATCCGGTGCGCCGAGCAGGAATCGGGCCTTGCGGTAAATTGCGTTCATCCGCTTTACTCGCTGCGCGGGAAGCGCGTTCGGGAGCTGGCTGGTGTCGTCTAGCATGGATTTTGGGGGATAATGCCGGCGTCGTCTATGGTAGAGAAATTGACCGTTTCGGCGACCGCTGATATAAATTGCAGCGACCTTGCCTCCGGCTGGATTGTTAACTGAGCCGTACCTTTGAAAAGGCAAGCGCGTCCCGAATCAGGAGAGCGCTGCATGCTGATGAAGCACTGGATCGCATTATTCGCCCTTATTCTGCTAAGCACAGCGGTAATGGCCTTCGAAGGGGGAAGCCCGCAGGCGGGCCAACAAAAGGCTGCTGTCTGCGCGGGTTGTCACGGTAACGATGGCAACAGCTTCTCTGGACAGTTCCCTAGTCTTGCCGGGCAGCATGCAAGTTATCTCTACGAGCAGCTGCGTTATTTCAAAAGCGGCCAGCGCAAAAATCCGATCATGCAGCCACAAGCGGCCAACTTGAGCGATCAGGACATGCGGGATTTGGCGGCCTATTTTTCCGCACAGACCTTGCAGATAGGCGCGGCCGACAAGGCGCTTGTCGAGCAAGGCGAGCGGCTGTTCCGAGGCGGTTTTTCAGTTAAGGGCATTCCGGCTTGCACCGGTTGCCACGGGCCGGCCGGTCTGGGTAATCCTCCCGCCAAGTATCCGAGAATCAGCGGCCAGAAGGCGGCGTACCTCACTCAGCAGTTGAAGAATTACCGAGCCGGTAAGCGCAGCGGCTATCCGCAGGGCAAAATTATGCAAGGGGTCGCTGCCAAGCTTACCGATGAGGAGATCGAGGCGCTGGCGTCTTTTCTTTCCGGGTTGCATCTTGGTAACCGATCGGCGCATTGAGGCGCATAGCACCTTTGACGTGGCTTGGATGCCCATGTGCTGATCTGCTGCTGTGCGCTAGCTGCCGTCTGCGCTGAGCGCGGGTTTATCGTCGTGGCTGGATGCAATAGTGGCCCGGCGCGTTCTTATGGCCTGTGCGATCTTTTGAGTTACAGTGTCGAACGGGTGTTCAAGACGCGGGCGCCTGTAGTGGGCTTGATAGAAAGCTATCTTTTGAAGGAGAAGCGGGTATGCGGGCGTTCGCTGTTGCGACGTTGGTGTTGGTTCTGACCGCAGGCAGCGCGTTTGCGCAGGACTACCAGGCTGGCAAGCAGTATCATAAGATCGAGCCGCCGCAGCCGGTGACGACGACCGAGGGTCGGATCGAACTCGTCGAGTTTTTTTCTTACGGCTGCCCGCATTGCTTTGAATTTGCCCCCCAGCTTCACGGCTGGCTGGCGAAGGCGGGTAAAGATGTCGAGCTAGTGCGGGTTCCGGTGACTTTTGGTCGGTCGAATTGGGTCTTGTTGGCCAAGGCGTATTACGCTGAGAAAGCTTTGAATGTGGTCGATCAGATCCATGAGCCGCTGTTTGAGGCCATCCATGTCGATGGTCGTCATTTTACCGACGAACAGGCGCTCGCGGAGTTCTTCGCTCAGCATGGGGTCGACCGCCAGGCGGTGTTGGATGCCTTTGATTCTTTTTCCGTCGATGTGGATCTACGCCGTGCTGAGCGTATGGTACGGGCTTATGGGGTGCGTGCAACGCCGTCTCTGGCGGTGTCTGGAAAGTATTTGGTAGACCCGGGTGAGACGGGTGGCCAACAGGCCATGCTCGATGTCGTGGATTTTTTAATCAATAAGGAGCGCTCCTTGCGCAAGCGCTGAATTATGGCGGTGGGTTTTGGTTGCGGCATGGGTGCGTCACCTGTTGAGACGGTCGATGGCCCGCGAAGCCAACGTGAATAGCAGCGCATAATGGTCGATAGCGAAAGTTTAGCATGCGATAGCAACGCCGGGCGTCAGGCAAGCGATGCGCGGTGCCTGCGCTTGATGAGCTATAACATACAAACTGGTATCGAAACTCGGTTTTATCATCACTACATTACCCGCGGCTGGCGTCATCTGCTGCCTGATAACAATCGGCTCGGCAATTTGGACCGAATCGGTGGGCTGATCGCCGACTTCGATATCGTTGGCTTGCAGGAGATCGACGCTGGTAGCCTGCGTAGCGGTTTCATCAACCAAGCTGCATACTTGGCACAACGGGGCGGCTTTCCATTTTGGCATTTTCAGACCAATCGTCGTATCGGTCGATTGGCACGACATAGCAATGGTGTGCTCAGTCGTTATCGGCCATTGGAAGTCCGCAATCATCGACTGCCGGGCATGATTCCCGGCCGCGGTGCCTTGCATCTGCGCTTCGGTGGGCCTGCGGAAGGCCTGGATGTTGTGTTGCTTCATCTGGCGCTGGGTCAGCGCACGCGTTTGCGTCAACTCGCCTATGTGGCCGAATTGGTTAACGCATGCCGGCATGTGATCGTCATGGGGGATTTGAACTGCCTCTCGCGCAGCGTGGAATTTGATTATCTAAGCAAGCATACTGATCTGCGCGAGCCGGTTCATGACTTGCATACCTACCCGAGTTGGCGGCCGCACCGTAACATCGATCACATATTGGTTTCGCCCACTTTGCAGGTGCGTAATGCCGAGGCATTGAATTATCCGCTTTCAGATCATCTGCCTGTCATTATGGAAGTGGAGCTGCCGGAGTGCATCGTGTTGGTGGAATAGGGCGGCTGCGAGCATGGTCTCCAATCAAGCTGTTTGCGTTGCATTGTGGGAACACGCCGTTTAATCGCCGAGCGCAATGTCCTTATCCGTAAGGACTTTATCGAGTCGTCTCTTGTTGGCCAAGCGAAGTTCGCCCTGGCCGCTCCTTTTGGCCTCGTACATGGCACGATCCGCGCGAGTAAAGAATTCGCGTTCGGTTTCATCACCACAGTAACCGGCGATGCCCCCGCTAAGAGTAATGAGCAACCGCGTGCCGTCAATCGTCTCGAAGGCCTCCTGCCGCAAGTGATCGCGGACGCGTTCTGCCACCACGTAGGCATCCTCTGGTTCGGTCTCGGGCAGCAATACGAGGAACTCTTCACCACCGATGCGGTAGACTGAATCGGCTTTGCGGCGCGACTCCTGCAGTACGTTGGCGATCATTTGCAGCACGCGGTCGCCTTCGGCATGCCCGAGAGAATCGTTGATATGTTTGAATTTATCTACATCCAGCACGACAAGAGACAACGGATGACCATAACGCCGATGTCGTTCCAGCTCGTAATTTAGATCGGCATGGCATTTGCGACTGTTATAGAGTCCCGTTAGATTGTCGCTGCTGGCGAGCTCTCGGTACATCGATTCGCTGGCTCTCAGTCGTTCCTCGACTTCGGCGCGGCGACGTACTTCCCGATCGGCGCGCTGATAGAGTGTGCGTAACGCGATGGCGAAGATCGCGATGAGCACGACATAGACGAGCCCGGTGGGTGACAGGAAGGGTTTCAGTAGCCTTGAAAACAGTGCGCCGCGGTCGGTTAGCTTAACCAGCCGCCAGCCCGGAAAAGTTATGGAATCGTACGCCGCTACGAGCCATTCATCGCCGTGCAGCCATAACCGCCAGGGCGAATTTCCGGCCAGGGCCGATAGTTTACGGCCTTGCAGCTTGGCCCGGGTTGTAGCAGCGACATCCCCACCTGGATCGACTAGCAGCACGGGACCTTGATCCAGAATGGCCAGGACCGGGTTGAGCGCTGCGGCCTTGAGCCAGATCACGAGTCGTTCGCCCTCCATGGAGCGCGCGGTGACCAAATACACCGCAGCACTGCTGGGTGCAGGGCGTTCCATCACTAGGCGGGCCGCAGCGTCGGGGTAGAGGGCACGGGCGAGCTCCGCCGGTGGGTTGGTGAACCACTCATCCGGTCCAGAGGCGGCGATGAGTTGGTCCGCGCTGTTTAAGCGCAGTACGGCCTCCGCTCCGGTAGCTTGGCGCAGACCATCCAGGTTGGGTTTGCCAATGCGGGGATTGAGCGCTACCCGGGCGGCGGTCTGCATGGCCTGCAGGCGGGCATCGAGCAAACGATCCAGCAAGCGCAACTCTCGCTGGGTAAGCTCCATGGTTTCGGTGATCTCCGCAGAGTAAAGCGTCACATGATAAACCAGCACGCCAGTGGCTGAGGTGACTACCGAGATCAGAGTGAGCAGGATGAGCGATCGCTTGAGCGGCACCTGATTCCTCAGACAAGGTACAACTGGAATGATCAGTTTAGCCTGAACCGCTTGGTGGGTGGTATGTAATGCGAATCCTTCTTTCTCGTCGGAGGGTTTGAAGTATTTGCCGTTCACCGTGAGGTTGTATGCCCATCGAACCTGCTCTAGGGTGAACTTAAGTATGAAAATCGGTACAAATCATCGCTGATAAGGAGGTCCGGTTATGGCCGAAATTGCCCCCCATGCGAGCTATGTCGCAGTCCTTGGCTGGAGTTTGCGGGCGATCGAAGCGATCGATCGGTTCAACCGCAAATACATCGTAGTTGCCCCGAGCTGGGCCGAAGAGTATGCCAAGGACAACGCGATCCCCTATATTCCTTGGGAGTTCGAACGTCTCAACGACCGTTCCGTTGAGCTCTATGAGCGGCTTGCCGAAGAGGGTGTGGAGGTCGCCGTGCCGCTATACGAAGAGACGGTCGAGTGGGCTGGGGCGATCAATGCTCGGTTGCAGAGCAAGCCGCGGCTGTTCCCGCAATCGTTGCTGTTTCGTGACAAATCGTTGATGAAGCGTCGGGCGCAGCTCGCTGGAATTCGCGTCGGCGTTTTCGAGGAGGCGCATGATCGCGACGATGTGCGGCGCTTTCTCCTGCGCGTCAACAAAGCCTTGCTCAAACTCGACGGCGATCCGAACGATCCCATTCATATGAAACCATTCGATAAAGCAGGTACTTACGGCCATCGAATGATTAAAACTAACGAGGACATCGATGCCATTAGCGACGATGAGTTTCCGTGTCTGCTGGAGAGCCATCTGGACGGTAAGGAGTTTGCTTGCGAGGTCTTTATTCACGACGGCAAGATTCGCTTCCTGAACATCTCCGAGTACGTTCATCTCGGCTATTCGGTTTTCATTCCGGCCTCTCCGGGACTCGAAGAGTGGCGACCCCAGATCCGCAAGGCCGTAGAACACCTCATTCAGGCTTTCGAAATCGAGCATGGCCTGATTCATCCGGAGTTTTTCATCACCCATGACGGCAACCTCCATTTCGGCGAGGTGGCCTATCGGGTGCCGGGCGGTAATGCCTTCGAGCTGATCGAGCGGGCCTATGGCTTCAACGCCTATCAGGCCCACGTGCTGGTCAGCGATCCCAAGGCAACCGAGCAGGAGATTCAGAATTTCTTTCCCCGCGAGGTCGTGGACGCCAAGGGGTTCGCCGGCTGTTTCCTGGTATACCCAAAGCAGCGCGTGATCAGCGACATAGACATGCCTGATGCCGTCGAGAACGATCCTTATTATGAAAAGCATGATCTTTTTATGCCGGCCAACCCTAAGGTCGCCGAGCGGGTCGCTTTCGGCAATCATTATGGCACGGTCTACTTCTTCGGCGACGATCCTGATCGCATGAGGGAGTTGTTGCTCGAGCAGGAAGGATATGATTTTTATCGCTAGCCGGTCGGGCCTACCGAGGTGAGCGGGATGGGGCACGATAAGGCTGGGCGCCTAGCGGCGCAGCTTGCCGAGGCGCTTGATCGACTCGAGGCTGTCAAGCCTTTCGCGAAGCTGAACTATCAGGGCCATATCTGTGATCTCACTTTGCGGCTGCTCAAGGAGCCGCAGGGGGTGCAACGGCTTTATGAGCAGGCCCCCCGATTCGATCATGCTGGTGTCTTCTACGGCGGCGACTGGGCCCATCCGGCCTTGCTTCAGCCGGCGCTGGTGTCGGCGTCGATGCGCGGTCCGGCACTCTCCGTGGCGATCGAAAGCCTAAGCGAATTGCGGCTGCTTGCTATCGCGACCGGTGCGGCAGTCAATGATGAGATCTCACCCGATGGGGCACGTGCATTTCTCGAAGATGCCATTGCTCGAAACCTGGATCTGCTGTTTCCGCAGTCCAGCGAAGCGACTCGAGTCGAGCGCACGCCGCTACTGGAGGGCGTCCACCGGCTGTTCCGGTTCATAGCCGATTGTCTTGGCACGCAGGGAATCCTTGAGAGCACGGTTAACGAGGCCATGCGGATCCTCCGGCAGCGCCCCATACTGGTGCACCGCATCCGTGAGATGATCGATGCCGCAGCTCAGGCGTTGGCGGGACAAGGCAGCGGTGCCATCTATGAGCAGGCCCGGCAGCTCACGAACGCCGTCCACGGCCCTTCGGCGTTGAGTCGATCTGCGGCGTCGCTCGAGCACTATCGGGAGGTCTTGGCTGATCTGGATGTCGGGGCCTTGGCGGCGGAGGCGCAGACGTTCGCCCACTCGATGCACGAGACCGGTTTAGCCAGCCCCCAGCATGCCATACTGCTCGAACACATCCTTGCAAACAGCAATGACGACGGGATCGCTCGGATTCTGGGTCTCGACTCCGTGGGACGGGACAGTTTGGATGCCTATGGTGAACTCGTGCGGCGGCTTATCGGCAGCATGGCTCATCCGTTGCTCGCACAATCCATTTACGGTTTGGCCTGCATGCTCAATCGTGGGGTGCTGTTTTTCCCGCCGCTTGCCCCTGGGCTGTGGCGTCTGATACGGCTGCAAATCGAGCCGGAGGTCGCGGCAACGCTGCATCGCTTGGTCGATGACAATCCCAGCCCATCGGCCAACGCTTTGCTGATGGCCGGCACCGTAAGCGTGCTGGGTCAGCCGCTTGGCGTCGGCCAGGGCGATAATCCCACTTGTCAGTCGGCCCGTGCCATAAGTCTTTGGTCGCAATGCGATCCGGGATTCCTGCTCGAGCTGATTACCTGGGCGGCACGGGATAATGAGGTCGACATGCATTTTGAGGGGCAGCTGTTGCGCTCCACCGAACTGCAAACTGGGGGTGTGGCGGAGTTGCATACTGAGCTCGACCCGGTCTCGCTGGTGCTTGTGCCACATCTCGACCGGATCTATTGGGAAATGGGCCGACGCATCGCCGGTCGCGGCGAGGACGGCCACAAATGGATCAATCCGGAGTTCCATGGCTGGTGGGTCCAGCGTGGTTTCGCTACGGTGATTCAATATTCGAGCGGGGATGTCATCGACTTTGAAGGCTTTATGCGGCTGTTCTACATTAGCTATCACCCCGCCTATAATGGCGCGCGCCAACTCATCTATGCCCAGCCGGCGGGTATCGCGGCAACCGATAAAAACGGCCAATTCATTGGCTGGCATGCCGTATCGATCCAGCGGGTAACCGTCGATCAAGATGGCGAAGTGCGGGTTTATTTTTACAATCCCAATAATGACGGCGGCCAGGACTGGGGTCAGGGCATTGTCACCTCTACCGCCGGTCATGGTGAATTTCCCGGCGAATCATCCTTGCCGTTCAAGCAGTTTGCGGCTCGGATCTACGTCTTCCACTACAATGCCCGCGAGCTCGGTGACCCGGCGGCCGTGCCGGCGGCGATCCTAAGCGAGCTTGCCGGGTTGGTGCGCGCGAGTTGGGCGCGTGGGGTCGGCTGGCACGAGCTCGTTTCCAGCCGTTGAGGGCGCGCGCGCCCCTGTCGTACGAACGAGACGGCTATATTATCCAGATGATTTGCGGGGGCATTCACACTCGTTCGATGAGGGTTGCGATCCCTTGGCCGACACCGATGCACATCGTGCAAAGGGCGTGGCGGGCGTCGCTGCGTTGCAGCTGATAAACGGCGCTCGTTACCAGACGGGCGCCGCTTGCGCCCAGCGGATGGCCCAAGGCAATCGCCCCGCCGTTGGGGTTGACGTGCTCGGCATCATCCGGCAAGCCAAACTCGCGCAGCACCGCCAGCGCTTGGGCGGCGAATGCCTCGTTGAGTTCGATGAGCCCGATGTCCGTGAGCTTTAGGCTGCAGTGTGTCAGCAGCTTGCGGCTGGCCGGTACCGGTCCTATGCCCATGAGTTGCGGTGTCACCCCCGCGACCGCCATGCCGAGCACCCGTGCCTGTGGGGTGAGGCGGTAGCGCGCGAGCGCTGCTTCGGAGGCGAGCAGCAGCGCGCCTGCACCGTCGTTGAGCGCCGAGGCGTTTCCGGCGGTAACCGTGCCATCCCCCGCACGAAACGGTGTCGGCAGCTTGGCAAGAGCTTCCAGAGTGGTATCGGGCCGTGGTTGCTCATCGGTGTCCACCCACACGGATGGACCATTGAATCGAGGGGTGCAAATCGCCGTAATCTCCTCGCCCAGGCGGCCCGAATCCAAGGCGGCTTTCGCTCGCTGCTGGCTGCGCAGGGCAAAAGCATCTTGATCTGCACGGCTGATCCGGAACGCTGCGGCGACGTTCTCCGCCGTCTCGGGCATGGAATCAATGCCGTAGTTTGCTTGCAGCAGGGGGTTGACGAAACGCCAACCAAGCGTCGTGTCATAGATTTGTGCTTGGCGTGAGAAGGCGCTTTCCGCCTTGGCGATGACGAACGGCGCGCGGGACATTGACTCTACGCCACCGGCGATCAGCAGTTGGGCTTCGCCGCTGCGGATGGCGCGTGCGGCGCTGCCGAGCGCATCCATGCCGGAGCCGCAGAGGCGGTTGACGGTGGTGCCCGGAACCGTTACCGGTAGGTCGGCCAGCAGGGCCGCCATACGCGCGACGTTGCGGTTGTCCTCGCCGGCTTGATTGGCGCAGCCATAGATCACATCGTCCAAAGCGTCCCAGTCCACGCTGGGATTGCGTTGCATGAGTGCCCGGATAGGAAGACTGGCGAGGTCATCAGTGCGTACCGCGGCGAGCGCGCTGCCGTAACGGCCGAACGGCGTGCGCACCGCATCGACGATATAGGCTTCGCTCATCGCGCCACCTCCAATCCCGGTATCAATCGTTCCTTGAGCTGATGCGAGCGGCCGCGGAACAGGGCGATCAGCTGACCGGCCTGATTTGCCACCCGGATGTCGTAGACTCTCGTTCGCCCGGCGGTGGATTGCGCTTCGCCGTAGGCGATGAGCCTGTCGCCGAGTTTCGCGGGACTAAGGAAATCGATGCTTGCGGCGGCGGCCACGGTAATTTGGTTGGTCGAATTGCAGGCGAAGGCGAAAGTGGAATCGGCCAAGGCGAAGATGAGCCCGCCGTGGCAGTTACGGTGCCCGTTGACCATATCCGCACGCACCGGCATGGACAGCCGGGCATAGTCGGGCCGAATCTCCTCGAGCACCATGCCGAGTGCCCGCGATGCGAGATCGTCGTCCCAAAGGGCTCGGGCGCAGGCTTCAGCGACTTCCTGGGCGGGCAGTGTCCGTAGCGGAGAATCAGTCATGGAATCGGTTGCCTCCATAGCGCTTGCGCCGCAGCAGCGGAGCCGCTTGGTAGCGTTCCGCGCCGTAGTATTCGCCGAGATGATCAAGCGCAGTGACCACGCGCGCGAGGCCGATGATCTCGGCCCAAGCCAAGGGGCCGCGCGGATAATTAACGCCGTCACGCATAGCGGCGTCGCAGGCGGCAGCGGTGCAGACACCTTGGCCGACCGCTTCGGCCGCGGCATTGGCGAGCATGCATACGGTGCGTAGGACGATGAGACCGGGGCTGTCATCGATTACTGAGACGGTTTTGCCCAGTGCCTGAAAGACGCCGGCGGCAGCGGCGAGTGCCGCCGGCCCGGTCTGATCGGCGGCGGCAATGACCACGCGAGTGGTCTGGGAGAAATCCAGCGCGAGGTCAAACAGTATCAGCTCTGAGATGCCCTCCTCCGCGGCCCGTTGCGTGGCGCTGCGTCCGTCGGTGAGCGCAAGCGCCGTTTCCGGTAGGGCGATGAGGCCGGCCCCGGTGGTGCGCTGTACCGCGCTCACCGTCTTGGCCAAAGCCGCAGCCAGCGGCTCCGCCGGGCCGAGTTCGCCATGCAGGACGATTCGCGTCGGTGGTGGGCCAGGCGGCGCCGTGTGCGGCGCCGGACGCTCGGCGCCGGGTTGATAATTATAGAAGCCGCGACCGCTTTTGCGCCCGAGGCATCCTCCGTCGAGCAGTTCCTGTTGGATCAGCGAAGGGCGGTAGCGCGGGTCCTGGAAATAGGCTTCGAACAGCGTGCGGGAGACGGCGAAGTTGATATCTTGGCCGATCATATCCATTAGCTCGAACGGTCCCATACGGAAGCCGCCGGCCTCCTGTAGGGCTGCGTCGATGGTGGCGACATCGGCGGTGCCCGCCTCCAACAGGCGTAGCGCCTCAGCATAGTAAGGTCGGGCAATTCGGTTGACGATGAATCCCGGCGTCGAGCGCGCCCGGACCGGTTGCTTGCCCCACTTTGCTGCGGTCGCCTGTATGGTTTCAGCCACCTCATTGGCCGTGGCAAGCCCGCTCACCACCTCGACCAGCTTGAGGACGGGCGCTGGGTTGAAGAAGTGCATTCCGACTACGCGCTCGGGGCGCTGCAAGGTTGCTGCGAGGGCGGTGATGGACAGCGCCGAAGTGTTGCTCGCTAAAATGGTTTGTTCGCTACAGATTTCCTCCAGTTGCTCGAAGACTTGGCGTTTACTCGGCAGTTCCTCGACGATCGCCTCGATGATCAGCGCCGCCGGGGCCAGATCCGCCAACCGTTCGACGGGCCGAATTCGCTCCATTAGCGCCGCCAGTGTGCTGTGATTCAGTTTGCCGCGGCCGATGAGCCGCTCGAGTCCATGGCGGATGCGTTCGAGCCCCGCTGGCAGGGCCTCGGTTCGGATATCGAAGAGCAAAACCGGGTGCCCGGCGGCGGCTGCGATCTGAGCGATGCCCGCACCCATGGTGCCGGCGCCGATCACGCCGATGGCGGCGGTAGACGGCAATGCCGCCATTTCAGTGCCCCACAAAGCGCGGTTCGCGCTTGGCCATAAAGGCGGCTACACCCTCGCGGTAGTCATCCGTGTATCCGGCTTGGCGCTGTAAGTCGCGCTCGAGGTCGAGCTGGGTGGTTAGGCTGTTGTGCCAGGTGGCGTTGAGAGCCTGTTTGATCAAGGCGAGGCCGCGAGTGGGTTGAGCGGCAAGGTGCTGAGCGAGGTTTTGGGCTTCCTCCATCAGCCGCGCGTCGTCCACGCATTTCCAAATCATGCCCCATTGTTCGGCCTGCTCCGCCGTCAGGCGTTCTCCCAAAAGCGCCAAGGCCATAGCTCGGGCATGGCCGATCAGGCGGGGAAGATGCCACGTGCCGCCGCTATCGGGTACCAGACCGAGCTTGCAGAAAGCCTGAATGAAGCTGGCGGAGCGTCCGGCGAGCACGATATCGCAGGCCAACGCCAGGTTGGCACCGGCCCCGGCGGCAACGCCGTTGACCGCGCACAGCACCGGTATCCGCAACGAGCGCAGCGTGCGAATCAGCGGATTGTAGTGTTGCTCCAGGGACTTGCCGAGATCGGGAGCGTGCTTGCCTGGAGCGATAGCGCGCTCGTCGAGATCCTGACCTGCACAAAATGCCCGACCGTATCCGGTGATGAGCAGGCTGCGCGTGGCCGAGTCCCGCTCGATGTGCTGTAGGGCGTTAAGGAGCTCGGAGTGCATTACGGCGTTGCAGCTGTTCAGCCGTTGCGGCCGGTTCAGGGTCAATGTGGCTACACCGGTGGCGGTTGCCAATTCGATGGTCTGGTAGCTCATGGTAGCAGCATTCCTGACGGTATTTGTATTTCCGCCGCTAGCGCGACGGGGTTCGACGGAGTTGCGCTATTGTGTTCGCACCGTCGTGCTCTCCTGCGAGTATAGAAGCGTGTCAGTCGCCCATGCGACGACACTGTTAGTGAGCGTTTCGGTCGCTGGCGTACCGCCGCGCGTGGTGGATTGGCCATTGACGATCAGTGCCCTTATTCTGTTTTTTAGATACAAAAATTAATTGACACAATGCATATACGTATCAATATTGCAGGCATGAGATGAACGTCCGCCTGACCGAGCGGCAAGCCGAGGAGGCGCCATGAGCCAGGAGTTCTTCACCAAGCATCGCGCTACCCTGGAGCAGGCCATCGAAACCACGCGCCGCCGCGATTATTGGAGCCCATATCCGGAGATTCCGAGCGGGAAGATCTATGGTGAGAGCGCCGCCGCCGTGGGCCAGGCGGCCTTTGAGAGCTGGCTACACAAGCGCTTCGAGCTGCAGCAACCGGGTACTGTGGCGGAAATCGGCGACGAGGTCTCACCGTATGGTTTTGCCCTCGGCGTGCGCTATCCTCAACCGGACTTCGATCAGCTCCTGCCGGCCATGCAGGCGGCTTTACCTGCCTGGCGCGACGCCGGTGCTGAAGCGCGAGCGGGCGTGTGCCTGGAGATCTTGGCGCGATTGAACAAGCGCAGCTTCGAGCTGGGGCAAGCGGTCATGCATACGACCGGTCAGGGTTTTGTCATGGCCTTTCAGGCCGGCGCAACCCATGCCCAGGATCGTGGTTTGGAGGCCATTGCCTATGCCTACGAAGCGATGAGCCGAATTCCGCCGCACAGCCGCTGGGTCAAGTCCCAGGGCAAGCACGATCCGCTTTGCATGGACAAGACCTTTTATGTGGTCCCGCGCGGACTGGCGCTGCTGATCGGGGTTTCGACCTTTCCGACTTGGAATGGTTATCCGGGCTTGTTTGCAAGCTTGGTGACCGGTAACCCAGTCGTGGTCAAGCCGCATCCGGCAGCCGTGCTGCCATTGGCGCTTACCGTGCAAGTGGCGCAGGAGGTTTTGGCGGAGGCCGGTTTTGATCCTTGGCTGGTCGCGCTCGCACCGGATAGCCGCGCGGCGCCGGTCACCAAAGAGCTGGCGCAAAGGCCCGAGATCCGCCTGATCGACTACACTGGGGGCACGGCGTTTGGCAACTGGTTGGAGGAGCATTGCCGCCAAGCCCAGCTCTATACGGAGAAGGCGGGCGTGAACTCGGTGATCATTGATTCCACCGACAATTTACAGGGACTGGTGGGCAATCTTGCTTTCTCGCTCAGCCTCTACTCGGGGCAGATGTGCACCACGCCGCAGAATATCTATGTACCGAGCGGCGGCATCGAGACGGACCAGGGACGGCTCGGCTGTGACGAGCTCGCCCAGGCTATCGCCGAGGGCATCACAGGGCTGCTTGCCGACGCTGAGCGGGCCGCCGAGCTTTTGGGCGCCATTCAGTCGGAGGACACCATCCGGCGCACCGCGGAAGCGGCGCAGCTCGGCGAGGTGGTGCTGGCCTCCGAGCCGCGCGCGCATCCACGGTTTTCGGATGCACGCGTGCGTACGCCGCTGCTGCTCAAAGTGGCCGCCGCATCGAGTGATTGCTACGACCGGGAATGGTTCGGCCCGATTGCCTTCGTTGTTGCCACCGAGTCCACCGACGAGAGCATCGATCGGGCGCGTGGGTCGGCTTTGGCGCACGGAGCGATTACCTGGTCGGTCTACGCCGTTGAGGCGGCTGTGCTGGAGCGCACGCAGCGCGCCGCACTGGAGGCCGGGGTCGCGCTGTCCTGCAATCTCACCGATGGTGTTTACGTCAATCAATCAGCTGCCTTCAGTGACTTCCATGCTACTGGAGCGAACCCGGCGGCCAACGCCTGTCTCTGTGATGTCGCCTTCGTCGCCAACCGCTTCCGTGTCGTGCAGACGCGGCGGCATGCAGCCTGAAAATTCGGGACAGGCCCGATCAGCGCTCCTAGCGGGCCGCGATGAGAGGCAAGTGAATGAGTTATCGGTGTATTTTGGTCGAATCTCGCGAACGGGTCGCGCTTATTACGCTGAATCGGCCGGAAGCGTTGAATGCCTTGTCCGACGAACTCATGGCCGAACTAGGGGCGGCTATCGCCGAGTTCGATGGGGACGATGGAATTGGCTGTCTCGCGATCACCGGCAGTGACAAGGCGTTTGCCGCAGGTGCCGATATCAAAGAGCTGCAAGCGCAGAACTTCTTCGGGGTGTTCCGCCGCGATTTTCCCAGCGCCGCGGGTTGGAGTGCCGCACGGCGGGCGCGCAAGCCTATCATCGCTGCGGTGGCCGGTTATGCGCTGGGTGGCGGCTGTGAGCTGGCGATGGCCTGTGATCTGATCATTGCGGCCGATACCGCGCGGTTTGGCCAGCCGGAGGTTACCATCGGCACGATGCCTGGTGCCGGCGGCACGCAACGGTTGGCGCGGGCGGTGGGCAAGGCGAAGGCTATGGAGCTGTGCCTGACAGGGCGCTTAATGGATGCGACAGAGGCTGAGCGTGCCGGGCTGGTTGCCCGGGTCGTGCCGGCGGATGAGCTATTGACAGAGGCACTGAAAACAGCCGCCGCCATCGCCTCGCATTCGTTACCGATAACGATGATGATCAAGGAGGCTGTCAACGAGGCCTTTGAAGCCGGGCTTCAGGAAGGGCTGCAATTGGAGCGCCGGCTGTTCCAGTCCACCTTCGCCACCGAGGATCGCAAGGAAGGCATGGACGCTTTCGTAGATAAACGCGCGCCGAACTTCAAGCATCGCTAGGTGTGTCACCCGGCCAACTTACGGGAGGGATCCGTTTGGTGCGGCCGGGGCGCCCGAGCCCTGCGCCGCATGGGCAATTGTATTCTCTGCAGTCGTATTTCCGAGCCGACGTAACACGCGATCTTACGAATGATCTCAGCTCGATCGTCCGGGGTGATTGCATTCATTGTACGCCATGGAGTGCTTGACATATCGCTATATAAGATAAAACATAGCGTCGCTATGTGTGATAGGATATAGCGATTGGGCGTGATGCATCGGCGTTTTATCCCATCCCTTCGGATCTGACAACGTGGGAGATCGACATGAGAGGCTTTGGAGGCCGCCAGGCGAGGAGTGTGCTTTCCCTGATAGTTAGCGTGGTTTTGCTCGGCCATGGAGCGGCCTGGGCCGGTGCGGCGAAAATTGCTGTGGCGTCCAATTTTCAGGCGACCGCCAAGCAACTCGCTGCTGCTTTCGAGCGACAGACCGGTGCCATCATCAAGCTAAGCTTTGGCTCGACCGGTTTGTTCTACGCTCAGATCCGCCACGGTGCGCCGTTCGATGCTTTTTTTGCAGCCGATGAGGCGCGCCCGCGGCGCTTGGAGCAGGAAGGTGTCATCGTACCGGGCAGCCGCTTCACCTATGCCGAGGGTAAGCTCGTGCTGTGGAGTGCGAAGCCGGATTATGTACTCGGCAATGGCAAGGTGCTGCGCGAGGGTGGCTTTGAGCACATCGCTCTCGCCAACCCCAAACTCGCCCCTTACGGTTTGGCCGCACAGCAGGCATTGCGGGAGCTCGGCCTTTGGGAGACCCTGCAAAAGGACGATCGGCTAGTGATGGGACAGAATATCGGCCAGACTCACCAACTCGTCGCGAGTGGCAGCGTATCGCTCGGTTTCGTGGCGCTCTCACAGATCCAGCGACCCGGTCAGCTCGTACCGGGTAGCTATTGGCCGGTGCCCTCCAAATTCTACGAGCCCATCACCCAGCAGGCCGTTTTGGTTCAGGATGCGCAGGTGGCTCGGGCCTTCCTGGAGTTCATCCGTAGCCCGCAGGCGCGCCCCATCATCGAATCATACGGCTATCAGGTGCCGGTGGGCGCAATCGCACCGCATCGGGCGGCCGTCACCAAATAGGCGGAGCCTATCGAGTGGGGTTTGAAAAAGGAGCAACGCGATGCAGATGAACATCAGCGCTCGTAACGCGCTCAAGGGTAAAGTCGTGAACGTCAATGTTGGTGTCGTCAACACAGAGGTCGTCATCGAGCTACCGGGCGGTGATAATATCGTCTCAGTCATCTCGAAAGAATCCGCCAGCAAGCTTGGTCTGGTGCCGGGAAAACCCTGCTATGCCGTCATCAAAGCCTCCCATGTCATGGTAGCCGTCGATTAACGATCACAGAGCAGGTCTACCGCCGTTAACGACGGCGCTGCCCCGTTGTTTGTGGCACGCAATAGCGGTGTTTAGCACAGGGAAGTCTTCTTCAGCCGCCATCCCCGGCTGATCTGTTTCCGCACGTTGCCGCTAGCTGGCGAGAAGGGCTACACCGGCCACCATAAGGGCGCCGGCGGCCAAGCGTCTGAGCAAGTCTTGCTCACCGAAGAGCAGAGCACCGTAGATCATACCGAAGAGGATGCTGATGCGTTTGACTGAGATCATGTAAGCCGTCGCGACCCGCTCCAGCGCCATGAAATGAGTGACAATCATGGCCGTGAATAGGCCACCGATCAACAGATGGATGGCTGGCTTGCGCCCGAGTACGTGCAGTACCCGCGGGCGAGAACTCGAAAAAGCGAACAAGATCAGGCTCAGCAGGCCCAGCAAAACGAAATAGACGGCCGCGAAGCTCCAGGATGAGGCATACTGCAGCTCGATTTTGCCGATCACCGAGGTCAGGCCATAGATGAGCGCCACCGCGAGCATCAGACGGGAGCCGCGCTCATTCACAATGGCGCGTAAAGGCTTACTCAAGCGAACTCGCCCAGGCGTTTCGGCGGCCTCCAGGTTGAGGAGATAAGCACCGCTGACCACCAGGACGATACCGAGCAAGCCTTGTGCCGAAACTCGCTCGCCCAGCAGCAGATAACCCGCCATGGCTGTGAACACCGGGGTAAACGCCAGATAAGGCAGTGTAAGCGAGAGCGGACTATCGCGAATTGCTTGCATATAGAGCAGCATGGCGAGAATTTCCAGTGGCAAGGCCAGTGCAAGCCAACACCAAAATACTGGCGGTACCGTAGGTAGCGGACTGAAATACAGCAGTGGTGTCAATAACAGCGCGGAAAAGGAAAATCGCACCAGCACCATTTCACGGGCACGGTAGCCGGGCAGGAGTTTTTTCGAGCAGGCGTCTGCAGAGGCCAGGCTGAACGCGCTAAGCAAGGCGAGCGCGAGCCAAGTCATAACGTGCTGGATCGGGAATCATCTTTCCCGCGCGGCCTTGGTGACCGGCCTCGTCGGGGACCCTCGCGCCGGGCCGGTTCATATGAGCGGCACCGGTTCGGGCACGCCTGAGAAGCGGCGCAATAGTAAGTCGAGTTCGCGGTGGGCGACGGTGTAACCGGCAGCGTGTGCCGTGTGCTCCACTTCCTGTCGCAGCCGCGCGAGCATGGCTAGATGCCGCTTCCGATCCATGCTGGTGAAATCATCTGCTCCAGGTGATGGTTGCACTTCGAGCCACAGTTCCCCTTGGTGCCAAGCGAGCTTGTAGGGCTGGTTGACGATATGCACCGGGGTTTTTCGGCTCACTCGATCGAAAAAGCTGGCGATGTCTTCCGGGTAGAGCCGTATGCAGCCGTGGGATACCCGCATTCCAACGCCATAGGGTTTATTGGTACCGTGGATCAAATAGCCCGGAATACTTAAGAGCAGCACATAGTCGCCGAGCGGGTTGTCCGGGCCCGGCGGCACGATCCCAGGCAATTTTTCTCCTCGGGCGGCGTGTTCGGCACGAATGGAGGCCGGCGGATACCAGGTCGGCTGCGGGATTTTTTCAACCACCGAGGCGCGCCCGAGCGGTGTGGCCCAATCCTGTCGGCCGAGGCCAACCGGATGGGTAATGACCTGCCGAGCCTTCCCCTTGGCGGGCGGTGGATAATAGTATAGCCGCAGTTCCGGAACATTTATGACGATGCCATTCCGCGGCGCGCTCGGGAGAATAAATTGCCTAGGTACGAGCGCGCGCGTGCCGGCACTGGGCATCCAGATATCGATCCCCGGGTTCGCTAGGACTATGTCCCAATAGCCCAGATCGAAGCGTCGAGCGATGTCGAGCAAGGTTTCGTCGGAACAGACGCTTACTCGATGGGCACGGCCGATCAGCGGGCTTCCATCAGCCAGATCGTATGAGGAAAAGGCGTTGTCGGTTTGGAAGGATGTGGCCTTGGTCGCGCCTTTGTCCGGGTTGCTGCCGATCCGTGATGCGGCGAGCGCGTTCAAATGACCCGTGGCACCGGCGAGCAAACCACCGGCTAGCCAGCGCAGAAACTGCCGGCGGCATGGGTCGATATCATCCCTGAACTTCAAGCTCATCAAACGTAGTCAGCATAATGGCGTGAATTGCTGCGCGGTCGAGGCAACACAACAGTGTCTACCGTCCGTGTGCGACGCAGGGTTGCTGGGTGCTCGTCGAACTGCCGCATCGACAGCGGCGCTGCAGCGCAGGTGACTTGGGCTTTCCTTCGCGGTGGTAGTGCCCCTGGGCCGCCACTCGGCCAGCGAGGGTAGCAGCAGAGAGGCGTTCCCCCGTCTGCGCTGATGCAGCGACCCATGAGTTCATTTTTACATCAGTCTCTTTAAGGCAGCACTTACAACACAATTATCTCATGTCTGTGGGAGCGCCCGATAGACAGCCTTCTACAAGGCACGGAACTGCTCCGCGGCTATATTGCCGGTCGGGCTATTACTGCGGTGGTGATCCGCTCTGGCAAGCATGCCACCCGCTTCTCCAGCAGTACCGCCACCGCCGCGCCCGCCGGTTCCAGGATCGTGCCTTCCGAGAAATTTAGATCCTGGTTCTGCTCGTGCTCTCGTAACGCCTCGGTGGACTCGTCCATCTCTTCCTTGGCAAAGTAATCTGAGATGGATAGGAGCCCGCGGTGCGCGAATTCGGCGAAGCATGTGGCAACACAGCTTGGCCTTGCCTGTGTGTTTTTAGGTTGACTTGCTCGGTCATGGCGTCATTCCGTGTATAAATGAGCCATGCTGGTAGAGGCTGATGCCGATAAATGATTTTCAATAACATTCGTCCGCTAACGGCTGCTTTCATAGTGTTTCTTCGCACGGACCGGTCGGCGGTCGTGATCGTGCGGGGTTATGCGAAGTCCTTGCCGAGCGGAAATCCGCGCCAGGTCACTCCTCCGTCGAGAGTGACAAACCTCAACACGGTATCACCGTTGGGTTCGGTGCTGATAGCCGGCGCGGTGCCGCCCGGCCATTTGACCGCCTTGGGCCAGCTGATATTGCGGCCGCCAGTCTCATCCTGGACGAGGATGAGTGTGAACGAACCGGCTTTGCCGGCTTCGGGGGCGCTTTCGAAGGTGAGGTTTTTAACATCTGCGGTCAGCGTGACCGCGAATACATTGCCAACGGAGAGGATGATCTTCAGCGCCCCG
This sequence comes from Gammaproteobacteria bacterium, assembly GCA_030433275.1. GTDB lineage: Bacteria > Pseudomonadota > Gammaproteobacteria > Nitrococcales > Nitrococcaceae > Nitrococcus. The sequence continues at coordinate 27,607 of JAUILK010000004.1, forward strand.
CCGAAGATTTTCGGTTTGGCCAAAGTTTCGGCATAGGCTTTGATCGCGTTGCGCTGCATACGCAGGTCGCCGGTCATGGGAATACTGCCGTCGCACTTGAAATCGTCGAACGAAAGTACCAACAAGGCACGCTGGTCGAGCGACTCCGTGATGCCTTCAGCATCCGTCGTGATTTGCCACAATGGGATGTGCTCACTGGTAAAACCGCCCTTGTTGACGACGACTCGGCCTTCGCGGTTGACTTCGATGTGGTTGGTTGCGGATGGGTAAATCGCCAGGGTGCCGGCGGGTACCCTGGTGATGCTGGTCATGTTGCGCAGTAGACCCCCTCGATAACCCCAGATAAGCCCCCGTGTAGTGGTCGGATCCTCGTCGAAGTCACGGAACCGACTTCCCTCGGCCGCGACGTTTTTCTCTGTGCTCATAAGTTTTGCCTCATCAATATGGGTCTTTCGGCCTTTGGATCGGTGTCCAGGGTAGGCTACGCTAGCATGGCAATGCGAGATGCGATTTTCGAAGCGCTCGTGTGTGTCAATTCAGTGTAGTGTGCTTTGGATAAGCTCAGATTCAAACATTCATTTTATTGATTTTACAAAATTTTCTATTTCTAAGGATAGAAATAAGAAATTAAAAAGCCTTCATTATAATTGGGTTTCGCGAAGCAGGCGCTTTGGGCATGGTTTCCCATGCGCGGTTCTCTACTATTATTATTGGCGCTTGATCCATAGCGATAAAGGGACGGCCATGAAGCCAATAGAAGACGTGATGATTCCAATAGACGAACTCACCGGGCAGACCAAGAGCTTTGCCGTGGACTGCTACGAGAACAGAACTCTCGAAGAGCTGCAACAGCCGCATACGCCCGAGGATGCCAACCCGGAGGAGTGCAAGAAGTGGCGCATTACGCCGCGGCATTGGAGCCTCGCCATCGAGGCGGCTCTGAAATGTCGTATGGAGCAAGCCAGCTAAAAATTTAAGTTCAATGACTGCATCTAAGACGCTCCGCTCGGAGGGACTGCACCGGCAATTGCCGGGTAAGCTCAAGCAACCCTTGCAGACGAAAGGCGGGCACGCGGGTGGGGGTGGGTGGGAAAACCGGTCGGCCTCAGCCTCGTAGCAGTTGCGCTCGAACAAGCGAGGCGGTCGATTTCGAGCTGTCTGCCGCAGGCTTTGAGCCACTCGCGGAGGTTCGCGAGGCCGAAGCGATCGCCCGGTCTTGGCCCCCTTGCCGGTAGGGTGGATCCGCACGCCGTGGTCGATTACTTCGACTTCGACGCGCTCGGCACCGGCGTGCTTGACGGCGTTGCATAAAAGCGCGTGGGCGGTCTGGAATAGGAACAAGCGCAGAGGTTCATTGAACTCGTCGAAGTTACCCACGGTTTGGACCCGGACGTGCAAGCCGTGGTGTTGTTCGACGCTATGGGTTTGCTATGCCCGGACGGCCGATAAACGGCCTTGCTCGAGCACTGGCATGCTGAACTCGATGGTGAGCGAGTGCGGGGTTTCGGCCACCGGGCGGATGAGGTCTTCGGTGGCGGCAAGTGTCTCGTACCAGAGCGCCGGCGAGCGTCCGTGCCGGGTGCCCAAGTTGAATAACGCCGCAACCACCTTCTGTTGCAATTGATCGTGCCGCAGCTACGCGAGACCTCGGCGCTCGCTTTGCCCAGCACGTGAGGGTTGTACGGCCAAGACGTGGTGCCGTGCGGAGTACCGCACGAGGGCCTCATCGAGCTTGCGCAGCCGGCGCGCAGCGTCTTTCTGCTCAGTGATGTCGAGCACAAATCCGGCGACCAACCTGGCCGATGTCGCTGCGCTGGACTGTATTGCGCGGCTTACCAGCCGTTGCCACCGCCAGCCGTTGTGGCGGTGCTTGATCCGATATTCTATGTCGAAGCGTTCGCTGCTGCCTTGGATGAATCGGCGGTAAGCTTGCATTACTCGCTGCCGATCCTGCCCGTGCAGGCGGCTCCCCCACCAAGACAACAGCGCCGGCAGGGGCGGCAGTTCATCGAGTCGATAACCGAGTAGGTTGGCCCAGCGCTCGGAGACGTAGCCGGATTCGAGCGAGCTCGCATGCTCGTAGTAACCCGCTTGGATCGCCTCGAGTGCCATGGCCAGGCTTTGCTCGTGGGCATTGAGCTCGGCGCTGCGCTGCTCGAGCGCGGCAGTTCGCTTACGCAGCTGTCGCTCGAGCATCTTGTTCAGGGCCATGAGTCGTTGCTCGCCGCGGCGCTGTTCGGTTATGTCGTGAATTGTCAGCACGGCGCCGAGCAGCCGGTCCGTCTTGTCTCGGATGGCTTTGGCGCTCGCTTTGACGGGGCGCACCCGTTCGTCACGATCGATCAGCGCAGTGGGTTCGGTGAGCGGCACCACCCGGGCGCTGCGCAGTGCCTTGCGGGCGAGATTTTCGATCACCTCCCCGGTCTCCTCGTGGACGAGATGGAAGATCGCCGTCAAGCGGTGGCCCCATGCTTCGCTCGGCGGCCAGCCGGTCAATCGCTCGGCTACCGAATTCATAAATACGACGCGGCCCTGGGTATCGATGGTGATTACCGCCGCCGCCAGGCTCTCCAAGGTCGCTTGCTGCCATTCGAGGTGGGTGAAAGACTCGGTTTGCATCGGCTCGCCTGTTCTCTCGGTGCGACTTATCCTCTGCATGGCAGATGCCTCCGTACTCCGCCCAGACCCGGGATCGGGGTGACCTGCCAAAACCCGCTGTGGGTACTTCCCTGTGGACTCTGGAACCGTGTTCCGCACGGTTTTGGGTTCTTGGCAGGTCACTCCGATTCCGGCTGGCAACCTGTTTTCCACTTGCTCTGGCAAGAGGCCGTGCAGTTAAATTCAGTATGTAGATGGGCGAGTTTGGTGTCGGTGGCGGATCGTGGTTAATTCGTGTAGTGATGCGCACCACAAGCAGGTAGGGTCGAGAGCGAGGCACGGTTTGCGGAGGTCGTCATAGACAAGCGCAAAGGCCGCAAAGCTCAAGCCGCAGCGATGGCGGCTAAGCCAGCTTACGACGATGCGCCGCGGGCCTTTCCCGTTGTGGGCATAGGCGCTTCGGCGGGCGGTTTGAATGTCTTGGCGCAGCTGTTCGAAGCCATACCCGACCAGCCTGGCATGGCGTTTATCGTGATTCAGCACCTTGATCCGAACAAGGCGAGCCATACAGCCGAGCTTTTGTCCCGGCACACCGTTATGAAGGTAGCCCAAGTCGAGGACGAGCCGCGGATCGTGCCCAACTGCGTCTACGTCATCCCGCCGAACACTTACCTCAGGATCGCCAACGGGCTGCTGCATTTGAGCGCGCCCGAGCACCGCCAGGGCGGGCGGATGTCGATCGATTTTTTCTTCCGCTCGCTGGCCGAGGACGCCGGGCCGCGCGCCGTGGCGGTCATTCTCTCCGGCACCGGCACGGACGGGGCGCTCGGGATCAAGGCCGTCAAGGCCGAGGGCGGGTTGGTGGTGGTGCAGGAGCCATACAGCGCGGAGCATTCCGGGATGCCCGAAAGCGCGATCGAAACGGGGGTGGTGGACTACATCTTGCCGGTCCACAAGATTCCCGAAGCGCTGATTCGCTATGCGCAGCACGCCTATACAGGAGCTAAGCAAGAGGCGCCCGAGCCGGTCGAAAAGAGCTGTTCGGAGCTCAATCAGATCCTCGCTTTGCTACGCTCGCGCAGCAAGCACGACTTTTGCTGTTACAAGGAAGGCACCCTGCTGCGCCGGACCCGGCGGCGGATGTGCCTGCGCCACATCGAAGAACTCCCGGAGTATCTACGCTACCTGCGCGCGTACCCGGGTGAGGCGGATGCGCTGGTAAAAGATCTTTTGATCAGCGTCACCGATTTTTTCCGCGATGCGCGGGCGTGGCGCACGCTCGCCGAGCAGGTCATCGGCCCGCTGGTCGAGGCGAAGGAGGCCGGCGCGCCGCTGCGTGTCTGGGTGCCCGGCTGTGCCACCGGCGAGGAGGCCTATTCGGTCGCCATGCTGCTGCTGGAGCAGTTACAGCGCACCGGCAAGAATTGCCCGCTGCAGATCTTCGCCTCCGATATCGATAGCAATGCCCTGGCGTATGCTCGTCGGGGACTCTATCCGAACGCGATCGTCGCGGATGTGTCCGCCGAGCGGCTGCGGCGGTTTTTCACGGAGGTCAAGGGCAATCATCATTACCAGGTGAGCAAACCGCTGCGTGAGTCGATCATCTTTGCCGAGCAAAACTTGATCGCGCAACCGCCCTTCTCCCGGCTCGACCTGATCTGTTGCCGCAATCTCTTGATTTATCTGCGCCTCGGGGTGCAGCAGAAGCTCATTACGTTGTTTCACTTCGTACTCGTCGACGGCGGGTATCTGTTTCTGGGCAATTCGGAGACGCTCGGTCGTCACGAGGCGTTGTTCCAGCCGGTCTCGCAGAAATGGCGGATCTTCCGCCGGATCGGCTCCAGTCGACGTGAGCCGGTGGAATTTCCCATAGCCACGGTTCAGCCGCATTGCGAGAGCGGTCTCTCCGTCGCGTCCGGCCAGCCCCGGCAAATCCACCTGGCTTACCTGGCCCAGAGGCAGCTGCTCGAGTGGCTCGCGCCGCGGGCCGTGCTGGTCGATCGGAATTGGCAGATCCTTTACTTCTATGGCGATACCGATGCCTTCTTGAGCCACACGCCCGGCGCTGCCACGCAGGATCTGCTCGCCAAGGCGCGTCCGGGGCTGCGCACCAAGCTGCGCGGGGTGGTGCAAAAAGTCCTCAGCGAGGGTGGGACCGTTGCCGTTGAGGCACGCATGAAGCGCAATGGCCGTTTCTGCACGGTCCGCATTACCGTCCGGCCGATGGCCGGACCGGACAACCAACAAAAGTTGGCGCTGGTACTGTTCGAGGAGACAAGCGAGTGCGGCGTATCATCGTTGCCGGGCGGAGCCGATACCCAACGGGCCGGCAAGGCACTCGCCCGGAACGAGGCCACAGAGATCGAAACCGCCGCCATCATGCGGCATCTGGAAGACGAGCTGGCCGCAACCAAGAAAGACCTGCAAACCACCATTGAGCAGCTAGAGACCTCCGATGAGGAGTACGAGGCGGCTCATGAGGAGATGGCCTCGATCAATGAGGCGCTGCAAAGCGCCAACGAGGAGCTGAGTAACCTCAACAACCAGCTGGCGGTCAAAGTCGACGAGCTGGAGAGCAAGAGCAACGATCTGAACAACCTGCTCGTGAGCACCGACCTTGCCACCCTCTGTCTCGATCGGAGTTTGGCCATCAAATGGTTCACGCCGGCTACGACTCGCCTGATGAAGCTGGTGCCCTCGGACATCGGCCGGGCGCTGGCGGATTGTTTCCACAAATGCGGCAGCGAAGATCTGTTCGAGGATGCCCGGCGGGTGTTGGGGTCGTTGGTACCGATCGAAACGGAGATCGGTGCCGTCGATGCGAAACATTATCTGCGCCGCATCACCCCCTACCGCACGATCGAGGAGTCCATCGACGGGGTGGTGGTCACCTTCGTCGACATCACGCGTTGCAAGCGCGTCGAAGAAGCCTTGCACCGAAGTGAGGAGAAGCTGCGCCGCTTGAATCAAGCGCTTGAGCAGCAGGTGAGGGAGCGCACCGAAATGCTGACCCTGCTGCACGAAGTGACGGTGGCTGCCAACGAGGCGCGCTCAGTAGAGGAAGGGCTGCGCCGAGCGCTCAATTGTATCTGCAACGCCAATCGCTGGTTGACCGGGAATGTGTTCCAGCTGGCCGATGACGACAGCGGCGAGTTGGTCTGCTCGGGAATCGCAGTCGTGCGCTCCCATGTACCACGCGCGCTGCGTGAGAATTTGGAACAATTCCATCGCACCTTCGCCGGTGTTCGCTTTGGTCCCGGTCAGGGGGTGATTGGCCGCGTCCTTGAAAGCGCGCAGCCGCAGTGGCTGGAGGATACCGGTGCACACGCGGATTTGCAGTGGCGACGCGGCGCGCTCGCGGAGCATGGCCTGCGCACGATGATCGCCTGTCCCGTGACGGTCGATGGTCGGGTCGTGGCCGTGCTGGAGTTTTTCTCGGATGAGTCTTTGTCGGCGGAGCAGCGCTTTTTGGATATCATGCCGAATATCGGCATTCAGCTCGGGCATCTCATGGCGCGCAAACGCCTGGAAAAGGAGCTCGCCGAGCTCTCCGATTGGGAGCAGCGTCGATTGGGCCAGGAAATACACGACGGGCTTAGCCAGCAGCTCGCCGGCGCCGCCATGCTCGCGCAGGGTCTGTTCGGCGCTTTGCAGGCGAGCGGCGCACCGCAGACGAAACAGGCGCAACAGCTCAAAGAGGCCATTGAGGAGGCCAAGCGGCAAAGCCGGGCGCTCACCAAGGGATTGATGCCGGTGGCGATCGACCCTGCCGACCTGCTGGATGCTTTGGAAGAGCTGACCGAGTCCACACAGAGATTCTACGGGCTGCAGTGCACTTTCGAGTGCCCGCAGGCGATTTCCGTTGCGGACAGTTTCACGGCCACTCACATTTATCGAATTGCCTTCGAGGCCGTCCACAACGCCGTCAAGCATGCCAGGGCCCGGCACATTTCGGTGCGGCTGAACATGGAGGCCGATCAATACCGGCTCGTCGTGCACGATGACGGCATCGGCCTATGGAACAGCGCCACCAGCGACGGCATTGGTACGCGCATCATGTGCTATCGGGCCGGTTTGATCGGCGCGCGTCTGACAATCGAAGCCAAGGAAGGCGCAGGGGTTGCCGTGATTTGCCGCTTTCCTCTCCTCGGAACACAGGTTGGATCAGTCGGTCCAAATAGTTAGGCAGCACGTGGATTTGTTTCATCATGACCGAGTCGATCTATTACGGAAAATCCTCCAGGAACCACGCGGCGCCGGTGACGCGGAAGGTGCGCGTACTCATTGTCGATGATCATCCCCTATTTCGCGCCGGATTGAGGGGGTTGCTGCAAAACGAGTCTACCCTGGAGGTCTGCGGCGAGGTGGCCACGGCGGGTGAGGTGTTCGAGCAGGTTCGGGCCACGTGCGCCGAGTTGATGACGGTAGATATCTCACTGGCCTCGGGTAACGGCCTCGATGTCATCAAGCAAATCAGACGATACGTCCCCAAAATGAAAATCCTGGTTTTGTCGATGCATGAGGAGCGGACCTATGCGGTACGCGCGCTCAATGCCGGGGCGCATGGCTACGTCTGTAAGCAGGTCGCTCCCGAGGAAATCCTCCGAGCCATCCATAGAGTACGCCAGGAAGAAATCTATTTGAGCGATGCGATGCAGCAGCAATTGCTGAATCGCGGCCTACATTCGGCGCGGTTGTCCAACGAAACCCCGACCGATTTGCTATCGGATCGAGAACTGGAGGTCTTTCGTCTGATCGGATTGGGGCGGAGCACTCAACAGATCGCCGACAAGCTTTGTCTTGCGCCGACGACGATCGAGACTTATCGCGCGCGGCTCAAAACTAAGCTGCACCTTGCAAGCAGCGTCGAGCTTACCCAGCAAGCCCTGTTGTGGATGATACAGGAAGGAGCCGTGAGCGGGCGCGGCTGACCCGATGGAAGCTCGCCGCAACGGTTCCATTTCCGTCATCCCGGAGCAAGCGACGGGATGACGGTGTGTGGTTTGGTTTTCGATAGGCCAACAAATGCCCTTGTAATTGATCCGCTCGCCTTGAATTCTGCGACTGCCTCAGGGGAACTACTCGGCTCGCTCAGTAGAGCCCTGCCGAAGGTTTGGCCCAGTAAACCCGGAACGTTAATTCCGAGTTCCCCGGTAGGCCGCCGCGGTTTGCCGCCGCCGGTGTCCGGCGGCGGTCAGCAGGATTAGGCCGAGCAGCATCAACCCAGGCAGAGCCGGTTCTGGAACGCTTTGTGCCGACCCGATCAGTAGTCCGCTTGGCCCACGGGGACTATCCGAGTTCGGATCATTCGCCTCGCTGCCCGTGCCATTCCCTGGCTGGCTGCCGTCTTGCATCCAGTCCAAGTCCAAACCTGCCAGGGCAAAATCGGAGTTGGCGGGGAGACCCGTTTGCGGATCGATAAAAAAGCTGATGCTCATGACGCCAGCTAGGCCGACGGCGAAATCGAGGTAACCGGCGCCACCCCATTCGGTGCCGAGCGCGCTTAGGAAAGTGCTACCGCCGCCGGCGTATTCGATCAGCATCCCCACACCTTCGGCCGAGGGGTCGCCGTCGGGGCCGGCTCCGAACAGATCCAGGAACTGGACGCTGTTCAGCGTTACGGCATTGGAAAACTGCGCGGTGAGGCGCTCGTTGCCATAGCTGATTTCATCGTCACCGATGCCGACCCCGTCGTGCACGCCGGCCAGCGGCCCGCGTGCCGCACGGCGCCCGCCATCGTAGCCGGTGAACCGCATCCGCCCCGTTCCGCCGGTCGACAGGCTGAACTGGTTGCTGCCGAACGTGCGGGTGGCACTCGCCTCATTGTTGAAGTTGGACCAGCTGCCGTCGGTCAGGTCGAGCATGACCGCCTGCGTGGCGCCCGCCAACAGCAAACCCCCGAATAATCCAAGCCATCTCGCTATCCTGAGCATGATTTCCCTCTCTCTGACTCGTAACTGCATTTTCCCAATGCGTTGTCTGCCTCAGGCTGGTTGCTTAGTCTTGTTATGATGGTCCGCTTGTTTTCAGCCCGAAGCCAACCTCCACGCATTCCTCTGCAGGGCACAACGGTTCGAATGGGGGTTCGATGTGTGTTTGCCTTACCAAATATCTAGCAAGCGAAATGCCAAGTTCAATAATAAATTGATTTTTATAATTTAAATTTGTCTATTCTGCTCATCAGCTCATGCCCTGCTAGTAATTCGTAAATATATTCGACAAACGGCGCCACTATAATCCTCGGCTGTGGTTGCTTCGGGGTCGACAAGGTTTTCAGGGGAGGGCAACCGGTAAGGCTATGAAGGCCGCCGTTTAGGCGGCCTATGGACTACACGGGGTATTTTCGTGGAGAGGCTCGACCGAAAACGATGGTGCGAGAGACGTTAACAGGCCTTAGGCTGGCGAATACAGCGCGGGCGCATTCTGGGCAACACCCAGGCGGTGGCAGTCGTACAGCCGTTGGATAAAAGCCCCAGCGGGGCGCGCGCGCAGAGCACGTATCACTTGGCGCATCGACGGGGTGACCGCGTCGATGGACGGGAGATGGCCGCCATAGCCGCGGGCGAGCACCATAGGTGCCGTTGCGGCGGCGAAGGCCAGATCGGCATAAGTCAGCTGTTCGCCGTATAAGAACTCGCGGCCAGCGGCAAGCCGGGCGTCGATTTGGTCGAAGCCGGCGTAGACGGCCGCCAAGCCTTGTTCGGCCTTGGCGGCGTTCAGATGGAGCGCCCGTGTCATCAGCCAGCGAATCAGCGGATAAGCGAGCGGGACCAACAGTTTTTCGAACCAAGGCACACCCGTCGTGAAGGAGGCATGGGTGAGGCGCCGATGGGGCAGGAAATTGTAGTAGGCCCAATCTACGACGCCGGCACCCAAGCCGAAGCGGTATTCATAGCCGGCGGCGAGCACCTGTTTGCGCAGCTGTGGATCCTCTGGCAGCAGCTGCCGCGCCGCTGGTGCCCTGGAGTCCAGATAAAGCAGCATCTTATCGATGGTTGGAATTCGTTCGGCCGTGGTTACGAGCAATGGATAGTCCTCGGCGCCGAAGCCGTACCATTTCAGCGCCAGGGCGTGAAACACTGGTGCGTGAGGGTGCTCCCGGTAGCTCACGCCATAATGCTGCAGCAGCCAGCGTCCTAGATCGACATCGGTGCTGGGTAGCAGTGTGACCAGGAACGGCTCGCGTTCCGGGCGGTTTAGTAGGGACTTAGTGTGGAAATCAGTTGGCATCGAATTTCACCTTAAGATGCTGCGGAAAAGGCGTACCATCGGTATCAATCCGACCCGTCGCTCCTTCGGCTCGCCGCAACTTGGGCTGTTTCAACAATGGCTTGAGCATGGCGGGAATGACCGCTTGATTGATATGGGCGCCAAAGCAGGTATGCAGGCCATAGCCCCATAGGATGTAGTGTGACCCGGGCCGATCGGTGCGGAACTCGCCGGGGCTGCGGATTTGGCGACGATCGAACATGGCTGATAGGTTGGCGGCGAAGACCAAGGTGTCTTTCGGGATCGGCCGACAGCGCAAGCTGCTGCGGGCGATTTCGGTGTCGCGCACAGCGCGCCGGTAGATCACGGGGTTGAGCGGGTTGAAGCGCAGTGCTTCGTTCAGGCAGCGCGCGAGCGTGGCATCGTCGTCGGCACAGGCCGCTTGTTGGGCCTGCGCGAGCGCATCGGGGCGCTCCAGGAGCTGATCGAGCGCTTGCACAGCCGCCCTGGAAAGCGTGGGGATGGCGCCGATGATGAGACCGATCAGGTTGTTGCGGATGCTCAAATCGTCCATTCCAGGCAGTCCTGCGGTCTGCATTGCTAGGCAGCGGTTGAGCACGTCATCGGCGGAGGTGGGCGCGCGCTTGCGCGCGACAATGGCCTGGTCCAAGTAGTCTCGACATTCGTGGGCAGCGCGCTCGGCGCCGGCGACGACTTCGGGGTCGTCGTTAAGGTCGATGAACAGATACCAAAACATGATCGTGGTCCAGTCGATCATGGCCTGTTCCGAGGGGCCGGGTGTGCCGAAATAGTGCCCGACCAGCTGAGCCGGAATGGGCAGCGTGAGCTGCTGCGGGACATCAAGCGCGCCGCGCGCGTGGTTTATCATTGCGGCGGCCCGTTCGGCGACGAAGGGTGTGATCAGCTTGGGCACGTCGCTGCGGCGGGCCGCGAGCCGCATATTGGAGACGTCGCGTGTATAGCGGGCGCTGTCTTGCATGCCGAGAAAGAAATTCTCTCCGGCGGTGATTCGGCGCATCTTTGGGCCGTATACGACCTCGAAATCGGCCTCTCGATCCAGCACCTCGTGGACATCGTCAAATCGGCTGACAACGGCGGTGGCGACGTTGGGGTAGGCTGTGATGAACGCTCTGCGCAACAGCAGATTGGGCAGGAAAGCGCGCAATACGCTGAACACCGCGCGTTGCCCTACGGGAGAGGTGAACACGCTTGCGAGCCGGGCCTTTATTCCGCCCTTGCCGGCAAAGACGGCGCGCCCGGCCAGGCCGAGCAGCCGTAGAAGGTTGAAGAGCCCTTCGCCGACCACTGCGAGCCCGGTTCGGATACTGACCAGCAAATTGATGATGAATTGCATAGGGATTGGTATCGTTCGTTTAGTGTAGAGAAGCGGCGCAGCGGAGATGGGGACGGTTGTCACCGCAGTCGCTGCGCCGGTTTGTCGGGATCAGGTGGGGTCCACTACTCCCGTGGCGATCATGCGCAGCGCAGTGATGCTGGGGATAAAGAAATAATCCCCACCCCGGGTGGTCACGAACTGAGGCAGCTGATCGCAAATGAACGGCGGCTTGCCGCTCGCGGGGTCGGCGGCGATGACGAACTTTGCCTCTGTGCCATGATTGCCGACGATGGGGCAGGTATCGTTGCCGGCGTTGAAATCCAGTCCGTACTGAATCCACTGCTGCTGCACGAACTCGAACTGTCGGAAAATGCTGGTGCATACGGCCATGAAAATAATGCCGTGCTCGCCGTCATCGGTATTCGCTTGCGGGTCGAAGCGGCCATAGGGGAGTCCGCGACGCAGGATGCGGCGGCGTTTATTGAGCGCCGAGCCGTTACGCTTGGACGTTTCGCCGGTGGCGAGAGCCGGATCCAACATATCGCGCGTATTGACGCGGCGGATATGAGCGGTGATTGGGCAGATCGTGCCGTCCGGGTCAGCGCCGTATTTGAAATCGATCAGTGCCTGGGCGTATTCCAAAGCCGTTTGGCGATCAACCCCCGCCCAGCGCTCGTTGAACGTCCGCCATTCGAGATAGGTCGGCGCGGCCATCAATGGTACGCCGTCCGACCAGCGCCCGGCCATTTTCGCGCGCAATGTCTCCGCGGCTTCTTCCCGGTCGACACCCATGGTTTTGCCGTAGCGCTCGGCCATGCGTTCGATACAGCTCTGAAAGCTGGCTACGTTTTGGTGAAGCTTGCGATACACCATGAAGGTGCCGTTACGCATGAAATCCGCCGGCGGGGCTGTTGGGGGGAGCTGTTGGGACTCGTCGGCATGGCCCAGGATGAACTCCCCGGTCGCCAGCGGTGCCCAGGACTGATCCGGCATCAGTTTGCCGCGGCCGATGACGCGCTCCGCCTCAATGGGGGGGGCGTACTGGCCCTCGAAAACCGGATTGCCGATGCCGTCGGTAAAGCCGAAGTGCTCTTTCCCGGTAGGCATCAGGCGGTCGTTATGTTTTACCATCAAGGCCTGAGCGGCTTGAAAGTCGGCTTGTTGCGGGCCGTGACCGGTCAGCAGCTCCACACCGCCCATGGAAGCCTGGCAAAGGCCCCTAATCCACTGGGTTTTCTCCTCCAGCGCGGGCAACGGTTCGCCGTGATTATCCGCTTGAGCATTGAGGGACACCCAGATATGCACCGCCCGGTGTGTTCCGGATGAACCGTTGGCACCGGCGGACTCGCGCCAAACGCTATCCCAGCGCGAGATGTCGCTGGTCTCGACATCGCCGAGAATTTCGGCTCGTTTGGCCATGCCGTCGATGAACTCATCCGGCAGCAGGCGCAGGGTGCGGGTGGGGAGCTCCAAGCTTAGCAGGCCGCGGAAAGTGAATGCGATATTGACCGTGACCTCCGGCCGCGGGGTCGCGTCGGCGCCGCTATAGGTGCGGGCGCCGCGCGCCCAGCGCTCGGCGGTGGTCACCTCTTTGCGCACCGCGTCGACGAAAGCTCGGCCGGCGACACCGTTATGGATATGCAAGCAAAGATAGCGGGCGATCGGATAGCCATAGCCCCCATAGGCCCGAATGATGTTGCCCTGGATGTCGGCCAGGTTTAGCTCTGTGGTCATTTGCAGTGTTCCCCCTACCTTATGAGCGAATGACGCCGGGTGCCTGGGTCGTGTGCTCGACATCGTCGGGCCGATGACGTGCCAGAAATTCCCCGAAGGCGTGGTACAGGGAAGCGGCGTCCGCGCCTTGTTGGTCGATGGCGAAACGGGTCAGCTGCTGCTGTAGGTACAGCGCTTTGAGCACCGAGGGCAAATCCGAGTCGGGGGCGGTCGGCAGCGGTTGGCTGCCGCGCTGGAGGATGAAGCGGTAGAGGCCATAGCCGGCCAAGCCGGTGACCGCAGTCGCCGCCACCGAGATCCAGCCCCATGGCCAGGCGCCGTCGGCACCGAGCAGTGAGAGCAGGGCGTCCCCAAGATGCAGTCCGAGATTGCCGAGCAGCCAAAACGCCGCCGAGAGCACCGCCACGCCGCCAGGCAGCGCAATCGGGGCGAGCAGGGCCGTGCGGTTGAAGTCCTGCAACGGCGGCACCCCGACCCAATAGTCGTTGAACGGCATCGTGGTTTCGATCTGGCAGCGCACGATGTAGTCGGCGAAGCCGCGGGCATCGGTTACCGACTCGAAACCGATGCAGTGCTGGAATACAGCGCGCAGCTCGACTTCCATGTCCGCCCACAGTCCGGTCAGATAGCCACGTAGTTCGCTTTCATCGCCACTGGCCGCGTCGATGTCGGCTACGAACAACAGATACGGGGTTTTTAGGTGATCCACCGGTTGGGGAATCCCCAAATTGGTGTTTGCGATGGCGGTTTTGAGCGCGTCCGTCGGATCGCGACCGTTGTCGACCACGTCCTCGAGCACCACGAAGCGGGCGAAATGCGTGCGGTGATTGCGGGCAAAGGGGCTGTTCAGAGTGCCCGCTTCGCTCGCAGGAGATTGACGAGCTGTGGGTAGACAAGCCAGCGTTTCGCGCAGAATTTGTACACACGCTCGGGGTGGGTGATCACCCTCTTTGAGGATGTGCGGGCTGACCGGGGCCAGCGCCGTGAGAAAATAATGTCCGCCGTCGAAGTTTGGCATGGTGCCCTTCCCTGTTTTTGTTCTCTCGCCGACGGAACCCCGAACCACGCTCGAAATCCGTCATTCCGTCCTACGCCGGGATGAGGATGCGAAAGGCGGTCTTGCGAGATTCCCAAGAGAGAGCGAGTGATAAGAATTCCCTTCACATGCCCAGGAAGCAGTATCGATTGCTCAGGCATCCTGGATGATTGCATGCGGCTGTTGTTCGACTCTCCGGTGTTGACGGCTGGGTTCTCCTCGGCCCCAGAGTTGCTCGATATAAGGCTGGCGGTGAATGGCCGCCGTTTCGGTGTCGTTGCTGGCGATGGGCGCGTAGCCTGGCGAGCCTAGCGCGTTTTGTACCGTGACCAGGATCCGGTGATATTCGGCGGCGAAAGCCTCGGGGCTGAGTTTGGCGTGCTGTTTGGCTAGCGCTTTGATCGCGCGGCGCACCTTTAGCGCACATTTGATATCGCGCTGCGCCGAACCGGGTACGGCATTGTAGTAATAATCCGTATAGATCTGGTTGTGGACGATGTAGTCTTTGAAGGGCGTTATGGGAATGGAGTGAGGATATTTCTTGCTCGAATACCAAAACAGATCCAAGCCATTGGGAATGCCATCGGAAAACGCGTCGATGTACTGATCCCAGGTGCCGTTGAAATTACTGCAGAAGAGCATGTAGTCGTTTTTCAGCTGTTGCGCTCCTTGCCCCAGGTCCGGCCATTGATCGCGCCGAATGATCACCCAGCGGGCAAAGTGAATAAGGGAAAGCCCAAGTAGGCCTTTGAGATTGCTGGGCATCAGGCGCGCGAAAAAGAATAGGAAGCGGTTCACCCAGGTCAGCCGTGGGGGCATGGGTGTTACTACGTTCATAGCATAGCCTTTACCGGCGATATTCGACATATACAGGCCTCTGCGTTTCCCTACGATCGATCACGCCTAAACAACTCGGCGTTGGTGCCAAGTGCACCCCGCCGGCCGGTGGACAGGATTCGATCAAGGGTTGATTGGTTGGTCGTTCGAAAGCGGGATCGGCAGGCTGCGTGGGAAAAAGCGGCTGCAGCAGACAACGGCTGGAAATGACCAGCGCCATCGAGGTGCTCCGCCTCGATTTCGAGGACATCCTATCCTCCTCCCCCCATTCCGTTGCTCTACGCCAGCTCCGGTCACATCGCAGATCAGGTTAGGTGCAAAATTGGACCAAGGTAAAGAATGCGCTGTTCATAATGCCAACTGCGCCTCATTTACATGCTTCACACTTTACCTGCGGTGGCGGGTGCGTGATGGCAGCTTTTCTGGAGCCGGGCCATAGCGGGGCGCGTGGCGATGGGTTCAAGGTTGACTCGATGGCTTGAATAAACTTGAGTCGACCATGTTGCAAGCAAGTTCGGCGAGGCCGAACGGCATCCGTGAACCGATGATCTCAGGCAAGCGGTTCTCATAGAAGATGTGATCGAACTCCACCAGTTTGTTTGCGAGCGCCTCACCTTTAGCCCATAGAAAGTCGTGCTCAAGCTCGTACATAAATGCGGTTAGCTCGTCCCAGCTCTCCTCGGCAAAGCGTTCGTGCGCGTTGGTTGCGATGGTTCGGGCAAAGCAGGCTAGCGCCAGCGTGAGCCAGTCGGGCGCGACGGGTTCGGCAAGCAGCCGCTCGCGCGTGGCTGAATAGGCGCGTTCGGCTCGGTCGCGGCTAGGCTCGTCGAGGTCGAATCGATTGACGTGCTGCTCGAAGTCCGCTTCGCGGCGCAGGGCCTGCCGACCCGCTTCGATCGTGGCGTTCAGACGGTCGCGCAATAGCCGATTGCGAAGTCCTTTGTGTAGGCCAGCCGCCCAGGACGTCGGTGTTTGATGGCGAAAGCCGTTGGTGAACTCTGCGGCCTTATCGTCCTGTGCTTGCGGTGTTTTGTGCGGCTGCTCAAGCAAAGGCACAGCCTCGGTGACGAGGTCTTCCGAGCGAAAAGACTCGAGCTTTTCATGCAATTTGATGCTTTGGAAGGTCTCGATCAGACGTGGATCGAGGATGATTTCCGCAGCGCGGCGAAGTGCTTGAGCGTCGTCGCTTGTGATGTTCCGGCGTTTGCCGCGAGAGGCCTTGCCCATGGTGTTTCGACTCTTAGCGAATGGGTAATTGCAGTTGATAATTTTACAGATAGGCAGCGGCGCCGGGATAGTATGTGCGCCTAGCTCGCTTTCAGGCATCGTAGTCCAGCACGATTTTCTTGCTGAGCGGGTAGCTCTGGCAGGTAAGCACGTAGCCCGCCTTGAGTTCGTCGTCCTCCAAAGCGTAGTTGGCGCCCATCCGCACCTCGCCGGCTAGCAGTTTGGCCCGGCAGGTGGCGCAGACCCCGCCCTTGCAGGAGAAGGGTAAATCGGCGCCGGCCCGCAGCCCGGCTTCGAGAAGGGTTTCGGTGTTGTGCTTCAGCTCGAATTCGAGCCGCCGACCTTCGGCAATGACGGCGATCCGACTGACGGGGTGAGCGCTCTGCGTCTCGTCAAGGTGCTGCGGAAATTGGCGCTTGACCTCACCTGGGACCGTAAACAGCTCGGAATGGATGTGCCGGCATTCGATGCCCTGCGCGTGCAACGCTTCGGTAACCGCATGGCGCATGAGTTCGGGCCCGCAGATGAAGCACTCGTCCACGCCGGCGATATCGATGCAGCGCTCGCAGAGTTGCGCGCACTTTTCCTCAGTGATGCGCCCATGCAAGAGTTCGCTGTCGGTCGGCTCGCGGCTGAGCACGTGAACTAGGTTGAAGCGCTCCATGTACGTGTTCTTCAGATCCTCCAGCTCCTCACGAAAGAGGATGCTGGCGCCGGTGCGGTTGCCGTAGACCAGAGTGAATCGGCTCGCCTGCTCCACGGCCAGGGTGGTTTCGATGATCGAGAGTACCGGGGTAATGCCGCTGCCGGCGGCGAAGGCGAGGTAGTGCTTGGCCTGGTTCGGATCCAGCGGGGTATAAAAGTGGCCTCGCGGTGGCATGACTTCCAGTGTTTGGCCCGGTTCCAGTTCGTCGTTGGCGAAGTTGGAAAAAAGGCCGTGCGGCTGACGCTTGACGGCGATGCGCAGCGTGTTGGCCGGCACGCCGGCACAAATGGAGTAGGTGCGCATGATTTGCTCGCCGGCGATCCGGGTGCGCACTGCGATGTGCTGGCCCTGGTGGTAGCGAAACCTCTTGCGCAGTGCGGATGGTACGGCGAAGGTGATGGTTACGGCCTCCCGAGTCACAGGGCGGAGCTCGGCGATGGTAAGCTTATGGAAGGTGGCCATAGCTTTCTCGATGCCTTGATGCGTTTGGACTCCGCGCTGCTATTGTCGGTCGTCCTGAATGGCATTTAACTTAAAGTGGTGTGTGGGGCGCGCTATTCGATCTGTGGGACGCGATAAACCCTCCTTGGGGGCTCGCTCGCAACATCCATGCTGCAAACGCCCTCAGATCGAACACCACGAAACCCTTTCAGCCCATCGCAAATCGGTAAAGAAAGTGCCATTCGCGGTCGTCCTCAAATGCATTTGAAATAGTCGAACGGCTCCAGGCAGTCCTCGCAGCGGTAGAGTGCTTTGCAGGCGGTGGAGCCGAATTCGCTGATTCGCGCGGTCTGCGTGGAGCCGCACTGGGGGCAGGCCACGAGCGGTTGATTGCCGACGCCGGCCGGTCTACAGCCGACGGCGCGCCCTGGCGGGGCGATGCCGTATTCCAGCAGCTTGCGACGGCCGGCCGCGGTGATCCAGTCACTGCTCCAGGGCGGTGCGAGGCGTGTGTGGATATGGAAAGCCGCCACGCCATGGCGGCGCAGCTGCGTGGCGATCGCTTGCTCGATGGCCTGCATGGCCGGACAGCCGGAGTAGGTCGGGGTGATGACTACCACCGTCTCGCCGGCCTGGCACTGGACATCCCTCAGAACGCCGAGCTCGGCAATGCTCAGCACCGGGATCTCCGGGTCGGTAACCGTCTCGAGCCAGGCGCACACCTGGGTTGGTGTGACTTTCGGGGCCGGTTGCGAGTCGTTACCAGTGGGCATCGGGGTAGGCCCTCGGCAGGAACTGCATTTCCGCCAGAATGTAGCCGAGCTGTTCGGAGTGGCGGCCTTGTTTGCCGCCGGATTGCATCCAGCCCGCAGCCGGGCGCTGCAGGGTGGCCGTCTTCAGGGTGCGCGCGACTTCTTCGTCCCAGGCCTGTTGCACCGCGGTTAAATCCGCCGCCACGCCGCTTGACTGTAGTGCGCGGTCTATCTCGTCCGTCGTGAACAGCTCGCCTGTGTACGGCCACAGTGTGTCGACGGAGCGTTGGAGCTTGGTGTGGCTCTCGGTGGTGCCATCGCCGAGGCGGATCATCCATTCGGCGCTGCGCCGCCGATGATAGCCGGCCTCCTTGCACGACTTGGCCGCGATGGCGGCGATGTGCTGATCCGAACTGCCATGCAACGCCTCGAGCAGCGGGTAGTGAAAGGCGTCGAACAGATACTGCCGGGCGATGGTGTCGCCGTAGTGGCCGTTGGGCTGCTCCACCAACAGCACATTGCGGAAATCCAGAATGTCACGTTGCAGGGCCAGGGTATCTTCATCGCGGCCCGCGCCTTCTACCGTGCCGGCATAGGCGAGCCAGCCGCGTGCCTGGCCGATCAGATCCAGCGCGACATTGGCGCTGCCCAGTTCTTCCTCGAGCGCCGGGGCATGGCCGATCCACTCGGTCAGCCGTTGGCCCAGGATCAGTGCGTTGTCGCCCAGGCGCAGCAGGTACTCGTACAGGGCTTGGTGCTGGTTCATGGGGTGGTTCGTTTTAGAATTCGGCAGTTTACAGGTTGTCGATCTCGTCCGGGACCTCGTAGAAGGTCGGATGTCGATACACCTTGTCTTCGCTCGGATCGAACAAGATGGCTTTGTCGCCGGGCGCGCTGGCGATGATGTCCGTGGATCGCACGACCCAGATGCTCACCCCCTCGCCGCGGCGGGTGTAGACGTCACGAGCGTTGGCGAGCGCCAGCGCTGCATCCGAGGCATGCAGACTGCCGACGTGTTTGTGCGCCAGGCCGTGGCGGCTGCGGATGAATACTTCCCAGAGCGGCCAGTCTTTCACGGCGCTATACCTCGAATGACCGTTATCCCTTAATCGGTGCCGGGTGCCCGCCGAGTTTGTTTCGCACCAAAGACGAGCGCGGCCTCGCGTACCCAGCGGCCCTCGTCGTAGGCCCGCCGCCGCGCCTCGATGCGCTCGCGGTTGCACGGACCCTCCCCCTTGAGCACGCGCCAGAATTCGCTCCAGTCGATCGTGCCGAAATCGTAATGGCCGGTCTGCTCGTTCCATTTGAGCTCCGGATCGGGCGGCGTCAATCCCAGATAGTCGGCTTGCGACACGCTCTGATCGATGAACTTTTGCCGCAGCGCGTCGTTGGTGTGACGCTTGATTTTCCAGCGCATGGATTGCTGCGTGTGCGAAGACTCGGCATCGGGCGGCCCGAACATCATCAGCGACGGCCACCACCAGCGGTTCAGCGCATCCTGGGCCATGCGCTTTTGCGCTGCGGTGCCGCGGCAGAGCGTGAGCATGATTTCGTAACCCTGGCGTTGATGGAAGCTCTCCTCTTTGCAGATGCGCCGCATGGCCCTTGCATAGGGCCCATAGGAGCAGCGGCAAAGTGGAATCTGGTTGATGAGCGCCGCGCCGTCCACCAGCCAGCCGATCGCCCCGACGTCGGCCCAGGTCAACGTAGGGTAGTTGAATATGCTCGAGTACTTGGCCTGGCCGGCATGCAACGCCTCGATGAGCGCCTCGCGGGAGGCCCCGAGGGTCTCGGCGGCGCTGTAGAGGTAGAGCCCATGGCCCGCCTCGTCCTGCACTTTGGCGAGCAGGATGAGCTTGCGGCGCAGGCTCGGGGCGCGGGTGAGCCAATTGCCCTCCGGCAACATGCCGACGATCTCCGAGTGAGCGTGCTGTGAGATCTGCCGCACCAGGCTTTGGCGGTAGGCCTGCGGCATCCAGTCTTTGGGCTCGATTTTGATATCGGCGTCGATTTTTGCTTGGAACGCCTGTTCCCGCTCCGCGAGCGCCTCTGCGGAGCACCGTGGCTCAACTTCGGTGTGGGCGGGCTGAGTATGCATCAGGGTCTTCCCGGTCATGAACGATGGACCCGCGATCCGTGGGATTACAGCGGATGGTTCTCCTCTAAAAATGATACAATTAATTAGTGATACGTCAATATTATGTGTCATTAAGTCGGTGTTTGGACGTGCGTTGGCAAAGTCACTCCTAATAACCGAGACGAAGGATAGGAGTGGGCGGTTGGCCGAGACGCACCGTAAATACGTCCTTGTAGGCTCGCAGGCCGCCATCCGGGCGGCCTACGTTCTCGGTCAGCCAGCCCGTTCCCGTCTGAGCCTACTTAACGGTTGAGTTGGCCAGCTGCAGCTGACGGTGCACTGTCAGCCAGTCGGGCTGACCGAATCGAATCGGCTCAGATCAGGCCACCGAAGCGTTGGTAGAAGTACTGCGCCGGTTCCGGCAGCGGTCCTTCCGCCGTCTGCAGAACCCGCGCGAGGTGTTCCTCGGCGAGTCGATAGGTCAGCCGATAGAGGTTGCGGGAGAGCCGCCGTGCCGCGGTGCCGTTCCAGCCCTGCGGCAGCACCTCATCAGGCAGTTGGGGATCACGCAAGAGCAGCCGTCGCACCTGATGGATCAGTAAGGTGCGCACTAGAAAGCATTGCTGCGGGTCGAGCCGTTTAGCGCTTTTGAGCGCTCGCCAAACGGGTCGGAAACGCTCCAGGAACTGCTGGTAGTCGATGGCAAGTCGCTCCAAGTTCCAGCAGGTTCGTACCAGGCGGTTGAGTGGCTGTGAGGTGGGGAGTCCCTCGTTACGTGCCCTCATGATAATAAGGTCGTTTTGTACTCCGAGGTCTTGCAGTGTGGCTGCGAATGCCCCTTGGGGCGGCATGGGGTGCGCCATGACCCCTGGGGCAATGCTGCCGAAGCCGAGTTGGCCCAACTCCTTGCGCAGCGCCTCACGCGTGCCGTTGGCGATCAGCGAGGTCAACAGTAGTGTCCATTCGCCGCTCCAATCCTGCTGGGGTTCGGCATAGACGCGCTGATAGGCCTTCTCGAAGCTGCGCCAGCCGGAGCGGGTGAGGCTGTAATAGCTGCGTCGGCCGATTTGCTCGGAGCTGAGCCAGCCTTCCTTAGTCAGGCGGAACACCGCGGTGCGGACCAGACGTTGATTGAGCCCGAGTGGTGCGAGCAGCTGAATCAGGCTGCCCAACCAGACCGTGCCTCCGCGCGGCGCGATGGCATCGCCATAGACGGTGATGATCAGAGAGCCGGCGCGGATGGGGCGCTGGGAGCGGAACTCTTCTATGAGCTGTTCGATATTTCGGATCTTCGGCATGATTGGGTGGCCCGCATGCTGGGCAAGCCACTCGCTCCCGCTGACATGGCTTGGGGTCGGGGTCAGTAGCGCCGAATCCAGCCGTTAGGTCGGTGATCAACCCGGTGGTGGGTCGAATCGTGGCAGTAGATCTTGCCACACTTGCACGTAATCGTGTTGGCGGAAGGCGGCATTCAACGCTTGTGGCGTGACTCGGTAGGGGTAGCGGCTCTCGAACATAAAGGCGAGTGTATCGCTTAGATAGACGGGTTGCAGCGGGGCCTGCGCGGCCGTCTTGAAGGTCTTCGCATCCGGGCCGTGCGGCGTAAGGCCGTTGTGCAGGCTGGCGCCGCCGGGCTGGAAACCCTCGGCCTTGGCATCGTAGGCACCGTGCACCAACCCCATGAACTCGCTCATGACATTACGATGGAAATACGGCGGGCGAAAGGTATCTTCTGCGACCAGCCAGCGGGGCGGGAAGATCACGAAATCGAGGTTGGCGCTTCCTGGTGTAGCGCTTGGTGAGCTCAGCACGGTGAAAATAGAGGGATCCGGGTGATCGAAGCTCACCGTGTTGATGACATTGAAGCGCGTGAGCGGATACTTGTAAGGGGTGTAGTTGCCATGCCAGGCCACTACGTCGAGCGGCGAGTGATCCAAGGTGCACGCCCAGAGATGACCTTGAAATTTGGCGAGCAGTGTGAACTCGCCGGTACGCTGCTCATAGGCGGCGACCGGCGTAAGGAAGTCGCGTGCGCTCGCCAGGCCGTTGGCGCCGATCGGTCCCCGTTCGGGGAGTTGGAGCAAAGCACCGAAATTTTCGCAGACATAGCCGCGCGCGGCTTTCGTGTTGGACGCAAGGCGCACCTGAAATTTCACCCCGCGCGGGATGACGGCGATCTCGCCGGGAGCGAGCGCAAGGCGTCCCAATTCAGTATGAACGAGCAATTCGCCGAGTTGCGGGACGATCAGCAACTCGCCGTCGGCGTCGTAGAAAAAAGTATCCGTCATGTCTTGATTGCAGGCATAGAGATGAATGCTGCAGCCGATCTGGGCCGCGATATCGCCGTTGAGGCAATAAGTGAGCAGCCCGGTGATGAAATCGGTTGGCTCCTGGGGGATCGGCAGTGGATCCCAGCGCATCGGGTTGGGGTCCGGTGGCTCGTTGCAGTTCGGTGGCTGCAGGCCGGCGGCGGTGTTGCGCCGATACTCCGATTGCACGACCGAGGGCTGGATACGATAGAGCCAACTGCGCCGATTCGCCGCGCGCGGCGCGGTAAAAGCGGTGCCGCTGAGTTGTTCCGGATACAGTCCATAAGGCGCGCGCTGGGGTGAATTGCGTCCGATTGGCAACGCGCCTGACAGCGCTTCGGTCTGAAAATCGTTGTGAAAGCCGCTCATGTATTGGAGTTCACGGTCAGCTGCGGCCATGGTTCCTTTCCTCCAGGCTATCCCTTCTGGGGACCTCACAAAACCGCCTTGCGCAGTGTCATCCTGGTATGGCTCGCCCCGGATCACCGATTCGGGGTTGTTTTGCAATAGACCAAGAAACGATCGTCATTAATATTGGATTTCGTATCGTATATACGCGGGTACGGGTTGAGCCAAGAGTGTTATCAATGCCTTCAAATATGGTTTGGACGCCGTCAATTCTCTAAAATTTAGATACACTATACAAATAGTGTAGTAATAATTTTGTAATGCTTTAGAAAGCGCGCTTGCTGCGGAGCGGGTGGTGGAGGCAACAAGACGATGGCCAAGCCGTTTGCATCTCAGGGTGATCTAGAACCTAAGGTGATTACCTTCATGGCACTGGCCGATGGGGTTTATGCCTACACAGCCGAAGGTGACCCGAACTCGGGCGTCATCGTCGGCGATGACAGTGTCATGGTCGTCGATACCCAAGCCACGCCGGCCATGGCGCAGGCGCTGATCGAGCGGGTGCGACAAGTTACCGATAAGCCGATCCGTTATCTGGTGCTGACTCACTATCATGCGGTGCGCGTGCTGGGCGCCTCGGCCTACGGCGCCGAGCACATCATCGCCAGTCGGGGCACCTACGAACTGATCGCCGAGCGCGGTCAGCAGGACTACGACTCGGAGCTGGGGCGTTTCCCGCGTCTGTTCCGAGGCGCCGATTCAATACCGGGGCTTACCTGGCCGAGCTTGGTCTTCGACGGTGGCCTGAGCGTGTGGTTGGGTAAACGGCGAGTCGAGGTCGCGCACCTCGGGCGGGGCCACACCAAGGGCGATACGCTGGTATGGCTGCCCACCGAAAAGGTGTTGTTCAGCGGTGACTTGGTGGAGTGCGGCGCCACCCCTTATACCGGTGATGCTTACCTATGCGATTGGCCGCATACGTTGGCGCGTCTGCGTGAACTGGGAGCCGAGCAACTCGTGCCGGGGCGCGGTGCGGCGCTTACCACGCGTTCGGCCTGTGAGCAGGCCATCGCCGGTACGCAGGCTTTTTTGACCGATTTGTTCGAAGGCGTGCGCAAGGCACGGCAGTCCGGTAAGACCCTGAAGGGGGTCTACGATGAAGTTTATTCAGACCTGCAGCCGAAATACGGTCATTGGGTAATATTCGACCATTGCCTGCCTTTCAATGTGAGTCGGGCCTACGATGAATCCGGTGACTATCCGGATCCGCGGGTCTGGACCGCCGAGCGTGACCGGCTGATGTGGCAGGTGCTCGAGAGCGGTTGAGCGAGGATTGGCCGATGGCACGCGCGCACGAGCGGCCAGTGTATGCCTATCGACGGGTGGCCGAGCAGGACGCCACTCGGGTGGCTTATCACCCGGTTGTGATCGTCGGTGCCGGGCCGGTGGGTCTCGCTGCGGCGCTCGACTGCGCCGTCCACGGCCTGCCCCATGTGCTGCTCGAGGCTGAGGATACCGTGTGCGAAGGCTCCAAGGCCATCTGCTTTGCCAAGCGTTCCCTGGAGATCTTCGATCGTCTCGGTTGCGGCGAACGGTTGGTGAACAAAGGCATTGTCTGGAATCTCGGTCGGGTGTTCTTCGGCGAGCGCCAGATCTACGCCTTCAATTTAGCCCCCGAGGCCGGCTATCAGCGCCCGGCGTTCATAAATCTCCAGCAATATTATCTGGAGGAATACCTGATCGAGCGGCTCTACGAGCTCGGTAGTACTGATCTGCGTTGGCGCAACACGGTCACGGAGGTCGAGCTGTGTGCCGAGGGGGTTGGTTTGACGGTGGCTACGCCCGATGGTCCTTACCGGATGCGTTGCGACTACCTCATCGTCGCCGACGGTGCCCGCAGTCCGATCCGTCACCTGCTCGGTTTGTCCTGTCGTGGCCAGGTCTTCCAGGATCGATTTCTGATTGCCGATGTGGTGATGCAGGCGGATTTCCCCACGGAGCGTTGGTTTTGGTTCAAACCGCCGTTTCATAGTGGGCAATCGGCGTTGCTGCACCGTCAGGCCGACAATGTCTGGCGCATCGACTTTCAGCTCGGATGGAACGTGGATCCGGACGAGGAGAGGCGCCCCGAGCGGGTGATGGCGCGCATCAAGGCCATGCTGGGTGAGCAGATCCGGTTCGACCTCGACTGGGTGAGTGTCTATACGTTTCAGTGCCGGCGTATGGAGCGTTTTCAGCACGCCGGGCGAGTCTTCTTCGTCGGTGATGCCGCCCATCAGGTCTCGCCGTTCGGCGCACGAGGCGCCAACGGAGGTATTCAGGACGTGGATAACCTGATTTGGAAACTGGCGTTGGTGGTGGCAGGCAAGGCGCCGGCGGCACTGCTGGAGAGCTATGATGCCGAGCGCATTCCGGCGGCGGACGAGAACATCCTCAACTCCACCCGCAGCACCGATTTCATCACTCCCAAAAGCGAGGCGAGCCGCGCCTTTCGCGATGCCACGCTGATGCTCGCCGAGCATTATCCGTTCGCCCGCCGACTAGTGAACAGCGGTCGGCTCTCGGTGCCGGCGATGCTGCGTGGCTCGCCATTGAACACGCCCGATACCGAGGCCTTCGACAGTGCCTTAGGCCCGGGCGCACCCTGTGCCGATGCCCCTATCCAAACGGCCACGGGCGAAGATTGGCTGCTGCGTCAGCTCGGCAATCGCTTCACAGGCATTTATTTCGCTGCAGCGCACGGGCGTGTAGCGGCTCGCAGCGTCGAAATCATCCGAGCGCTCGCCGGCGGTGCCGTACCGGTCACGGTGCGGGTCGTGGGCGAACGCTCGTTGGGCAAGGGGCTTGACGGGTGCGGAATCCTCGATGTGGCGGGTTTGGTGCGACGACGCTATGGGGGTTCTCCAGGCACTTTCTATCTGATTCGTCCGGATCAGCACGTGTGTGCCCGTTGGCGGCGACTGGAGCTCGAGCCGGTGCGCCACGCTTTGCACCGGGCCTTTGGGCAAACGCAGCGGCACTCGGAGCAGATCGCATGAAGCCGAGACGACTCAATGTCGCGCCACGGCTAGCGTGTCCGGACGATTTCTATCAGGCGTTGTTGGAGCTCCATTGCGGGCTCACCGACGAGGAAAGCCGTCTTGCCAACGCCAAGCTCATTTTGTTGTTGGCCAATCACATTGGCGATCAGGCGGTTCTTGATGAGGCGCTGCGCATCGCGCGAGAGGGTCTTGGGGAGGGCTTGGCAAGCGCGGCTGAGCGCGCGGATTCGGCCGTGTCGAGTGTAATTCGGGCGGCGGTGTGCCGCGTGACAAAGGAGCGAACATGAAACTTGCTTCGCTGAAATACGGGCGGGATGGTGAATTACTCGTGGTGGCGCGTGATTTATCGCGCGCGGTCAAGGCGCCGGATTGCGCAGCTACGCTGCAGGCGGCGCTGGATGACTGGGTCCGGGTCGAGCCGCAGTTACAGGAGATCTCCCGGCGCTTGAATGCGGGTGAGCTTACCGATGCGTTCAAGTTGAATCCGCTCATGCTGGCCTCGCCGTTGCCGCGTGCCTACCAGTGGGCGGACGGAAGTGCCTATGTGAATCACGTGGAATTGGTGCGCCAAGCCCGTGGTGCGGCGATGCCGGAGAGCTTCTGGACGGATCCGCTGATGTACCAGGGTGGCTCCGATGGATTTTACGGCCCTTGTGAGGATATCCTCGCCACCAGCGAGGAGTGGGGCGTCGATTTCGAGGCCGAGGTGGCAGTGGTGACCGACGATGTACCGATGGGCACCGTCGCCGCAGCGGCCGGGTCGCATATCGTGCTGTTGATGCTGGTCAATGACGTCTCGCTGCGTAATCTCATTCCGGCCGAGTTGGCCAAAGGTTTTGGGTTTTTTCAGAGCAAACCGGCCTCGGCTTTCTCGCCGACGGCGCTGACGCCGGACGAGCTGGGCGAGGCCTGGGATGGGGCCAAGGTGCACCTGCCGCTGCGGGTGTGGCTCAACGATGAGCCGTTCGGTCAGCCTAACGCGGGCGTGGACATGACGTTTGATTTCCCGCAGCTGATCGCCCATGCGGCGCGGACCCGGCGGCTGAGCGCCGGGACCGTCATCGGCTCCGGGACCGTGTCCAATACCGATCGCAGCCAAGGCCCTTGTTGTTTGGCTGAACGGCGTATGCTCGAGGTTCTTACCCACGGTACGGCGCAGACACCGTATTTGCGCTTCGGCGACCGGGTCCGCATCGAGATGCGCGATTCGGTCGGTCATAGCCTCTTTGGAGCCATCGACCAGCGTCTGCGGGAATACCGAGCGCAGTGATCAAGCTTTACGATTATTATCGCTCCACGGCCGCATACCGGGTGCGTATCGCTTTGAATCTCAAGGGGCTGGTTTACAGGCAAGCGCCGGTAAACCTGCGCAAGGGCGAGCAGTTTCACCCCTCCTATCGCGGCCTGAACCCGCAGTGCTTCGTGCCCACTCTGGAAACGGAGGACGGTCGCTTGCTGCGCCAGTCGCTGGCCATTTGCGAGTATCTGGACGAGGCGTATCCGCAGCCGCTCCTGTTGCCGGCCGAAGCCATAGCCCGCGCCCGAGTCCGGGCGTTAGCCCAATCGATCGCCTGTGACATCCATCCGCTCAATAATCTGCGCGTATTGCGCTATCTCGGCGCGACGCTGAATGTGGGCGATGCGCAGCAAAGCGCTTGGTATCGGCACTGGATGCACGAAGGGTTTCGGGCGCTGGAGCGCATGCTCGCCACTGATCCGCAGACCGGACGTTACTGCCATGGTGACCAGACGACCTTGGCGGACCTTTGCTTGGTGCCGCAGGTTTTCAACGCCAATCGGTTTGGGGTGGATTTGGCTGATTACCGTAATATACGGCGCATCAACGATGCTTGTCTGGAACTCGCTGCCTTCGACCGAGCTCGCCCTGAGCGGCAACCGGGGGCGTCGAACGGCGATATCGACTAACATCCTCCACTGCCAGGGGGAAACGCTCGCAACCCCTTGGCTACTGAAAATCTATTCGTACCGGCTCGCCAAGTTGGTTGAGCTGGCCGAAGCCCTACCGACCTTTTATGCCGCCCCCGCCGAGAAGGCCGCTGCTGAGCGCCCCTGGGCTGGCGGTTCCGCCCGAGCTACCCGGCACGACGAGAGAAGAGGCCGCCTCGCGCTGCAACTGTTTGATTTGTTCTAGAGTGTCGTCGACGGCTTGTTCAGCGCCACGTTCGAACTGCTGCAAGGCTTGGTCGAGCGAGTTGGCTTTGATCTCGAAGTTGATCGGTAGGGCACCGGCCTGGGTCAGAACTTGGGTCTGTCCCAAAAATACGACTGCTCGGCTGGTATCCCGGCTGCCGTCGGGAGTCACCGGTGTCAGCCGCAAAATGCTGCCCACACGGCGATCGGTAAAAACCTCCTCATGGTAGAGTTGTTCGGTGTCGATCTGAAATTCGTTCTGCGTCTCTGCTGCCGCCATGACGATTTAAGCCTCTATGTCTGTGCCGATGAAATCACTGGGGCGGTCACAGGATAACAAAATGGGACAGCCGACGCGCAGAATCGATCAGGCTGAGCAAATCCGACCGCGACTGGCGGTTCGCTCGGAGTGTGGGCGAACCCGTTCCTCGTGCCCGGTGGGGGGGCCCATCGATTCTACTCAGCGCGGTCCTGAAATCGCTCCTGCAACTGCTCGAGGCGTTCTGCCACACCCGTATACTCGAGCTGTGCTATCGGCAGCATGGCACTGCCGAAAAAGCCTTGGCGCCGTATCTCCATGGCCTTGGCAGCCGTTCGCTCACGCACCGAGTTCCAGAAGGGGTGTGCAAAAGCATCCACCGCCTCGGTGAGTCGACCCTCGTGGCAGGCAAAAGCGGCACAAGTAACCGTGGGTGGACCGTCGAAATAGCTTACCGGTGAGTTCAGCTGGCATGGCATGAGGGGCATGTTGTGCGACCCGCGTAGTCCGCCTGCCACGAAATGACCCACCTGAAAAGGAGCCAGTAGCTCGCCCGTGGAAGGGAAGTGCATCTGCGTTCGGATCAGCAGCACAGGATCGTCTTTGCCCGTGTGCTTGCCGGCGATATCGCGTAGACGCGCGGTGGATACAACCGCGGCCTGCTCTCCGCTGGTTCGCGACCAGACGGATTCGATCACATAGCGTTGCGGGTCACGCAGCAAGGCGGCAATGTCATAGAGCTCCTCTGGGGCGAGGAGTTCGATGACACGGTCGCACGCAGTGTGAGTGACATCCATGATTACGAACCGGAATCCCTGGGCAAGTTTTTGCGAGAGAATCAGGCCTGGTGTGTTCATAGGATCGGCGAAGGCCAAATAGAGGGGCAGGTTGTAGGCCCCGGGGTCAGTCTTATCGGCGGCGAAGAAGAGAAATGGCTCGTTGGGGCGCTCGTCGATCTCCATTTCCGCGACGGCCGGCCCCATGCCGCGCACGTTGGCCGAGAAAGCCTCTTGTACGAGATCTTGGCCCGCTCCGTAGAGACCTTGCGCCCGTGCGACTTCGGTTCCCGCCATGAGCGCGTCCCAGGCAAGTTGATGCACCGCGTTATCGCCCGTGCCTCGGTTATGCGTCAGCAGGAGAGCGATGTCATCGCCGGTATAGCTTAAGTAACTGTCGATCAGGAGGTCTCCGCTCGTCTCCTGTACGTGCCGGCGCACAGTCTCGAGTAGCCGGGTGGAGGGTGCCATATGGCCGCCAATGGCGCCGATGTCGGCTTTTATGATGCTGAGCGTGATTTTCATGTTTTGCTACTACCGCTTTCCGAGTTGTCGCATCGTAAGCTGCGCACGCTGCCGTTGCGCTGCCACGCTGAATCCGTACGCAAAATTTACAAATCTATCGTAACCGTTGCTGGCTGTGAATGAGGTGGCCTTTGAAGGCGCTCGTGCGTTCTTAAACTCTATGCCGCTGCGGTTCGAAATGGCACCAATAAACATCAAAAAATTCATTGCACCAACTTGCGGCCTGCGCTAGTGTTATCACTGGTCGAGTTCCGCTCCTCTCAATATAAACCCTGCCGATTCCGAGGTCAGGCACCTCGCCTTCTTGCTGGGCTCAAGAGACGGTGGGATACGGCCATGGGTGGGCTCGTGGTGCGTCGCGCCGGCTGGTGGTCTGGCCGTTGCCCTCGGAGTCTGTCCGTATCAGACCGGCATTGTGATGATGACCGGGTACCGCTATTGAAAATTGAGTGAATGATATTTCTATGAAGTCGATCTATGTGGGTAACCTGCCCTTCTCCGCCTCTGAAGACGAGCTGCGCGAGCTGTTCGCCGCCTACGGTAACGTCGATTCCGTCCGCTTGATGACCGATCGGGACACCGGTCGGCCCCGGGGCTTCGGTTTCGTTACCATGTCCGACACCGATGCTGCCTCCGCAATTCAGGCGTTGGATGGCAAAGATTTCGGTGGTCGTAATTTGCGCGTCAACGAGGCTCAGGAGCGCAAGGAGCGCCCCGCCCGCCAAGCCCGCCGCTGGTAAATACCCGCAGTCTCAATGGCTGTATGTCGCGCGCGGTATCGCCCACTCCGGTGGGCGGTGCCGCGCGTTTTTTCAAGGCGGTAGCCTCGGTTCAGCACTTGCCGTACCCAGCGTGCAGATGGGCTAGCGCGCCTGCCTGTCTCCCGGCTTGCGGAAGAGAAAGATACCCCAGGTCAGGTGGCCATGACGGCCGCCATCGATCCAATGCTGTAGGCCGCGTTTCATCCGTTCGATATAGCCGCGGCTGACCTTTTCCGCGAGTTTCTCCTCGCAGCGCGTGAGTTCATCGTAAACGCGACTATAATGCACCGCGAGCATATCGGGGTAGCTATCAAAGCTTACCTCTTCCAGATCGAGTGCCGTGAGTGTCTGGCGATAGAACTCCGGTGAACCCAGCGTTTCGAGATGAATGCGCTCCAGGATGGGGCGTAGCACCCCTGGGGGGCAGTCATCGGCCTGCATCGGATCGGTAAAAAGAAAATAGCCGCCGGCAACCAATACTCTTGCGACTTCTTCCAAGACTTTGCGGCGGTTTCCGCTATGCAAAATGGCATCTTGAGACCAGACGATGTCAAAGTGTCTATTGTCGAACGGAAGGTCTTCGAAGCTGCCGTCTATCACTTCGATCAGCTCATCAAGGCACTGTTGCCGGTTCATTTGCCGAGCCCGGTCGTTTTCTTTTTCACTGAGATTGAGGGCAACCACGCGGCAGCCATGGTGCTGCGCCAGGAATCGAGCCGCGCCGCCGTAGCCGGCGCCGATATCCAACACTCGACTGTCCCCGTCGAGTTCGGGAATGCGTTCGGCCATACGTTCCACGGTTCGACGGCTCGCGTCGAATATCGATTCGTTGGGCGCCTCATAAAGGCCGACATGGATATCCTCGCCGCCCCAAACGGTATTGTAGAAGGTATCGGCGTCGTCGCTGTTGTAATAATCGCGGGCTGTCTCCACCGCGTTCGAGTAGCAGCTAGTCACTGTCCGGCACCTCTCTGTAGGCTTTTTCCGCAACATGGATGAAAAAGTCGGGCTCGCTCTCCCGATAGGTCTCTTGGAAATCGCCGTAAGTTTCGATGTGCTGGAAGCCGACCTCTTGCATGAGCCGGCGTGTGTAGCTTTTTCGTAGGGGATACATGTTTAGGTGAAACGTCGAGCGGTCCGGAAAGGAGTATTTGAAGCGCGTCAACCCGTGGTCGATATGCTCGGGGTAGACTGCGATGTTGTCACCGCAATAATAATACGTGTGCTTGGTCGTATAGCCATGGTCGAGAATAGCGTCGTAGTTGCGTTGATCGAGTATGAGGAAGCCATTGTGCTTGAGTGTGGCGTAGAATTCTGCCAAGGCCTTACGGCGATCATTCTCCGAGAAAAGATGGGTGAATGAGTTTCCTAGGCAGATGATGGCATCGTAATGGCCGTGGATGTCGCGGTTGAGCCAGCGCCAATCAACTTGCACTGTGCGCAGGATATGCCCGTGTTGCCGCCCGTTTTGGAACGCTTTGGCCAGCATCTCCGCGCTGCCGTCGCAGCTTACGACCTCAAAGCCGGCCTCGATTAGGCGAACGGAATGGAATCCTGTGCCGGTGGCGACGTCCAGTATTCTTTTCGCGCCCCGTTCGCGCAGGACATTGATGAAAAAATCGCCTTCGCTTTGTGCTCGACTCTCCCAGTCGATCAGCGCATCCCATTTGTTGACGAAAGCTTCGATGTACTCTTCGCGATAATGATCGGTTTCCCGGCAGGCAACCGGGTCCGCTCCGAAATATTGCTTCTTTTGTTGTGGTGCAGGCATAGGACTCTCCGCTCTATTTTTGAAGACACCCAGGTTGGGCGGTAAGCGGTTCGCAACGCTCCGCGAGCCACTCACCGCGTGGGCCTGTGATTGAGTGGACTCCCCAGATGTGGCTTGAACAAGGCTTAGCCGCCTTGCCGATGTTTTTAGGCTGCGCGCGGCCTGCCCTTCAGTTCCTGCCCGTTCGTGCAGACGTATGAGGACCGTATCGGCTTATCGCTGTGTAGCCGGCTGATCGATTGAAGAATACCGATCTCGGTTGAGCCAGTCAGCCGCAGCGGTGACTATTAGCCTATTATAGTTATAGGTTCCGTCCTGGCTTTGCCGCAATGGTTCCTTTGAGTGTAGCGGTAGGCAGCAAACGTGCGGCTGCGTGACTTAATCTAGGGAATATAAGGCTGACGAAAGTTGTCGGCTATTGCAAGTCGAGTATCGCCGACAATCAGGTTATTAGGTCGAGAAGGGGCAAAATACGGGACGCAGGAGGGTTGAAGTCCATATGGGGCAACCGACGCAGTGCCGAATTGAATTCAGCCGCGTAACGAAAGGCGGCACCCATATTGCCTAGGTTGCCTATGCGCGGTGTGGTTCAAATTTTGGGGGGGCTTCTATCTTAAATCCGCCGGATAGTGGTTTTGGCGGAAGCAGTCATTTAATTTCTTAATCCCACTGCTTCTGATCCCCTATTCCGGTCGACCCTCCCGGGTGTTTCGGCCGCTCGATCAGAGGGCCAAGCAGCAACTCCCGGACCCGCTCTCGCCCCACCGCTCGAAATATATCAGACATGAAGCAGTACAGAAAAAGTAAAGAAAACAGCCACATTTGAATCACTAAGAAATGTGGCCAGTGAATGTCTTCAGATATACTGGTAATTTCCATCGCAATTTCCTGGTTGTGGTATATCCGAGGAATTAGCTCCTCGAGGAGTTGAAACAAGGTGGCAGTGAAGGTGAATAATAACGTTTTCCAGAAAATGTTGTGCATCATCCGGTTCGCGAATAGCTTGGCAATGGGTAGGAGTTCCACGACCAAAATCGCCTTGGCTACGATGAGAGCACCGATGGTGGCTGTCGCCGTTCTGGTCACTGAGAGGCCTTGATCTTCCAGGACTACTGTCTTGGTAAGCGTGAGCATATGGAACGTTATTAGGAAAAAGACCGCAGTTGGGAGAATCTCGCGGAACTCATTGACGATGAATTTGAATATCTTGTCCATCTCCATCCCTTTTGGTGCTATGCGCATAAAGTCTTAGTTGTTAGGAAGTCTGCTACCTGACAGCTACCAAAGCATAAATTCTTAGATCACGGTATGGATCCCGCTTAGAGGCGCTGCTCGACTCTCTAAAAATAGTATTACACTGCGGCCTTGGATAAGGGATTTAAGTAAATCTTCTCGGTATCGCATTGGGTGCACAGTGCCAGACGGGGGGCTTTGGAAGTGGTGTGGGCCAATCCGCTGCTGCGCATTGAGCGATCTTATCGCCGACGTCGATCGGTTTCCTCTTCATGCCGGCGTTGTTGCTGACCGTCGTGTGTTTGAAGTACCTGCCCTGGGCAATCACCGCCTTCGCGCCGTCCGCAAAATTACCCTGGATGCGGCGATTCTAGGATTTGGTCAAGGCGAGGGGCGTGCTGGTCAGAGTTCTGACCATGTTTGGAGAGGCGGATTTTCGGCAACCATCGGTTCGTTTACTCGGGCAGCAGCGCCCTGCGGCTCATGTGGGCTGCGCTCGCCGAGACCGAGCCAGTGTCTCACCCGACCAAGGCATCGCTAACCCCTATTCGCCCTGAAGCCGATAGGAGCTGGTAAGCAGCCTAATCGGCTCCGAAACCGCAGGCCCGGTTAAATCGAGTGACAAATTACGGAATGGCCGGTCGCACGCATTTACTAAATGGATGCGCTCGGTGGCACCAAAACTGAGCTGGGTGCCCGATACAAACTTGCATCGCTCAAACCGAACCCAGTTTTTTCTGCAGATAATGGATATTCGTGCCGCCCTGCTCGAACGCCGCATCCTGCATAATATCTTGCTGCAACAGCACATTGGTTTCGATACCGTCCACCACAATTTCGGAGAGCGCTGTGCGCATACGACCGATGGCGCTGGTACGATCTTCTCCCCATGTAATGACTTTGCCGATCATGGAATCATAGAAAGGCGGCACGACATAGCCATTGTAAATATGAGAATCTACCCGGACGCCCGGGCCGCCGGGCGCATGATATTGCGTGACCCGACCCGGTGAGGGATTAAAAGTTCGCGCATTCTCGGCATTGATCCGGCATTCGATGGCATGGCCACGGATGCACACATCCTCCTGCCGATAGCGCAGACGCTCCCCGGTGGCGATCAAGATCTGTTCCTTGACCAGATCTATACCTGTGACCATCTCGGTCACGGGGTGCTCAACCTGGATACGAGTGTTCATCTCGATGAAAAAGAAATCACCGTCCTGATAGAGAAATTCGAACGTTCCGGCGCCACAATAGCCGATCTCCCGGCAGGCCTGGGCGCAGCGTTGGCCAATTGCGTGACGTTGCTCGGCCGTGATCCCAGGTGCTGGAGATTCTTCGGCTACCTTCTGGTGGCGCCGCTGCATGGAGCAATCACGCTCACCGAGGTGAATGGCATTGCCATACTGATCCGCTAACACTTGGATTTCGATGTGGCGCGGGCGCTCTAGAAACTTCTCCATGTAGACGATGACGCTGCCGAAGGCGGTGCGTGCTTCAGCCCGTGTCACGGCGATAGAGTGCAGTAGACTGGCCTCGCTATGGACGACGCGCATGCCGCGGCCACCACCTCCGGCGGCTGCTTTGATGATGACCGGATAACCGATTTCGGCGGCGAGCCTCAGATTGGCTTCGGCATCATCACCGAGTGGCCCATTGGAGCCTGGAACGCAAGGAATTCCGGTGCTCTGCATTGCGCGAATTGCGGAAACTTTATCACCCATGAGTTGTATGGTTTCCGCCCGAGGCCCGATGAAGACGAACCCGGAACTCTCCACTCGCTCTACAAAACCGGCATTCTCCGCAAGAAAACCGTAACCTGGATGAATCGCCACTGCATCGGTGACTTCAGCCGCACTGATGATTGCCGGTATGTTCAAATAGCTTTCACTCGAGGGCGGTGGACCGATGCACACCGACTCATCGGCAAGTCTCACATGTTTGAGCTCCCGGTCAGCGCTTGAGTGAACTGCAACCGTACGCACGCCGAGCTCGCGACAAGCCCGCAGGATACGCAATGCGATTTCGCCGCGATTAGCGATGAGGATCTTGTCCAGCATCGATGATAATCCGTTGCCTTGGTGGGGCGAACAAAGCGATGTTGGTGAGCAACGCGCCTATTCGATGATAAACAGAGGCTGATCGTACTCGACCGGCTGGGCGTTCTCCACCAGGACCCGCTCCACTACACCGGCTACATCGGCCTCAATCTGATTGAGCATCTTCATAGCCTCAATGATGCACAACGTGTCTCCGACGCGCACACTCTGACCCTCCTCCACGAAAGGCTTCGCGCCTGGCGAGGAGGCCCGGTAAAAAGTGCCCACCATCGGCGAGCGCAGTACATGGCCACTGATGGGTGGCTCTTCTCCCGGAGGTTGAGCCACGGGCCAAGTTGCGGCCAGCGGGGCAGCGGGTTGTGCAGTCGGTGGCAGCGATGTATGGCCCGGAGCCGAGACTTGCGACAACGCTGCTGCAGGGCTGCTGCGGCTGATCCGAATCGACTCCTCGCCCTCTCGAATCTCGATCTCGTTGACGCCTGATTCCTCGAGCAACTCGATCAAGCGTTTAATTTTGCGAATGTCCATTTCAGTCAGCCCCGCTTCGCATTCCGCAGCGCCGCGTACAGTGCCAATTCATAGCCTAGAGGGCCCAGACCGCTGATCACCCCGGCCGCAATATCGCTCAAATAAGAATGTCGACGAAACGATTCGCGAGCATGCACGTTAGTAATATGTACCTCTATGAATGGTATCCCGACCCCGAGCAGGGCATCCCGCAGGGCGATACTGGTATGCGTCAAAGCCCCCGGGTTGATGATGATATAAGCGACGCCTTGCTGGGCGGCTCGATGAATACGCTCAATAAGCTCATGCTCGGCATTACTCTGAAAGGCCTCGAGCTCGATAGTTGCCGCTTCGGCCTGATCCATTAGGCGCTGAACTATCGTCTGCAAGGTCTCGGTGCCGTAGCGGCCAGGCTCGCGTGTCCCGAGCAGGTTAAGATTGGGCCCGTTGAGCACCAAAATCTTGGTCATTTCCCTTTCTTCGCGGCAGCGTTGGAGGTGGCCGTAGCTGTCGCGGGATTTTGAACTACCCCAGCTATTTTGTCCAGATTCTGCCGTTTTTATCGATTTTTCGCTGCAGATGGGCGCATGGCGTGCTTCCTCGGCCAGGCAAACAATGCCGAGTGAGTACGCGTGCAATCATGCCGATGGACTAAATAACGCTGCATATCATGCAGAGCCGGTAAAAATTCGATTCATGGTTGCGTTGCGAATCGGCCCCACTCATTACCTGCCAACTCGCCTGCCACGGTTATGCGCCGCATCAGACAGCGGGGGCCGTTTGCTACAGCAGTTCGCGTATCACGGCTTCGATATCGGGACGCTTGACCTCTTTGCGGAACACGTGCCGAATACGCCCTGTACGGTCGATCACCGCGGTGTACGGCAACGTCCCTTGCTCGTTGCCGTAGTTCGTGGCGACATCCATAGCGGCCTCGACACCATAGAGCACGGGATAGTTGATACTTAGCTTAGCGGCAAAGTCGCGAATCGCAGCCCTATTGTCGACGGCGACTCCAAGCACTTGTAAGCCGCGTTCCCCATACTGTTGCTGCAGCGCTATGAGAAGCGGAATCTCGCGGCGACAAGGCGCGCACCAGGTAGCCCAAAAATTAAGCAATACGAGCTTGCCGTCCCACCCGGCAATGCTTTTTTTGCCGCCGCTTACCGCCGGCAACGTAAAGGCTGGGCGCTGACTCCCCTCGGGATTGTCATACCAAGTGTGACTACCGATTCCTACCGTGACGCCGACCAGCGCGACAATCAGGACAATCAGCGACCACCAAAACGGCCCTCGGCTCATGATGCACTCCCAAAGAGACCGAGTTGTGCGCGCTGCAGAAAAGCAGCGGGTTCGAGGAAACCCACTACGCGCAAATCACGACGCTCCTGGCCATCTGGGCCGAAGAACATGACTGCCGGCGGTAGAAATACGTCGAGGTGTCGAAGCAACGTCTTGTGGGTGGAGCTCATCGCGGTGACATCGGCGCGCAACCTAACCGCTTGGGAAAGCAATTGCTGGACTTGAGGATCGCTGAACGTCCGCTCATCAAGCTCCACACAATAAACGCACCAATCCGCATACACATCCAGTATGACTGGTTGGCCTGAGGCGTTGGCCTGCTGTAGCGCAGCATTGAGTTCCTGAACGCTGTTCACTTGGCGAAAACTATGCGCGGAAGCCACATTGACCGAAGTCGGTGGTGCGGCGACAAGTGTGCGTAGCGGTTGATGCAAATCACTTCCCCCGGTGGCCACACCGACCAGAGCTGCACCGCCCCAGAGCAGCAACAGCAGCCCCCCGGTTTTGCGCAGCCGCTGCATGCCGTCCGCCTCGCTGGTGAGCCGATCCAAGCCGCCCAAGTAGACGCCGCAGCCAAGCAGCAGCATGCCCCATAACGCCAAACTAAGCTCAGACGGCAGCACCCGCTCGAGCATCCACAGCGCGACCGCCAGGAAAAGAACGCCGAAGATCCGGCGCACCGTTTCCATCCAGTGTCCGGCTTGTGGCAACCATTTTCCGGCGGCAGTTCCGATCAGCAACAGTGGTACACCCATTCCGTTGGCAAGTACGAACAGCGCGAGCCCGCCCAGCCAGGCCTCGCCGGTGCTGCTGATAAAGACCAGCGCCGCAATCAACGCCGGCCCGGAGCAGGCGCCGACGATCAGCACGGAGAGCGCCCCCATGGCGGCCACGCCCACCACGGTGCCACCGCGCTGATGCCGCGAGGCTTCGAAAAGCCGGGTCTGCCAACGGTTGGGTAGTTGCAGCTCGTAGAGCCCGAACATCGATAACGCCAAAGCGATGAATACGGCCGCGAACGCGCCAAGAAACCAGGGGTTTTGTAGATCGGCTTGTACTGCCTGCCCACTGAGGCCGGCGATGACTCCGGCGATCGCATAGGCCACTGCCGTACTCTCGACATAGACCAGGGAGAGCAGAAAGGCGCGTGCTCCTTTGCGCCGCTGGCGATCGCCGGCGATCAGCCCCGAGAGGATCGGTATCATCGGGTACAGACAGGCGGTGAACGCGAGCAATAAGCCAGCCACAAAAAAGGCCGCGAGAATGGCCAGTGGTTGCCCCTCCTGTAGAACGCGAGTCAGCTGATTCGTTCCAGCCGACAACAAATCGATATCCGCCGCATTTGCAGGCGCGGCGGCATTTCGAGCTGTTCCGGCATCTGTGCCGAGGCTTGCATTTGCTGGAGTGAGGCGCAAATGGGTAGTCTGTGGCGGGTAACATAGTCCGGCATCAGCACAGCCCTGATAGCGGACCACCAGCTCGAGCGGCTGCTGTGTCGCATGCTTGAGCTGTAGCACGGTCTCGATCGGGTGATGATAAACTTCCAGACGACCGAAGTATGGGTCGTCTTTGGATTCCCCGGGCGGGGTCTGTGCGCGCTGAATTGCGTTATCTGCGTCTGCCAGCTCAAAGGCCAGCTTATCACGATATAGATAATAACCTGGCTGTATATCCCAGCGCGTGACGATGCGATCCGGGGTGATCAACTCGGCGCTGACTGGAAATGCGCGCTCCACTGGCAAGAGTGCCGGCTCATCATTCCCAAGCAAGCCGCCGAATAGGCTGCTCGATGCAGCGCCGGCACCGCAGCCTATGGACAATAAAACGAGCAGCGATACAAGGCGAACGATCAGTCGCAGCCTCATCAGCTTGTCAACCCTTTCGTGCCGTTTGATGGGATACCCAATTAAGATAGTCGGTCAGGCCCCGTTCGACAGGGAGCGCTATGATCTCGGGTAGTTCGTTCGGATTCAGTCGGCATAGAGTCTCCTGTACGCGAGGATACGCTTCGGCTGTCGTCTTCGCCAGTAGCAAGAGTTCGGAGTCGCGCTCAACCCGCCCTTGCCAACGATAGACCGAGGTCAAACCAGGCACGATATTCACGCAGGCGGCATGACCGCCCTCCACCAACGCCGTCGCAATGCTTTGTGCAGACGACTCATCCGGACAGGTCGAAATTACCAAAAGACAGTTTGTCGCCACGCCGACACACCCTCGATTTTTTCGGCGCGCTGGCCGACTAAGCGTTGAATTTTGACCTTGCCATCCCTATCCCTAGATCGCCGGCAACGCCAAGAACGGGTGATCGGCTGGCCATCAGACTATTGACTGACACGCCATGGTGATTATTATTAGCACTCACTATCGGTGAGTGCTAATAATCACCGATCACTATGGAAAATTTGCTTGATACATTTTAATAGGGAGTAAGGCTCGATGAAACTACGCCCCTTGCATGATCGAGTGGTCATAAAGCGCCTGGAGGAGGAGCGGACCTCGCCGGGGGGCATCGTTATCCCGGATACCGCGGCCGAGAAGCCGATTCGTGGCGAGATCATCGCCGTCGGCAACGGCAAGCAGCTCGACAATGGCGAGATACGGCCGCTGGACGTCACAGTCGGCGATAAGGTGTTGTTCGGCAAATTTGCCGGCACCGAGGTCAAGATCGGCGATGAAGACCTCCTCGTGATGCGCGAGGACGATGTCATGGCCGTGATCGAAGACTGATCGCAAGACGTCACAAAGGCTCCCAGAACAGTTAACGGATCGAATTCTCGAGAGGGAAACCGACAATGGCAGCGAAAGATGTACGCTTCTCGGACGACGCGCGCCACCGCATGATTGCGGGCGTCAATATCCTGGCCAATGCAGTCAAGGTGACACTCGGCCCGCGCGGGCGCAATGTCGTGCTGGAGAAAAGCTTTGGTTCTCCGACGATGACCAAGGACGGCGTTTCTGTCGCCAAGGAGATCGAGCTCAAGGACAAGTTCGAGAACATGGGCGCGCAGATGGTCAAGGAGGTGGCCTCGCAGACTTCCGATAAAGCAGGCGACGGCACCACCACCGCCACCGTGTTGGCTCAGGCCATTCTGCGCGAGGGTATGAAAGCGGTCGCCGCCGGCATGAACCCGATGGACCTCAAGCGCGGGATCAGCAAGGCCGTCAATGAGGCGATCGAGGAGCTGAAGAACCACTCCAAGCCCTGCGATTCCGATCTGTCCATCGCGCAGGTGGGCACCATCTCCGCCAATGCCGAATCCGCCATCGGCGAGATCATCGCCGATGCCATGAAAAAGGTCGGCAAGGAAGGAGTGATCACGGTCGAGGAAGGCTCTGGGCTCGAAAACGAGCTCGAAGTGGTCGAAGGTATGCAGTTTGATCGGGGTTATCTCAGCCCTTATTTCATCACCAACCAGCAGAATATGTCCGCAGAGCTCGATGATCCTTTCATTCTGCTCTGTGACAAGAAGATCTCCAATATCAGGGAGCTCTTGCCGCTGCTGGAAAATGTAGCCAAGAGCAGTCGGCCGCTGTTGATCGTATCCGAGGACGTCGAAGGCGAAGCCCTGGCGACGTTGGTGGTCAACACCATCCGCGGCATCGTCAAGGTTGCGGCCGTTAAGGCTCCCGGCTTCGGCGATCGGCGCAAGGCTATGCTCCAGGACATCGCTGTGCTTACCGGCGGCAACGTGATCTCCGAGGAGATCGGTCTGACCTTGGAAAAGGCGAGCTTGGACGACCTGGGCAGCGCCAAGAAGGTCAACGTCACCAAAGAGAATACCACTATCGTCGGTGGTAACGGGCGCAACGAGGACATCAAGGGCCGGGTCGAGCAGATCCGCAAGCAGATCGAGGAGGCTACCTCCGACTACGATCGCGAGAAGTTGCAGGAGCGCGTGGCCAAGCTCGCCGGCGGTGTCGCGGTCATCAAGGTCGGTGCCGCCACCGAGGTTGAGATGAAGGAGAAAAAGGCCCGCGTCGAGGACGCCCTGCACGCGACTCGCGCCGCGGTCGAAGAGGGTATCGTCCCTGGTGGTGGAGTGGCTCTGATTCGGGCGCAGAAGGGGCTTGATGGATTAAAGGGCGATAATCACGATCAAGAGGTCGGCATCGGTATCGTCCGGCGCGCGATCGAGGAGCCGTTGCGCATCCTGGTCACCAATGCTGGCGAGGACGCCGCTGTCGTCGTCAACAAGGTCCGTGAGGGCGAGGGTAATTATGGCTACAATGTGCAGACCGGGGAATACGGTGACCTGGTCTCCATGGGCATCCTCGATCCGACCAAGGTGACCCGCTCGGCTTTACAGAACGCCGCTTCGATTGCCGGTCTCATGATTACCACCGAAGCCATGGTGGCCGAGCACCCGAAGGAGGAGAAAGAGGGTATGGGCCCGGGCGCCGGTGGCATGGGCGGTATGGGCGATATGGGTATGATGTAATAACCCACCCAACCGACCAAATAATACCGGGAAAAAGCCCCGCCAGCGGCGGGGCTTTTTTTATGTGCCCCATGCTTGGCGCTGTTCCCGAGCTATACGGTGGCAAGGGGACGACTTGGGGTGATAGTCCCCTGCAACGCTTGGCACGGGGAAGGATTAGCCAAACGGCGAGGGTGCCCGCCCCGCGCTGGAATCTGTAGGAAGCCGAAGGCAAGGTGCTGGCTCGATAAACAGAAATCGCGGAGGAAGCGGGCCCGTCGGTCAGATGTTAGGCCCGCCTTTGTATCTGGGTTACCCAAGCCCTGTGTGGTCTCTGAGGCCTTACCTGACGCGATGTAACCGGATGCCTATTTTCGCTTGACCACATCATTTTTCGGTAGGATCGATCAATCGCCTCGGCTAACCGCGGCCGGCCAGTTCGTCACCTGAGACGAGCCGTTGCCACGTGGATCCGAAGCGGCTCGAAGCCTATTACCGCGACGTTCCCAGAGAATGGCTTGCATGTTGCCGTAGCTTTGCGCGAGCGGCTCGAAGCGATGCCCCATGGCAGCGAGCCGCTCGCGCAACCGGGCACCGAACGCCTCAGGCTCGTATTGGATAGCATCGGGCAGATACTGGTGATGATAACGTGCCCGCGAAACCCAAGCGGCCGGCGGCTGCCCGTCGGCAAATTCCAAAATGCCCAACAGCACCATGCTCACGATGCGGCTCCCCCCCGGCGTACCCAGCAGGCCGATCCGCTGCGGGGCCTCGATGAACGTTGGGCTCATGCTGGACAAAGGCCGTTTGCCGGGTGCTATTGCGTTGGCTTCCCCTCCGATCAAACCATAAGCGTTCGGTTCGCCGGGGTGGGTGGCAAAGTCATCCATTTCATCATTGAGCACGACTCCGGTGCCGGCGGCGACAAAGCCGCTGCCGAACGGATAATTGATCGATAGCGTGGCCGATACTCGATTACCCGCGGCATCGATTATGGCGAAATGGGTGGTGTCTGCACCTTTACCTGGCGGATCGCCGTGCTCACCAAGGGCGGTGCTGCGCGTGGCATGGTTCAGTTCGATTCCCTGCCGCAATGCTGCGGCGAAGGCCGCCGAAGCCAGATGCCGGCGCGGGACAGCGACAAAGTCGGGATCACCAAGAGAGAGGGCCCGTGCTCGATAGGAACGGCGCATGGCTTCCACCACCAAGTGGATGCGGTGGACCTTATCGAGCGAGCCGAGATTGTAACCCGCCAGGATGTTGAGCATGACAGCAAGCTGTAGCCCGCCAGCTGACGGCAGCGCTGCCGTGACTACATTCAATCCACGATACCGTAGGTGGACCGGCTCACGCTCGATCACTCGGTATTGCCTGAGGTCCTCGAGTGACCAGATCCCACCGGCTGCGCGTACCGCCCTGACCAAGCGATGCGCGATCGAGCCCTCATAGAAACCGGCGCGGCCGGCTTCGGCGAGGGTCTCCAGCGTGTCGGCGAGCTCGGGCTGACGCAGCACCCAGCCGGTCTCTGGTATGGCCCCAGCCCGCAAAAATACCGCCGCCGTTGCTCGATAGCGTTCGAGCACCGGGCGTCGCAACTGCGCGAGCCGGCGATAATGTGCGTTGACCGCAAAACCTCGCCGTGCGTAGCGAATTGCCGGCCGCAGGCTTTCGATGAGCGGTAACCGACCGTAGCGCTCGGCGATGTGGACTAATGCCGCCGGTTCACCCGGGATCGCGGCCGCCAGGGGGCCGTCCAAGGACAGACGAGGCCTGGCCTTCCCAGCAGAGTCTAGGTACATGTTCCGAGTAGCTGCTAACGGGGCGCGTTCGCGGCCGTCGATCATGACATCGCGCCCGCTGGCGGCAACGTGCAGCAGCCAGAAACCGCCACCTCCCAAGCCCGAGCCGGTCGGTTCCACCACGGCCAGCGCAGCACTCGCCGCAACCGCGGCGTCAAAGGCGTTGCCGCCCTTATTCAACACCTCGAGCGCGGCTTGGGTCGCCAATGGGTGCGCGCTTGCCACGGCCGCCCGCCCTGGGCCGGTTGCCGCCGCGCTCAGGTTGCCCGCGAAAATCAGAACCGCGGTAACAAAAACAAAAATCAGCGATTGTCGCTGCGCTTGAACGATGCTCATTTGCCCTGTGCCATTTCAGCGATCCGACGCCGAGCACCGGCTAATTGCGCTTGAGGCGTCGGCGCAGCGCCTCTTTCACTACAGGATGGACAAAGCGGCTTACATCGCCGCCGAGTGTGGCCACTTCGCGTACTAGAGTCGAGGAAAGGTAAGCATATTGTTCGGCGGGAGTCAGAAACAGTGTCTCGACACTTGGGGCTAGTTGTCGGTTCATACCGGCCAGCTGAAACTCGTACTCAAAATCCGAGACGGCCCGCAAGCCGCGCAAGATGACATTGGCCTTGCGTTCGGTCACAAAATCCACCAGCAGCGACTCGAACACCGCCACTTCGATGTTGTCGTGACAAGCAAGCGCTTCTTTGGCCATGGCTGCTCGCTCTGCAAGGCTGAATGCCGGTCGTTTCGCCGCCCCCGACGCGCCCGAAATAGCAACGATAACCCGATCGAACAGGTTGGCGGCCCGCTCGATCAGATCACTGTGGCCATTGGTGATGGGGTCGAATGTCCCCGGGTAGACTGCAACAATGCCCATTGTCTTAACCATTCCCCGCGCGTGTCGCCGCTTCGTATCTCAGCAGACGATAGCACACCGCTCCAGCGACTCCGGCGCGCAGCGGTCGCCAGCCGTTTGGTAGGCTACCCAATGAGCAATGGCTGTCTGTTTCCAGATAAATCAAGGCGCCGTTGGTCAGCCATCCGCCCGAGTCAAGC
Source organism: Gammaproteobacteria bacterium (assembly GCA_030433275.1). Classification (GTDB taxonomy): domain Bacteria; phylum Pseudomonadota; class Gammaproteobacteria; order Nitrococcales; family Nitrococcaceae; genus Nitrococcus. The sequence continues at coordinate 71,888 of JAUILK010000004.1, forward strand.
TGCTGACTGATTCGTTCAGCAAGCATCGATTTGAACGGAGGATCAAGGAACACCAGATCGAAAGGCTCTGGCTTACGAGCCAGGAACCGTTGTGCTTCGGCATGGACCACTCGCACCAGGTTGCCCGCCTGCAATCGATTCACGTTTGCCAATAAGGACTGAACCACGACTTGCGAGCGCTCCACGAGGACAGCTTCGCGCGCCCCACGCGAGACGGCTTCCAGTCCTAAGGCGCCGCTGCCGGCGAACAGATCCAAACAGCGTGTACCTTCTATGGAGGATTGCAGCCAATTAAAAAGCGTCTCGCGTACCGCATCGGGGGTCGGCCGCAGCTCCCCGATCGCAGTAAAGCGTAACCAGTGGCGACGCCACCGTCCACCAATGATGCGCAGCTGGTTTTGATCTGGCATGTTCGTCAATCAGCCGATACATCACCTATTACCGCTTTAGGTCCGACTAACACCGTCACCGTATGCGAGGAATCGACATGCGCTTGGAACGCTTGCTGCGTTTGCGGCTGCGATACGGCCTCCACTCGCTTCGGAAAGGCTTGCAAATAATCCAAAGGTAGCCGATAGAAGCCGATCATAACCATATGAGCGAGAATGTCTTGGTTGCTGTCCAGTCGCAACGGGAAACTACCGGTAATGTTACGCTTCGCCGCCGCCAGTCGCTGCCGGCCCGGACCGGCGGCCGCGTAGTGTTGGAGGATATTGCGTAATACCCGCAAACTCTCGCCGAGCCTGTCGTTACGCACCGAGCTTGCGAGCTCGAACCAGCCCCGCTGCGCAGCGGTTATCAGGGTGCTGGAAGTGCTATAGGAGAGGCCACGTTGGGCGCGCATCTCGTCGGCGAGCACGGAAACCATGCCGCTACCGCCGAGCACATGATTAGCGACATAGAGCGGGATATAGTCGGGGTTGTTACGGGAAATCGTTGGCTCGCCTATTAGAATGTGCGTCTGGGAGGAATCGAATGGGCGTCGGACGATCTTGGCCTTTTTTAGATCCGGCACGGGCGGCAAGGCCGGCGCCGCTGAACCCCTTTTTAGCGCTTGCGCCAGCCGCGTAGCGATGGATTCGGCTTGCGGACGTTGCAGGTCACCGACGATCGCGATGATCGCATTGGCAGCCACATAATAGCGGTCATGAAAGGCCAGCACATCATCTCGGGTGATCGCTTGTACACCGCTGATGCTGCCATGCGGTAGATTGGCGTAGGGGTGATCACCGAAAAGCGCCTCAGCGAAAGCACGCTCGGCAACGCGGCTCGGGCTTTGCTGTGCCTGGCGCAGACCGATCAGTGCCTGTGCACGACGTCGTTCAAGCGCCGCTGCGGGAAAAGTTGGATGATTGAGCACCTTGATGAGGTGCTCGAGCGTGGGCCGCAAATTCTCCGATGCACTTAGGCTTCGCACGGTGAGTCGAGCCGTGTCACGGCTGTTATTGGTTGCCACCCGCGCGCCGTAGCGCTCGAAGCGCCGTGCAATCGCTCCGGCGTCGAATTCTGTAGTGCCATCCGTAAGCAGCCGGCTGGTGAGCGTCGCAAGACCCGGTTTGTTTCCATCGCGCGCGGCACCGGCGTCGAAGACCAAGCTCAGATCGACGATCGGCAACACGGAGGTCGCAACGAAATACACTCGGGTGCCGTTCGCCGTAGTCCAATGTTGAATCTCGGGCATCGCCGCCCGCGCCGCAGGCAGTGCAAGCAGCCCGCAAAGCGTCAGTATGATAAGCCGCCCTTTCACGACTGTCCCTCACCGTGGCCTGTCTGCGTCTCGTCATTGGGTGGTGTCTGCGGTAGCAGGATACCTACGGTCAATCGACTTGGTACCAGGTATTTTCGGGCAACCGCCTGCACGTTGGCGGCGCTCACCGCACGGATTTCGGCAGGATAAAGCTCAAGCATGTGCCAATCGACCCCGGCTGTCTCCAGCATACCGATCTGCATGGCCTGATAGAACATGGAGTCGAGCTGGTAGAGGTGATCCGCAAGCAGCAGATTCTTCGCCCGCTCGAGCGTTTCGGTATCCACTAACTCAATTTGCAGGCGCTGCACCTGCTCGCGCAACGCCTTTACCAGAGGGTCGGTGGCGACTTCAGCGTTGCTGGGCACGGCGTCAAGCACGAACAGCGAATCCAGTCGCGCGACCGCGCTGTAGCCGGCACCGGCCGAGGCCGCAATGCGCTGATCCCGCACCAACTCTTGGGACAATCTCGCCCCCTTACCGCCATCGAGAATGCTCGCCAACACCATGAGCGCGTAAACCTCGTCGCGCTGCTGGGCCGTTGCCGCCGAAGGCAATTGGTAGCCTAGTAGCACATAGGGTACTTTGGCATCCTTGCTGTGCATGACGAGGCGGCGCTCACCGGGCGCTTGCAGATAGTTCGCGCGGTGCGGATGCGTCGTGGCGCGTGCCGGGACTTTGCCAAAAGTCGCTTTAGCAAGGCGCACTACGCGCTCCGGGTGCACATCGCCGACGACAACCAGCAGGGCATTACCCGGAGCATACCACTGGGTGTACCAGCCGCGCAGATCCGTCAGGGTGATGGCCTCGAGGTCCGCTTGCCAGCCGAGGCCGGGCCATGCATAGGGGCTTGCTGGATAAGCGATGGTGTTGAAGTGCTCGCCGAAGCGCCTTCTGGGCTGATCCGTGACACGCATGCGCCGCTCTTCCATGACTACCTGGCGTTCTTTGGCCAGCTCTTGCGCGTCCAAAATCAGATTCTGCATTCGGTCAGCCTCGAGCCGAAAGGCGATTTCGAGCCGATCCGCTGCCATTTGTTGGAAATAAACCGTAAAATCCCGTCCGGTCATGGCGTTTTGGCGCCCTCCGTTGCGGGCGATTATGCGTAGCAACTCACCGGGTGGGTGTTTCGCGGTGCCTTTGAACATCATGTGCTCGAGTAGGTGCGAGATACCCGTGCGGCCAAGCTGCTCGTAGCTCGAACCCACGTGGTACCATACTTGCGAGACAGCTACTGGCGCCCGATGGTCTTCCCGAACGATAATGCGCATTCCATTGTCGAGCCGGTACTCGCTAGCCGGCCATTGTTCGGCATGGGGCGCGGAGTCGCCGTTACTGGCGCGCGCGGCACCCCATAGTAGTAGACTCGCCAGTAGCATAATTGCGGCCGTTCTGGTCATGGACACTCACCTTACTCCCTTGGTTGTGCCGGCGTCTGGAAAGGAGTGGTAGGATACCATCCTCTTTTTGGGCAGCGATTGATATGAGTTCCATGCTGGGTTTTCGTCGTAAGAAGCACAGGAAAGATCGTACCGCCGAATCGGCCGAAAGCGCCGCGCCGACGCCGGAACGCAGTGAGGCGCCCGGGAGAAGTGAGCCGGCTGAACCAAGCCGCGCGGTTCAAGATGAAGGCAGGTCGCGGGCCGGTTGGCTCGACCGTCTGCACTCGGGGTTGCGCAGGACCGGCAGCGGATTCTCGGCGTTATTCCTCGGCCGCAAAGCGATCGACCAGGAACTACTCGAGGAGTTGGAAACGCTGCTGCTCATGGCCGACGTCGGTGTCGAGGCGACCCAACGCATCATCGATAACCTCACCGAGCGGCTAAAGCGCAATCAACTCGCCGATGCGACGGCCCTGCAAAATGCCTTGCGCGACGATATGATCGCGATTCTGGCACCGTGCACACAGCCGCTGGTCATCGATACTCGGCCCTATGTGATACTCACCGTCGGCGTCAACGGCGTAGGCAAGACCACGATCATCGGCAAGCTGGGGCGGCGCCTGCAGGATAATGGCTACGAGGTGATGCTCGCTGCCGGCGATACGTTTCGAGCGGCCGCCGTCGAGCAGCTCAAGATCTGGGGTGAGCGAGGTGGCATTCCGGTAATTGCTCAACCCACCGGTGCGGATGCCGCATCGGTGATCTATGATGCCCACCAGGCCGCTCTGGCCCGGGGTATTGGCGTTCTGATTGCCGACACCGCCGGCCGCCTGCATACACAGAGCAACCTCATGGATGAGCTCAGAAAAATCAAGCGCGTCCTCAGCAAACAGGATGCCGCTGCTCCCCATGAGGTGTTACTGGTCGTAGATGCCAGCACCGGCCAGAATGCATTGGCCCAGGCCCGTGAATTCCATGCGGCGGTAGGAGTGACCGGCATCGCCCTTACCAAGCTTGACGGCACCGCCAAGGGCGGTGTGATTTTCGCTATTGCTCAACAGCTCGGTCTACCCATTCGGTGCATTGGCGTAGGCGAACAAATCGAGGACTTGCGGCCATTTACCGCTGAGGAATTCGTCGATGCCTTGCTCGCCGTGCCGGCGCAGGAGAGCGCAGCTGAATGATCCGATTGAATGGGGTCGGCAAGCGCTACCCCGGTGGCAAGGAAGCCCTGCGTAATATCTCGCTGCATATCAACCGCGGTGAACTGGTTTTCGTAACTGGACACTCCGGCGCCGGAAAAAGTACGTTGCTTCGGCTGATTCCACTGCTGGAGCGACCGACGCGGGGGCAGATTTTCATAGCCAACGTGGGCCTGGCGCGATTGCCACGCCGGCGCATCCCGCTGCTGCGCCGTGGCATCGGAATGATCTTTCAAGACCACCGCCTGCTCTATGACCGCCCAGTGTTCGACAATGTGGCTCTGCCGCTGACCATCATTGGAACGCCATACCGAGAAATCGGCCGCCGCGTTCGCGCTGCGCTCGATAAGGTGGGATTGCTGGATAAAGAGCGTCATTATCCGGTCATGCTCTCCAGCGGTGAACAGCAACGTGTCGGTATCGCGCGAGCGGTGGTTGCCCGCCCGCCCATACTTTTGGCCGACGAGCCCACGGGCAATCTCGATCCAGCGCTTTCGGGAGAGATCATGCGGTTGTTCGAGCAGTTCAACGAGCTCGGCGCCACGATGATGATCGCCAGCCACGACGTGACTTTGATTAACCGCCTAGGACATCGACGCCTGACACTGGCCGATGGCAAGCTGGTTGATGACGGCCTGGGCGCGGCGCCAGGGGATTTAATGCGTCGATGAAGCCACATCAGCTGCATGGCCGCCGCTATTTCAAAGTCTGGCTCGCCCATCACGCGCGGGCTTTGCTGGGTTCGCTGGGAGTGTTTACCCGCAACCGAATACCGAGCCTGATGACGGCCGGCGTGATTGGTATCGCGCTTGCATTGCCGGCCGCCTTTCTTGTGCTGTTGGATAACATCCAGGCACTGGCCGGTGGTTGGCGAGGGCAACCGCACGCCTCGTTGTTTCTCAAACGTGATTTAGATGCCGAGCAGGTAACGCGGCTCGCGCAGCAAATTGGCGCCCGCAAAGGCGTTATTGACGTGCGGATCATCACCCCAGAGCAAGGCTTGGAGGAGCTTCGCGAACTCTCGGGTTTTCGCCAAGTGCTAGCCTTGCTGCCGAGGAACCCCTTGCCACCCGTCATCGAGGTGGAGCCGATCGGCGCGCTGAACCCCGCGCAGGTGGACTCGCTCATCGACGAGTTGGCTGCATTACCGAGTGTCGTGCGTATCCGTCTGGATCGAGATTGGCTGCGACGCCTACACGCCATTCTTTATCTGTTCGAACGTGGTACATGGGTGGTGGCCGCACTGCTCGGTATCACGGTCATCTTGGTGGTGGGGAACACCATCCGGCTCGACATCGAAAACCGCCGTGATGAAATCGTTATCGTCAAACTGATCGGTGCCACCGATGCTTTCGTTCGCCGTCCTTTCCTCTACTCGGGGCTGTGGCACGGGCTTGCAGGCGGGCTGCTCGCCTGTCTGCTGGTGGAAACGGGGCGATTGTTGCTGACCGATCCGGCCAGCCATCTGGCGAGCCTCTACGGCAGTCGTTTTGAGCTGACCGGACTTGGCTTCTCCGGTGGCTTCACCCTGCTCGGTTGCGGGGCGTTTCTGGGTTTGGTCGGTTCGCGGCTGGCTGTGGGCCGGCATTTGAGCGCGATTGAGCCACGCTAGCGCGCCTCCTTCAGCAGCAGCCCGAATGTGGTGATGCGGCGAATTGCATCGCCTTCTGCTCATTGGCCCTTGAATTATTGTCCGTTGTCCCCATCCAATTACGGATGACCAAAGCAAGGGGCTCTGGTTCAATAACTTGTTTATCGACGGCTCCGATAAACCGCTTTGCGCCATACGTGAACGGGAATGTATCGAGCGTGCCTTCAATGCCTGGGAACTTTGCATGACTTAGGCCCTCGAATAAAACGAAGCAACGGTAAAATGACAACCATCGTGAGAGTCGGTCTGGAAAGCGCTCACCGGCCACGACCAAAGGGAAGCGAAATGGAAACGACCAACGCGCTGGTGCGATTCGAGCTCAACACATTGCCGCTTAAAGTCGGCAGCGAGGAGCATTACATTCAGACGGTCAATCGCCTGCCGACGCTCAGCGTCGAGGAGGAGTATCAATTGGCGCGTCGCTACCGCGATCATAATGACCTCGAGGCCGCGCGTGGGTTGGTCCTGTCGCATCTACGATTCGTGGTCCACATCGCGCGTGGTTATAAGGGTTATGGCTTGCCCCTTACCGATCTGGTCCAGGAAGGCAACATCGGTTTGATGAAGGCGGTCAAGCGGTTCGATCCGGCAGTTGGGGTGCGTCTGGTCTCTTTTGCCGTGCACTGGATCCGCGCCGAGATCCATGAGTTCATTCTGCGCAACTGGCGTATCGTCAAAGTCGCCACGACCAAGGCGCAGCGCAAGCTGTTCTTTAATTTGCGCGGCGCCAAAAAGCGCCTCGGTTGGTTGAACCGCGCAGAGGTCGATGCCGTGGCCAATGACCTTGGTGTCAGGCCCGAGACCGTGCAGGAGATGGAATCGCGGCTCTCAGGCCAGGAAGTGAGCTTCGATCCGGTAGTGGAGGCGGGTGAGGACGACGAAGTCGTACGCGCGCCGGCGGCCTATCTTAGGGACCAATGCTTGAATCCGGCCGAGGAGGTCGAGTCGCGCGATTGGCAGGTCCACCAAAGCGAATCGCTCGCGACCGCGCTTGCGGATCTGGACGAGCGTAGTCGCGCCATCGTGCATGAGCGTTGGCTCAATGAGCCCAAGGCGACGCTGCAAGAGCTTGCCGAGCGCTACTCGGTCTCCGCCGAGCGCATCCGCCAGCTGGAGAAAAACGCCCTGAAGAAGTTGCGCTTAGCCATGGGCGCTCCGGCCTAAACGCCACGCGAGTGCTCCCTTTGTTGCAGAGGACATCGGGTTGACCAGTTTAATGCTATGGAGCGTTTGCCGCCGAAGGCATTGCCAATTTTTGGGATGATGTCAGGAAACAGCTCGCGTCCCGCTCAACCGGAAAATCGGGTATCCGAATCCCAAGGTTGGGAGCGGGCAAGGCGCTGGCGGAGTTCCGCCTCAGTCAGTGCATCGACTTCTCGATGCGCTTCCAGGCGCGTGGTAGCCGCCATGACGGCTTTACGGGTTTCTCCATCCCCTTCGGGCATGAATAACAGTACCTGAATACCATAGGACTCGTGTCCCACCACGGCATCCCAGCGCTTTCCACCCTGGTCACGAAAAGCTCGCATATGTCCAACTAGGTCTCATCGTTTGGAAAGCCCTACATTAAACCGCGCTCGGCCAGTGAGACCACATCACCATCGCCCACTACGAAATGGTCCAAAAGCCGGATATCGACCAGTGCGAGCGCTTCCCGCAAGCGCTGGGTCAACAAAGCATCCGCGCGGCTTGGTTCCGCTACACCCGAGGGGTGATTGTGGGCGACGATCAATGCCGCGGCGTTGTGTTCCAGGGCGCATCGAACGACCTCCCGAGGATAGACGCTGGCAGCATCGATTGTGCCACGAAACAGTTCTTCGAAAGCGATCAGACGATTCCGATTATCCAGGAACAAACAGCTGAACACCTCGTAAGGATAGCCGCGCAGTCGAGTCTGCAAAAAGCGCCGGGTATCCTCAGGGTTGGCGAAGGTGTCGCCGCGCTGCAATCGCTCTCCGAGATGGCGCCGACCCATCTCCAATACCGCCTGGAGCTGGGCGAACTTCGCCGGCCCCAATCCTCTGCGCGTGCAGAAACGGTCTAAATCGGCCTCTAAAAGAGCACGCAATCCACCGAAATCGGCAAGCAGCTCCCGTGCCAAATCCACCGCAGTCCGGCCGGGCCGCCCGGTGCGCAAAAAGATGGCCAGCAATTCGGCATCGGATAGCGCTGGGGCGCCGCGCAGCAGCAACTTCTCCCGAGGCCGCTCGGCCGCCGGCCAATCGGTAATCGCCATGGCAACCCTCCCTAGTCACCGTTTGCTTGCAAGGGGCGTTGCGGGCCTTGCCAAGCACAGTGGTGATTCTACACTTGATTGCTGCGCGCCCGCATCCTGCCCGGAGTCGATGCTCGAACCGACCGGGTGTCCAGCTCGTGTATGAGCGCACTCGGAGTGCTGCAATACACCGCCGCCACCCCGCCTTCGAACTCGCAATGCGGCGTTGCAGACAAGTCCTGATTAATCAGATCGTTTTTTTTAGATAATCTGTAGCGTTGTTTCTGAACCGAGAGCATTGATCCCATGCATCATGCCCTTACCGCACGCCATATCTTACTCGGCGTTACCGGTGGCATTGCGGCTTATAAGAGCCCCGATTTGGTGCGGCGGCTTCGCGAGGTCGGCGCCGAGGTGCGCATTGCTATGACCAGTGCCGCCACGGAGTTCGTCCGCCCGCTGACTTTTCAAGCGGTTTCGGGTAAGCCCGTGCATTGCGACCTGCTGGATCTGACCGCTGAGGCCGCTATGGGCCATATTGAGCTTGCCCGTTGGGCCGAGTTGGTTCTGGTGGCGCCGGCCAGCGCGAATTTTATGGCACGGCTGGCCCACGGCCATGCCGACGACCTGCTGACCACCTTGTGCCTTGCTACGCGCGCCCGCATCGTACTTGCCCCGGCCATGAACCAAACCATGTGGGCCCACGTGGCGACTCAGGCCAATCGAGTCCAGCTCGAAGCACGCGGAGTGCATCTTCTGGGTCCCGGCTGGGGTGACCAGGCATGCGGCGAGATAGGCTCCGGGCGTATGCTGGAGCCGGCCGCCATAGTGGCGGAACTGAGTGAGTTCTACTCGCATGGCGCGTTGCAGGGCTGCACGGTCGTGATCACCGCCGGCCCGACCCGCGAGGCGATCGATCCGGTGCGCTTCATCAGCAATCGCAGCTCCGGGAAAATGGGTTTCGAGTTGGCTGCGGCCGCCCGGCAGGCCGGTGCACGGGTGACCGTAATCGCCGGTCCCTCCGGGGAGCCCCTTGCCGCGGGCATTGAGCGCCTGGATGTGGAAACGGCGCAGCAGATGTACGAAACGGTCATGCAGCACATCGAGGACTGCGATATCTTTATCGGCGCGGCGGCTGTGGCCGATTACCGGCCCGCGACGCGATCCGCCGAAAAGATCAAGAAGAAGGAGGCGGCGCTTAGTTTACGCTTGGTACGAAACCCGGATATCGTGCAAGCGGTTGCAGCGCTTGACCAGGGGCGGCCATTTACGGTGGGCTTTGCTGCGGAAACCCATCGGCTAGGGGAGCATGCCGAGCACAAGCGCCGCCAAAAACAATTGGATATGATCGCCGCCAATTGGGTGGGGCGGCCGGGCTTAGGTTTCGATAGCACGAGCAACGCCCTGGAGGTCTTCTGGGAAGGGGGGCATGTAAGCATTGTCCAAGCCGCGAAAGCCCAGGTGGCCCGACATCTCATCGAGATCATCAGCGAGCGTTTCCATGCACAAAGTTCAGCTGCGCATTCTGGATCCTAGGCTCGAACGCGAGTTCACTTTGCCGGAGTATGCTACGGACGGCTCGGCGGGGCTCGATCTGCGTGCCTGTCTCGAAGTTCCTTTGACGCTTGGAGCTGACCAGACCGAACTGATACCCACCGGCATCGCGGTACACATCGGCAATGCCGGCTTCGCGGCGCTTATCCTGCCGCGCTCAGGCTTGGGTCATAAGCACGGCATCGTACTTGGCAATCTGGTGGGTCTGATTGATTCCGACTATCAGGGCCAAATCTTTGTTTCCTGCTGGAACCGAGGCATGAAACCATTCACTATCGAACCGGGGGAACGCATTGCGCAGCTCATTTTCGTCCCGGTGGCCCGACCCGCGCTCGAACTTGTGGAGGCGTTCGATCCCAGCAGGCGAGGCGAACGCGGGTTCGGACATTCTGGGCGTCATTAGCCTATTAAAGATCGTCGAACTCGGTTCGAGAAGCGCGAGTCGGTCAATCGCTAGCCGGCGCTGAGTAAAGTACAGATAAACGCCATCAAGTAGCTCGGGTAATGCCATGAAGGAAAATGGGGAGCGTTGCGCCCGCCCGCAGGATGCGTCTACGGCAAATGCACCGAAAGGTTCCAAGACCATCACCAGTTATTTCATCAGCGTGGCGCTGGTCGCCGTTCTGCTTCTGCTCGGCTCGGTGGCATTAACCGCGGCATTTGGCCAGCGCGCCAGACAGGCGCTCTGGCAAGTGACCGCCAACCAAGCAGCGGAGCTGATCAGCCGTGATCTGACGGTACAGGTCGCCGCCCTCTACCAGGGGCTTGCCGAAACAGCCCGCCTCGATGTGCTGCAAAAAGCGTTGCAAAACGGTGATCAATCGGTCCTGACCGAGCTCGTACAGGTACTCCAATCGGCGCTCCCGCCAGCCACCCGTCTGCTCATCGTACCGAAGGGCGACTTGTCTCCCGATCCGAACGCCAACCCCCCTATCGGTTACGCTTTGCTCGACATGGTCAAAGTGGCCTCCGCTGGTCGCCGTCCGCCAGCGGAGATCCATCTGCCCGGGCGACCGGGTGCCAGCGTCAATTTGGTTGAGCCGATTCGCGCGAGCGATACGATTCTCGGCGTGCTGGTGTTGACCTTGCCTGCTGATCGTTGGTTTCGATACCTCACCCCACCACCACAAGCCTGGGTCGGTTTGCGGCGGCAGCATTCCGACGACGACTCGGTGATTCTGGCCGAGTCAGGAAACCGCCAAGCCGCCGGACCCCGTATCCGTCTTGCTGTACCCGGCACTGCCTGGCAGCTCGAATACATCGGTGGGCATAGTGCTGCTCCGCTGGCCGGAATCAACATGCCACTTGCGTTTGCAGTCATCGCTGCGGGGATATTACTAATTCTACTTACCGCAGTCATCGCCAGCCTACGTCTGCGCCGGGTGCTTGCCGCCGACGGCCAAACCTTCGTGCGTATTGTCCGGGACCGCCTGAACGGAGAGTGGCGCACCCATTACCCGATGCGCTTGCGGGAGCTGCAAGCGGTGTCTACCGCAGTTTTCACCACGCAAACACCGGTTGCCGGAACCGAGCCTTCAGAAGAAAAGGTCGAGCCCGCGGCCGATTCCGAATGGGTAGCCGTGCCGCGATTCATGGAAGTTGCCGAAAGCAACGGCGCACCGCCTGGGCTTGAGTCTGTGCCCCTCATCGATCCTTCCATTCTGCGTGCCTATGACATTCGCGGTATCATCGGTAAAACTCTGACACCCGAAGTGGTGCATTGGTTGGGGCGGGCGATCGGCAGTGAAGCTGCCGTCCGAAATCAACAAACCATCGTGGTGGGCTATGATGGCCGCCACTCCAGTCCGGAACTCGCGGCAGCGCTGAGAGAAGGACTGATGGCGGCAGGTCGGCACGTAATCGATATCGGTCGCGTCCCGACCCCGGTTGTCTATTTTGCCACCCACTATCTCGACAGCCACGCCGGTGTAGTCGTAACCGGCAGCCACAATCCGTCCGACTACAATGGAGTCAAGATTGTGCTCGGCGGCGAGAGCCTATCCGGTGGAGCCATCCAGGCGTTAGGGCGGCGTATCGAAAGCGGTGATTTGCACCGCGGCAGCGGCGAAGTGGAGCGCCAGGATATTCTAGCGGCCTATCGGGAGCGTGTGTTGCAAGATATAGCGTTGCACCGCCCTCTCAAAGTGGTCGTGGATTGCGGCAACGGGGTGTGTGGTGAGCTTGTGCCCGATCTGATGCGGGCTCTGGGCTGCGAAATCGTAGAGTTGTTCTGTGAAGTCGACGGCGACTTCCCAAACCACCATCCCGACCCCACAGTCCCCGAGAACCTAGAGTTGTTGATCCAACAAGTGCGCGCGCAGCAGGCGGACCTCGGGCTCGCCTTCGATGGTGATGGCGATCGGCTCGGCGTGGTGGATAATTACGGCAAGATCATCTGGCCCGATCGCCAGCTAATGCTCTTCGCCGAAGACATTCTGAGCCGCAACCCAGGCTCGGATATCGTTTTCGACGTCAAGTGCACCAGCCGGCTCGCCGACGTCATCACAGAGGCCGCCGGCGTACCCGTGCTCTGGAAAACCGGTCACTCGTTGATAAAAAATAAGCTACGTGAGACAGGGGCGCTGCTGGGGGGTGAGATGAGTGGGCATATCGTTTTCAACGACCGCTGGTACGGCTTTGACGATGGGATTTACGCTGCTGCGCGACTGCTAGAAATCCTTTCCATGGATCCGCGTGTAAGTGCCGAGGTCTTTGCACAGCTGCCCGAGGCCGTCAGCACTCCCGAGTTGCGCTTGGATCTGGAAGAAGGCGAGTCGCAGCGACTTATGGCCGCATTATTGGAGCAGGCGGCCTTCGGTGACGCCCGTGTGACGACCATCGATGGTCTACGGGTCGATTTCCCCGACGGCTGGGGGTTGGTGCGCGCCTCCAACACCCAACCTTGTTTAGTATTGCGCTTCGAAGGCGATGATGCCATAGCGCTCGAGCGCATTGAGACCACCTTCCGAGCGTTGATTGAGCGTGTCCGCCCTGACTTGAAACTGCCATTTTGAAGACGCTAAAGTAACAGACAACTATTGATATGCGTAAGTCTCCCACCCCTCCAGCCCAAGTCGCGCATGTCCTCACCGAGGCATTACCCTATATCCGGCGCTTCCACGGCAAAACCCTTGTTATCAAATATGGCGGCAATGCCATGGTAGATCAAGATCTTAAACGAAGTTTCGCCCGCGATATCGTGTTGATGAAACTGGTGGGCTTCAATCCCGTGGTGGTGCATGGTGGAGGACCGCAGATCGGGCAGTTGCTTGCGCGTATCGGCAAAGAATCGGAATTCGTGGATGGCATGCGCGTGACCGATGCCGAGACTATGGATGTGGTGGAAATGGTGCTCGGCGGGCTGGTAAACAAGGAAATCGTCAATTTAATCACCGCCCACGGCGGCCGAGCCGTAGGTCTTACCGGCAAGGACGGCGGCCTGATACGTGCGCGCAAACTCCATATCACTCGTCGCAGCGAATCCGAGCAGGCACCGGAGATCATTGACATCGGCCATGTTGGCGAAGTGGATTGCATCGATGCTTCGCTGATCGACGTATTGGCTGGCGGTGCTTTCATCCCAATCATTGCACCCATCGGGGTCGGTGCGGATGGCCGTTCCTACAACATCAATGCCGATTTCGTTGCCGGTAAGCTGGCTGAGACCCTGCATGCGGAAAAACTCATCCTGCTCACCAATACCCGGGGTTTGCTGGACCGAGAAGAGCGGCTTCTCACCGGCCTGGACTTGATGCAAGTAGAACGCCTGATCGCCGATGGAACCATCCACGGTGGCATGCTGCCCAAGATACGTTGTGCGTTGGAAGCCGTCGCCAATGGCGTTCACACCGCTCACATTATCGATGGCCGGGTCGAGCATGCAGTGCTTCTGGAGCTGTTTACCGATTCCGGCGTGGGTACCCTCATCCATGGTCAGGGAGGTGCGCGCTGGCCCAGCTGAACACCGCCGTGGCCTTGCAAAACCACCTAACACCGTGCGCGGGGCAGTCAATTCATTGGCGGCCGGGGTAGCTTTACGCCCACCTTGACGATCTGGCGCTGATCCATTTCACGTACAACCAGCACGACATTGCCAAGCTCCACCAAGTCGCCCTCGGAAGTCTTGTTGTGCAAGCGCCGGTTCAGATAGTCACCGATGGTCTCGCCTGGCCGCGCATCGGTTATCGGATTACTAAGGTAAACTGCGGCAAAATCCGCCATCGGCGAGAGCGCTCCGATAGTGAACTCACCATAGAAGCGCCGCTGACTCTCGGGCTGCTGCGTACCCATTTCGTCGAGCCAGTGATCGAAGCGCTCCTGTACGGTCGAGTCAGCAGAAGGAACCAGCAAGTACAGCAGATCTCGGGCTAGCAAGGCGCGTTGCGATGTGACCGGTACGCTACGGCCTTGGCGCACCAGCGCCAGCAGCTGGACGCCATTTGGTGGCTGCAGTGCGCCCAAAGTTGCGTTCAGCGCTGGGCATTGTGGCGGCAACTCGCAGATCACTAGTTCGTGGTCACTGGGAATGCCCAGATCGATCCATCGTGCATCCGGATGGAGGCGAGGCAGTTGCAAACTCAGCCGGCGCGCGAGCGGCGCGACGGTCCAACCTTGTAATAGCAACGAGGTCAGAACGACAAAAAAAACGATATTGAAATCCACCACAGCGCCGGGTACCCCGGCGAGCAGTGGAAATAGGCTGAGTACAATTGGTACCGCTCCGCGAATTCCTACCCAGCTGATGAACACCACTTGCCGCCACGGAAAGCGAAAGGGCAGTAGGCACAGCGCTACCGCTAGTGGCCGGCCCAGCATGATGATGGCGCCGGCCACTAGCAATGCCTTGGGCGCAACCTGCAGTAGATCGCTCGGTGTCACCAGCAGTCCCAGCATGAGAAAAAGGCCGATCTGACAGAGCCAGGCGATGCCGTCATGGAAGCGTTGGATACTGCGTCGGCCCAAGCGGGCGTTGTTACCGAGAATCAGGCCGGTAAGATAAGCGGCGAGGAAGCCGCTGCCACCGATATACGCGCTTACGCCATAAATTAGCAACCCTCCCGATAGCGCAAGCAACGGGTAGAGGCTCGCGGGCAGAGGCAAGCGATTGACCACCCATGTGAGCAATGCCCCGCCGGCTCCACCGAGCGCTGCGCCGCCGATTAGTTGTTGCCCCAAGCTCACGATCAGTCCGGTCGGCGTGGCCTGGTGCTGCTGCAGCACCCATTCAATCAGTACGATCGTCAAAAAAATCGCGATGGGATCGTTGACCCCGGACTCGATTTCCAGCGTGTTGCGCACACGCGGATGCAACTCCAAGCCTCGAGCGCGCAGCAGATAAAACACGGCTGCCGCGTCGGTTGAGCTGATAATTGACACCAGCAATAGGGAATTAAGCCAAGGATCGCCATAGAGCAACACCACGCAGCCAGCGGTTATGAGCGCTGTTGCAACCACACCGGCCGTCGCCAGGCTCAGCCCAGGGCCAAGGCCGGTACGAAAGCTCGATAACGGGGTATGTAAGCCCCCGTCGAATAGAATGACGGCCAGAGCCATGGTACCAAGCAGATGAGCCGTCGCGACGTCCTCGAACTGGACTCCGCCGAGCCCTTGCTCACCGGCTAGCATGCCTAACACCAGAAAAATCACCAGTACCGGTACCCCGCTGCGATCGGCCGGAATGCTCGCAAGAATGCTGAGAGTCAAAAGGAAGCCGGCGAGGAAAACAATCTGATCGGTATACGCCATGTTTCCGTTACCGTACTCGCTGATAGAGCGGTTGGAATGGGGGTAGGCTTGGGCTTTTTCTTCAGGGGTTGTCGATCTGCTCGGGTGCCGTATGCGTGCCCTCTACCGCCATTAGCTCACGGTAACGCGCTAGATCGCGGGCGAATTCTTGGCGTGTCCGCTCTCGCTCCTGCCGTTTGCGTTCAATGAAGGCGTTATTTTCGTCGATATGCCGTTGTAGCTCTACAAGTTTGGCATAAACTGGTGTTGGGTCGTGCTCTCCAGTGCGCTCGATATGTACAGCTTTGCGCCGTTGGGTCTGCAATCGGGACTCGAGTTTGTCGAGCCGTTCCTGGATGAGTTGAATTTGCGCAGTTATCGCCCGCAGGCGCTCATCACGAGCCGCCTTTATCTCTTGCGCACTCGAGAAGGTGAGCAAAAGCGTTTTATCGTATTTTTCCTGGGCGTGCCGCTGCCGTTCGGCTTTCCGGGCCATCTCATACGCCCGCTGCTCGGTTTCCAACTGCTGGCGCGTCGGCGGTGGTTTGATGGTCCGTACCGTTTGGCCGCTCGATGATTTGAGCTCACGTTGTTGACTGGCCGCTGCAGGCGGGACGGTATCGCTGTAATGTACCCGCCCCTGTTCGTCCACCCATTTGTAGAGCTGGGCCGACCCTGCGGTCGCGGCGCTCGCCAACCATAGACCGAGCATGAGCAAGGGCACACCACGAATGACTATTCGCTTCCCTAATTCTGTGCGAAAGATCTGCTCCACTGGCAATCGGTGCGTGTCGAGCCGTTCCATTGACAATCAACGAGGTGCGCCGTAGGTCTCTCGATAGGCCTGCATGTCGGCAAGCTCTCCAGACCGTCCGCCTTGTTCCACGAGATATTCGATCAAGGTATCCAAAGTGATAACGGCGGCAATGGGGACGTCATGACTTGCTTCGAGCTCGGCCGTTGCGGCGATGATGCCCTGACCACGCTCTTGTCGGTCTAGGGCAATTACCACCCCCGCCAACGAGGCTCCAACGGCCGTGATAAGCGCGGAGGATTCGCGCACGGAGGTACCGGCCGATATAACATCGTCGATTATCAAGATACGCCCGTGCACCGGCGCGCCGACGACCTTGCCGCCTTCACCATGTGTCTTGGTCTCCTTGCGATCGAAGGCGTAGGGGACATCCCGGTTATGGTGCTCGGCCAGCGCTATGGCGGTGGCGCAGGCAAGTGGGATGCCCTTATAAGCTGGGCCGAACAACATATCGAAGCCGATCCCGGAGCCGATTATAGCCTGAGCGTAGTATCGCCCTACCTGGGTCAGCGCCCGTCCCGTGGCAAATCGCCCGGCGTTGAAAAAATACGGACTGCGGCGACCCGACTTCAAGATAAACTCGCCAAAGCGCAGAATTCTGTGCTCTAAGGCAAATTGTATGAACGCGCGCTGGTAATCAAACATGCGCCTACTGTAGCCCATTTAGCGTAAGGCGGCGGGTCGAGCTTGATTTGTCGGTATGACGAGCGGTTTTAGAGGCACTGGCCTATCCTGTATTGCGCATCCCGGCCGCAATGCCATTGATGCAGACCATGAGCGCTTTGCGCAGGTTTTCTTCCTTGCCGTGACGAACCCGATAGAGCAGCTCCACCTGCAGCAAATTGAGGGGGTCAACGTAGGGATTGCGTACAATCACTGAGCGCTGTGTCACCGGGAATTCATCCAAAGGCTGCTCGTGGCCGGTTATTTCGAGCACCGCGCGTAGCGTCTTGTCGAATTGTCGGCGCATGCGCTCCCCTAGGGGCTGTAGTTCGGTTGGAACCAGGCGGTTGTCATACCAGGCAGCGACGGCGGGATCGCCCTTGGCCAATACCATCTCCACCATATCGAGGAATGCTCGGAAAAACGGCCATTCCCTATACATGCTCTTGAGCAGTGCGGCGTCTCCTGAGTTCAGGGCGCTTTGGAGCGACTCCCCGATTCCAAGCCAAGCCGGTAGCAGCAGCCGAGTCTGCGTCCAGGCGAATACCCACGGTATCGCGCGTAGGCTATTCACACCCTGGGTTGGGCTGCGGCGGGCGGGCCGACTGCCGATGGTCAGCATGCTGATTTCATGTTCCGGAGTGGCGTGCCGAAAATATTCGATGAAGGCCGGGTCTTCCCGAACCACCCCCCGGTAGGTTTTTGTGGCGAGCTGAGCCAGGCGATCCATGATATCCCGCCAGGGCTGTTGGAGGGGCTGGGCCGTCTGTAAGGTCGTTTCTAGCACCGCCGTCGTGTAAACCTCGAGGTTGCGCAACGCAATACCCGGGAGGCCGAATTTTGCGTGGATGACCTCGCCTTGCTCGGTCGCGCGCAGGCGTCCAGCCACTGATCCAGGCGGTTGGGAGAGGATAGCGGCATGAGTCGGGCCACCGCCACGGCCAATCGAACCGCCCCGACCGTGGAACAGCGTAAGCTTAACGCCCTGGCGCCGCGCGACCGCCACTAGCCGTTCTTGAGTCTTGTAAAGTGTCCAAGCGGCGGTCAGATGCCCGGCGTCCTTACCGGAATCCGAATAGCCGATCATTACTTCCTGATGACCCTGAATACGGTTCCTATACCAAGGGATTCGCATCAAATGCTCGATACACGCCTCGGCGCCGTTCAAATCGTCGAGCGTTTCGAACAAAGGTACGACTCGCAGGTAATGGCGTACGCCTGCCTCCTGCTGCAGCAGCTCCACGGCGAGGATATCGGAGGGCTGCGACGCCATGGAGATGACATACGCCCCCAAGGAGTCAGGCCCGAGTTCGGCCATCATCTGAAAGGTGTCTAGAACTTCGCGCACCTCGTCATCCGGATCGAATTCTCTCGGAATCAGCGGCCTGCGATTGCCTAGTTCGCCGATCAAGAACGCCTCGCGTTGTTCCTCGGTCCACTCGGCGTAGCTACCCAGACCCAGCTCACGGGTGATGGCATCCAGTGTATCGGTATGACGGCTCGCTTCTTGACGGATGTCGACCCGCATCAAAGTGAGTCCAAACACCGTTACGCGTCGGATAAGATCCAACAATCGACCGTCCGCAACCACCCCGGCGCCGCTGCGCTGCAGCGAATGGTAGCAAGCGAGCAGCGTCGTTTTCAGATCACTGGCCTCAAGCAGAATTTCGCCATCCGGCGGGTGTCGGCCTTCCAGGCGTGCCTCGATCCAGCTGCGGGTTATGCGCAATCGCGCCCGCAACCGTTTGAGCAGGACGCGATAAGGTTCCCAGCGCCCCGGAACCAGTTTGCGCAGATCATCGTCCACGCACTGGAGGGAGAGTTCGGAGATGATCGGGTTGAGTTCTTGTTCATAGAGCTCCACGGCCATCCAGCGGTTCAGCAAACAGACCTCCCGCGTGACCCGCGCGGTGACCCGAGGATTACCGTCGCGATCTCCTCCCATCCAGGAGCCGACGCGGATCGGCGCCACATCGAGCGGCAGATGGTGGCCAGTCTTACGTTTGAGTATCTTATCGAGCCGGCGCATATACCGTGGCATTACGTTCCACAAGGTTTGTTCAACCACGGCTAAGCCCCAGCGCGCCTCATCGACCGGTGAAGGGCGGCGGCGACGAATTTCATCGGTATGCCAAGCTGCTATAATCTCGCGCTGGAGGGCGTGATGAACCTCCTCGATCTCTTCCGGGGTCGGGTCCAAGCGGTCCTGCTGATCCAACAACTCCGCGATGCGATTATATTTCTGCAGCAGACTGCGGCGGGTGACTTCCGTGGGGTGCGCGGTGAGCACGAGTTCGATCTCGAGACGGCAGACGGTTTCATAGAGCTCCTGCGGCTCGACCGTTTCGGCGAGCCGCTCAAATGCTTCCTCCAACGAACCGCGCAGCGGAGCGGATTTAGGATCGCGCAACCACGCTCGGCTGCGCCGTATACGGTGATGCTGCTCGGCGATGTTGGCCAGATTTAGGAAGTTGGAAAACGCCCGTACCACCGGCATGATCATGGCATCGTCCAGACCGGCGAGCATGCTGGAGAGCTGCTCGGCCGCTCCGGGAACGCCGGCCCGAGCATCTTTCGACAGCCGGCGAATCTCTTCGACGGTGTTATAAAGCGGCTCCCCGTCCTGCTCATAGAGGGTACTTCCCAGCAACCCACCTAGCTGCCTGATGTCCTCGCGCAGCGGCGCATCGATACGCTTTTCCTGCATGACAGATTCCTGCTTTATGCCCCTTGCAGTCAGCGGCCACCTTCATGGTGGTGGCGGCAATGGGACGCCTGTTACTCCGGCATTCCGAACTGCTCGACACTGGCGAAGATGTCGGTATCGGAAATGATGCCTATGGGTTCGTTATTCTGGTCGACCGCGACCACGCGGCGTATGTTTTGGTTGCTCATCTTATCAGCGCAATCGTGCAGCGACATGTCCACTGGTACGGTAATAAGCGGTTTGCTCGCCACGTCACCGACTTTCACGACACGCGGCTGCCGGTTGGCGGAGACGATGCGGGAGATGACATCGCGCTGCGTCATGATACCCCACTCACCGTCGGGCGCCGGCCGCGTGATCACGCTGCCGATGCGTTTCTCGCGCATCAGATGCATTGCATCTTCGACCAAGGTGTCCGCCGGTACGCAGATGGGGCTCGGGTTCATCAAATCTCCTACCGTATGCGGTGTGCGGCCCGAGGCGATCATCTCCTCCAGCGGTGATGAAACGCGGCGCAATTCGCGAATCCTGCGATCCTGCTCGATGGCTTCCATACGCTCCTGCTGATATTTGGCAAGGTCCACCTTGCCCTGCATCTCCTCGATCAGGGCATCGGCGAACTGACTGGTCTTGACCTCCGTGGCGCCTTCGATCTGACGGGCGAAATCGTAGGTTACGATCTTGGCGCTCACGACGCGCTGGTAAGCGGCGCGGATCAGGTCGGCCGCCTCGTGCCAGCCTAGGTAATCGAGCATCATGACTCCGGAGAAGAGCAGCGAACCCGGGTTGACCTTGTCCTGATTGGCATATTTGGGGGCCGTGCCGTGAGTCGCCTCGAATACGGCCACGTAATCGCCCATGTTGGCCCCCGGGGCAATTCCGACACCGCCTGCCTCGGCAGCCACCGCATCGGAGAGATAATCCCCGTTCAAATTCATGGTGGCGAGGACATCGAATTCATTCGGCCGCAGCAGCATGAGCTGAAAGATGATATCGGCGATACGGTCCTTGATGACGATTTTCCCGGCCGGCTGCTTACCCCCATAGATGGAGTAGAGTTCCTCTTCGGTGATGGTGACATCGGCGAATTTCTCGCGCGCCACCTCGTAGCCCCAGGTGCGGAACGCGCCCTCGGTGTATTTCATGATATTGCCTTTGTGGACGAGGGTGACGCTCTCGCGATTGTTCTCCACGGCATATTCGATGGCTTTGGATACCAAGCGTTTGCTACCGAAGGGGCTGATTGGTTTGACTCCGAGGCCGGCCTCCTCGAAGAAACTCTCCCCCATCTCCTCGCGCAGGAACGCGGCGAGTTTTTTGTTCTCCGGGGTAGCGGATTGATACTCGATACCGGCGTAGACATCCTCGGTGTTCTCGCGAAAGATCACCACGTCCACATCCTCGGGTTTGCGCAACGGCGAAGGCACGCCCTCGTAATGCCGCACCGGGCGCACACAGGCATACAAATCGAGCTTCTGGCGCAAGGTCACGTTCAAGGATCGGTAACCGCCACCGACAGGCGTGGTAAGTGGGCCTTTGATAGAAACGATCAGATCCCGTAGCGCCGCTTCGGTTTCTTTGGGGAAATAATCGCCGCCATACAGTCCGGCGGCTTTCTCGCCCATATAGAGCTCGCACCAAGCAATTCTGCGCTCATCCCGGTATGCTTGCTGTACGGCCGCATCCCAGATACGCAGACAGGCGCCGGTGATGTCGGGGCCGATGCCGTCGCCCTCGATATAGCCGATGACCGGCTGCTCCGGAATACGCAGTTTACCGTCGACCACCCGGATCTTCTCACCGCCTTCCGGATATTTGATGTGCTGGTACATTGCTCCTCCTTCACTCCGCATCGATTGTGCCCGGCTTATATCGGCCGCGGACTCCGGGCTTGAGCTTGAACCGTTTCGAACGCTCGGAGGGACAAGGGAGCGGCATAGTTAAGGAAAGACGGCGCTGGCACGACCGCGCGGGGCAATTCACGAGGCGTGCTGCCCCGTATGATTTTTTATATTTTGGCTGAGGACCCGGTACTGATCAAGCTAGGCTGCTTCAACTGTTCGGGTACGATCGATACTCCATCCAGCCATGCACCGACCAACGCCACGCGCCGAAAACAGCAACGGCTGGCAATCGAGCGCAGTGGCTACTAGAATTGGTTTTTGTTGCCCCGCAACATAAAGTGGGCGAGGGCAATTCTTTCACGGGCCGACCAAGGTGGGAAAGAATGAGCAATTCACGTGATGTCCTCGTCCTGGGTGGGGCTCGGAGCCCGATTGGAAGCTATGGCGGAGATCTCAAGGACATCTCCTTGGGTGATTTGGCCGCAGCGGTGGTTCGCGAAGCCATCAGCCGGGCCGGCGTCGAGCCCTCGGCAGTCGGCCACACCGTGTTCGGCAACGTCATTCACAGTGAGCCACGCGATATGTATATCGCTCGGGTGGCCAGTGTCAACGCCGGGCTGCCGATCGATACGCCGGCATTGACGCTCAACCGTCTCTGCGGCAGCGGCCTGCAGGCCATTTTGACTGCGGCCAGCTATATCCAGCTCGGCGACACCGACTGTGCCGTGGGCGGCGGCGGCGAGACCATGTCGCGGGCGCCCTATTGGATCCCGAGCGGGCGTTGGGGGCAGCGCATGGGTGATGGTGCTCTGGTCGACGCCATGGTCGGCGCTCTAACCGATCCATTCGACCGCTGCCACATGGGCATCACCGCCGAGAATGTCGCCGAGCAGTGGGGCATCTCCCGCGAGGCCCAGGATCACTTGGCCATGGAAAGTCACCGTCGGGCGAGCCACGCTATCGATAGCGGTTATTTCCGCGACCAGATCCTTCCCATTGAGGTCAAGGGACGCAAAGGCTCGGTGGTGGTGGACACGGACCAAGGTCCGCGTCGTGAGATCGATCCGGCCAAAATGGCGACCATGCGACCGGTGTTCAAAGCCGACGGCGGCACGGTAACCGCCGGCAATGCTTCGACGTTGAACGATGGTGCTGCTGCCGTGGTACTCATGGAGCGTCGGGCCGCCGAAGCGGGTGATCTAAACCCACTGGGCCGGTTGGTCGCTGGTACAGTCGCGGCGGTGGAACCAAAATACATGGGCATCGGCCCGGTTCCGGCAGTGCGCAAGCTGCTGGAGAAAGCGGGTGTGACCAGTGAGCAAATCGATGTCTGGGAGATCAACGAGGCTTTTGCCGCGCAGGCGCTCGCCGTGGTCAAGGATCTAGAGCTCGACGAGGCAAAGGTAAACCCGAACGGAAGCGGTATTTCTCTGGGCCACCCCATTGGGGCAACCGGCGCGATCCTGACCGTCAAGGCGCTCTACGAGCTGCAGCGCTGCAATGGGCGCTATGCCGTGGTCACCATGTGCATCGGCGGCGGCCAGGGTATCGCTGCGCTGTTTGAGCGGCTGTAAAAAGAGGGTGCTTTGATCGATTCGTCTCGTCACACCGGCGCACACAGGTGTCCCGTTTCTTGTTTCTACTGGGTTCGGTTTTAGCCGAGGCGATCGATAAAAATCGTCACTCTTGCAATCTCAACGAGGATAAGCGGCCTCGCAGTCAACAGAGCGTATCGGTAAAGTGTGTATGCCGCTGAAGGTCACCACCCTGAATCTCAACGGCATCCGTGCCGCCGCCCGCAAGGGCTTCTTCGGTTGGCTTGCCCGCGAGCGATCGGACGTGCTCTGTTTTCAGGAGACCAAGGCGCAGCGCGCGCAGCTCGACGGCAATGCCCTCTTCTTTCCAGAGGGTTACCATGCTTTCTTCCACGATGCCGAGCAGCGTGGCTACAGCGGCGTGGCGCTCTATGCTCGCCAAGAGCCGGATGAGGTCAGGGTCGGTCTCGGCTGGCCGGAGATCGACCGCGAGGGACGTTGGCTAGAGGCGCGCTTCGGCCAGCTCTCGGTGGTCTCCTTCTACATGCCCTCCGGGACCTCCAGCGCACAGCGGCAGGATTTTAAATACACTTTTATGGCGCCGCTCCTTGAGTACCTTAAATCGCTCCGCGCGGTGGGCCGTGAATACATAATTTGCGGCGACTGGAACATCGCCCACAAGCCGATCGACCTCAAGAACTGGCGCTCCAACCAGAAGAACTCGGGCTTCCTGCCCGAGGAGCGCGCCTGGCTGGACCGTCTGTTCGGCGAGGCCGGCTTCATGGATGCCTTTCGGCTGGTGAATCTAGCCTCGGAGCAGTACACTTGGTGGTCGTTCCGCGGTCGCGCCTGGGACAACAACACCGGGTGGCGCATCGACTACCACGTGATCACCCCCGGCCTGCGCGAGCGCGTCCGGGGTGCCGAGATCTACACGGCGGAGCGCTTCTCTGACCATGCGCCGTTGACGCTTTCCTACGATTGGGAGCTAAAGACGGGTTGATGGAAGGGCGGCCAAGTGGAGCTTCTGCCGGATGCAGCACAAATCCGGTTGGTGCTGTGATAATTGGAGACGTGGGCGATTGGCAGCAGAGGAAACCCATGTGCAAGTTTTGGGCACGTAGGCCTCAAATCGCAGTCGAATCTATTTTCGGATTAATGGAACTAGAGAGACAAGCGATCTGAATAGCAGGTTCTTATGATTGACAATGCCATAGCACTCATAGGTTTTCTGAAGAGACGATGTACGGTTCTCGTTCTCTTGGGTTAAGCGAACCAACAAATGGAGGCTGTCATTGCTCTTTAAGTGAGAAAGGTGAGATCGATCGATGCTTATTTTATGTGAAGTATAAACCATTGGGTTGCGTTTAAAATCAAGACTTTCTTTTATGGCGTTCTCCAATAAGGCGCACGAGATTAGGGCGCAGGGAAATATTTCTGGAAAACGAGCTTTCCCTTCTATTTCATCAAAATAATCGGATTGCTCAATTAGTGAGCTTGCCAAGAAATTCTTTGCATTGCTCGTGTTCATGAATTTTTTCTTAACGAAAAAGTCGGTATTACATAGAAATTCTCTATCGGGCGCGTTGATTAATATTTCAAAATCAGGCAACGCTGGGGCAGGTAAAAAAAGGGGGTTGCGGGATTCCTTTTTATAACCAGTCACACTGAGTTTTCCTGAAGATTTCAATCTGATCCTGTTACTTAAAATAGGGTTAAGAGGGTCATCGGAGAATAAACTTTTATTGATTTTTATATCAATGAGTTGCCCAGGTTTTACGGGGTTGATAAATGAGAATTGATAGTTGCTGTATCGAAGATTTTTTTGGGTGACAAAAGAGTTATCTTGATATGTTGCTCTATACTCACGAACCGCACCTTCAATAAGAGCTTCTAACTGGAAACCTAGCGCAATAGGGCCGCCGAATGGATTGCGGTAGATTTGGTGCCATTTTTTCTTATCATGGAAAAGATTGAAGTCGTCGGTAGAGTTTCTGGCGATATCAATATGTAAAAAGCTAAATGTGTGTGTTTTTTTTAGTAATGACATTTTGCAGCCATTTGGTCTCATGTAATCCAATTTGAGCTTATCATGAATCACGCAAATTTCCGGAACCGGTGCACATAGACACCCGGCGTTGGAGTCTGGGTATGATGTAGAAGCTGCTCACAGCACGCTGCAGGGGGCTGCGGCAATGTCTACGGGCAGGGTGTCGGGCTTTTGTCTCAGGCGGATCGCCAGGTAGGCCCGGGTCCAGGGGCCAATGCCGGGCAGTCGGGAGAGCCCGGCATCGATGGTTGTCCAGTCGGTTTGCTCCCGCTCCAACTCGCCAGTGGCTACCGCTTCGGCGAGACGGCGCAGGGCAGCGACGCGCCGGCCCGGTATGCCGATGGTGTCGAGATCAGCCGCGCGCAGCGCCGTCGGGGAGAATTCATCGCAACGATTGACGAGCCGGCGCATCAGTGTGGTTGCGGCGACGACGCTGAGCTGTTGGTCGACCACGGTGCACACGCACAGCTAGAACGGGTACCAGTAGCCCAACGGTCGCAACCCCGGGACCCGAAGTTCCACAGGTAACCCCCCTGTGAGCGGGGTATTGGAAGGTGGGGGTATTGGCGGATCAAGGGGTTAGGAGACGAAATCGGCAGCCCCCTTGTTGTGCCAAACTGTATTCGCAGAAGCATTGCAATGCATGGATTAGTCAGCTTAATATGCTGTGCCATGTTCATCCGTGCATCGCGTTCCAACGGCCACACCTACCTGCGCCTGGTCGAGGGCTACCGCGACGCTAAGGGTCAAACCCGCCATCGCCAGATCGCCCAACTCGGGCGAGCCGATCGACTCACGGCGCAGACCTTGCGTGGGCTCATCGAGGACCTGCGCCGCCATGCCGGTCTGCCCGAAGTCGATGAGCAGGGGCTTGCTTTTGAGCCAAGCCGCAGCCTCGGCCCCACTTGGCTTCTCTCCCGGCTGTGGCGGGAACTGGGCTTTGAGCAGCAGCTGCGCAAAGCCTTTCGCTCCTCCTACCGGCAGTTTGATCTGGAAGGCTGCATTCGGCTGATGGTGTTCAATCGGCTCTGCGATCCGGACTCAAAGCTTGGCGTACTGCGCTGGCTGCAGCGGGTGCATGTGCCGGACCTGGACACTGAGGGGCTGCATCACGAGCAACTTCTGCGCGCCATGGATGCGTTGATCGAGCAGCGCGAGGCGGTTGAAGCGGTTGTGGCCGCGCAGCTGCGCCCCCTGCTCGATCAGGAGCTTTCGGTTATTTTTTATGATGTGACCACGGTGCGCATCCACGGTGAACACCGTTGCGAGGAGGATCTGCGTCAGTTCGGTCTGAGCAAGGACACCGGTGGCGTTGAACGCCAATTTGCCCTCGGCGTGGTGCAGACCGCCGAGGGCCTGCCCATTGCCCATGAGGTCTTTGAGGGCAATGTGGCCGAGACCAAGACGCTTGCGCCGATGATCGAGCGGCTGCTCGAGCGCTTTAAGCTCACCCGCATCGTCGTGGTGGCTGACAGAGGGCTGCTGAGTCTAGACAACGTTGATACCTTGGAGCGGCTCGGCGCTGAGCAGGGCCTGGCCGTGGACTACATCCTTGCGGTGCCGGGACGGCGCTACCGCGAGTTCAGCGAGTTGATCGCGCGTGTGCACCCCGAGCTCGCCGAGCGAGCGGCAGCGACAGCGGATGGGCGGGCCGTCACCGAGGCGCCCTGGCAGGGACGTCGCCTGGTCATCGCTCATGACTGCGCCCGCGCCGAGGAGCAAAGGGCAGCCCGGCGCCGACGCCTGCAGAAAATCGAGTCGCTCGGCGAGCGTCTTGCCAAACGGCTCGATGCCCAGGATGCTGGCAAGACGCTGCGCGGTCGGCACGCCTCGGATCGGCGCGCCTATCAGCGCTTTCACAAGGCGCTGCTCGAGCAGCGCCTTAGCCGCATCGTCCAGGCTGATCTGCGCGCTGAGCGCTTCAGCTTTGATGTCGACGAGCAGGCGCTCGCCGCCGCCGAGCGCCTGGACGGCAAGCTGCTGCTGGTCACGAGCCTCGAGCAGCTCGATGCCGAGGCGATTGTCATGCGTTACCGCTCGCTTGCCGACATCGAGCGCGGCTTTCGGGCGATAAAGAGTACGCTTGAGATCGCCCCGGTCTACCACCGGCTGCCCGATCGCATCCGAGCCCATGCCCTGATCTGCTTTCTGGCGCTGCTTCTCTACCGCGTGCTGCGCCTGCGCTTGCAGGCCAATAACTCCGCCGCCCCCTACAGCGTGGAACGTGCCCTGGAGGTGCTGGAGAGCGTGCAGCTGCACCGACTTGAGCTTGAAGGCCAAGCCCTAACGGGTGTCTCCATGACCCGCGCGCAGCGGGATCTCTTTAAGCAGTTGGAGGTCGATCCGCCGAGCCGCCAAGCCCTCATGTAGTGCCAAAGTCGAATTTGCCTACCGGCGAATCAATCACTTATAGCTGCGGGTGTGGAAGTCGGGTTGCGCGAGTGCAACCCGGCATGACGCCTGATGAAGTAACGAAAATCATGGGGCCGCGAGACAGTTTCACCACGGTAGAGAGAAACGGCGATCAATATACACTGTTCCAATACACCAACCGTTGGTGCAACCCCAACCAAGACGCTTCGCGATGCGACATGCGCGTTTTGTTTAAAAACCAGAAAGTAATCGGGGCGGACGTTGCCGACATTCGGCGCCCTCAAAACGCAGACGGCGGCCTTGGGGCTGCCATTCTCGGGGCCCAGCTTCTCAAGCGGAGTCAGTCGCCATATTAAGCCCCTCTGCGCCGCTTGCGCGAGTGAGCCCCCGTTTTGCTGCTCCCGCTTTATTCTACGCGTCGGTAAAGTTTACAGTGCCTACCTCTAATCCAGCTCCGTATCCAGCAGGACCGCGTGCTCCCGCAGTTGGTTCGACAGTTGCATGAGCGTGGGGTCCAACCCCATCCGCTGGGGCCTATAACAAAAAGCGCAAAACGGTGTTGCTAATGAGAACGGCGCTATTTTTTATGGCGGTGCTGGCCTTTTCAGGCGTTGCTTCGGCGACGATCACTTTTACGGACGGGGACGATGTTTTAATTGCCAACTTCGAGAATCACGATGAAATTAATTCCCTAGAGGCGCTATATGCTGGCGGTGGGGATGATTACATCAATATTGGCGGTTTTGACATCTCTCGTACCACCCTATACGGAGAGGAAGGAAACGATACCCTTTTTGGTGCGGTACATCATGCCACTATAGACGGCGGACCGGGGGACGATACCCTCTATGGGGGTCGTCATATCAGCTATGTGTGGGGAGGCCCAGGTAACGACACATTCGCCCCGACGGACGGTTTTGATATCTATTTTTATTACCGTGGGCTCGATGAGATTCGCGGATTCGTTGATAATTTTGACGCCAAGTATCCGTCGAAGGTTTATTTCGAGGAATTCACTGTAGCCTTCCTTGAGAAATACCTGTTCGCAATCCCCGGTGGCGGGGGCTACTACCAATTAGGACTGCGGGGGCATGGCGTCGGCATCTTCGCATCGATTGGCCCGATTTTCGACTCAAGCGCGCCGCCTGCCATGTTCCCCGATTGGGGCGGAAGGGCCATTTTCGGGACCGATGGGTCTATTAGCCTCGCTTCGATCACTGTCCCGGAACCTGGAACCATAGCGCTGTTTATGGTGGGGCTGCTCGGGCTTTGGGGTGCTAACCGACGCCTACATACTTCGGCGGCCTAACAGGCACACCGCCGCGCAGCAGCTCGATTCACGGCTCTGCGCGGCGATCACTTCCACCGCTTTCGCGAGCACTTTGGCGGACCCTGCCGGGCATACGTGCTGCGATCGCCGACCAGCCCGTTACACGCGGCGCCGCCGCTCATTGATCACCTTCGTCTGTCCAGCGGTGCTGTTTCCGAAGATAAAGGATGTGCTCCGGCGTTGGCGTGGGTCGGCACTTACGCTTGCGGGGAGCGCCCACCTTGCCGAACGTGAACGCCGGGTCGATGCCCTGGGCGCGTAGGCGTTTCCGGATGCGCGCCCGCTCACTGGCCCGCCGCTGGATCAGCTGCTGCTTGAGCGGTAAATGACTCGGGCGCATCCGCTTTAAGGCGGGAATGTACTCAATCGCCTCTTGCAGCAGCTTATGCACCGCATCATCCTGCGCATCGCCCTCAGCGTACTTCGTGCTTCTATCGCAAAGCTTTAATTCATCCGTCATAGCAAACCTCAATAATGTTCCACGGATGTTCCACGGGCGGGTTCCGCGCGCTGTTCGCTGCAAAACCGGCGTGTTGCATAGGCGGCGATCATTTCGCAGTCACCACTTCGGGTGCCCGAATAGTTCAACCCGTGGTTTCCTGCACAGCCCTCGCGGCCGCAGCACCCGCCGCGTGGTGTGCGCGGATCGCCTTAACACTTACCACCAATCCGCGGCGCCGGGGGTCTCGGGCGAGATGCGCCGGCGGTACTCTGGACATTTAAGGAACTGTTCGTGCGCCAACTCCACCGGGACACCATCGCGGACAACGCAGGTGTTGAACGCCGCTAACACGAGAAGTCCCCGCATGACCGGGT
Organism: Gammaproteobacteria bacterium; assembly: GCA_030433275.1. Taxonomy (GTDB): domain Bacteria; phylum Pseudomonadota; class Gammaproteobacteria; order Nitrococcales; family Nitrococcaceae; genus Nitrococcus. The sequence goes on from JAUILK010000004.1 coordinate 101,495, forward strand.
CAGCCCTCTGCCATTCGGCGTAGCAGTCGCCGTCGGTCATCAAATACTCCTCCGTCCACTCCGTGCGGTTCGGCCATGGGGCAGCCTTGATCCACGGTTCGTTAGGTTTGCGCACGCAGCGGGGATTCCACGCGATCATAAACCCCGGTTCGGTCTCGTCGTCATCGGTGGCGAATACACGTTCCGTCACTTCAAGAGATATTAAATCCGCCATGCTGCCTCACTTTTACCTAGCCTGCCTGTAACTACCGCAGTACGACCACTGCTGCGTGGCCGGTTTGATCGGACGAATCGGCCCAGGCGTCCACCGTGTCCACGGCTGCTCGGCGGGGACAATTTGCCGAATTGGTCCGGGCGTCCATCGGGTCGCGTTTTTGAGGGTGGTCTGCGTCCACCTTTGCTCGGCTGGTTTAATCGGGCGAATAGTTTTAGCCATCAGTACCCTCCTTTGCTTGGCCGCAACTAAGATTAGTGCGGCGGAATTAAGCTGTTTCTTCCACCTGTCCCCGGTGGAACGTTTCAGGGCGTAACACCACGCGTCCCTTTAGGGGGACGCTGGTGTTGTTACGCTTGCCCCGCGTAACACGTTGGCTTTGTTTCGCCTTTGTTACGCTTTGTTACGCTCCTCCGTAACCCGCATGGTTGAGCCATTCTTGCGTAACACCTTTTTTGGCGGGTCGTGTTACGCTTGCAAAATCGCGCCTCAAACCCCGCCCCGAGTGGAGGGGGCGTAACATTGGGGTCGTGTTACGCTTTTTTGCGAGCCGTTCTCATCGCCACTAATTTAGTTAAGTCTCAATTAGCTAATTAGCGATTAACTAATCGTTAGTGGGTTAACTCTGAGCCTAGGATTGCTCTGGCAATACCCGCGGTGGTTACCTTTCTCGCCGAAACACGCCCCGGCAACCGGACCATTTCGCCGTCCACTATTACCAGCTTCCGCCGCTCCAGCTCATCGCGGATTCGTTTAAACAAGACGCGCGTCGAAGCCTTCGACGTGTCTTTGAATAACGCCTCGACAACCGAATTGCGCCAAGTGGAAATAGCGATTGATCCGCCGCTCGATCCGGCTTCCCAAGTCAACAAATCGAGCGCCGTTTGCTCGCGATCAGAAAGCGGCTTTTCGGCCGGACCGTCGAGCAAGCGCGGCACTGGCGCGCCGATGTTTTCCAGGTCGTCGGTCATGTGCCCGGTGTCTGTCCAGCGCAACTCGAAGCGCAGCGGTCCGAACAACTCTTGATCGCGTGCCGCCGTTGCTTCCAAAACTGTTACATCGCCCTCACGCTTCACGCGCAGCTCAAGGTCCACGCCGGCAAGCAATACGTTGGAACCGCGCATACCCCGTGACTGATCCTTGCCGGCGTGGTGGACAAGCATGATTGTGGCGCCGGTGACCCGATGGAGCTCATCACAGGCACGCACGAAACGGCTCATATCCACCGTGGCGTTTTCATCGCCCGCCATGCAACGCGACACGGTGTCCGCGATCAGCAACCCCAACGGCGCGGCGTCGCGTGTCAGTTCCTCGATGGCCTCGATCAGCTCGCGCAGCTGCGCGGGATCATCGAGCGCCACGGCGCGCGGGATCATGTGAAAATTGTTCAGCTCATCGAGCGACACGCCGCGCGCGACGCTCCAAGCCTTCGCGCGCCGGATCAGCCCGCGCCCACCTTCGCCGGCCAGGTACAAAACCCGTTGCTGCTTCACGCGCCGGCCGTGCCAATCCACGCCCGAGGCAACCGACAACCCGAGATCGAGCGCAAGGAACGTCTTGCCGCTCTTCGGAGTGCCGTACATCGCCACAACCGGCACCTTCTCCAGCAATACGCCCTGCACGGTCCACGTCTCGCGGAGCGCCCGCTGAAACTCGATCTCGAATTTTGATGCGGGGAGAACCTGTAACCGACGTTTCGGCGTTACCGCCTCGCCCACCGTTACGGCCGTAAAATCCGCTTCGGGCGCAGCGTTGCCGAACGATCCGCGCGAATTGCGATACACGCTGTTCACGATCCGCAGTACGTCCTTGTACGACTTCGGCGGCTGGCACCACTGGTTGTAGAGCTGATCGACCAGCGGGATCGCCGCCAGTCGTTCGACGCCAAGGTCATGCATCTGCGCCGCAACGGCGTACACGCTGTTATCTCGGTTTCCCTCGACCGCCGGTTCGGCGTTCTGCAATACTCCAATGGCACGCCCGATGGCCGCAGTTTGATTGGTCTGCACAGGTGCTGCGTCGGACTTGGCGGGCGCTGTGCTCGGTTCAGACCGCGCCTTGGTGCGCTCGAGCCCCAGCTCTTCGGCCAGCTGTTCGAACTTCTCGATGATTTCGTCCAAGTCAGTCTGTTCGACAACGGGCAGCTCAGCGGCGGGCAGGAACGCCAGCCCGCCCCCCACGTCATGCCACGTGTACGGCCGGCCAGTGCTCTCATGGATGCCGTAAGCGACAAATTGCTGACCAGCGCCCAAAAACTCCATGCGATTCTTACCGAATGCCGCGCTCACCCGCTTGGGCCATCCAGGCTCGGCCGCACGCACCACGAGCAAGAATTTCGGCGCTTGGCCGACGCGTTCCGGAATCACGCTTTCGCGGCCGAAGCGCTTGACGGCCCATTTGGTGAACCATTTGCGGAATAGCCTGTTCAGTTTGCGGTGCGTAATGTCTGCATCGATGCCCGCAACGGGGAATTCGCCCACGCCAGTCAGCACGCCCACGCCGCAACCACCTTGCCCCTCCACATCGATGCGAAGGAATATCTCCGCTTCAGTGAGCCGAAGGTTTTGCCATCCGGATTTGACATCCGGCGCCTTGCTGCGCGGCTTGATCGGCAGAGTCAAATACCCGTTGCGGGCCAGCTGTGGCGCAACCTCGGCGAAAGTGGTAGGCTCCAATGAGGTTTTCGTGGTTGATTTCTGCGCCTTGCCTTCGATGAGCCCCGTGCCGCCAACGCGGGGCTTTTTCGTCTCGGTCATCTGCTCAGTCCTCCCACTCAGCCCGAAACACTTCATCGAGCACGGCTTCCGGAAACACGGGAAGCATGCCGTGCCGTGTGTCCGGCACGCGCCCCATTGGTGCGCCCAGACCGTCGCAAATCTCCGCAGCAGCCCGGCCTAGCCGACTCACCGCGCAGGGGGCTAGGCGCTCCCCGCGACGCTGCCAGGCGAAAGCAAGAACGGTGTAATACTTCGGCTCGAAATCGGTATGAACGTTGACCATCGTTAACCCTCCTGCCCGGCCCGCGACGCGTGGCCGGCCTGCTCCCACGACTGAATGTCCGACTCGCGCCACCGGCTGGCTTTTGGGCCGATTTTCGTCGGCGGTGGAAGGCGGTTCTCACTAACCCATCTGCGAATTGTGGAGCGCGACACGCCGTACGCCTCGGCTAGGTCGCGATCCCGGTAATGCTTTTCCATTCGGCGTCCTCCGACACGTTAGAAAACAACACGATAGCGGGCAGGTTAGGACGCGTCAATAAAAATATTATATGAATCAATATGTTGCGTTTACTGCAACTAAATATGAAGGAATGGCTTAGCCACGCCGTTTCGGCCGTTTAAACGCAGCAGTGCCTACTTTCGCCGCCGCCGGTGGTAGAAACGGCCGACGCAACAAAAATCAGCTGCATCAGGCCAATCTTTTATAAGTTAATCAATTACTTAACGATTAGGCGATTTTGCTAGGTCGCAAAAAATAATCGGCGGGCATAGGGGCGAGCATTCGTGACAGTCACGTTTTGCGGAGCAGGCCAGGAGGATAGGAATACCCTAACGGTTCGTGAGGGGGGCAGGGGTAACCCTAGCCAGACGGTAGTTAACGAGTCTGGCTTCTTTGTGTGACTGTCACGGTTTCCAGCCGTTCAGCTCCCCCAGCCGGTGCCATGCTGCGCGCCTGAGCGCATCGGCATACCGGCCGGGTTGAGATAGAACCTGTAAGGCGATGCGCTCGGGCCACTGGCTGGGCGGCAGCTCCATAATTGCGGCGGCATGGCGGACTCCTATTCGTGACAGTCACGAATAGAGTATCAGAGTAGCGCTGAAAATTTCGCGGCTGGATAAAATTTGCGGGGATGAGGTACCGAGATATAAGCGCCACGGGGTGGGGCCCCGGGACGGGGGGGTCGATACGCGGCCGACCGGATGGACAGCGAAGCGTGACAGTCACGCCCGCCGGAGATCAGGCGCGGATCGGCACGACGTCCGCACCTTTGGCTAGGCCGTCGAGGTAATCCGCCCAGTGCTGCATCATGCGCCGGCGCTCGGGTAAGTACTGCGCTCGGTTGTACACGCGCCGTACCTTGTTACGCTCGGCATGGGCAAGCTGGCGTTCGATCACGTCAGGCGGCCAGCCTTGCTCGTTCAGGATGCTTGACGCCATTGCCCGAAACCCATGGCCGCACATGGTCGCCTTGTCATAACCGAGACGCCGTAGTGCCGCGTTAACCGTGTTCTCGCTCATGTGACGGTCACGACTGCGCAGAGACGGAAACACGTAGCGCCCTCGCCCTGTGTAGGGCTGTAGCTCGCGCAGAATCGCCACGGCTTGGGTGGCCAGCGGGACAATGTGCGCCTCGCGCATCTTCATCTTGTCCTCCGGTATTCTCCACTCCGCGACGTCTAGGTCGAGTTCCGACCACTCCATGGCGCGCAGCTCGCCAGGGCGGACGAACAGCAAGGGGGCAAGGCGCAGTGCCGCTTGCGTCGTCGGCTGCCCGACATAACCGTCAATCGCCCGCAGCAGCTCACCTACTTGGTCCGGCTCGACGATCGCAGCCCGCACCCTGGACACAACGGGCGTCAATGCGCCGCGAAGATCGGCTGTCACATCACGCTCGGCCCGCCCCGTGGCGATCGCATACCGGAACACCTGCCCGATGCGCTGCTTCACGCGGTGCGCCGTCTCGTGAGTACCGCGCGCCTCGATGTCCATTAGCACGGTGAGCACTTCGGGCGGCGAGATATCAGCGATAGGCCGATCGCGCAGCGCCGATGCAAGTTCGAACATCCACAGCGCCTTGTACCGAGTTACCTCGGCAAACGGCCGCTTGTCCAACCACTCGGCCGCAACCTTGCCGAAGGTGCTCGCAGCGGCCAGCTTGGCGGCGTGTCGTTCGAGCTTACGCTGCGCCCCCGGATCGACGCCGCCGGCTAGTGTGCGGCGGGCTTCGTCGCGCTGGGCTCGCGCCTCGGCCAGTGTGGTCACCGGGTACTCGCCCAGGGTGAGCATGGATGCCTTCCCCACGTGGCGATACCGAAAGCGCCAGAGCTTGGCACCCGATGGGCGGACCTCGATGCACAGGCCGCCGCTATCGGCCACACGGTAGATACTCGCACGCGGCTTCAGGTTGCGCAGCTTAACGTCGGTCAGCATGGTGGGCTCCACTTGTGAGTAAGGCTCGCCCCGGAAAGCCCCTTTCAAGGGGCGCGTTACTCAATCTTACTCACAAATGTGGTGGGATGCTATGATACAAACTGAGACAGGATGATACAGGAGGGTTGTGGCGATTAGCTATAAGATGCTGACTTATGTGTGGTTATCAGTTGTATCGAGTGGTAAAGAGGTAACAGAGAAACAGACAGATTACATGAAATGGTGCCGGGACTCGGACTCGAACCGAGGGCCTATCGCTTACGAGGCGATTGCTCTACCGACTGAGCTATCCCGGCCTATGCGTAGGCACGCCAGTATATAAAACAAGCAACTTACGCACAATCCATGGGCCGAAGCACCGGCGGCACAGTCGATTGGGCTGGGTGGCGAAACCGATTATTCGCTTATTTTACCGTTTATCGGGCTGATTGTGCAGCTCATCACATATCGCGTGCTTGGTAGGTTTATGGCCTTTATAAGAAGGCTCATGAAAAACTTAAAAGGATTTACCCTTATCGAGCTCATGCTTACCCTAGCGATAGCGGCCATGTTGCTCGCCGTGGCTGTACCCTCCTATCGCAGCTTTGTGCAGAACAATCGCGCAGCCGCCCAGGCCAATACCCTGTTACGGGCTTTGGCATATACCCGCAGTGAAGCGGTCAAGCGCGCAGCGGTAATCACAATCTGTCGGAGCAACAACCAAAGCAGCTGCGGCAGTAGCTGGGCGAACGGCTGGATCGTATTCACCGACGTCGATCAAGACGGCGTTCTGGATTCGGGCACGGATATCCTACTGCAAGCCGGCGACGGACTCTCAGGAGGTTCGACCCTGACAGCCGGAGCAGGATTTATCCGCTACGCCGCCTCGGGCACTGCGCTCGACACCACACAGTTCACACTTACCCCAGCCGACTGCCAAGGGGATATGCGACGCCTCATCCAAGTGACCGGCAGCGGCCAAGCTACCGTGCAGAAAGCAACCTGTCCTTGAGGATCGCCGATGAAGACGCGCCCAACCCATATCGCTCGGCCCTTGGTCGCTTGCCGCCTCAGCCGCGGCTTCACGCTGCTCGAGGTGCTGATCGCCCTGCTGATCCTCTCGGTTGGATTGCTCGGCGTCGCAGGCTTGCAGCTCACGGGCCTGCGCAGCAATCACAGCGCCTACCTGCGCTCACAGGCCACGATCCTGGCTTACGATCTCCTGGATCGCCTGCGCGCCAACCGCGCGCAGGCGCAATCGGGCGACTATAACATCACGATCACTGGCGCCGGTGACTTGCCATCCGTCAGCGGCAGCCCCACCCAGGCAGCGACGGATCTCAACGCGTGGGGCACCGATTTGTTGGCATTGCTACCGGCCGCGCAGGCCAGCGTAGCCGTGGCAGCTGACAACACGGTAAGCGTCAGTGTCGGCTGGGACGACTCCCGTGCCGACCGCGCACCCGATCGCAGCGGTACTTCCATTACCGATCCAACACAGTTTCAATTTCAAACGGAGCTCTGAGCGCCATGGCACACGCGCAACGACCTCTCTCCGGCCACACAGCCGGCTTCTCGTTGGTCGAAATCATGGTGGCGCTCACCCTGAGCCTATTGCTGTTGGGCGCGGTGTTCCAGATTTTCATCAGCACCAAGGCCTCCTACCGTATGAACGAGGGGCTGGCGCGGCTGCAAGAGACGGCCCGCTTTGCCGCCGATATCCTTGCCGGCGATATCCGGATGGCGGGCTACCAAGGCTGCATGACACTCGATCAACTCACACCGAACGTGATCGTCAAAAATCCACCGAGCGAGCTGCTGCTCTACGACACCGCCAATCTCCTGCGGGGTCAGAACAATCTGGCGTCCAGCAATGCATTAGGGGCCCTCGCCGGCAGCGACAGCCTGAGCATCCGCAAAGTTTCTTCCACTGCGGCGCACCTGACCGGCAACATGGCGGCCATCAACGCCAACATCCAGATCGACGGCAACCCAACCGGCTTCAAACAAAACGATATCCTCATGATCACCGACTGCGCCAACGCGGATATTTTCAAGGCGACCACTGTCTCCAGCGGTGGCGGGACCGTCACCATCGCCCACGCCAACAATGTCAATATCACCAACAATCTATCAAAGGCCTACCAAAGCGACGCACGGGTGATGGCGTTCGAGTCCAGCACCTATTATGTCGCCGATACCACGCGCACCAACGCGGCCGGCGAGCCCATCCACGCCCTCTACGTGCAGCGCCTCGGCGGCACACCGGTGGAACTGGTCGCAGGCGTCGAGAACATGCAGGTGCTCTACGGCGAGGACGGCAACGCCGACGGCTCGGTCGACAGCTACGCCAACGCCGGGGCGGTCGCCGACTTCGCCAACGTGCTCAGCGTCCGGATCGCCTTGCTGGTGAACTCGGTAGCACCGGCCAGCACACAGCCGGACAGCGCAGCCTACACATTGTTGGACGAGACCGTAAACCCACCGGACGGGCGCTATCTGCGCAAGGTGTTCAGCTTGACGAGCACGGCGCGCAGCCGCGAGCTGCGTAGCGCGGCATTCAACTGATTGATGACCACAACCGACACGCTGCAGACGGCTGAGCCTGTAGGAGGGAACCACGCGATGCGACACCGGAAGCCTCAAAACGGCTCGGTGCTAATCGTCAGCCTGCTCTTTCTCCTGGTGCTGACCTTGATCGGCATCACTTCGATGCAAGGCGTCTCGCTCGAGGAGAAGATGGCCGGTAATGCGCGCGGCGGCACGCTCGCCTTCCAGGCAGCGGAAGCCGCCCTGCGCGATGGTGAGACCTGGGTCATGGGCATCGATCTGTACGCTCCGCCCACACCGGTAGACACCTGCTCCAGCGCCCCTTGTGCGCTGTGGGAGGCCGGCAAACCCGAATCCTACCCGGAGACAAAAGCGATGGCTTGGTGGCAGAGCAATGGACGGGAGTACGGCGTTACGGGCACCCAAGAGCTCACGAGTTTGGCAGGCGATCCGCGCTTCCTGATCGAATACCTGGGCTATGACCCGGCCAACAGCGTCCTTAACACCAACGAGCGTGCGCGGCGCATCGGACCGCACTTCTACCGGGCGACGGCGGCGGGTTTCGGCCCCCAGGCCAACACGCAGCGCGTGCTCCAATCCACGGTGCGGTCCTGGAAGAACTGAACAAGGCGGTGCGGTGATTCGTCCGGAACCGGCCAATCCAAATCAGATCGAGGGAACGATCCATGGGACGCTTACAGACGGTAAAGCGGCTAGGAATGATGGGGCTCCCCCTCGCGGCGCTGCTGCTGGGGACCCAGGGCACGCCGCGCGCTGCGCCATTGGCGTTGAGCACCAAGCCCTTGTTCCTGAAAACCGGGGTCGCACCCAACCTCGTCATCACCCTGGATGACTCCGGCAGTATGGGACGAAACTATATGCCGGATAATCGCAGCGGAGACGGGCACGAGCGCTTCTACTCGGCGACCTACAACGGGATGGCCTACAATCCGAGCATCACCTATGCACCGCCGCTGCACGCCGACGGTACGCCGTTTAGCACATCGTTCAGCCAAGCCTACCAAAGCCCGTTCACCAACACCTGCAGCAGCGACGGCCGCCGCGGTTGCGGGTCGAGCCGCGATCTAAGCAGTGATTATCTAAACGAAAACCTTTGGGGCAGCAATCAGACCTGGCCGGCCTTCTACGCGGTGTTCGACTCGAGCAACGCCAATTGCGACAACACCATTGACGACGATGACTGCTACGATCGGATAGACGTATCGGCGAGCTCCGGTCCGGGCGCCACCGACGAGCGGCCAAACTTCGCCAACTGGTACAGCTTCTATCGCACCCGTAACCTCACCACCATCACCGGCGCCTCACGCGCCTTCTATTCGCTCGGCAACAACATCCGAGTAGGCTGGCAGCGACTGAACATCGGCACCACCATTGAACCGGTGCACTTCTTCACCAGCACGCACCGCACGGCTTTCTACAACTGGTTGTTCAACCTACCCTCTGGTGGCAGCACCCCATTACGCTCGGCGCTGCAGCGCACTGGCGCATACTTCAAAACGAATCAGCCTTACTACAATAATGCCGTGGATAGCGGCGACGGCTCCGCCAGCTGCCGCCAGAATTACCAGGTGCTGATGACCGACGGCCTGTGGAACGGCAGCCTGTCGAATGGGCCGGATAATTACGATAATTCGGCTCACACTTTGCCGGATGGCACCAGCTACAGCCCCCAGGCACCGTTTCAAGACGACAACAGCAATGTATTGGCCGATCTCGCCTTCAAATACTGGGCGGAAGACCTCAACGCTCTCGCTGACAACGTACCCCCCTTTATGCCGCAGCAAGGAGCGTCGGCCAGTGCGAATTACTGGAACGCCCAGAATGACACCGCCAACTGGCAACATTTGGTCAACTTCACGGTGGGGCTCGGCCTTGGCACCTTTCTAACCGACCCCGCCTGGGGCGGCAGCACCTTTAGCGGCGACTACCCTCAGCTCGCCGCCGGCACCAAGAACTGGCCCGCGATCACCAGCAATACGCAAAGCACCGTCTCCGACCTCTGGCACGCGGCCATCAACAGCCGCGGCCAATTTTTCAGCGCCGACGACCCCACGGCTTTGGCCGATGCCTTCAAGACCATCCTCAACCGCATCGCCGACCGCACCTCCTCGGGCACCTCGGTGGCCATCGAGTCCGGTGCCATCGCCCATTCGGACAACGTCTACGTCGCCCGTTTCAACAGCCGCGACTGGACCGGTCAGGTAGTCGCCTACGCCCTGAGCCACGACCTGGCGACCCTGGGTGATATCGGCGCTGCGGTATGGGATGCCGCCTGCGCCTTGACCGGCGGCGCTTGCACGACCGATGGCAATACCTACACCGGTCGCACGGCCGCCAACCGGCAGATCGTTACCTATAATCCGACCACAGGCACCGGCGTGCCGTTCCAGTGGGCCAACCTGGATTCAAGCCAAACGACCTTCCTGAATCGGGCCAGCGACGGCACTGTAGACGGCAAGGGTGAGACACGACTGAACTACTTGCGTGGTGACCGCAGTCTGGAGCAGAGTAACGGCGGCGGTTTCCGTGACCGTAAAGCTCTACTGGGCGACGTGGTGGATGCCACACCCATCTATGTCGGTCCACCGGATCGGTTCTACCCCGATGACTGGGACGACGCGCGCACCAACGGCAATGACAATACCGCCGAGGACCAAATAACCGGAACCTACGCCGACTTCAAGGCGGCTCACAACAGCCGCGCGGGCGTCGTCTACGTGGGCGCCAACGACGGCATGCTGCACGCCTTCGCCGCCGCGACCGGCGCGGAGCTGTTCGCCTATGTACCGAGCGCGGTTTATGACCAGCTAAGCGATCTCACCGACCCTGCCTACGGCCACCGCTTCTACGTGGACGCCACCCCCACCGAGGGAGATGCCTTTTTCGACGGCGCTTGGCACACGATCCTCGTCGGCGGACTGCGTGCCGGCGGCCAGGGCGTTTATGCACTTGATATCTCAGCTGTGCCGGGTACCAGCGCTGGCGAAACCAGCATTGCCACCAAGGTGCTGTGGGAGTTCACCGACGCCGACGACGCCGACCTTGGTTTCACTTACGGCTCGCCGCAGATCGTGCGGCTGCACAACGGCCACTGGGCGGCGGTGTTCGGCAATGGCTACAACAACACCGACAGCGACGGTCATCCGAGCAGCAGCGGCAATGCCGTGCTGTTCATCCGGGACCTTGAAAATGGCACCGTCATCAAGCTCGACACCCAGCGGGGTACGGCTGACGACCCCACCGGCAACAACCGGCCCAACGGGCTCGCTACCGTAACCCCAGCCGATATCGACGGCGACAGCATCGTCGACTACCTGTACGCCGGCGACCTGTTCGGCAATCTGTGGAAGTTCGACGTCAAGTCCGGCAACACCAGCAAATGGCAGATCGCCTACGGCACCGGCGCCAATCCGACACCGCTGTTCACGGCGGTGGACACGAACGGCGCGCATGAACCCATCACCACAGCGCCCAGCATCCGCCGCCACCCCACGGGTGAGGGTTTCCTGCTGATGTTCGGTACCGGCAAATACTTGGAAAACCAGGACTCCGCCCTTTCCACCAAAAAACAAAGCATCTACGGCATCTGGGACCGGGATGGAAGCTCGCTCAAGGCGTTCACCCGCAGCACCCTCCTAGAGCAGACCGTTGAGCAGGCGACGACCGTCAACGGCACCGACCTTCGGATCATGAGCGATCACCCACTCACCTGGGCGGACTCGGACCCGACAACCCTGCCGAGTTCCAGCTCGGATGGCTATCTGGGTTGGTATATGGATCTCCTCGCCGGTGAAATGCAGGTGACCGACTCGCTGGTGCGGGGCAACCGACTGATCTTCACCACACTGATCCCGAATGACGATCCCTGCTCGCTCGGGGGCGACAGTTGGCTGATGGTATTGGATTACCGTGACGGTGGCCGCTTCAATTTACCGGTCTTCGACACTGACAACAACGGCGTCTTCGCGCTCGCCGATCTTGTCGAGGCCGATACCGACGGAGACGGTAATAAGGAGAAGATCAGCGCAGGCGGTCAGAAGTCCAAGAGCGGCATCCTGCAGACGCCTACCTTGGGCTCGATGTCCGATGCCGATCGAGCCTACTTGGGCGGCTCCGACGGCAAAGGCACGAGCTGTGCCGGCCAGGACTGTACCGACATCGGTCGAGATCCAGTTACTCGCAACCGCCAGTCTTGGCTGCAACTGCGTTAAGGCGTGCTGCTCTATTCAGCACGCCGGCACTAGCCAAGGCCTGTCTGGGTTCCGGCTCCCCACCCGAACGCAGGGAGCTGGAACAGCCAGAAAACAAGCATCAGGGCTTTCCAGGGAGTTATCGATCATGACGAATCGCATGCGGAGCGTCCTGCTCCGAGCGCTGACCTCCGCCCTGTTGGGCTACGGGCTCGGCGCGTCCGCCCAGGGCGTGGATACCTTCGAGAACAATGGCGTCATTCAACAACTCGATCCCGTCGGTGAGCAAATCGTCATCAATGGCCGGCTCTACACCCTACCCACCACTGTGACCCAACAAGCCACCGATCAGCACGGGACGAAAATAACACTGCAACGGGGGATGAAGGTGAGTTTCTACGGCTCCGCCTCGGGCCACATTCCCAAAATCCAAGGCATCAACTTCCTACGTTGGAGTGATCGATGAGCACGGTCGATACAGGGATGACCTCAGCAGCGTCCGAATTTCACATTTTGCATGCGTCATCCCGGCATCGGACAGAACTCATTTCCCTATTCAAAAAGAAAAAATAAATTCGAGCCTGTACCAGGATGACGGAGATTCTGGAATCATTCGAAACTATTTATAGAATTTTTAAGAGGATAAGCATGACAAGAAAGACGGGTCGACGGCATATCAATGGGTTCACACTCATCGAACTGATGATCACCGTGGCAATCGTAGCGATCATTGCCGCCATCGCTTACCCATCGTACACACGCCACGTTATAAAATCCCACCGCGGGACCGGCCAGAGCAAGCTCCTGGAAGTCATGCAAGCGCAGGAGCGCTACTTCACGGTCAATACCTCCTACACGGCGGATCTCACAGATCTCGGCTACAGTGCAGCAACTGCCATCCCCGCTGATGGCGGCTGGTATACGGTGGCAGCAACCGCTTGCAGCGCAAGCACCATAGACCAATGTGTTCTACTGACCGCAACACCCCAGAACGCACAGACTGCCGATACCACTTGTGGCAACCTGACCCTGTCCTCGCGCGGTCAAAAGGGCATCAGCGGAACGGGCAGCCTCGGTGAATGCTGGTAACCCGAATCAGAACTGGGGTATACTGTGACCCAGTTCCGAATTTCAGGCTTAAATGAGCGGGCAGTCACATACGCCCTCAATCGACGTTCAGCAATACGAAGCATCGAATAGCGGCTAAAATTTCGCAAATCTGGCGGAGTCATTTGAAAGTCTAACAAAGGCATGATCGTCACGGAGGACTCATCATGCGCACCCATCAGGGCACTACGCTCATCGAGCTGCTGGCCGTCGTCACCATTCTCGCGTTATTGACCTTTGCCGCGGCCCCCTCGCTGACTCATTGGAGCCGCAGCAATCGCCTTACCGCTGGCATCAATCGCTTTCATCGCACTTTGGCGCTGGCACGCAGCCAAGCTATCGAACACGGTGGCCATACGGTGGTGTGCAAAAGCAGCGACGGACACAGCTGCACGGCAAGCGGAGGCTGGGAACAAGGCTGGCTGATCTTCCTAGACCCAGCCGAGGATGAGCAGTGCCAAGATAGCGATGCCGATGGGAACTGTGACCTCGACGGCGGATTGATCATTCACAGCGGTCAGGGATACACCCCCGGCATAACTCTACGCGGCAGTGGTAACACTTCCACTGCCATAGCCTTCAAAGGCAGCGGCTTCTCGGAAGGTTACCCAGGAACGCTCACACTTTGCGATGCCTCCGGCGCCGCACGTGGCCTTATACTCTCCATGCAGGGGCGGATCCGGCTCGCACGCCCAGACGAGAGCAATCTGCAATGCCCACCTTGATGGCCGATCAGTCGACCCGCAACGGACGCTTTTGGATCGCGCGTTGCAAATCGCGCGGCAGAGAAAATACGACATCCTCGGCATGATGCCCAGTCTGTTCGTCGGGACGCTCCACACCCCACTCCACCAATCGATCGACCACTCCCTGCACCAGGATTTCCGGAGCAGAGGCCCCAGCTGTTATACCGATCACTTCTCGGCCTTCCAACCAATGCTGATCCAAATCTGCAGCCGTGTCGATTTGATAGGCGGGCACACCGATGCGCTCGGCCAACTCACGGAGTCGCCGAGTATTAGAACTATTGCCCGAACCAACCACGAGCATTACGTCTACCTGCCGCGCCAAGCCCATGACCGCATCCTGACGGTTTTGCGTCGCGTAGCAAATATCATCTCGAATCGGCCCCTGTATACTGGGAAAGCGCTGGCGCAGAGCAACAACGACCCGCGCAGTATCGTCCATCGAGAGCGTGGTCTGGCTCACATAGGCCAAATCATCGGCATTGCGCACCGCAAGCTGCGCGACATCTTCGGGCCCCTGCACGAGGTAGATCGCACCGCGCTCGGCACCCTCGCCCACGTACTGACCGATGGTCCCCGCCACTTCAGGGTGCCCGTCGTGACCGATGAGAATCACTTCTCGCCCCTCACGCGCATGTTTTTGCACTTCGATGTGCACCTTGGTAACAAGCGGACAGGTCGCATCGAACACCCGCAATCCGCGCTGGATGGCCTCTGCACGGACAGCTTTCGAGACACCATGGGCACTGAAGATCACAGTGCTGCCATCGGGCACCTCGTCAAGCTCCTCGACGAATCGAGCGCCCTTGCAGCGCAGATCATCGACAACGCTGCGATTATGCACGACTTCATGGCGTACGTAGATCGGCGCACCAAACGCTTCCAGCGCCCTTTCCACGATGCTGATCGCCCGTTCGACCCCCGCGCAAAAACCACGCGGATTGGCAAGGAGAATTCGGGGCATAGCGAAACCAAATAGTGTTAATATGAGCGCGTCAGTATCTCATGCCTGCTGACCAGACCCAACCCATAATCTTCCCCGAGCTCCAAGCGCTCGCTAAAAACATCCAATCCCTTAACGTCGTCGACCTTCCAGCCACAGCTGCAGAAGCAAGCCAATCAGGCCCAAAGTGATCGCGCTGTCCGCAACATTGAACGCTGGCCAGTGCCAACGCCCATAATGCACATCGATAAAGTCGATCACATGACCATAGCGCAACCGATCGATGACGTTGCCGAGTGCGCCGCCGAGGATGAGCCCAAGAGCGATCGCCAACCAGTACTCGCGCCGCGGCAGCTGGGCGAGCCAGCGCACCAAAAAAAGGCACACACCGATCGCCACCACAATGAACAACCAGCGCTGCCAGCCCCCTTGATCGCTCAGAAAGCTAAACGCTGCCCCCCGATTGTAGCTCAACGTCAAGTTGAGCAACGCAGCGAGCGACACCGGTTGGTAAGCCGCAAGCCATGCTTGGGCCAGAAATTTGGTTACCTGGTCGGCAATGATAATCAGGGTGGCTAGCAAGAGCCCCAAGCGCAGCATCGGCATTTTCTCGGCTCAGGCAAAACGGCGCATTTCACCCGGTCCCGTCACGTTACTTACGCATCGGCTACAAAGTTCCGGGTGTTCTGGGCTCGTACCCACATCTGCACGCCGTTGCCAACAGCGCACACACTTAGCGTGCGTCGACGGTCCCACTACCAGAGCAAGCTCGGTGCCGTCACTCAGCGTCGCTGCGACTGCCTCCGCGGGAAGCGCGGCGCGATCGTGAACTCGAGCCTCAGAGGTGATTAGCAAGAAACGCAGTTCCTCACCCAGCGTCTCCCACCGCCGCTTGAGCGGCGCGGCACAATAAATCTCAACCACGGCTTCCAGGCTCGCACCGAGCACGTTGGCGTTACGCAGCTCCTCAATGCGCTTGTTCACGGCTTCACGTAGTGCCAGAATTCCGGCCCAAAAAGGTCGATCGAAAGAACCTTCCTCCAAGGGCTGCAGAGCCGGATACCATTCGGCCAAAAACACGGAGGACTCGCGCGGCCCGGGCATATGCTCCCAGATCTCCTCGGCGGTAAAGCTCAAAATTGGCGCCAACCAACGCACCAAAGCCTCGATGATATGACACATGGCCGTTTGGCAGGAACGGCGCGCTAGGCTATCGGCTTGTGTCGTATATTGCCGGTCTTTAACGACGTCCAGATAGAATCCACCCATATCCAGCACGCAAAAGTGATGTACCCGCTGGTAGATCTGATGGAAATCATAATTCCCGTAGGCTTCTTGTACGGCCTGCTGAAGCTGCCAGGCACGATCCACAGCCCAGCGATCCAATGCCAGCATCCTCTCGGGCGCCACCCGATGCCGAGTCGGCTCGAAACCGGCCAGATTGCCGAGTAAGAAACGCGCGGTGTTGCGAATTCGGCGATAGGCATCCGCCGTGCGCTTTAAGATCTCATCGGATACCGCCATCTCACCACGGTAGTCGGTGGCAGCGACCCAAAGACGGAGCACATCGGCTCCCAGCGTCTTCATCACCACCTGCGGCGCCACCACATTGCCGCGCGATTTGGACATCTTGCGGCCCTGCTCATCGACGGTAAAACCATGAGTCAGCACGGCGCGATACGGCGGTTTGGCACGTAACATCATCGAGGTGAGCAAAGAGGATTGAAACCAGCCGCGATACTGATCCGAGCCTTCGAGATAGAGGTCGGCCGGTTGGCTCAACTCCTCACGACGCTCGAGCACGGTGGTGTGTGTGGTGCCCGAATCAAACCAGACGTCGAGAATATCGGTCACCTTCTCATAGCGGTTTGCCTCGTCACCAAGCAGCTCTTCAGGCGCGAGTTCAAACCAGGCGTCGATACCGCTCTGCTCGATCCGCTGTGCCAACGATTCGATTAGCTGTGTCGTATGGGGATGCGGTGTTCCGCTGTCACGATCGACGAACAGAGCAATCGGCACACCCCAGTTGCGCTGGCGCGAAATACACCACTCCGGACGGTTGCGCACCATCGCGTCCATACGCGCCTCACCCCATGGGGGATACCATCGAATCTGCGGCAAGGCGGCGAGAGCCTGCTCACGCACAAAATTGGATTCCAGGTTAAGAAACCACTGCGGGGTCGCGCGGAATAGAATCGGAGTCTTGTGGCGCCAGCAATGCGGGTAACTGTGAGAATAGCGCTCGTGGCTGAGCAGCATACCGCGTTTTTCCAAAAGCTCGATGATCGCCAAATTGGCGTCGAACACGAGTTGTCCGGCAAAAAACTCCGTATCCGCAATAAAACGCCCTCTGGCATCGACCGGATTGTTCAACGGCAAATCGTAGCGCTGCCCAGTGAGGTAGTCGTCACTGCCATGCCCGGGGGCCGTATGCACCGCTCCGGTACCGGTATCGGTGGTTACATACTCAGCAAGCACGATCGGCACGACCCGCTCATAGAATGGGTGCTGCAATTGCAGGTGTTCCAGCTCGGCACCCCGACACGGGCGGCCGATGATCTGGAAGGCACCCATTCGGTACCGTGCCAATGCCTCCTCGTGCAGAGCCGCGGCCAACACCAGATACTCACGCCCACCGTCCACGCTGACCAGGACATATTCGAGATCCGGATGCACGGCCACCGCCTGATTCGCCGGCAGCGTCCAGGGTGTCGTGGTCCAAATGGCTACCGACAACGGTGAGCCCTTGATGCGCGCGTCGAAACACTCAGCGAATGCCGCGGCATTGGGCGCTGGAAAGCGCACATCGACCGCCGGAGAGGTGTGCGACTCGTATTCCACCTCCGCTTCAGCCAACGCCGAGCTACAGTCGATGCACCAATGGACTGGCCGATAGCCCCGCTTGAGGTGCCCCTTGGCCACAAGCTCACCCAGTACACGCAGGGTGTCGGCCTCGGTCTTAAAGTCCATGGTCAAATAAGGATGGTCCCAGTCGCCCACGACCCCAAGGCGCTGAAAATCGCGCCGCTGACCCTCAACCTGCTCTGCAGCGAACCGCCGGCAGGCCGCCCGAAAATCCTTGGGAGAGACGATCTTCCCGGCCTCGACAAGACATTGCTCAACCTTGTGCTCGATCGGCAAACCATGGCAATCCCATCCCGGCACATACGGAGCATCCAGCCCGTCGAGAACCCGGCTTTTAACTATGATGTCTTTTAGAATTTTATTGACTGCGTGACCGATATGGATTTCACCGTTTGCATAAGGTGGCCCATCATGCAAGATGAAACGCTTGCGCCCCCGCCGAGCCTCGCGAATCTGCCCATAAAGGTCGGCGCGGTGCCACTGCTGCGTGCGCTGCGGTTCGCGCTGAGCGAGATTGGCGCGCATCGGAAAGGCCGTTTTAGGCAGATTCAACGTCTCTTTATAGTCGGTCACATTGTCTCCCTGCGTCATACGTGGTTGACGGGCTAACCGGCAATCCGCCGCCTAAAATAGGCTCTCGCCACCGCCACATCCCGGGCAATCTGTTCACTCAGCGCCTCAAGGGAATCGAACCGGATTTGCCCGCGCAGCCGACGCAGGAATTCGACCTCGATATGTCGACCATAGAGATCGCCCTCGAAATCCAGCAAATGAACTTCTAGCACCATTTTTCGACCATCGACACTCGGCCGGTTGCCTACACTTGCCACTCCTGGAAGGACCCCATCGAAGCCCCGCACGCGCACGGTAAAAATACCCTCCAGCGCCGGGCGCGCTCGATATAACCGGATATTGGCCGTCGGCCAGCCCAGACGGCGCCCTAGACGATCACCACGAATCACGCGGCCCGAGATCCGATACGTCCGGCCCAGCAGGTGCGCGGCGAGCCCTAGATCCCCAGCCGCAAGCGCCTGACGCACCCGGGTACTGCTGACCCGGGCACCTGCCAGCGCAACCGTAGGCACCCGGGTGAGCTGAAAATCGTGTTCCTTGGCCGCTCGTGCGAGCAGAGAATAATCACCGCGGCGACCACGACCGAAACGAAAATCGTCACCGATCATCAAAAAGCGCACGCCCAGCCGGCCCAGCAAAATTTCGCAGATAAAATCTTCTGCCTCCATGGCCGCCAGCCGCGTGCCGAACTGGAGGCATAACACGCGCTCCACCCCGGCCTGCGACAGCGCCCAGAACTTATCCCGGAAGCCGGTGATTCGCGCGGGGGCGGCATCCGGCGCAAAATACTCTCGCGGGTGCGGCTCAAAGGTCACCACCACAGCGGGTATACCGCGCTTGGCAGCCGCAACGCGCAACCGCTGCAGCACCGCCGAGTGCCCCCGGTGCACGCCGTCAAAATTGCCGATGGTAGCGGCGCATTCGCGATGGCGCGCTCGGAGATTATGGCCGCCGCGAATGAGCTCCATGCCAGAATGCTCCGGAAAATCTTGAAATTATAAGGCACGAATGGGCCTTTGAGCTATGCCGTTTGCCGTTTTGCCAGCGGTGGTTCTCGCAGGTTGGACAGGCGCAGCCCGGTCAGCCGCAATGCCACCAAATAAGTGATCGCACCAAGAGCAATCGCCGTGACCAACATGAGCACCCGTTGATAAAGGTCGGCTTGCAGCCAAAGCCCCGTATGGCTTCCCGGCCAATATAAAACCCCCGCCATCGCCAACGTGGCCAGCACCGCCTGGCACAGCAGTTCGCGCCACCCGGCTCTGGGTTGAAAAACGCCGCGGCGGCGTAGCCCCCGATACAGCAAAGCCGCGTTCACCGTCGCTGCTACCGCCGTGGCAAAGGCAAGCCCGGCATGCCCAACGCGGGTGTGGACCAGCAGCACCACCAGGGATGTACTCAACACCATATTGGTCACCAGCGCAGTCACGGCACACTTGACCGGTGTCACTGTATCCTGGCGCGCGAAATAGCCTGGCGTCAGAATTTTTACCAGCGCGAATCCCAGCAAACCCAGCGCATAGGCGACCAGACTCATACTGGCCAAGCGCACGTCCTCGGCCGTAAAGGCCCCATATTGGAACAAAGTCGCGAGGATGGGCCCGGCCAGCAATGCCAAACCGACGCTGGCCGGGAGCATCAACACCACCACCAAGCGCAGTGCCCAATCAAGGGTATGACTAAAGGATTGTGCCGACTGATCGGCATGTTCTTGGGACAAACGTGGCAGAATCACAGTACCCAACGCTACACCGAAGACGCCGAGCGGGAACTCCACCAAACGATCGGACCAGTACAACCAACTTATGCTGCCCGTTACTAAAAAAGAAGCGAGAATCGTATCCACTAGCAGGTTGATCTGCTGCACTGAAGTTCCAAATAACGCCGGGCCCATCAGCCGTAGAATACGCCTTACTCCCGGGTCCGACCAACGCGGACAGGCCACCCCGAGCAGCCCGTGATACGCGACGAAAGGCAACTGCAAAAGCAATTGCAACACGCCGGCCACCAGCACCGCGAACGCGAGCGCGACAACCCCCTGTTCAAGGTGCGGCGCCAACCAAAAGGCTGCGCCAATCATGGACAAATTAAGCAAGACCGGCGCAACAGCCGGCGGGCCGAAAGAGCCGCAAGTGTTCAAAACCGCGCCGGCACAGGCGGTCAGAGAAATCAGCGCCAAATAGGGAAAGGTCAGCCGCAGCATCTCGACCGCGAGCTGGAAACGCTCGGGGTCGTCGCTAAAACCAGGCGCGAATACCGGCACCAACCAGGGCGCGCCGAATACTCCGAGCGTGGTAATCACAACGAGGGTCATACCCAACACGCTAGCCGTTCGAGCCACCAACCGACGTACCTCGACGCGACTGCGCCGAGCCTGGTACTCCGAGAGCACCGGAACGAAGGCCTGGGAAAACGCACCCTCGGCAAAGAGTCGCCGCATGAAGTTGGGGATCTTAAAGGCAATGAAGAAAGCATCTGTCGCCGCCGAGGGCCCGAAAATCACACCGATCACGACATCCCGCACCAGCCCTAGCACGCGGGAAAGAAAGGTCAAAGAACCGAAGGTAATAACTGAGCGTAGCGATCCCTTTCGCACATTGGTGCTCCAATCAGCAGCTCTTGATCCGGCCCGCTTGCGAACACAAGCTGGAACACTCTAGCTTGAAAGCGCGCCAGTACAACCCAACCGACGGCGAGAGCATCCCTTGAATCCTTGTTGACAACGAACCGCTAGTGCAGCATATTGCCCGCTTCCCAGCGATCAGGCATCAAAAAGTAGGAGTCCCACTTTGGCCAATACACCTACTGCAAAGAAGCGCGCTCGTCAGGCGGCACATCGCCGACAAGCTAACCAGGCGCAGCGTTCGATGATGCGCACCGCCGTCAAAAAGGTGCTGCGTGCTCTCGACTCAGGCGATCAAGAGAAGGCTGGCGAAGCTTACCGCCAGGCCGTACCGCTCGTTGACCGCATGGCCAGCAAGGGCTTGATCCACAAAAACAAAGCCGCACGCCAAAAAAGCCGGCTTAACAAGCATATACGAGCGCTCCAAGGCTGATTATCCATCCCTGACACCCGTTTTCGGTCGCATAACCACTGCACGGTTATGCTGCAGTACCCGTGAGCACCAGATTGTCACGATGAATCAGCTCTGGCTCATCCGCATAGCCAAGCAGTTCCTCGATCCGGCGCGATGACTGGCTCTGGATTATGGCTGCTTCCTGTGCACCGTAGTTCACCAGCCCCCGCGCCACCTCTTGCCCGTCCGGAGCGAGACAAAGCACCACATCGCCGCGGGAAAAGTGACCTTCCACTCGCGTTACACCGACCGGCAACAAGCTACGTCCGGCTTCACGGAGAACCTTCACGGCACCCGCATCCAACCAAAGACGGCCACGCACTTGAAGCTGATTGGCAAGCCAGCGCTTGCGAGCAACTAGGCGTTCGCACACGGGCTGCAGCAGCGTTCCAAGCGACTCGCCATGATAGAGCCGGGGTAACACATCCGCCTCATGACCCGAGGCGATCACCGTAGCGGCGCCGGAACGGGCCGCACGCTCTGCGGCAAGCACTTTTGCCCGCATCCCCCCACTGCCCAAAGCACCCGCTGCCTCGGAGCACATTGTCAACAGGCGCGGATCGCCTGCTTTAGCTTTGTCGATCAGGCGAGCGTCCGATTCACGACGGGGATCAGCCTCGTACAGCCCGGCCTGATCGGTAAGAATCACCAATAAGTCCGCTTCCAACAAATTGGTGACAAGCGCCGCTAATGTATCATTGTCCCCAAAGCGAATCTCATGGGTGGCAACCGTATCGTTCTCATTCACCACCGGAATGACGCCCAAACCGAGCAACGCTCTCAGCGCCGTGCGGGCATTGAGATAGCGTTGGCGATCGGCGAGATCCTCATGAGTCAAAAGAATTTGTGCGGTGTGCCGACCATAGCGCTGAAAGGCGCTTTCATAGGCCTGTACCAGACCCATCTGCCCGACGGCGGCCGCGACCTGCTGTTGATACAGCTCCCGCGGACGCTGTGCCCATCCCAAGCGTTGCATGCCCTCAGCAACCGCACCAGAGGAGACGAGCACGACCCGCACTCCGAGCTCTTGCAAGGCAACAATTTGTTCCACCCAGCCACGAATTCGGCTGTGCTCTAAGCCACGGCCTTCATTAGTAACGAGCGCGCTGCCGACTTTGACGACCCAGCGGCGCGTGCCGGCCAGACCATACGGATGGTTCATCGCAGCGCTTCCTCTTCCGCACTGCCAGCAGAGCGAGCCTCCAAGAAGGCCATAATCCGGCGGCAAAGAAACTCGCAGCCTTCGCCGGTCCTTGCGGAAATCCCGAAAACCGGACGATCCCAGCTCAAGCGCTGCAGCATATGCTGCTGTAATGACAGACGTTCCGCCTCCGGGACCTGATCCAGCTTATTGAGCACCAACCAGCGCTCGCGGCACGCCAACTCGCTGCTGAAGCGGTCGAGTTCCTGCTCGAGCACACGCACATCCTCCGCAGAGTCTATGCCTTGGCAGATACGGGCCACATCCACCACATGCAGTAGCAGCCGCGTACGAGCAAGGTGCTTGAGGAATCGCGTTCCAAGCCCCGCCCCCTGAGCCGCCCCCCTTATAAGCCCTGGGATATCAGCTACCACAAAGCTGCGGGTCGACTCCACCCGAACTACGCCCAAGTTCGGGTACAGGGTCGTGAATGGGTAATCGGCCACTCGAGGCCGGGCCGCCGAGACCGCGCGCAGCAAAGTCGATTTGCCGGCGTTGGGCATCCCCAATAAGCCAACATCAGCCAGAACCTTGAGCTCCAGGCGCAAAGCCAAGCGCTCACCAGGCGTGCCCGCTGTGGCTCGGCGCGGAGCCCGGTTCGTAGCCCGTTTGAAATGACAATTCCCTAATCCGCCGCGCCCACCGCGGGCAACCAGTAAGCGCTGTTCGGCGCGAACCAAATCACCCAAGCATTCCCCGGTCTCCTCGGCTGTCACCAATGTACCGACCGGCACGCGCACCATCAGATCAACACCGCCACGCCCGCTCATCTGGCGCCCCTTGCCAGCCTCGCCTGCTGCGGCAACAAACCGACGCGTATGGCGAAAATCCGCCAAGGTATTCAAACCTTCGACAGCCTCAAGATAAACGCTGCCGCCGCGTCCACCATCCCCGCCGTCCGGTCCGCCACGGGGGATGAATTTCTCGCGTCGAAAACTCACACAGCCATCGCCACCGTCACCGGCACGCACCTGAATGGTTGCTTCATCAACAAACTTCATCGCTCGTTTTAGCCCATTGCTCTGCGCGCGGAACCATCCCCTAGTGTCGACCGGTTCGATTTACGGAAGGCAGGTTGTCCACGTAAGCAAAACGGCCCGACTCAGCCACAGTCTTCCTATCTCAACAATAGAAAGTGTTGTACAGCTAGATAGGGCTGCTCGGATCACCATAAAAAAAGCCCCGTGCGGGCAACGGGGCTTATTCCCGAAGGACGCACCACGGATCAGCCGGCTCTCGGATGCACACTCACAAAACACCGCTGATGCGGTCCTTTACGCCTGAACATCACTTGACCGTCGGTCTTCGCATACAGTGTGTGGTCATGCCCGAGCCCGACATTCTCGCCTGGATGGAAGCTGGTTCCGCGCTGGCGAACAAGTATATTGCCCGCGCATACGAATTCGCCGCCGAAGCGCTTGACTCCAAGCCGCTTGGAATGCGAATCGCGCCCGTTACGAGTACTGCCACCTGCCTTCTTATGCGCCATGATCCGGTTTCCCTCAACTGTGCATCAGCTGCTAGCGCCCGCCGCAATGCGGGTGATCTTTACCTCGGTATAATGCTGACGGTGGCCATGACAGCGATGATAGTTCTTACGTCGTTTGAACTTGCGCACTTCGATTTTGCGGCTACGCCCCTGCCCGAGCACTTCGGCGCTGACGCGCCCACCCTCGATCAGCGGTGTGCCCACCTGGACATCACCCGCGTCGGCGATCATCAGCACCTGATCGAAATCGATGCTCGCCCCCTGCTCCGCATCAAGCTTCTCGACACGCAGCGTCTCGCCTTCGCTGACACGATACTGCTTACCGCCCGTCCTGATGACGGCGTACATGGCCACTCTCCCCTTGTCTTGACTCACAGCCGGTTAAAGCGTGCTAATTTACTGATTAACTCCTAGAACGTCAATTAAGAAAACTTTGATCAATTATTCTCCTGCTCACTCTGGGAAAAGCCATAATCCAGAAAAATCAAAAGCATGAACATCAATTTTGCCGGCCTAGAAAATAAATCGGGGTTTCTTAACAACGGCCTTAGCTTGACACCCTATCAACCCACCCCTAGCATTACCCACCCCTAGCATTCCAGCCCGGCGCCATGCAGCACCGCCTAAGGAGCCCCGCTCCCTATGGAGCTCGATCCAATCCGAGCACTCGTAGCCAGTGACATCGAGGCCGTCAATGAGCTCATTCGGGAACGACTGAGCTCGGACGTGGCCCTCATTAACCGTTTGGGCAGCTACATCATCAATAGCGGCGGCAAACGCTTGCGGCCATTGGTCGTGTTGCTCGCCGCCCGGGCATGCGGTTGTCGTGACCACAACCACATATTGCTCGCCGCCATCGTCGAGATGATTCATACCGCAACACTTCTACACGACGATGTGGTAGACGAATCCGACATGCGCCGCGGGCGCGAAACCGCACGTCAGATCTGGGGCAACGGCGCCAGCGTCTTGGTGGGCGATTTCCTCTATACACGCGCCTTCGAAATGATGGTCGAGTTGCAGCGAACGGTAGTAATGGAAATTTTCTCGCGTGCCACTAACACCATTGCCGAAGGCGAGGTTTTGCAACTGCTCAATATCCATGATCCGGATGTCACTGAAGAGCGCTACCGAGATGTCATCTTCCGCAAAACCGCTGCCTTATTCGAGGCTGGCTGCCGGCTCGCCGCCCTGATCGGCGCACGCTCGGCACAGGATCAAGCCGCCATGGCGGCTTACGGCCGTCATTTAGGCACGGCCTTTCAGCTGATCGACGATGCTCTCGACTACGAGGGCAACACCGAAGAAATAGGCAAAAATATCGGAGACGACCTGGCCGAAGGCAAACCCACCATGCCTTTTATTTACGCGATGCGAAACGGCGATGCCAGAACCCGCGAGTTGATGCGCTTTGCCATTCGGAAAGGTGGTCAGAAACAAATCGAGGCAGTACGTGAGGCCATTGAAAAGACCGGAGCCATTACCTACACTTACTCCCTCGCGAACGCGGAGGCCGACCGTGCGGTGGCAATGCTTGAGCGCCTGGAGGCCGGGATCTACCGCGATGCGCTTGCCGCGCTAGTCCGGTTCGCCATCAGTCGCCGATACTAGACGAGACAATACTGCCGGGGTGTAGCTCAGCTTGGTAGAGCACTGTCTTCGGGAGGCAGGAGTCGCTGGTTCAAATCCAGTCACCCCGACCATAAAAACAAAGGGTTAGGAATAAACACCTAGCCCTTGTATCTCTTCTCAAACACATTTGGATTGCACCCAGAGTGCAGGGGCAGGGCGATCCCGCACATCAAGGGTCCACGGCGCATCTGAGAAGCATTTCACTACGCTTCTTTAGCTGATCCGGTCTGCTCGGCAGCACCATAATCAAGTTCCAGGTGCGCCGCATCATTGAAACTGAGAATACGCCAATGTCGGGTATTGAGTCGGGCATCGTCCGACTCGGACCATAAGTTCTCGTCCAAAGTAAAATCGAAAACAGCGGTATTGCGCACCCGAATACCCCAGGTCCGATCAGTACCCAAGAGCGCAGCAACAATATGCTGCAGTATGCCGCCATGGCTGAACGCTACAATCACATCCCCTCTGCGGTGTCCCTCGACAAGGGATGCAACGACTCGACGTCCCCGCGCATGGCGCTGCACCAAGTCTTCGGCGCCTTTCACCACGGCCCAGTCCCCACTCTCCCGAAACGCTTGAGCCATTGCAGGGTAGTGCATGTCGATGTCTTCCCACCTTAGCCCGGAGAACACGCCGACGTTATACTCGATTAGATCGCCCAAAATGATAAGAGGCGCTTGCCAGGATCGGGATACGATCCGGGCGGTTTCTATCGTTCGTCGCAACGGTGAGCAATAGACATGGGTCGGTTCAAGGCCTTCCATCTGCAAGCGCTGAAACAGCCGTTCCGCCTGCCGACGTCCCACCTTGGTCAAATCGAACTCGGCATGCCCTTGTAGCCGACCTTCCGCATTACCCACAGACTCCGCATGGCGGATCAAAACACAACGCATCGGCTTCTCCATAGTCTTTGTCAAGCACCGCGCCGACCGCTGACGATGACGCCTCGCGCAAATACGCGCACATCAAATCGTGCACCAGAAGGCCGTCAGGCGCTTCAATTTATAAATCCTCAGATGCAAAACGATAGAGTTCGTTTTCTTACTTTTGCTAGGGTTTTATACCATCACATCATGAAGGCGGGCATCAAAGCCTCGCTGAGCGACTCGGGCTCAAGGCTTATCCTTGCCATCGGCTTCTTCCCGCAACCAATCGCTTAACGTGTCCAACTGCCTGACTATCCCTTCCAAGCGTTGGTGCACCTCGCTTACGTCGGCAAGCAAGGCATCGTCCACATCCTTGCATATGAAGCCGGCCAGACGGCTAAGCACTCCAAGTATGGGTGCGCAAGCTCATTGGTCGTCGAAGGAAACTTTCATCGAGCACACGCGGCAACTCGTCTTCCCTTGCAAGCTGTTCTTGCCGCTCCCATTTCTGCGAGACACAAGGTCTCCTGCAACTATTTCGCACCGCATGGCTCGTTTCTCCTTCAGCTCGCAAAAATAAACATCTCGCGCGTAACCCACCCTCATATCTTAAATAAGACCGGGCGCGGCGGCTTAGGTCCATGCTTGCTGAAAACCCTCACCGGGAAACCGCACCTTTTAAAAAGCTCATCGGCAATCTTTCTGGAGCGCACTCGCAACGGACCAATATCCAGCATCAATTGGTATAACCCACCAAATGCCGGAAGATGATCGGATCGTTAAAGCGCTGCAGCCATGAAGCCACTACGAATAATGCGTATCACCGGCTAAACGATAAACCAGCTCACCCAGCACAGGCGTCGTGAAGGCGGTACCTCATTGAAACACGGCCGCTACAGTTTCATAGCTATAATTTTCCGAAAAATGGAGATCCGCCAAGCAACCGCCTTTTCCAAAGAGAAGCACGATCACGGACTATCCGACCGATCGGACCGGCTCCCGAAAACGGCCTTGCGGGGTCCCGCTGAGGTTTGCTGCAACCAGCCCGAGGGTGAGACATCGAATCGGGCCTTAAACGCCCGGGCCAATGCCGCAGGGCCACTGTAGCCAACCGCGTGCGCAACGATCGTGACCGCCTTCCCCCGCCTTAGCAAGGCTTGCGCCAACCCAAGCCGCCAATGGGCGAGATACTCCCCCGGTGTAACACCGATCGTAGCGCGAAAATGCAACGCGAAGCGGGCGCGGGACATCCCGGCGCGGTTGGCCAACCGCTCAAGCGTCCACTGGTTTGCCGGATCCTCATGGATGGCATTCAGCGCCTTGGCCAAACGCGAATCGGCAAGTCCTGCCAGAAGACCGACTTCTACCTGATTACGGTCCATGAGATAACGAAACAATTGGATCGTCAGCAGTTCACACAATCGATCGAGCGCGGCTTGCCGCCCGCAGCGGCTCTCGAAAGCCTCCTCGAACAGAAGCTCGATCGTGCGCGAGAGCGTCTCCAGTTCGGCAAGAGGAATCACGAGCAAACGCGGCAAAGCCTGCGCGAGCGGGTTCTCTGCACCCGCCCCGAAATCGATGGAGCCGCAGACCGTTTCCGCACCCTGCGACCTAGATGGCACAAGTCGATGCACGGTCGGCCGCATGTAGAACAGCAAGGTCGGCGTGCTGAGGTCGAAGCTGGCCTCACCGGCCGTTTCGACCCGCAGCCCCCCACGCAACAAAACGTGAATATGGCCAACGCCGTCTACGGCGTCGAAGGTGTGGGCCGAGCACAACGGTCCGCTATTGAACACCCGAGCGCGGAGTTCGAAACGACTTAGGAGCGAGGCCAGCCGGTCCACCACATCGATACTATAAGTACAAAATTAAGTACTAAAAGATACCAAACGTATCTATTTTTCGTCCACCATACGCTTCGGGCTGCCAAGGTCACCGGCCCGACATCTCTAAATAACATAAAGAGGAGGCACCATGCATAAACTTTTGAGCTGCCTGATCACCGCCGGCCTTGCCTTGACGGTGGTTACCGCAACACATGCAGCGGACCTGGCCGAGCAGACGTTTCAAGAGTATGTGGACGCGAGCGGCAACATCCGGCTGCCACAAGGCTTCCGCCTTTCATGGACCCATCTTGGCTCCTGGGTCGTCACAGACCCGAAAGCCCCCGGCCATGGATTCCACGATGTGTACACGCAACCGGAAGCCGCCAAAGTGTATCGTCAAACTGGCCAGTTCGGGGATGGAACCGTGCTGGTAAAGGAAATCCGCCAGATCGGTGCCGGCAAAATGACCACTGGCCAGGCACAGTGGGCAACCGAACCAGCCATCTGGTTCGTCATGATTAAAGACGCCGAAAAGCGCTTCAAGGGCCCCCATTGGAGCAAAGGTTGGGGCTGGGCTTTGTTTAAAGCAGAGACCCCTATGGTCAACGCCTCCGAGAGTTTTGAAAAAACCTGCCGAGGATGCCATCTCCCCGCCCGAGGTTCCGACTGGGTGTTCGTCGATGGCTATCCGACCCTAAGACCCTGAAGCTTGAATAGAATACAGAGGTGGCGCCGCCGCGTAGCTCCGAACGCGCGGCGCCACTCAATAAGCGGGCTTTTCATCCCAAACCCACTCGCATACTCTGGGAAACCAAATGTTTCAACACCGAACCCGCCCGGACCCCACGCCATCGACGAGCGCCTCAAAATCGACCGAATACTCATACCGACACCAGCCTTGGCTGGCGTTGCTCATCGATCGCGACATACACGAAGATCGCTTCAGTCACTTGGATTCGCTCCTCAGAAAAGCCCGCTCGGCGCCAAGCCGCAACGGCGACGGTGATGGAGGTGCGCCCCGTCTTCAATAACTGGGCGTAGAGACTAACTTCATCTCCCACGAACACAGGTTTGAGGAAGCTCATGCCGTCTACGGCTGCGGTGGCAACGCGTCCCCGAGCGCGGCGAGTCGCTACGGTGGAGCCGGCTAGATCCATCTGCGCCATGAGCCAGCCGCCGAAAATATCCCCCGAAGGATTGGTGTCCTTCGGCATAGCGATGGTGCGGATTTCTGGTTCGCAGGCGGGCGGTGTGGTCATGGGATTGTTGCGGGGCACCGGAGAAGCTCCTTAATTGCCAAAATAACACGATATAATCCGCTAGCCAGATCGCGATCGGGACGACAAGCCGAAGGATCGGGTTCTGGGCTGCCGTGTGCTAGCAAAAATCAACGGTCAGGCGAGGGATTCGGCAAACACGAGAAATGCATTAGCTGCATGAAACATCCATCATGCCACCAGGCTATGATTCAACGCCTCAATCGAGGCTCGCGCCCCTTCCCGTCCAGCCAACGGCTCGGCAATAAGATTGAGGCGTTCCAACGCCGGCACGCCCACCCCCACATATTGAACGCTCTGATGAGACTGCAGATTCGCCGCAATAACCACATCCAAAAGGTCGATCGGCCCCTCGTGGCAACGGCCTAAATTCTCGTGTTCCGCAGCTACGGCGATGAGGCGTTCCGGGAAGTGCCACTCAACGAGAATACGGGCACCGAAAGAGGGATGATGCCGCGCAACAAGCCTATCGAGCGCAGCGACATCCCGATTCAATTCAGGTTGCCGTGCCGCAAACGCAAACACGGGCAGCGCTCCGATATCGTGGATCAAGCCCGCGAGCAACGCCTCTTGTTCATCCACCCCAGGCGTGGACTGGGCGAGATAATGGGCAATCGCGGCAACTTCAATGGCATGCCCATGATGGGTGCGCAACCGCTCGCCGACCGCTCCGCTATATTTTTCTGTTTGGCGCAGCAAACACAGCCCCGTCACCAGAGAATTCGTAAGATTGAAGCCAAGCGCCCCAATAGCCCGATCGAGCCGGCTCACAGGCGCGGCGCGGCGCAAGGCGGCGGCATTGACCACCTTCATGATCCGGCTCGCCAGTACGGGGTCGGCGGCGATCAAACGCGCCAGGGAGGCAAGCGTTGCGCTTTCCGAGGCAATGGCCTCGCGGACACGCAGTGCCAAATCCGGAAGCCCCGGCAATGCAATCTCACCACGGGCAACGGCAGCCTCAAGCAAAGCAGACCAATCCGAGCTTTCGCCGGCAACACGTTCATTCACCGATGCGCCCTCCCCGCTTCGGGATAACGTAGGAATCGGCCGCTATCCGTCAGCTGTAAACCCGGACAGCGGGACACGCCGAGCGATCGTATGGCTGCCGCCGCCCTAGCTCAGCATGCTACCTATTTAGCGCTTATAGCATGAGGCGCTGCCTCGCAACCATAGCCGTTCCCGCACACGCGTGACTGTCGTGGAACTTCCCAGAAAAAGCCTATTACGCAACACGTGCTTCATACACCAGATCAATCCCGATTTTTGGCAGGAAACGAATCCGAAAAAACACAAGGAGCGGTAGCGGAATCAAAATTTGTCATCTACCTTGCAATGCAGCTAGGCGCTTGGGTGATCCAAACGCAATCTGTACAGTCGGGCTGCACCAATATACTTCGAAGCGAGCCCTGCCTTGCCATCGCTCTAATCGATTCTTGGTCACGCTGTAGGGAAGGAGCTCGTGCCAAGATCCGCCCGCGTACAAGGAGAAACATACAATGAGAAACTGGCGGCGGTTGGAACGGGATGAACGCCTCGCCCTGAAGCCCTTGCGAGAACTTGCCGATCAGGCCTTCTCGCGTGCCGCCGGTGCACCGTTGATCGGTGGCAACCATGTCCGTTTGCTCAAAGACGCACTCGAGAATTATCCCGCATGGCTGAGAGCAATTCGCGCAGCCCACCACCACGTCCACTTCGAAAGCTACCTCATCTATGAGGATACGGTTGGTTGGGAATTTGCCGATGCCTTGATCGAAAAGGCACGCGAGGGAGTCACCGTCCGGCTTATCTACGATTGGATGGGGGGGTTCATGAAAACCTCGCGAGGGTTCTGGAGTGCTCTGCGCTCGGGCGGAGTCCAAGTGCGCTGCTACAATCCGCCGCAGCTGCGCAGTCCGCTCGGCTGGCTCTCGCGTGACCACAGAAAGCTGTTGACGGTCGATGGCGAAGTCGCTTTCGTCACCGGCCTGTGCGTAGGCCGCATGTGGCGCGGCGATCCCGCCCGCGATTTCGAGCCGTGGCGTGATACAGGGGTGGAAATCCGCGGCCGCGCCGTTGCGGAAGTAGAACGAGCGTTCGCTCGGACCTGGGCGTGGTCCGGGGAGCCGATCCCCGCGGCATCCCCCGCCGGCATACCGCCCCCCGCCGGAGACATGAGCTTGCGCATCGTAGCGAGCGAGCCCACAACCGCAGGCATGTTTCGTTTGGACCAGCTCGTCGCCGCACTCGCCCGCAAGCGCCTATGGCTAACCGATGCCTACTACGCCGCCACCACTTCGTATGTCGAAGCGCTGCGCGCAGCCGCGAAGGACGGCGTCGACGTTCGTCTGCTACTGCCGAATGCAACCGATATCCCGCTGCTACGGCCGCTCTCGCGGGCAGGCTATCGGGCGCTGCTCGAGGCTGGGGTACGCGTCTTCGAATGGAACGGAACGATGCTGCATGCCAAAACGGCGGTCGCTGACGGGCATTGGGCCCGAGTCGGATCGACCAACCTTAACATTGCAAGTTGGTGGAGCAATTGCGAACTCGATGCCGTCGTAGAAAACGACTCATTTGCAGGTGCGATGGAGGAGATGTATTTGCAAGATCTGGCCAATGCAACGGAAGTCGTGCTCGATCACAGACGCCGCCCCCGTGCGCCTGGCGAACCGCGACACCCGCGCCTCGAGGCCAGCCGCGGCGCAACGGGTAGCACCAGCCGCGCAGCGGCCGGAGCGGTTCGAATCGGACACGCCATAGGCGCAGCCTTCACCGACCGGCGCGCCTTGGGACCGATTGAAGCGCGTCTGGCAACCGTTGCCGGTGGTATAGCGATTACGCTCTCGGTGCTGCTTGCGGTATTCCCGCGGATCGTGGCTTATCCAATCGTCGGGTTTGGCCTATGGAGCGGCCTTGCGCTACTGTACCGGGGATACCAACTCACGCGGCGCCATCAGCCAACGGACCCATGCGAGTGAGGCTCAACAAAAACCGTTCACTAGGGCCTGCTAACAACCGCCTTGGAGGTCCGCGCGCAACCAGGCCCAGGCATGCGCAACATCTGAGGCTTTGTAATGCCTTATCGCCGCCCGGGTAAAAGGTTCGAAGAAACGAACCAGGCACACTTCCCACCGCCCGTCACCGACCACGGCGATATGCTCGAAATCCGTATAATGCTTGGTTGAAAGCCGGATGTCTTCCCAAACGGCGCGCATGTATGTCTACGCCGGTAAAACCCTCGCACTGCACGACGAGGCGAAGCTTGCCCTCAACAGCCAAAATCGCCTCGAGCGCGGGTATAAAAGCTCGGTACTCGGTACCATACAACCGGCCAATTAGCTTGTAGCCGACAATTTTCGGCGAGCCCGTTTAAAGTGGCTCTATCATGGCTGACCGCCCGCCTCCCTACCTCGCCTTGCCACCGTGTTGCGCGTCTGGCCTAACCACTGAGGCCCTCGATGGCCTATCTTATTTAAAGTCTAGGCCAACCATCCAGCCGAAAACATCGGATAGCCGCGCAGGCGCGCCAGCCCTCCCCGATCGGAGCAGCAATCGTAATTCGATCATCGGAAGCGCTCACCACCCGCTTGCGTGCCCGTATCGACCACTGCAAAAAGACTCACTAAGATTTAAGAGTAGTAAATCATTGGCCGTCGCTGTGGCGTATTTCACTGGCACGCAGCGGCAGTCTGCCAGGAGGCAAAGACGAAATGTTCAAGGACCGCACGGAGGCTGCCAAACAGCTGGCACAACGGCTACGGTATTTCAAGGGCGAGCGCCCACTAGTACTCGCCATCCCCCGGGGTGCCGTACCCATGGCGAAGCACATCGCCGACGCCCTGGGCGGCGAACTGGACGTAGTCCTGGTACACAAGCTGGGGGCGCCTGACAATCCGGAATACGCCGTCGGGGCAGTGAGCGAGGACGGTACGGTGGAGCTTTCCGCACACGGCCGTAGACTTTGCAGCGAGGATTACATCGAGCGCGAGGTCGACACCCAACTGCGGACTTTGCGCGCGCGGCGGCGCTCGTATACGCCGATACGCCCTCCCATCGACCCGACCGGGCGAGTCGTGATCGTAGTGGACGATGGCAGCGCCACAGGTGCCACCATGATTGCGGCACTACAGACTCTGCGGCAACGCGCGCCTCGCCAGCTCATCGCCGCGCTCGGCGTGGCCCCTTCGGATGCCTTAAGCAGCATCGCGGCCGCCGCCGACGCGGTGATCTGCTTGGCGACCCCATCCCCATTCTACGCCGTCGGTCAGCATTTCTCGGACTTCCGCCAAATCAGTGACGAGGAGGTAATTGAACTCCTGCGCCAAACCACAGAGCACGGCGCCACCGACCACTAAACCACCGCTTACCCGCCCTGCCGGTTCCTCGCAACCGGCCGGCCACGGGCAAAGCTCGCGATAGGCGTTCGCGCCGTCCGGCATGGTCCAAGGTGCATGGGCGCACAAGGAGCTCAGAAACTCTTCCCAGAGTATGGCGTAACCATCCTTCCAGCGTCCCCTGGGACATTACTCCTTGATCTTCCTCACGACCATTTAGTCAAGCGCGCAACTCCGCTGGCTCCGAGAATGCAATCCGGTGCAATAATTCGGTTCAAAATCACGTAAATCGCCATAATGGACCCCCTGAACGCCAGAAACGACCCCTAGTCTCACTTACTCTAGTCAGCCATCTCTAGTCAGCCATCCGCCACCACCGACTCGTGGCCCCACTTCCGCATCCTCCTTACCCGCAACGAATTCCCTCTAGGCACACAGCTTTTCTCCACCCGAAGCACAGCCAACAGCACCTACTTTCGGCCCGAGGTGTGCCCAATAGCACCATCACTTAGGCCGCGGGAAGGCCCTGCAGCGAGGGACCGCATAAGCAATTATCTCTTGAGACGGAGCCCTAAATCCGATCTTCTCAATAGAATCCGCTGGGTTTCCAATCGAGCTAAACTACACTTCCAACAGCCTTTATAGATTCCAATCTGCCAGGAGGCCCGATGTCATCGCGTTATCCAAGCGACTGGATGTGGGCACGGGCGTGCGAGATGCTCGAACGCGCCGAACGGCTGCAACAGCAGTTTTTCCAGGTCGGGCCGGAAACCGGCTTGGGTCCGACCTGGCATCCTCCCGTCGATGTCTTTGAGACGGCCCGGGAAATCTGGATCATGGCCGCTCTGCCCGGTGTGTCGCCGGCACGTATCGAGCTGCGCATCGAGTCCGCCACGCTGATCCTCTCCGGCGAACGCCATCTGCCCGATGCGTTTCGCCAAGCAGCGGTACATCGGCTGGAG
This sequence comes from Gammaproteobacteria bacterium, assembly GCA_030433275.1. Classification (GTDB taxonomy): domain Bacteria; phylum Pseudomonadota; class Gammaproteobacteria; order Nitrococcales; family Nitrococcaceae; genus Nitrococcus. The sequence continues at coordinate 136,477 of JAUILK010000004.1, forward strand.
ATCCCTCATGGGCGTTTCGAACGCCGCCTGGCTCTGCCTGTTGGGCGCTACGAGTTGGCAACGCACGAGATGGTGGATGGTTGCTTGGTAATAAGCCTGCGCAAGCTGTTCGGAAACAGCCCGGAGATCAGGTAACCATGGCGAGTGAACCACAACCGACGAACTCGACCCGAGATACGCAAAGTCTTCCCGAGGATTCGCTCATCATAGTGCCGGTGCGCAGCACGGCGTTATTCCCCGGCATCGTGACGCCGCTCACCATCAACCGCCCCCTATCCATCGCCGCGGCCCAGGAGGCGGTGAAATTCGAACGCCCCATTGGCATCCTGCAGCAGCGCGTTGCAGCGACGGAGGCACCCACGGCCGCGGATCTCTATCGGGTGGGCGTGGAAGCCGGCATCCTTCGCTACGTAACCGCTCCCGACGGCTCGCATCATATCATTTGCCAGGGGAATCGGCGTTTCCAGGTGGTCGAGTTTCTGGAAGGCCACCCGTTCCTGCTCGCCCGGGTGGAGCGCATTGCCGAGGATGAGCACGTGACGCCCACATTGGAGGCGCGTCTTGAGCACCTGCGCCGTGAGTCGGACGAAGCCCTCGAGCTGATGCCCCAAGTCCCCGAAGAAGTCGGTGCCGCATTGCGCCACGTCAGCTCCGCGGGGGCGCTCGCCGACATGATTGCCAACTTCATGGACCTCAAGTCCGCCGAGAAACAGGAGATCCTCGAGACCTTCGATATCGAGCAGCGGGTGACCCGCGTGGCCGATCTGCTGGCTCATCGCCTCGCCGTGCTGCGCCTCACTCACGAGATCGAGCAGCAGACCAAAGAGACCGTGGACAAACGCCAGCGCGAGTACCTGCTGCGCGAGCAGCTCAAAACCATCCAACGCGAACTCGGCGAGGATACACCGCGCACGGCCGAGCTCAAGGCGCTGCGCACGGCAATCGAGAAGGCACGGCTACCGCCGGAGGCAAAAAATCAGGCGCGGCGCGAATTCGACCGGCTGGAGCACATGCCCGAGGCAGCCACCGAATATTCGATGATTAGAACCTATCTCGACTGGCTCACGGAACTGCCCTGGGATGCCTTAAGCGAGGAATCCATCGACATCGCCGCCGCCCGTCGCATCCTCGACGAGGACCACCACGGACTGGACAAAGTCAAACGGCGGATTCTCGAGCAGCTGGCGGTGCGCAAGCTCAACCCCGAGGGCCGCAGCCCCATCCTTTGCCTGGTTGGGCCTCCGGGGGTGGGAAAAACTTCGCTCGGCCAGAGCATCGCGCGCGCAAGCGCCCGGCGATTCGTCCGCGTAGCCTTGGGCGGCATCCATGACGAATCCGATATTCGTGGCCATCGCCGCACCTATGTGGGTGCGCTTCCCGGCAACATCATGCAAGCGATTCGCAAGGCGGGAACCCGCAACCCGGTCTTAATGCTCGATGAGCTCGACAAGCTCGGCGTCGGCTTCCACGGCGATCCATCAGCTGCCTTACTCGAGGTGCTGGATCCAGAGCAGAACTCGCACTTTCGCGACAATTATCTCGCCGTTGCCTTCGATCTCTCGCACGTCATGTTCATCGGCACGGCCAATCGGACGGACACGATCCCGCCAGCACTGCTCGATCGTATGGAGCTGATCGAACTACCGGGCTATACGGAGGATGAAAAAGTCGCGATCGCCCGAGACTATCTGGTACAGCGCCAACTGGAAGCCAACGGGCTGAGTGCCGAGCAATGCCGTCTGAGCGAGACGGCGCTGCGTCGAATCGTGCGCGATTACACACGCGAGTCCGGCTGCCGCAATCTCGAGCGGGAGATCGGTGCCGTACTCCGTCGTGTTGCGATGCGCATCGCCGAGGGCTCGACCGAGGCGGCGCGCATCGATGCGGATGATCTGCTTCAGATTTTGGGGCCCGCCAAATTCGAAAGCGAAGTAGCCATGCGGGTGAGCATACCGGGCGTGGCAACTGGTCTCGCCTGGACCCCGGTCGGCGGTGACATTCTTTTCATCGAGGCGAGCCGTATCCCGGGCCACGGCCAGCTCGTCCTGACCGGACAGCTCGGCGATGTGATGAAGGAAAGCGCACAGGCCGCCTTGAGCCTCGTGAAGAGCCGCGTGGAAGCCTTGGGTCTCACCGCCGATGTCTTCGAGAAAAGCGACATTCATATCCACGTTCCCGCCGGAGCCATCCCGAAAGACGGCCCGAGCGCCGGCATCGCCATGTTCATGGCGCTGGTCTCGGTGCTGACCGGACGCAAGGTCAGAAACGACACGGCCATGACCGGCGAGATCAGCCTACGCGGTTTGGTACTGCCTGTCGGCGGAATCAAGGAGAAAACGGTCGCCGCCGCGCGGGCCGGAATTACCACTGTGCTGCTACCGACCGGCAACCGTAAAGACCTGGACGAGATTCCGCAGGCGGCGCGCCAGCAACTTCACTTCATTTGGCTCGGGGATGTGGACGATGCGATGACTGCGGCATTCGGTAGCGCATAATACGGCGCAGGCTTGATGCTTGACAGCGCGGTGCGCTCTGCAGCGATCGGTCAAGGGGTTTTGCATGCGTTTCTTCACTTTCGGGTTGATGGTGTCTCTGACCCTCGTTTTTGGAGCGCTCGGCTATTTTCTCGACTTGACATGGCTTTGGGGATTGGTAATCCCATTGCCGCTGACGCTCATCGGAATTTACGATCTCATCCAGCGCGAGCACAACGTCATACGCAACTACCCGATCCTCGCTCACATCCGTTTCATGGCGGAAGCCATTCGCCCGCAAATCCGCCAGTACTTCGTCGAAAGCGACACCGATGGCACACCGTTCACTCACAACGAGCGCAGCACCATTTACAAGCGTGCGCGCGGCATGGACGACGCCATGCCCTTCGGCACCGAACTCGACGTCTATCACCTCGAATATGAATGGATCGACCACTCGATCGCGGCGAAAGAAAACCCGGATCCGGACCACATGCCGCGCATCAGCATCGGCGGACCGCAGTGCGGCCAACCGTATTCAGCCTCCGTGTTCAATATTTCGGCGATGAGCTTCGGGGCGCTCGGGCCACACGCGATCATGGCGCTCAACAAAGGCGCGAAGCTCGGCAACTTCGCCCATGACACCGGCGAAGGGGGCTTGAGCCCCTACCATCAGAAATATGGCGGCGACCTCATATGGGAGATCGGCAGCGGTTATTTCGGCTGCCGCAATGGCGACGGCACATTCAATTCCAATATGTTCCGCGACCAAGCACAAAGCAATCAGGTGAGGATGATCGAGATCAAACTCTCCCAGGGCGCGAAACCGGGCCATGGCGGGCTGTTGCCGGGCGCAAAGGTCACCGCCGAGATTGCGGCAGCACGCAAGGTAGCACAGGGCAAGGATTGCCTGTCGCCGGCAGCGCATTCGGCGTTTTCGACGCCGATCGAACTGCTCGAATTCGTTGCCAAACTGCGTGAACTCTCCGGCGGAAAACCAACCGGCTTCAAGCTCTGCATCGGGCATCGCTGGGAATTCCTTGCGATCTGCAAGGCCATACTCCACACCGGCATTTTACCGGATTTTATCGTTGTCGACGGCGCTGAGGGCGGCACCGGGGCGGCCCCCATGGGGCTGTCCGACTACGTTGGTACGCCCTTGCGCGAAGGCTTGTTGTTCGCCCACAACGCGCTCATCGGTGCCGGCTTGCGCGAGCCCATCCGCATCGGTGCAAGCGGTAAAGCCATCGGGGGAATCAGACTCGCCATGAACCTCGCACTCGGCGCGGACTGGTGCAATTCGGCGCGCGGCTTCATGTTCGCGCTCGGTTGCATTCAGTCGCAGAGCTGCCACACGGGCCGCTGCCCAACCGGCATCACCACGGTGGATCGGTTGCGCCAGCGCTCACTGGTCGTCGAAGACAAGGCACTGCACGTACAGCGTTTCCACCATCACACCGTCCGATCACTCGGTGTTATCACGGCGGCGGCTGGCCTGGATCACCCAGCTGAGTTCAAACCGCATCACCTCTGCTTACGGATCTCCTCCGACGAGATCCGCACCGCCGCAGAGTTCTACGATTTTCTGGAACCGGGCGCACTGCTCGACGGCGGCGGTCAACCAACTTATCGCCGCTATTGGGAAATGGCGCGCGCCGAGAGCTTCGCACCGACGCTGTAAACAGCTTGCCGGACGGCCCACACATCACCGCGACCATGCACGAGCGGCGCGTTCCGCAGCAGCCTCCGGCTTCGACGCCAAGGCACTGCGTCATATGTCCGTAGCCGGATGATAATGAAACCTTACGCTTGCGGTAGCCGAGCACAGAATTTCTGTTCCTATTTTGTTAGAGCCTGTTCACAATCTCCGGAGCAACAGTGTCAAGAACGCCAGATAGACAAACTGCAGACTGGTATTAATCTTACGCTCGCAGTTCTTCCATAAGCGGCGGCATTTTTCCAGCCAGCCGAAGGAGCGTTCCACGACCCAACGCTGGGGCAACACAGCAAAGGTGTGTAGTTCGGTGCGTTTGACCACCTGTACCCTGGCCTGAAGTTTCTTCTGCACGGCTTCGGCAAACGGGCGCCCTGTGTAGCCCCCGTCCACCAATACGCTCTGAACCGACTGCA
>JAUILK010000044.1 GCA_030433275.1 Gammaproteobacteria bacterium
GAAACGGCACCCAGGTTACCAAAATCCGGCAATTTCAGAATGCCGAAAAATACTATAAGCACCAGCCCATCAACGCGTTAGGCGTTTTTCAGGATCGACTAGCTCCACAACAGCTTTCTGGAAGAGCCGAAATGGTCGTGTCTCATGGACCATGAACTTTTATCCTGCTCCCCTTGAAAGCCAAGCCACTGTTTAAACACTCTGGCAGCAGCCAGATGGAGGTGGAACTTGGCTTCAGATAAACCGGTCCAGCGTTGGACAGCGAAGCGCCGCTCGGCACTTGTACTGAGCATCTTGCGCGGTGAGACGTCGGCCCAGGAGGCGGCGCGTAAGCACGGCCTGACACTCGCTGAGGTCGAGGACTGGCAGCGCGGACAGCTTGGCGCGCCGTTCCAGCGAAGCTAGATCAGATACTCCCGACAGGCGTCCTCATCCGGGAAGCGTCGTTCGAACTCCAGCAACGTCTTCGGGAACTCGCGCCAGAACTGTTTCGGGGCTCGAGTATTCATAGGCAAACCCTCGGCTCACCCAATCAGAGCGTACAAATATACAATGCATTAGGAGCTAAGCAGAGAGGTATGCCTGTCGGTATCAAACCCTTCTACCTGCTTAGTTCCCAACATATTGGGAAACTGATTTATTACACCCAACGAGCGAGTACAAAAAACAAATTAACTTAATAGGTTATCCGTTCGCCCTGAGCTTGTCGAAGGGCGTTTGTCGGATAAATCAGCCTCTATAACGTAAAGCTGACCAGCAAGTATATTTCATGTCAGATTTTTTTACATCGTGCACAGAAATATCTAGAGGCATGAGTCCTTTTAAATAAAATTAGTTAATAATTAAATACTTACAAATATTGGCACTATATATGCTTAATTTTATACGCGTTAAATATCAATATTTGTTCGGGGTAAGACGGGGTAAGAAAAATGAACGTTCTAAAAAAGTTGATACTAGTGACGGGGCTGGGTGTCTTTGGCATGGCTGGCTCGGCTAATGCTCATTTAGTAGCCTTTGGCTGGAAAGATAATGGCAACGGCACAATCACCATGTACGGTCAGCATTGGCATGGCGCACAAAGCACGCCATACAGTGATAATGGTGGCGTGAGGATTGGGGTCTTTGGTACGGACAGTTCCACCTGGCAATTATTCCAGTGGACAGATGTAATGAACGACATAGGTGGAAACATCGCGGGAATGGATGCTATGGTAACAAACGGCATACTTGACGGTTATGCTGTAGAGCCAAACCACTTTAGTAATTCAATATTTGAGAATGATTGGTTTTTGACCGATCCTCTCGTATTGGGTAACGGCACATGGGGGCTGTTCACCGGCACCGGTTGCTGTATTGATACCATGACCGCACCGGGACAATTCGTCATCAGCGGGATCTCCAGCGTTCCAGACGGGACAGGCCCTGGATCTGCGCCCACTGGAGTACCGGAGCCTGCCACCCTGGGGCTGCTGAGCTTGGGACTAATAGGCTTGGCGACAATGCGTCACCGCGCTAAAGCTTAATTCACTATTAAACGCATATTAAAAATAGTATTCATGGTTTTGTGTACGGCGGCCGTTGGCCGCCGTTTTTTTAAATTACTACTCAATCAGGCTCGCGGCGACAATTTGGCCACCGACTTTATAACCTTGCCTCTCAATATTTTTCAGGGGCTTAATTCAAAATTCCCAACATTTCAGAATCTGCGCAAAACCTCAAGCTTATCCGACACAAAACAGCGCTTTTCCAAAATTATTTTCTCAGTGAGTTAATCCCTGATATGCGCGCAAAAACAATCGGCTTTCGGTCCTCTGATTGATCTCGCATTTATTGATCCAGGCAGCAGCCAACCGATAGGCCGTTTTACTCACCTTCCTGGAAAACACGGCTCGCAAGAATATCCTCAGCCTCAAGCGTCATCAGCTCTTCGGAGCTGAGCGCGCCGCCCTTAGCAAAGAGGCGGTTGGCGTGGCGCAGCCGAGCCCGGTCGAGACCATTGCGCACAGAACGCGCATTGGCAAAATGCTCTTGCTTCATACGCCGCTCGATGTAGTCAGTGAACGCCTGCTCGGCCTCTGGGCTGAACCGGTAGTTCTGCTCGGCCAACATGATCTTTGAAATAGCGACCAGTTCCTGTGCACTGTAGTCTGGAAAATCAATATGATGAGCAATACGCGAGCGAATACCGGGATTGCTTTGAAAGAATGTCGCCATCCGCTCCTTGTAGCCCGCAAGAATCACGACTAGGTCTTCGCGATTCTCCTCCATTACCTGCAACATAATCTCAATGGTCTCTTGACCGTAGTCCCGCTCGTTCTCAGGTCGATAGAGGTAGTAAGCCTCGTCGATGAACAGTACACCCCCCATCGCGCGTTTGATGACCTCCTTGGTCTTAGGCGCGGTGTGCCCGATGTATTGCCCAACCAAATCATCTCGGGTGACCGATACCAGGTGGCCCTTGCGCACGTAGCCGAGCCGATGCAGGATTTCGGCCATTCGGAAAGCAACCGTCGTTTTGCCGGTCCCGGGGTTGCCGGTGAAGCTCATGTGCAAAGTAGGAGCACCGGTAACAAGATTGTGTTTCGCCCGTAACCGGTCCACGAGAAGCAAAGCCGCGATCTCGCGAATGCGGGTTTTTACGGGTTTGAGGCCCACCAGATCGCGATCGAGCTGATCCAGAACCTCTTGAACGTTGGAGGCACGGACCTCTTCCTCGAGACTGGCCTCGTTGGTCTGCTCTGCAACATTGCGCTCGGCATCATCCGTCATGATCGTTCCTGCTCCTGTTGCTGGCACCGCATTCTCCGCTTTTAGTCGAGAACCGACTCGGCCGATGGAAAACCTCGGACACTCGTCAGGCACAATATTCGCGCTCGCCGGAGAAGGGGGCGGTTTCGGTAGAGTCTCGATCGAGCTGCAGCGGTGCGATAAGGAATTTCGCGCAGTGCGCGCCGCAGCACACAATGATTCAGGTAGCCCAACTCCCCTGCCCGAATAAATCCAAGCAGAATACCAGGGCAAGGGAGCGGGTCACGGCTATTTCGAGGCGGGGAACACGCCCGGCAATCGCAGCTGAACGTGGTCCCTCTCCCGCAAAACGGCCTTACTCGTAACGATCGCCCGAGGGCTTATCCGTAGCATAGCTGTGGATCGTGTAGCGTATCGCCCGACCATCCACTTCTTGCCGGTTGAGCCGGAAACCAGGCTCCTCCTTGGGTCGGTTGACGATAAACGACATGCGCGGCGTCTCCCAACCACGGCCGTTGTCAAAGGCCGTCACTCGGATGTAATGATTCGGATAGGCTTTGCGGCAGTTATTCACTTCCAGCAAAGCACCGGCCGGATCGCGCAAATCGAACATCGGCAGATCCCACATCTCCCAATAGGTATTGCGGGGATGAGGGTCGTCGGTGAACTCGACGTTTACGGCCCAACCGTTTTCCACGGCGTATTCAATCTGAGCCTTGATCTGATCATCGCTCAGATCAGGCAGAAACGAGAACTGACCTTGGGTAAGTCTCATGAGGTAGTCTCCTCGCGTTAAACGGTGGTTTCCGGCGTCGGCACGAAGTCCGGCGTATCGGTGGACGCGTAGTTGAAGGTGATGTCCTTCCAGGTCTCAAGGGCCATCTGCAGCGGCTGGCACCACTTGGCCGCTTTATCCAACACCTTCGGCCCTTCGTTCCAGATATCCACGCCCTCGTTACGGGCCTGCACCATGGCCTCCAGCGCCACACGGTTGGCGGTCGCACCGGCTTGGATACCCATGGGATGGCCGATGGTACCACCACCGAACTGCAGGACCACGTCCTCGCCGAGGTAGGTGAGCAGCTGGTGCATCTGACCAGCGTGGATACCACCCGAGGCCACCGGCATCACCTTGTTGAGCGACGCCCAATCCTGATCGAAGAACAGACCGTGCTCCAGGCTCTTCTCGTTATAGGTCTGCAGCAGGGTATCGTAGAACCCCTTGATCATGAGCGGATCGCCCTCGAGCTTGCCGACGACGGTCCCGGCGTGAATGTGATCCACCCCGGCCATGCGCATCCACTTGCAGATCACGCGGAAGTTCATACCGTGGTTCTTCTGGCGCGAATAGGTGGAGTTGCCGGCGCGGTGCAAGTGCAAGATCATGTCATTCTTGCGCGCCCACTTGGCCATGGTCTGAATAGCGGTGTAGCCAATCACGAGATCGATCATGATGATGACCGAACCGAGCGCCTTCGCGAACTCGGCACGCTCGATCATCTCGTCCATGGTGCCGGCTGTGACATTGAGATAATGGCCCTTGACTTCACCGGTCGCCGCCGAGGCACGGTTCACCGCCTCCATGCAGTACAGGAAGCGATCACGCCAATGCATGAAGGGCTGCGAATTGATGTTCTCGTCGTCCTTGACGAAATCCAAGCCGCCCTTGAGCGCCTCGTAGACCACGCGCCCGTAATTGCGACCGGACAGACCGAGCTTGGGCTTGGTGGTGGCGCCGAGCAGCGGCCGGCCGAACTTGTCGAGGCGCTCGCGCTCGACCACGACACCGGTGGCCGGGCCCTGGAAAGTCTTGAGGTAGGCGACCGGAATGCGCATGTCTTCCAGGCGCAGCCCCTTCACCGCCTTGAAGCCGAACACGTTACCGATGATCGAGGCCGTGAGATTGGCGATCGAACCGGGCTCGAACAGATCGAGATCGTAGGCGATGTAGGCGAAGTACTGCTTGTCGACTTTGGTCCCAGGCCCGGTGTTCGGCACCGGATCCACACGATAGGCCTTGGCACGATACAGCTCGCAGGCGGTCAAACGATCGGTCCAGACCACCGTCCAAGTAGCAGTGGAGGACTCACCCGCTACCGCAGCGGCCGCCTCTTCTGGATCCACTCCTTCCTGAGGAGTGATCCGGAACAGCGCGATGACATCCGTTTCTTTCGGCTGGTAATCGGGCTCCCAATAACCCATCTTCTTGTAGGGAATGACGCCAGACTTGTAGCGCTCTTCACCAGTGATCTGTTGCTGTGACATTAGGAAACCTCCGGAAATTAACCTTACGGGGTTCTGGCGTACGACAGCCATTACCTGGACCATACGCCGCACGATGAATAAATTAAATTTAATTGTTTTTATTTAACCATAAGTAAAAACTTATGTGTTTACACCCTCACCAACCCCCTCGCAGCCCACTGCGTAGCGCCGTCCCCAAACGCGCGGCGCCCGCTCCAATACATAGTTCTTGAATGTTCCCGCAATGGGCGATAACCGCTTGCCCTGACGATGAATCACATACCATCGACGCACGATCGGAAAGGATTGCGCATCCAAGATAGCGAGCTGCTTCCCGGCCACCTCGAGCTCGAGCGTATGCACCGAGACGATCCCGAGACCCAGACCCGCCATCACCGCCCATTTGATCGCCTCGTTGCTCGTCATCTGCATTGTCGTGCGCGGCACCACCTTCTGCTCGGCGAAGAACTTCTCCATGGCGCGGCGCGTACCCGAAGCGCCCTCCCGAACGACGAACGGTTCCTTTACAAGTTCCGCAAGCGGGATCTTGCGCCGTTGCGTAAGCGGATGCCCGGGTGAAGCAATCACCACGAGCGGATTGTCCATGAAGGATTCCCCTATCAACTCCGATTCCGCGGGCGGGCGGCCCATAATGACGATATCCGTCTCATTGGCTTCCAGCCGCGCGAGCAGCGTCTGTCGATTGGTAATCTCCAGGCTCAGCGTAATACCATCGTAAAGATGGCAGAAATCGGCCAACAGTCGGGTCGCGAAGAAACCGGCCGTACTAGCGACCGATACGGCCAGTCGTCCCCGACCCAACCCCTTGAGCTCGGCAAAGGCTTCCTCCGCCTCGAGCAATTGCCGCCCGATGGCTTTACTGTGGCGGTGCAACTCCCGCCCGGCTTCCGTTAGAAAGATCCGCTTACCGAGTTGCTCGAACAACGGCAGCCCGATCTTCTCTTCAAGCTGCCGGATCTGTATGGAAACCGCCGGCTGGGTTAGATGAAGCTCCTCCGAGGCACGTGTGTGGCTGAGATTGCGCGCGACGGCTTCGAACACCTTGAGCTGGCGCAGTGTGAAATGCATAAACCATACTCTCCGGCGATACCATTACACTTCAATGTGTCCCGACCCAGCGGGCCACGCCACCAACGAGCAAGCGAACCGCAGCGCCGGCTTAGCCAGAAAACCATCACGCATCAGGCGCGATTCCAGCAACAACACTAATAGAATAGATCCGGTCTCAATTATCGCCCGATATTGCGAGGCCACGGCGGCCATGCTCCGGATGCCACTCATGCCCCACTGTATAGGAACGTCTTTTCCATAAAAAACTGTTTGAACAAACAGCCATTATAAGTTCTTTCCAATTGCCCTATTACACTGAATCCGCTCATTTTGAAAAACAGCTGAGCCGTTATGCAAACATCGGCATACAAGCGCCTTATATTCCGGCTAGACGCCTCGTGCTCGATTCGTTTCAGCAACTGCGAACCAATTCCTTGCCTCTGCCAAAGGTGATGGACGTAGAAGCAGTCGATCTGTCCTGTATACTCGAATTCCGCAAAACCGACCACCTGCCCTTTTTCTTTCGCCACAAGTACATGATAGTCATTAAAGCGATTTTTCCAAAAATCATCGGAATAAATCTCAGGTGCCCAAGCCGCAACTTGCTCTAAATTGTAATCTCGTACATTAATTAAACGTACCGTCTCATAAAAAAGGCGCGAAATTGCCGCGATATCGGCATCCGCATACTCTAGGATTTCCATTTGATCTGGATCAGCACACGCTACTCAAGTATTTTTTCCCATGATATGGGATGGTATATTATCAATGCTAAATTGGTTTTTATCTTCCCAATATTTCCTTATCCCGGTCCCATCCTCTCCGTCTTTTCTTATGGCCCAGTCTTCCAACATATCTCTTTCGCCGGCATAATGATAATAAGGGACACCAATCCCACACGATGTCAGCGCCAGGTCTATCGACATGTCGAATATTTGCCGATATCCCGGAATGGGCTTGAACAAAGTAAACAGATCCTGCCACTCCCGGTCGTTTTGGTGGACGACCTTTGCTTTACCATATAGGCGCAAAATCATTGGTTTGCCTTCAAAAGCGCAAAACATCAACGTCATTCGCGGATTCTCCTGAACATGGGTCGCAGTCTCATTGCCGCTTCCCGTAACGTTCAGCCAAACCACTCGGTTCTTGTTGACAATGCGCAGAGTATCCAAACCTTTTGGAGAGATATTGATACTGCTATCCGCCGTCGCCGTCCCGACAAAAAATACTTTTTGCTCAGAAATGAATTTTTCCAAGCGGTCCGTTATTTCCTGATATCTTACTGCCATTTCCGTTTTCTCATCCTGTTACCGTTAGCGCCAGGTTGTCACTTACTCAAAGAATGGTCGAAGAACTCAGCCCGAGCGGGTGTAAAAGTATAGAATATTAATAGATTAGTCGTTCGCCCCAAGCCCTTCGCCAGCGTTCGGAAAAATCTTTTCGGCGAAATCAGGGGAGCCCTGTCGAGGGGCGGTTATCGAAGGGATAAGCTTCTTTAATGCCGTACCAGGCGGCCCGACAGCCCCATACCGGGGAGCAAACGACCTCCGGCCGTGCAAAAGCCGGCTCGACCAGAACTCGTCGCAACCGAATCCGGCGCTGTACGGGCCGATGGGCGGCCGCTCGCCGAACCCTGCCCCGCATCGGGAGCAACACGAACACTTGGCACCGACTGCGATCTTGAGCGAGACTGCGGGCACGTCCAACGGCACCAGCCGATAGCGTGGATTTGGTTTTGGGGTTTCGGTGTATGCGCGTAGCGTGGGCCAATCGATCGCGCTCCCCACATGCTGCGCTCCTCCAGGAGATAAATATTCTATGAAGCTCAATATAATGCGGCTCCTGCTCGCCTTGACGATAGCCTCGCCGCTCGCCCATGCGGCTCCGAATCTATCCGACATCATGACCCCTGGCTTGTGGGAAACGACCATCAACATGCAAATCGACGGAATGCCGATGAGTCTCCCGGCTCAAACCGTCCGCCGGTGTGTCACGCAAAAAAATCTCGACGAAAATTTTGGCCTTCCGAAACCTCAAACACAAGGCAACGTAACATGCAAGGCGACCCACATGGATCGCTCCGGCAATACCGTAGATTGGGGGTTGGCTTGCACCGGGGAAGGCACCCTGACGGCGGACGGCACCGCGACCTTCAACTCGCCTGAGGCGTACCACGCGACCATCCACATGACCGGCACCATGCAGGGCCGCCAGATCCGGATGATCCAAAACCTGCAAGGTCGGCGCATCGGCAAATGCCAAAGTTAGGCACACTCCAATCAATATCCGGACCGAACCGCTTTCCGTCCGGCGCGGGCGCGCGTTCGGTCTGAGCAACAGACACAGCGAGCCCCGCGCCCCACACTCCGGTGAAGCGCCGGAACCCGAAAAACCCGCGCAACGGACGCTCCCCGCCTTTAGGCATCTCGATGGACGGCGGCGAACTGCTCCAGAGCGGCTTTTTTCGGCGCTAATAGATCATCGACTTCTTGGGGCTGCGTCCGATTCCGCTCGATCAGCCCAGTAATCGTTTCGCTGCCGCGAACCACCTCGGCTTTACCGCACTCGAGTGCGGCGACGATGGCCTCGGCAAGCGCCTCCGGCGGCTCGTACTCGAAACCCTCCGTCGAACCGAGCTCAATCCCCTCCTGCATTGGAGCCGTCATCGCATCGGGATATGCCGTGATGACCTGAACACCTTCTCCCGCCAGCTCGCGCCGCAGTGCTTCGCTGAACCCAGCGATCCCGGCTTTGGCGGCCGTATAAGCCGTGTAAAATGGCAGGCCCACGAGCCCCAGCACCGAAGATACGTTGATGATGGCCGCCTCACCGCTTTCCTTCAGTGCCGGCAAGGCCGCACGCGTATAATAAATAGGTGCAACGAGATTCGCGTCGAGCTGGGCACGAAGCTGGTCGGCTTCGATCTTCTCAAGACGCCCACCCTGTACCACGCTGACGTTGTTCACCAGGATATCGAGCGTGCCGAACCGTTCCAGCACCATGCGAATGACCCGCTCGCGCCAGGAATCGGGCACATCGCTTGGGATCAACTGCACTTCCGGCGTGTCGTCTGGCCGCTCTTCGCGGCTTACATCCTCCACCGCCTGCGCGGTATCGCGCAGGCGCTGCTCGTATCGATCGCTCAGCGTCAACCGCACGCCCTTACGCGCAAACGCCACCGCGATCGCACGACCAATGCCATTGCCCGCCCCCGTGATGAGAGCCGACTTTCCTGCGATCTGCATCGCTGCTCCTCCGTCGTAATCGAATACTTAGTAGACCGGCGCCGAAATCTATCCCGCCACCGGAAGGCGACCGTATTATCGGTTAGTCGCCTCGCTCCCCGCCCATCTACTCATCGCCTATCAGCATAGGTGAATAGGCTATACCTGCACGGCATCCAATACGCCGTCACAGTAACTTATAGTCACCCACCGGGCCGATGCCGAACATATCCTAGAACACGCCCTTTCGGTATCCTTGCGGGTCTGGTCAGCGAATCACCCCACAACTTGTCCTGCCCGCATAAAGCCGATGGCGGTCCGTAGGTCGTGCGAGTGTCACGTTCGCCGATTCGCTCAACCGAACTTGCGATCCTGAAACAGGCGTTGCCGCCCCTTAACCCGTTGCATTCCCGTAAGAAGACGAACCCTACCATAACGTGATTCACTTAATGATGTTTACGGCACCGCCACCTAACTCAGAGACAGTTCGAATGCCAGGTAGAACGCCCCTTAGCTGCAACGCCTTGAGCCAGCCGATTTCGACACGGGGCGAATTGTGCTAGGAGCGGGATAAAACTCCGATGCAACACCACGTTGAGAAGTGCAGGCCGTAAACGAGATGAGCGCGGGCAATAGGAACAACGACGGCACTGGGGGCAAGATGAGCCAATCCACGCAGATCAGTCCAGTCAAGCAGGCCATCGAAATCGCCATCAACCTCAGCCTGATTTTCATCATTCTGGCTTGGTGCCTGCAGATTCTGCGTCCCTTCGTGTTGCTGCTGATCTGGGGCGCAGTGATCGCAATCTCGGTTTATCGACCCTTCCTGAAACTCAAAGACACGCTGGGCGGCAGCAATAAACTCGCCGCCATTGTCGTGACGCTGATCGGGCTGGCCCTGGTCATCGTCCCGGCCTGGATGTTCGCCGGCTCGCTGGTCGAAAGCGCAAAAAGCTTTAGCCACAGTGCCGCATCCGGCTCGTTTTCCATTCCGCCGCCGGCGGAGAACATTCGGAACTGGCCGCTGATCGGCGAGCCGGTCTACACCACCTGGTCGGAGGCGTCGTCGAACCTGCAGAGCTGGCTGGAGCGACATGGCGACCAGATGCACGAAGTGGTCCAGGTGATGCTGGCGAAAATCCTCAACCTTGGCGCCAGCCTGCTGCAACTGATCGTCTCGACGATCGTGGCCGGAGCACTCCTGGCCAATGCGGAGGCAACCAAAACCGCGCTGCTCCGCTTCTGCCGCCGTCTCGTCGGCGAGCGCGGCGAAGAGATGCTGATCACGGCCTCGGCGACGATACGGTCGGTTGCCGTCGGTGTCCTAGGCATTGCCTTCATTCAGGCCGTCATGGGCGGTGCCGGGGTGTTGCTGGTCGGAGTACCAGCCGCCGGCGTCTGGACGCTGCTGATCCTGGTCCTCGCAATCGCCCAACTGCCGCCATTGTTGGCCCTGCTGCCTGCCATCTTTTATGTGTTTTCGGTCGAAACTACAACCGTTGCGATCGCCTTCACGGTTTGGAGCATCATTGTGTCCTTCAGCGACGCCGTGCTGAAACCGCTGCTACTCGGCCGTGGCGTCGACACGCCAATGCTGGTGATCCTGCTCGGCGCGATCGGCGGCATGATCACCTCGGGCATTATCGGCCTGTTTGTCGGCGCCGTCGTTCTCACGTTGGGCTATAAGCTGATTCTGGTCTGGCTGCAATCGGGCGGCCCCGACGCAGCCGTCACAAGCGTCGACGACCAACCAAGTGGAGAATGATCCGTGCTGATGTCACTTCTGCTCGGCAGCCTGATCCTGGTGGGAAACATGGCCATACAGGTTCTGGCGGTCGTCGTAATGGTGCGGCTTCTGATCCGGCGCAAAAAAATACTGCTTGCCAGCAACAGCTTACTGGCCGATACGAGGGTGCTCAGCATCGTCGTTTTGGTCCTGTTCGCAGGCCACGCCCTGCAGTTTGCGACCTGGGCATTCGCATTTCTGCAACTCGGCGAGTTCCAGGACTTCGAAACTGCCTTTTATTTTTCCACGGTCAGTTTCACCTCCCTGGGCTATGGTGATGTCGTCCTGACAGATCACTGGCGGCTGCTCGGCGGACTCGAAGCGGCCAACGGCGTTTTGATGTTCGGTTTGTCTGCGGGCGCAATCCTGTCCGTGGTGAATCGCCTGTTCGACCGACACATTACCGGCGGCCTCCGGAACCAATCAGGCCACGAGTAAACCCGCGGGTACTTGCAGCCGAATGCGATCGAGCCAGTATTCAGTATGGCACCGCCGCCGCAGCGTATCCGCAAGAACCGTGTTCAAGGCAGCGCATCGGAGGTCGCCCTCAAACTCTCGCTGGACATACTCCGGTAATCCCGTACTCTGTGCTGCCATGGCGGAGACGAAGGCCAGATGCTATTTTTTGACGAGCCGCCACTCGCTCCGGGCAATGGCCACGCAAGAAACCGCATTCACCTCCACGCGGACATCCCTGCGAGGCCGCACCGATACTCGAATCAGCATGCGTTGCAGACAGCGGCGGGCTACTGATGATTGTTCCGTGCCGGATTGGCGAGTCGCTGTCGCATACAGCCAACAGTTGAGATAAACGCGCAATTACATGGGCTCGATTACAGATACAAATCAACAAACAGACACGTTGGAGAACGTGCATTGGGACGAGCACCATGCCGGTGGTCGACGCTGCACCCGCTGCTCGGCCGGATTCCCGCAGCCTTGCGGCTGCGGCGGCATGATCCATGCCGCAATCGCGCAGCTCCCCACGAACGGCTTTATTCAGCTCACCCGTTGCGACCTTTGCCGGCAGCCACGGGAGTAAGTGTAGCGACATCTAAAAATCATGGCCTTAGGCAAGAGAGCCGCCATATATGGGTACCATGCCCTCCCCATACGCTTTTTGTACTCAAAGTGCCTCGACTCTCGGCAGGCCACGAGCTAAGTAGTTGGGTAAACGCTAGCAAAGGCCTGAGCGCATGCAAGCGAGTATCGAGCAGCTGGATCGCCCGACCATCCTGGCCATAGCCCGCCACGAGGTATGCATCGCCCTGCCGCTGCCACCAAGAACCGTCCGGCGGATCGACCAAGCGCGCCAACGGGTGGAAGCGCTCGCGGCCGGCGAAGAACCCATTTATGGTGTGACCACAGGCTTGGGCGCATTGGCCACAACCGCCATTGCGCCGGCGCATCGCCGATCGCTGCAACACGCGCTGCTGCGCAGCCATGCCGCCGGCGTGGGTCCAACCATCGAGCCGGAAACGGTGCGCGCCATGATGGCGATCCGGGCTAAGACCTTGGCCATGGGCTACTCCGGTGTCCGTTTGCAGCTCGTAGAGGCGTTGATCCAAATGCTCAATGCCGGCGTGCTGCCCGCTGTTCCCGAGCACGGCTCGTTGGGAGCGAGCGGTGACCTCGCCCCCTTGGCACACATCGCACTGTGTCTGTGCGGTGAGGGCTGGGCTTTGGTCGACGGCGAACGCATCGCCGCCCTGGCCGCGCTGCAGCATCACGGCCTCACGCCTGTCGAGCTCGAGGTCAAGGAAGGGCTGTCACTGATCAACGGCACCGACGGCATGCTCTCGATGCTCATCCTCGGCCTTGACCGGCTCGGAGAGCTGCTCGACACCGCCGATCTCACGGCGGCGATGAGCATCGAAGCGGGATTCGGCACCGACCGGGTATTCCAGGACGCGCTGCATCGCCTGCGGCCGCACCCCGGACAGCAGGCGGTGGCAACGCGCCTGCGCCGGCTCCTGCACGGCAGCGCGATACTCGCGCACCACCGCAAATCGGGGCACTTGGTGCAGGACGCCTATTCGTTTCGCTGCACGCCGCAAGTGCACGGCGCGGCCCGGGATACGGCCGAGCACGCGGCACGGGTGGCGGAGCGCGAGCTGCAAGCGGTAACCGACAATCCGGTGGTGCTCGCGGACGGCCGCGTCGAGAGCAGCGGCAACTTCCACGGCGAGCCGTTGGCCTTCGCGCTGGATTTTCTTGCCATCGCCGCCGCGGAACTCGGCGCGATCGCCGAGCGGCGGATCGACCGCCTGCTGGACCGGCACCGCTCCGAGGGCTTGCCGGCTTTCCTTACCCCCGAGCCCGGAACCAACTCGGGGTTGATGATCGCGCACTATACCGGTGCTGCGCTGGCCGAGGAAAACCGCCGCCTCGCGAGCCCGGCCAGTGTCGGCTCACTGCCGACCTCGGCCATGCACGAGGACCACAACTCCATGGGCTGGAGCGCGGGGCGCAAGCTGTTTCGCATTCTCGACAATATCACCGCGCTGCTGGCGATCGAAGCGCTCTGCGCGGCGCAAGCGCTTGACCTCAGAGCGCCGTTGGTGCCCGCCCCCGCCACGGCGAACGCGCGCGAACGGCTGCGCCGCGAGGTGCCCTTTCGCACCCGTGACGCCTTTGCCGCGCAGGATATCGAGGCGGTCATCGATTTGATCGATCACGGTGCCCTGACCGAGGCCACACGGGCGCATCTCGGCTAGGCAGGAGGTATGCGAGAATCTCGCGGCAACGGCACCGGCAAACACGGCCGTGAGCCGGCAGATCCAGGAAGGCATCGCGGACATGGCAGCAGGATCCAAAAAGGTCATTATCGCCGCCCTCATCGGCAACAGCTTGATCGCGGCGACCAAATTTGCCGCCGGCGCTGTCACCGGCAGCTCGGCCATGCTCTCCGAGGGTATTCATTCGGTCGTGGACACCGGCAATCAGGGATTGCTGCTGCTCGGCCTCGCCCGTTCGAAGAGACCGGCCAATGCCCAACACCCGTTCGGTCACGGCAAGGAAGTGTATTTCTGGTCCTTCGTCGTGGCGATTCTGCTCTTCGCCCTCGGCGCCGGCATCTCCATTTACGAGGGGGTGGACCACATCCTGGCGCCGCAGCCGATCGTCAACCCCTTCGTCAATTACATCGTGCTCGGCCTGGCCATGATCTTCGAGGCCGGGGCCTGGTACGTGGCCTTTCGCGAGTTCAAGCGCGCGAAAGGCAACCTCGGCTATTTCGAGGCCGTGCACAAGGGCAAGGATCCGACGCTGTTCGTCGTGCTCTTCGAGGATTCCGCCGCTACGCTCGGGCTGCTGGTGGCTTTCGCGGGCATTTTCATCGGTCAGCTGACCGGCAACCTCTATTTCGATGGGGCGGCCTCCATCGTCATCGGTTTGATCCTGGGCGGTACGGCGGCGTGGCTTGCTTACGAGACCAAGGGCTTGCTGATCGGCGAGAGCGCGGGAGCCGATACGGTGAAAGGCATCCGGGAGATCGCGCGCACCACCGCGGGGGTCGTGCGGGTGAACGAGGTGCTGACCATGCACATGGGACCGGAGTACATCCTGGTCAATATCAGCGCCACCTTCGCGGATGACATCACGGCGACGGAGATCGAGGCCAATATCGCCGCCATGGATAAAAAAATAAAAAGCGCTTATCCGTTCATCCGACGCGTTTTCATCGAGGCCGAAGACCGACATCCGCGCGGAGCGACATAGCATCCGGCCGCTGCCCACTCCGGCAGCACAAAAGTAACGCCAATAGTTCCCTCTTATGCGGTAATGGGAAATCCGCCATTACTTATAGTGATTCCAATCCTTTAGCCGTCTATTGCCCGAAAAACCGCAACAAAATTAGCTCATATCATGCCTCCTGAAATCCGCGCCAAAACAGCACTCCAGGCGCTAAAATCAAGTCATGACGACATTCGAGCGCATGGCCGAGCAACGCATCGCCGAGGCCATCGAGCGCGGCGAGCTGTCTGACCTCCCCGGCGCTGGCAAGCCGCTCGCGCTCGACGACGATGCGCTGATCCCGGAAGAGTTGCGACTGGCCTACCGTGTTTTGAAAAACGCCGGTTGCGTGCCGCCGGAAATCGAGCGGCTGAACGAGATCCGTAGCCTGCGGCACCTTCTTGCAAACGTCGATGACGAGGCTGCACGCCGGCGTGCTCTGTTGCGCCTCAATCTACTGATGGCGCAAACCTCGGCCGGACGCCGCCATGGCGATTTGCGCATCGAGCAAGGGTACTGCGAGAAAATCGCCGAGCGGCTGGGAAGCTCCTGAATCCGCTGATCACGCACCGCCCGATAGGCCGGGGACTATGCGCGCCTGGCGAATTCCCCGAGATAGACCCGACATGCGTAGCTAGACGATGCTAAGCCGGGCCGGTTCGACGCCGGAGGAACCGGCGATGCAGCAGGAGAAACAGGTGCTTGCAGGATAAGTTCGCTATCGTCACAGGCGCCGCCAGCGGCATCGCCATAGACGCGACGGACCAGGCTCAGGTCGGGACCGGCAGCGACCAAACAGCCGGCACGCGCTGCAAATAAGCCTGGATGCGAGCCTGCGATGTCTTTGTCCGGGTTGCTGCGCACGCAAGCGGCAGACTATGCTTCCTGTATACCGGCTACAGGGTGTGGGGCGTGGCTGATATGAGCATTCAAGTCGAATTATCCGATCTGGCCGATACCGTCGCGCGTTACCGCTTCGCTTATTTGCTCACCGTTGGGGCAGCGGGACCGCCCCATGCGGTGGCGATACTCCCCAAGCTCGACAACGGGGTGTTTACCGTAGCGGGCCTCGGGCGGCGCACCAGAGACAACCTTCGAACGCACCCGGCCATTACTCTGGTCTGGCCACCCGCGTCGCTGGACGAATACTCGCTGATCGTCGACGGCAAGGCCGCAATGCACGGCGAGACGACGCGGATCACGCCGATGCGGGCCGTGCTGCACCGCCCGGCCCCTCGCTCCGAACCCGTCACCGAGGGAGCCTGCGGATCGGACTGCGTCGAGCTACCACTACCCGCAGGGTCGAGCGGCGACTAAACCGGAGCGGTCAAGCAGTGCTCTGAGCGATTGATTCGCCGATTCCATGATCATCCGGGATCCGCCCAGCAAGAGACCGCAAATTGCGCCACCGGGAAATCCAAGTGGGCCCAACAAAAACTTGTTTTCTGATTGAAGTTTGACCGCGTACTCACGCGACCCAAATTTAGCAAGGCGTGGTAAAAACAATCGCTGCGCAACTCCGAACAAATAGGAACGTCGGAATGGTCATACCCAAGCCGCTAAACCCAGAAGAACTCTATCGGCGCTGTGATCCGGAGTCCTTCGACTTCGAAACCACCGCAGAGTTGGAGCCATTTAACGAAATCGTTGGCCAGAATCGGGCTCTCGAGACGCTCAAATTCGGCACCGGAATCAACAGCGAAGGCTACAATCTATTCGTGCTCGGTCCGCCCGGAATCGGCAAACACGAGGTGGTGGAAAAGTTCTTGCGCGCCCGGGCAGCCGACGAGCCCACCCCGTCGGATTGGGTCTACATCAACAACTTCGCCAACCCCCACAAACCGCGCCTGGTCGAGCTCTCTGCAGGTCGCGGCGAGCGTTTTCGAGAAGAGTTGGAGCAGTTGGTGCAGGAGTTGCGCAGCGCCATTCCCGCCACTTTCGAAAGCGAAGAGTATCAGAGTCGACTGCACGACTTGCAGCAAGAGTTCGGCCAGCGCCAACAGGAAGCGTTCCGTGAGATTCAGGAGGAAGCCGACAAGCACGATATAGCCTTGATCCAGTCGCAAAGCGGTTTCACCTTTGCACCGAAGCGCGACGGGGAAGTACTGCGTCTGGAGAGCTATCGCGCCTTGCCGGAAGAAGAACGCCAAGAATTCGAGCGCACTATCGAGCAACTCCAAGAACGCTTGCAGCAAGTCATTCAACAAATGCCGCGCTGGCGCAAGGAAACCCAGAATCGAATCAACGAACTCAATGAGGAAATGGCAATGTTCGCGGTGGGCCATCTCCTCGATGAGTTCCGGACCAACTACCAGGATTGCCCACGCATTCTGGAACACTTGGACGCAATTCAAAAAGACGTGATCGAAAATGTCGGGGCCTTCGTCAGCCAGGACAACCACAACCGCGCCGCCGAGCAACTCCTCAATCGATACCTGGCCAACGTACTAATCGACAATGCACAGCAGCAGGGCGCACCCGTTATCTACGATGACATGCCCACCCACCAACATTTGATCGGCCGTATCGAACATCATGTCCAGCAAGGGGCCTTGCTCACCGACTTCCGGTTGATTCGCCCCGGGGTACTGCACCAAGCCAACGGCGGCTATCTGATTCTCGACGTCCGCAAGCTGTTGATGCAGCCGTTCGCTTGGGAGAGCCTCAAGCGCGCCCTGTACTCGAATCAAATCAGCACCGAGTCGCTGGAGCAGCTCTATAGTTTGATGAGCACCGTGTCCTTGGAACCGGAACCGGTGCCGCTCAATCTCAAGGTGGTACTGCTCGGCGAGCGCCTGCTCTACTACCTGCTCTCAGCCTTCGATCCAGATTTCCTGGAGCTATTCAAGGTGCAGGCGGATTTTGAGGAAGACGTGGAGCGCAGCGCCGAATCGACTCAGCACTACGCACGGCTGATCGGCACCATGGCCCGGCAAGAGAATCTGCTGGCGCTCGATACGAGCGGCGTCGCCCGCGTGATCGAGCACGGCAGCCGGTTGGCCGACGACAGCGAGCGGCTCACGACCCACAACCGCGCCATCTTCGATCTGCTGCGCGAAGCCCATTACTGGGCGTCGAGTGCCGGCAGCGACCGGGTCAGCGGCCAGCACGTACAGCAAGCCATCGATCATCAAATTTACCGGGCCTCACGGGTACGCGAAGGCATGGAACGCGCCATTCACCGCGGCACAATTATGATCGACACCGAAGGAGAAGCCTTAGGCCGGGTAAATGGGTTGTCCGTCATTCAACTCGGCGGTTATGCATTCGGACGCCCAACGCGGATTACGGCGACCGCGCGACTCGGTCGCGGCAACATGGTGGATATCGAGCGCGAGGCCAAGTTGGGTGGGAATATCCATTCCAAGGGGGTGATGATCCTGTCTAACTTTCTCGCGGCCCGCTACGCCCAGGACCGGCCGCTGTCTTTATCGGCCAGCCTCGCCTTCGAACAATCCTATGGCCTGGTGGACGGCGATAGCGCCTCGGTGGCCGAGTTCTGCGCGCTCATCTCCGTGCTTGCCAATATTCCGCTCAAACAGTCGTTCGCGGTCACCGGCTCAATGAACCAGCACGGCCAAGTCCAAGCCGTTGGTGGCGTGAACGAGAAAATCGAGGGCTTTTTCGATATTTGTAAGAAGCAACGCCACTATGGAGGGCACGGCGTGCTGCTGCCCGCCGCCAATATCCCTCATTTGATGCTCCGCCATGATGTCGTGGAGGCGGTCCGCGATGAACGCTTCCATATCTACCCGGTGAGCCGCGTGGACGAGGCGTTGGCTTTGCTGACCGACACGGAGGCCGGCGAGCGCGGCTCAGATGGGCAGTATCCGGTCGATTCCGTCAACCACCGAGTCGAACAGCGCCTGCGTGAACTGGCGGAGCTGGCGCGCCGAGCACCGGGCGGCAATGACGAACGCGCGGAGCAACGCAAAGACAATGGCGACGAGTAATAACGCCCCTCACACCCGCATCGAGCGTATCATCGTTCTGCTGGATAGCTCACGGGCCGCGCGGGTAGCGCTCGATGCGGCCGCCGAACTCGCCGCCCGGCGACACGCCCAATTACTCGGGCTGTTCATCGAAAACACCGATTTGCTGCACTCGGCGAGCTTGCCCTTCGGGCGCGAAATCGGGTTCACCTCGGGGCGTATTCGCCCCCTGAGTACTGCGGACATGGAGCGCCGCCTGCGTCAGCAAGCAGAGGAGGCGCGCCGCCTGCTCGCCGCCGCCGGACGCCGGCGCGCCGTGCAATGGAACCTGCAAGTCTGCCGCGGCCAAGTGGAGGCGGAAACCCTCGCCGTCACCAAACCGACCGATCTGTTGGTGCTGGGACGCATCGCTTTGGCCCGCGACACCGGCTTGCGATTCGGCCAGCTCACGGTGCGGATCGCCACGACCGCGAACTGCTCGGTGATGGTATTGGGCGAGACGCCTCAGCCGGTACAGCGACCGATACTGGTGCTCTATGAAGGACCCGAGACCGGGGACCGGGCGCTCGCCACGGCGGCCCTTATGGCGCGCGACACCAATCAAGCGCTCACGGTCCTTTTACCCGCTTCAGCTGATGTCCGGGAAGAAGAACTCGAGCAGCGCGCCCGCAGTTGGGCGCTGCGGCACAAAGCGACGGTGAATTTTATGCGCTTGCCCGGCGCGGATGCGCCGATCCTGGTTCAAGCTCTACGTCAAACAGGGGGCCGGCTGCTAATTCTCAGCAGGGCCAGCCACGCGGTGCAGAATCCCGCCAATCGCTCTTTGCTCGATGAGATCGCCTTGCCTATCGTAGTGATCCCTTGACCCGGCAGCGGCTTGCTACTCGATCCGCGCCGGAGCCCACCGCAAGTTCAAACCCATCGCCCCTCGCCATCGCGTTCGACATACCCATCGACACCGACCGGCACTGTTCGCTGACGCAACGCATCCAGCTTGTCCATAAGCTCCAACGCCAGCGCCGCGCCTGGCAGATTGACCCGCAGATCTTCAATAATACGCCGCACCACCTGGACGCGTTGGATGGCCTCACCCGAAAAGCACCATTCTTCCGGGCCACGCCCCACAGGATCGACGATCCCTTCTTCGACCATGTCGATAACCAGCTCGGTGCTCGCCCCGCACATACAGCACAGCTCATGCAATGTCAGTGTGATACGCTCATCGAGCACTGTGCCGGTTACCACACTCCCCTGCTCTCGCATAAACCACACTCCCTGCCTCGCACGCGACTCCTAACAGGCCCTTCCCATCCGCCAATCATCGGCAATCACATGCGTGTGTTCCATGCATTACCCGGCCGCGGCGAACAGCCCGATCGAAAGCAATCGCTGCAGCAGTTCCCACCTCGCCCGCCGGCTTGTGAATAATTGGACCACGGTTGCACCGCATTAGCTCAAAGAACCTCGAGAAACTGTATAGTCCACAGCGGTGCTCTGGCGCAAGCCGAGTGACGCAGCCCAGGTGTTATTCGAGATTTCTTCTGCCCGGCCGTTGATCCCGGCAGACCAATTTCTACCAACGTGAGCCGGACAGTCGCCATTCGCTTACAGTAGTGGTACCGTGCGTTTCGCCGCCGACCAATCCCCAACCCAAAGGGCCTTAGGCAGTACCATGGAGAGGCTTGATGTCCCTACAAAGCAACATTCACGCCGCCTTCGAGGAGTGGCTCAATGCGACCCAACCTTGCGAAGCGCCGCGCGCAAAAGATGCGGGTTTGAATTTTCGTCGTTTTGGCCACGCATTAGCGGTGCTGGAAATGGAGTCGGATTACCTGGTGCTCTGCCGCATCGAAACGGCCCCGCAGCAACGTGGCCAAGGCCACGCCAATCGACTGCTCAAGTTGCTGACCGGCATTTGCGACCGGCATCAGGTAACTTTACTCGGCCAAGCCAGCACCTATAACGACGACAACGGCTTGAGTCAGGACGACCTGTTCGCCTGGTATGGCCGGCACGATTTCGAGGTGGACCGCAGCCGAAAAACTCAGGCTCCCTTAGTCTGGTATCCGCATAAACCCTAAGCTGATAAGGACGGCGGCAAGTCACGGTGCCACCTTCGAATAACAAGTTCAGCCCACCGGGCCTTTGCGCATGGCTTGACGAAAAAGCGGATAGAGCACGGCATCTTTGAGTAGCCAAACGCACAAAATCAACGCGGCGCTGAGCTCGGAGAGCCAGCCCGTCTCCATAGTGAAATACAGGACCAAGACGACCAACGCCGTGCCCGGCAGCTGCATCAGCGTATAGCATATAAAAAGGCGCATATCCCCTTATCCCTCGATCTTTGCCAACCGGCCGATCGCCGACCGGAGATACGAAACGATGTTTGACTCGATAGATCGCAGAGTATAAGCCGAAACTGGGCGAGCTCTAGAACCCTTGTATTTTCGGGCCCCCGTCACTACGTACAAAGGGTACTATCACACCCGATCAAGAGGACGCCATGCGTAACATACGAATGCATCCCTTCGTTCAATCCCTTGTGCTCTTGTTGCTTTGCCTTGCGGTGGGGTCCGGCTCAGCACTGGCCAACCACCATGGGACGGGGTCTATGAGCCGTCATGGCATGGGCCATGCTCACCACATGCACGGCGGTATGTGGGGGAAGGACATGTTCGCCTGCGTGCCCAAGGCGATCCTGTTCCAGAAAGACCTCCTTGGGCTCTCGGACGAGCAGGTTGAGAAAATCCACTCCATTAAGCAAGAGATGCGCAAGACCGGCGGCGACCACGACACTATCGAGACGATTCACGAACAGCTGGAATCGGCTCTCAAGGGAGGACAACTCGATCTCGCCGCCTATGAGTCGGCCCTGAAAAAGGCGGCCGACTATGCCGTGCAGGCACGCACGGAAACCGCGCGCAAAGCCCAAGATGCATTGCAGGTTTTAAACGACGATCAACGCACACGCTTTCTCTACAGCATGCAGGTCATGCACCAGTGGAAAGAAATGCACGCAATGAAGCACAAGATGCACAAGCATAAAATGCGTGGCCATGGAATGGGCGAGAAGAAGGCAAGCGAGAAAGCCGAGTAAGGAAGCCGACCAGCACAGACTTGCGCGCATCGCCCTCGCCCAAATAGCAGATGGGCGGGGGCAAACTGCTTACCAGCATAGTCAACCGAGCAATTATCAGATAGAGTCGAACCGGCCTCTCTTTGGGGGCTAATGCTGTTTTTCCAGAAGCACAACAACACAGTCAAGCAAGGAAGCTGCCATGACGAACCCGGCAACGCACGCCTCAGCATCCCCCTACGCGCTGCGTGGCTCGCCTGCAATAGGCCTTGTCATGGGCACCTGGGGGTATTTCATCGGCTTCGCCGCGGTCTCGCTTTACGGCCCGGCGGCAAAATACTTCCAAGATCAGATGCAACTCAGCGGCGTGGCGCTGGGAATGCTGGTAGCCGCCCCGCAGCTGACCGGCTCACTGTTTCGCATCCCCTTCGGCGCGTGGGTGGACCGGGTCGGCGGTCGCATTCCGATGCTGACCTTGTTCGGGCTCTCGCTGCTCGGGATGTGGGGGTTGGTCTTCATTCTCTATGCGGTGCCCGATGTCACGGCTCGCCACTACCCTCTGATCGTTTTCTTCGGTTTGCTGAGCGGCTTCGGAGTGGCCTCCTTCTCCGTCGGTATCCCGCAAGTATCCTACTGGTACCCACAACGCCGCCAAGGAATCGCCCTAGGCACCTACGGCGGCGTGGGCAACCTGGCGCCCGGTCTTTTCACCCTGGCGCTGCCCTTCGCCATCGCGGCCTGGGGGCTCGCCAACTCTTACCTCGCCTGGTTCCTGTTTCTACTCATCGGCGCACTCGTCTACGCCGTTTGGGCACGTGATGCGTATTATTTCCAGCTCTGCAAGCAGGGCGCCTCGCCTACGGCGAGCCGCAAAATCGCTGCATCACATGGCCAAGAGCTCTTCCCCCGAGGAGCCGTATGGCAGTGTATTATCCTAGCGGCGGAAGATCCCCGCACCTGGGGCCTGGTCGCCCTCTATTTCACCTCGTTCGGCGGCTTCCTCGCCCTCACCGTTTGGTTTCCCATCTACTGGGTCAATCTGCACCAAATGAGCATCGCAACCGCCGGCATCCTTGGCGGCGCCGGTTTTTCCCTACTCGCCGCGCTCATCCGCATCTATGGCGGCGTGCTCTCAGAGCAGATCGGCGGCGAGCGCACGGCGCTATTCGCATTCAGCGTAGTGCTCGTGGGCGCGTTACTGCTCACTTTCATCGTCGATTTCCGGCTCAACTTGCTCGGTGAGATTCTGATCGGGCTCGGTATG
>JAUILK010000045.1 GCA_030433275.1 Gammaproteobacteria bacterium
CGCTTGCGCGCGCTCTCCAGTAAGGGCCTGATCTGTTCAAACTGCTCGCGCGTAATGTCGCTGGGATAGGCTTTCTTCCTCATCCCCCCATTCTCGGGAATATCGAAGATCATGAACAGGCTCTTAGGGCCTCCCCCTGTACAAAGGCGGTGCTGTGATATGATTCGGCTATGATGTTCGATACTCCTGTAAGCGCGATACAGTCAGGTGCGACCCGCAGCTTCGCCGGGTTGATGGAGTTGTATGAGAACAACTACATCTATTTGCGCCGGTTGATTCCTGATCTCGATCGCTCGCAGGATGCGGTTACCTCCCAGGTGGTCGGGGCGGTGGATTTGCATATGGAAGTTCTGGACCGCCACGCTTATACGACCAGCTTACGGCTCACGCATCGGTTCAGCCACGCCGATGAGCCGGAGGTGATTCCGAATCTCATGCTTCGTGTCTATCATGATGCGCGAGTGGCGGAAGTCTTGCCTGAGTCATGGTTGCGCGGATTTCGCTATTGGTCGTTCCGCGAGCTCCCACCCGTGGGCGCGTTGGCCTGGCGCTGGGAGGTCAATCGGTTTCTCAACCGCTGGCTGCGTTACTGTTTAGGTGAGGGACACGCCTTTGCAATTGACTGGGCAGCCGAGCCCGCGCTGCGGCCACAGGCCCGGCGATGGGCCGGCTGATTGGCTTTCGGTGAGTGTGCGGCATAGGCTCGGTCGAGAGGTGGTATGAAACTCTCCACCAAAGGGCGATACGCAGTAACAGCCATGTTGGATTTGGCACTGCATCAGAATCGCGGACCGGTCATCCTGGCGGATATATCCCAAGGTCAAGGCATTTCATTGTCCTATCTCGAGCAACTCTTCGCTCACTTGCGTCGCGCTCAGTTGGTAACCGGCGTTCGGGGGCCCGGTGGAGGCTATCGTCTAGCGAGATCGGCGCAGGCCATTACGGTAGCGGATATCATCGTCGCAGTGGACGACAATGGCGATGCGCCCGAAAGTCAATGCGAGAGCAAGCCCAATGGTGCGCGCTGCCTCACGCACGATCTTTGGAGTGAGCTTAGCGCTCAGATCTATGACTTCCTGAATGGAATCACGCTGGCGGAGCTGGCCAACGGATCCTCCATCCGCGTTTTGGCTCGTATCGAGGCTGGGCAGCAGGCAAGCGGCGCGCTGTCTGACCCACAAGGGTGTTGAGTTAGCGCACCTCTCTATACTGCTTATGACAGGCACTGCTGCGTTATTTTAAAGCATCGACTGTATACCGCTCGCCGTTAATTCCAGCCGCTCCGCTGCTCCTACATAGACCTTGCAAACTGGAAGGATGAGCCATATTAGCCTATTAAATGTATAGGGATGTCGAGCTGAGGCGTTCCTAAACGCTATTTGCAAATTCGCCCACAATCGAAGGTAAGGTCATGCGTACAGAGGACGCGAGTAAGAAGTTCCGGCGCTGGCCGCCACGTGTGAAGCGCAGGCGCTCACGTAATATCCCCCTCCCTCACTCTCCTGAGGTGGCCTCTACCGGTGAGACTGAAGCCCAGGACAGGCCGGATAAATCCGTGCGCATAAGTTATCGATCACGTCGCATTCCAAACCCTGGAAATGGCGGTGTGTGAGAAGGCGACGATGCGGCGGTTGGCCGGCTTTTGACTGGAGCGGATGCTGGCCGACGCGGGCCGTCTGCAGCGCTGGCTTGTCCGAGCGGTTCATGCGGCGTCGCGAGGAGTAGCGGTTAGCAGGGCAACTTCATTTTGAGACCTGGCAAAGGGCAGTGCAATGGGCATGCCATGCAGCTGAGTGCGGTAGTTGGGAAGGTTGCCATACGCTTGCGTATGGTCTAGATTGATCGGCATGCAGGGAAACACCAGACGCTCATTAACAGCCGATGCTTGGGCCGAAGCGGCGCTGGAGATAATTGCCGAATCTGGTTTCGATACGGTCGCGGTGGAGCCCTTGGCACGCCGACTCGGCGTCACCAAGGGAAGTTTTTACTGGCATTTTGCCAACCGCCAGGCATTGGTTCAGGCGGCGCTTGAGCAGTGGGAGCGTCGCGAGACCGACGAGGTGCTTGCTCGGGCCGCGCAGGAGCGGGATCCACGCAAGCGACTGGCGCGTTTGTTTCGTGAGGCAGACGGCAGTCGGCGCGCGGGACGGCTCTATCTAGCGCTTACCAGCGCTATGGAAAATCGCCCGATTCAGACCGTGGTGCGGCGCGTGATGGACCATCGGGTCGAGTTTTTGCGCGAATGCTACGTGGCCATGGGACTTTCGGCGAGTGAAGCCTGGCAGCGCGCGATATTAGCCTATTCGGTGTTTCTCGGGAGTCTGCAGCTGCGTCGCGATGCCCCGGAGGTCATTCCTGCCGAAGACGAGTTCCACGAATACATGCATTTCATCGGAGAGGTGCTCATCCCAGGATACACTCGGGAACTCATACACGCGGACGGATCCGACAAGTCAGAGCAGAATGCCTAGTATAGTTCTCGAATTAAGGAAGTCTTCTTACTTAAAAAGGATATGGATTCTGAGTAGCTTCGGGATGACGATGCGAAACACGGGTGTTTGAGATTCTCAGCAGTCGGGTTCGTCGCCGGTGGGAGTCGGTATGCCGCCTGATTGGCACTAAGGGAGGAGTGTTATGTATGCCCTGGTTGCGACCTTGATCGGGATTGCCGGTGTTTGGACGCTGGCCTATACGGGTGTGTCTCGGATAGTTTGGACCGCGGCCATCACGGCTTACCTGTTAATTCTGTTTGCCACTGGGGGCTTGGGTGCGCTGGGGGCGCTCATTGTGGCGGTGCTTTTCGTTCCAGCAGCGGTTGTGCTCAATGTCGGGGAAATCCGCCGTCGGCTGATTTCGCGTCCCGTGTTCGACCTGTTTCGTGCGACGCTGCCCGCGCTGAGCGCGACCGAGCAAGAAGCGCTGGAGGCGGGCGACATCTGGTGGGAGGCGGAGCTGTTTCGGGGTCGGCCGAACTGGTTCAAGCTGCTCAGCTTTCAGGTGACACGGTTCACGCCAGAGGAGCAGGCGTTTCTCGACCACCAGGTGGAGACGCTCTGTGAAATGCTTGATCAGGATCGCATCGTACGCAAAGATCACGATCTGCCGCCGCAAGCTTGGGACTACCTGAAGCAGGAACGTTTTTTCAGTCTGATCATTCCCAAAGAGTACGGCGGTCGAGCTTTCTCCAGCTTGGCCCAGTCCACCGTCGTTTCCAAGATCTCAACGCGCAGCCTCGATGCTGCGGTGAGCGTGATGGTGCCAAATTCGCTAGGCCCAGGCGAATTGCTGGTGAAGTATGGCACTCAACAACAGAAGGATTATTGGCTGCCGAGGCTTGCCGACGGCCGCGAGATTCCTTGCTTCGCCTTGACTGGTCCGGATGTTGGCTCGGACGCCGGTTCCATGCCTGACTATGGGATCGTCTGCAAGGGCGAGCAAGGGGGGCGAGAAGTGCTCGGTATCCGTTTGAGCTTCTGCAAGCGCTACATCACCCTGGCCCCAGTTGCCACTGTGCTCGGGTTGGCATTCAAGCTCTACGATCCGCAACGCTTGCTCAGTGGCGAGGAGCAACTTGGGATTACCTGTGCGCTGATTCCGGCGAACCACCCTGGCGTGCGCATCGGTCGGCGCCACTTCCCCATGGGGTTGGCATTTATGAACGGACCAATCGAGGGCGAGGACGTATTCATCCCCCTCGACTGGATCATTGGCGGGCAGCCGATGGCCGGCAAGGGCTGGCGGATGTTGGTGGAATGCCTTGCGGTCGGGCGGGCCATCTCGTTGCCGGCGCTGGGCGCGGCGGCGAGCAAGCTGAGCTATCGTATGACTGGCGCCTATGCCCGCATACGCCAGCAATTCAAGCTGCCGATCGGCGAGTTCGAGGGCGTCCAGGAAGCCATGGCACGCATCGCCGGTCGCACTTACTTGCTGGAGGCCACTCGGGTGCTGACGGCTAGCGCCGGAGATATGGGTATCAAGCCGGCAGTTGTCTCCGCCATAGCCAAATATCACATGACCGAGCACATGCGTTTGAGCGTCAATGATGCCATGGATGTTCATGGTGGGCGAACCATTATTTATGGCCCGCGCAATTACCTGGGTTATGTCTACCAGTCCATCCCGGTGGCCATCACCGTCGAGGGCGCGAATATTCTCACGCGGAGCTTGATAATATTTGGCCAAGGTGCCATTCGCTGCCATCCGTACGTGCTCGATGAAATGGCGGCGGTGCACGACATTGATCCGCGTCGGGGGATGGAGCGTTTTGATCGGTTGCTGTTCGCCCATATCGGCTATACCAGTCGCTGCGGTGTGCGGGCTTTTACGCATGCCTTGACCGGCGCACGGCTTGTCGCGGCCCCAGTTGCTGGACCCACGGCGCGCTATTACCGGGAGCTTACGCGAATGAGCGCTGCCTTGGCGTTCGTTACCGATCTGGCGTTGGGTGTGCTCGGCGGTGAACTCAAGCGCAAGGAACGCCTATCCGCCCGCCTGGGCGATGTATTGAGCAACCTCTATCTTGCCTCGGCGGTGCTCAAATACCATGCCGATGCCGGCCGGCCCGAACAGGAATTGGCCTCGGTGCAGTGGGCGGTCGAATTCTGTCTGAGCGCGATCTATGAAGCCTTTGACGGGTTTTTCGACAATTTCCCGAGCAGCAGTGTGGGGCGCGTTCTGCGGCTTGTGGTGTTCCCGCTGGGTCGATCCTACAAAGCGCCGAGCGATCGGACCAGTGCCCGTCTTGCTCGGCAGATGATGGAAGCCGGCGGGGTGCGCGATCGTATCACACAGCACGTCTATCTAGGCCGTTCCGCCGACGATCCAGTCGGCCGTATGGAGGCTGCGTTTAATTTGCTACTGCGGGCGCAACGGCCATATCAACGGTTCACCAAGGCGCTCGGTAAAGGCGAGATCGAAGGCCACACTTTCGGGGAGCAGCTTGCCTCTTGCTTGGAGCAGGGGGTACTGGACCGCGAGCAAGCGGAGTTGGTTCGCGAATACGAGCGGCTGCGCTGGGATGCCATCCAGACCGATGCTTTCGACCCGGCCGAGCTGGCACCGGGTGATGATCGCAAAGAACCGAGCGCGCGTCCGGGTCCGGAGGCCGCCTGGGCTCGGCGGACCGCCGATCGGCTCCCATGAGCAGAGGCCGCTGAGGAGAGCATAAGGATGAGCGAAGCCATTCACGTACGCCGCGCCGCCGTTCTCGGTGCCGGCGTTATGGGCGCACAGATCGCGGCCCACTTGACAAATGCCGGCGTGCAAGCAGTGTTGTTCGAACTGCCGGCTGAGGGCGCCGAGCCGAATGCGCATGTGCACAAGGCTATCGAGCGGCTGCGCAAGCTCCAGCCCAGCCCGCTCGCCACCGCGGCACACGCCGAGTTGATTGTGCCGGCCAACTATGAGCAGGATCTGGCGGTGTTACGCGACTGCGATTTGCTGATCGAGGCGGTCGCCGAACGGCTTGAGATCAAGCGCGATCTGTATACCCGCATCGCGCCGTACATCGCGCCGCATGCCCTAATCGGCAGTAACACTTCAGGGTTGTCGATCAATCAGCTGGCGGAGGTGCTCCCCGGAGCCGTATGTGAACGCTTTTGCGGCGTTCACTTTTTCAACCCGCCGCGCTATATGCGTTTGGTGGAGCTGATCCCAAGCGAGCAGACTGCGCCGTGGGTGCTCGATCAACTGGAGAGTTTTCTCACTACCATTCTAGGCAAGGGCGTTATCCGCGCGCGTGATACACCGAATTTCATTGGTAACCGGATCGGGGTGTTCGCGTTGTTGGCGGCGATTCATCATGCCGAGCGGCTCGGTTTGCCGTTCGATGTGGTGGATGCGCTGACCGGTCCGGCCATCGGCCGGCCCAAGAGCGCCACTTTTCGAACGGCCGACGTGGTGGGGTTGGATACCTTGCAGCATGTGGTCGAAGGTTCGATCGAGCGGTTAAGTGACGATCCCTGGGTGAATTACCTTAAGCTACCCACGTGGATGGGACGGCTCATCGAGAAGGGAGCGCTGGGGCAGAAAGCGGGTGCCGGCGTTTACCGCAAGATGGGCAAGGAAATCCAGGTATTGGATACCGTGCGGACCGACTACCGGCCGGCTCGGCAAGAGGCTGCTTCGGAGATCCAGGAGATTCTTGGCCAGGGTGATTCGGCCACTTTGCTCGGGCGGCTGCGCCAGTCCGAGCATCCTCAGGCGCGTTTCCTCTGGTGTATCCACCGGGATACGTTTCATTACGCAGCCTATCTACTTGCATCGATTGCCGATAACGCACGTGCTGTCGACTTGGCCATACGGTGGGGCTTCGGCTGGCAGAGAGGCCCGTTCGAGCTCTGGCAGGCCGCCGGTTGGCGTGAGACGGCGGCGGCGATCCAGGCGGATATTGACGCCGGCGAGGCACTGGCGGACGCGGCGTTGCCCGATTGGGTACAGGGGATCGAGGCGGTGCACGCACCAGAGGGCTCCTATGCGCCATCGGCCCGGCTGTATCGCCCCCGTTCCGCTCTGCCGGTCTACCAGCGGCAATACTTCCCCGATCAAGTCTTAGGCGAACGGCCGACCGCACGTGGCGAGACGGTGTTCGAAACAGAGGCCGTGCGTCTGTGGAGCTTGGAGTCGGGCATCGCGATCCTAAGCTTTAAGTCGCGGCAACACGCGATCGGCGGTGAGGTTTTGGACGGGATCATCGAAGCCGTGGGCGTCGCCGAGCGCCGGTCACGAGCGCTCGTGTTGTGGCAGGATTCCGAGCCGTTTTCGGTCGGTGCTAACCTCAAGCAGGTGGTCGAGGCCCTGGAAGGTGAGGACTACGACGCCCTGGAGCGGATGCTGGCGCGGTTTCAGCAGGCCGCTGCTTACCTGCGCGAGGCCTCGATTCCGGTAGTCGCTGGTGTGCGCGGAATGGCGCTGGGCGGCGGCTGCGAGTTTCTTATGCACTGCGATCATGTCGTGGCCGCGCTTGAGAGCTATATTGGGTTGGTCGAGGCGGGGGTGGGACTCATTCCGGCCGGCGGCGGTTGCAAGGAGCTTGCGTTGCGGGCCGTGGAGCTTGCTCCAGACGGTGATCCATTCCCGTTGCTGCGACGCTATTTCGAGGTGGTGGCCAAGGCCACCGTGGCGAAGAGCGCACGCGAGGCACAAACACTCGGCCTGCTTGGGCCTAACAGTACGGTCATTTTGCATCCCGATGAGGTGTTGCACGTAGCGCAGCAGCAGGCCATCGCGCTGGCCGAAGCCGCCTATCACCCGCCCTTGAAGCGTTCTGTGCGGGTTGCAGGGCAGGACGGTGTTGCGACGCTCAAGGCCTTTTTGATCAATCTGCGTGCGGGTGGGTTCATCTCGACCTACGATTATGAGGTCGCCGAGCGATTGGCCACTGCGCTATGCGGTGGTGAGGTGGATGCCGGTCTCAGTGTATCCGAGGATTGGCTGCTGCATCTCGAGCGTGAGGGCTTTATGGCGCTGCTGCGCAATCCCAAAACTCGGGATCGGATCGTCCATACCCTCAAGACCGGTAAGCCGTTGCGTAATTGATCCAGGAGGAGGTCATGGCAGCACAGATTCAGGATGCCTTCATCGTGGCGGCTGTACGCACGCCTGTGGGCAAGGCGCCGCGCGGCGTGTTCCGAGCTACCCGCCCGGATGATCTGCTGATCCATGTATTGCGCGGCGTAATCGATGCGGTCCCAGGTTTGGAGCCGGCGGCGATCGAAGATGTACTCATCGGCTGCGCCATGCCAGAGGCGGCGCAGGGGCTCAACGTGGCCCGTATGGGCGCTTTACTTGCCGGTCTGCCGGATTCGGTGCCGGGGGCCACCGTCAACCGGTTCTGCGCTTCCGGGCTGCAGACCATTGCCATGGCCGCGGACCGAGTGCGACTCGGCGAAGCCGATTGCATCGTCGCGGGTGGCGTTGAGAGCATGAGCGCCATTCCCTGGATGGGCAACAAACCCTTGTTCAACCCCAAGATTTTCGAGCACGATGAGGAGGTTGGCATCGCCTTCGGCATGGGGTTGACCGCCGAGAAGGTGGCCGAGCGCTGGCGGGTCGCGCGCGAGGATCAGGATGCCTTTGCCGTGCAGAGCCATCAGCGCGCCTTGCACGCCACCGGTACTGGCGAGTTCAAAGCTGAGATTCTGCCCTATGCGGTGCACCACCGGGCACCTTCTGCGGACGGCCAGACCGTCACGGTGCGCGAGCAAATCGTGGACACCGACGAGGGACCAAGGCGCGGCACCAACCAGGAGGCGCTCGCCAAACTGCGCCCGGTGTTTGCGGCGCAGGGGTCGGTGACGGCGGGCAACAGCTCGCAAACCAGCGACGGGGCCGGAGCGGTCGTGGTCATGAGCGAGCGGATGATCAAGCGTCTCGGCGTTCGGCCGCTGGGCCGTTGGGTTGCCTACAGCGTGGTCGGGGTGCCGCCGCAGATCATGGGCATTGGTCCGAAACTGGCGATTCCAATGGCACTGGATCGAGCGGGTTTGAGCCAGGGTCGGCTCGAATGGATCGAGCTCAACGAGGCGTTCGCGGCGCAGAGCGTGGCGGTGATCCGCGAGTTGGAGCTCGACCCCGAGCGGGTCAACCCCCTGGGCGGGGCCATCGCGCTCGGCCACCCGCTCGGTGCCACCGGCGCCATCCGCACGGCGACGTTGCTGCACGGCCTGCGACGGCGCGGTTTGCGCTACGGGATGGTCACCATGTGTGTTGGCACCGGCATGGGGGTGGCGGGAATTTTCGAGGCGGTATAGCGAGCGCCGGGCGCGGCCGGTGCTCGCCCTGTCCGTCTGTCGCGCTGCGGCCCGTGTTGTGTTCCCATAGGGGTAGTGAGGATGCTTACCAAATCAGCTCAGCCGGAGCGGGCTGATTCCGCTACCGAGTTACCGTTGAGCAGGCTGCCGCGATACGAATACCCAAAATAAATCATAAGACCGATGCCGTTCCATACCAGGAAGGCAAGCCAAGTCGTGTGCTGCAGATTGATCATCAGATAAAGGCAGCCGAGGATGCCGAGCACCGGCAGCACAGGGCCGCCCGGTACCTTGAACGGGCGCGGCAGCTCGGGCCGGGCGCGGCGCAGCACCAGCACCCCGGCACACACTACAGCGAAGGCGCCGAGGGTGCCGATGTTGGTAAGTTCAGC
Organism: Gammaproteobacteria bacterium; assembly: GCA_030433275.1. Lineage (GTDB taxonomy): Bacteria > Pseudomonadota > Gammaproteobacteria > Nitrococcales > Nitrococcaceae > Nitrococcus. The sequence goes on from JAUILK010000045.1 coordinate 9,143, forward strand.
GAGGTCACCCAGCGGTACAAGCCCGCTAATCAGTGCCATGACGACACCCATTAGTATAATGGCGCGCACCGGGCTCTTGGTGCGCGGGCTAATATGGGCGAAAAAGCGTGGTAGCAGGCCGTCACGTGAAATGGCGAACAGGATGCGGGTAAGCGCGTAATAGAGTACCAGCATCACGGTGGTTAAGCCGGCGATGGCACCCAGCGCAATGACCCCAGCGGCCCAGTTTACGCCTACGTGCAGCAGGGCATCGGAAATCGGCGAGGGCGTGTTGAGCAGTGTGTAATTCATGATACCGGTCAGCAAGGCGGATACCATGATGTACAACGTGGTGCAAATGCCGAGCGACGCTAGAATGCCGATCGGTAGATCGCGTTGAGGCTTGGCAGTTTCTTCGGCCGCAGTGGAAACTGCATCAAAACCGATATAGGCGAAAAACACGATTGCGGCGCCGGCGGCAATGCCACGCCAACCGAAAGCCGCTTCACCGCGCATGTTCAAGGCTGGTTCCGGAATGAAGGGCACCCAGTTGCTCGGGTCCACATGAAACGCCGCCACGGCGATGAACAGCAGCACCACACTCACCTTGATGGATACCACGACAGCGTTAAACAGGGCGCTCATTTTGGCGCCGGAGAGCAGCAGTGCGCCCAGTGCGAGAATGACCAGAGAAGCCGGCAGGTTGATAATGCCAGGGGTGTCCGCATCGAACGGCGAGTGCAGCAGCCTGCTCGGCAGTTCCCAGTCCAGGGCTTGTAGGGCGTTGTTCACATAGCCCGACCAGCCGAGCGAAACGGCAGAAATGGCGATGGTGTATTCCAGAATCAACATCCAGCCGATTATCCAGGCGGGGAATTCGCCAAGGCCTGCATAACCGTAGGCATATGCGCTGCCGCTGCCGCCGATGGAGGCGGCCAGTTCAGCGTAGGCCAACGCCGCGCAGGTGCAGACCGTGCCAGCCAGCAAAAAGGACAAGACCAGCGCCGGGCCTGCGTAATTGGCTGCGCCGATGCCGGTGAGCACGAAGATGCCGGTGCCGATAATGGCGCCGATACCCATCAGGGTGAGGTGTACGGGCCCCAGGACCCGCTTTAAGCCGGTGTCTTTGGTGAGATCGGTGTCAATCGGTTTGGTACGAAGCAAATCCATGAATCTTAACCTCGGCGTGGCATCACAGATCCGTTTGTTCGTTTTGTTGGCATTGCCTGGCAGAAGGCTACTATCACTTGCCGCCTCATGCAGCATGTTGTGGCGCTGATTCGCGATGGTCTGCGCATTCTTTCGGCCAGTTGTCCAGGTATCGCTCGGCGTGGCGACGCTCTGGGTTTGAATAATAAGGACAGTGGGAATCTCCAGGAGACCGGCCGGAAGGATACCGACGGTGCCGATGGCCGTTACGGGCCCTGTTCGGTTAAGCCGTGGGAGATCTTCAAAATTAAGGGAGTGTGACGCGGGTAGTAGAGGCGCAGGTTCGGTGTTTCCTATAGTCGAGATCCTAGAGGTGCCGGCATGCCCAAGCGCATGTGGTGAGGGTAATAGGAGGCGTGATGAATACCGTTTCGACCACGCTGGATTCGCTGGATGCGGTGCAGCAGGCCACCGTCGAGCTGACAATGAGCGCCCGGCGCGAGCTTCACCTCTATAGCCCCGATCTGGAGCCACGCCTCTACGATTACCCGCCCTTTTTGAGCGCGCTGAGGGCGCTGGTCGCCTCCGGAGGACGGGCCCGGATTCGTATCCTGGTCCGGGACAGTGGCTCGGCGGTGAGCCGTGGGCATCTCCTCATCGAACTCGCGCGGCAGCTGACATCGTTCATCGAGATACGGCGGTTGGCGGAGGAGAGCCGAGATCGGCTGGATGCCTTTCTCGTAGTGGACCGCCGCGCCGTGGTTCATCGTCTGCATTGGATGAGCTATCAAGGAACGGCCAGTCCGGACGATCCGGTGCTGGCACGCGCGCTGGTCAAGGAGTTCGAGGCGTTATGGGAGACAGCCAGTTCCGATCCCGAGCTACGCCGGTTGCATCTCTGAGAGGGTTCGGGTGGCGCGGTTTTCTTGCGGTTGGTCTATTGCTGATCTTGCTGATGGGTTCGGCGGCGGCGGAGATCGAGGTCATCGAGCTACGCCATCAGCTCGCCGAAACGTTGATACCCACACTCTCCGCGGTGGCGGGCGAGGATGTGATCGTTCGGGCAGCCGGCGCGCGGCTGATCGTGCGTGGCAGCCCGAGCGCCATCGAGCGGATGCGGGAGCTGGTGCGAAAGTTGGATACCCCTATGCAATCATTACAAATCAGCGTGCGTCGTGTCAGCGGCGCCGCGGCGGGTAGTGAAGGCCTTGGCGCTGGCCATGCGGGTGCCGAGGTATACAGGAGTCGGTCGGCGGAAGACACACGCTTGGTCCAGACGGTGACGGTCATGCCGGGCCGAGCTGCATTCATCGATACCGGGAAAATCATACCGACAACGGATCGTTTCGTAGCGCTGAATCGCAGAGGCGGCGTGGCCTATACTGAGCGTCGGCGCTACCGCCGTTGGCCGGAAGGCTTCTACGCCACCGCGCGGCTCGTCGCAGGTCGCGCCGTCATCGACATCAGCGTGGCGGACAGCGCCGGCGCAGTCGAAGGCGCGATTCCGAGCCGCCGCATCGTCAGCACCGTCTCCGGCGAGCTGGAGGCCTGGATCCCGATCGGTGTGGTTCAGGAAGGTGCGGTCCGCGCGGATTCCGGGATTGTGCACAGCACCCGCAGCGCCGATTCGGCCCGGCAACGGGTCGAACTGCGCGTCGAGGTTGCGCAATAAGGCGGTTCAGTCCCCCGATTGGAGATCTTCCGTCAACCCAATTGGCAGTTTGCTGGCGAATGGCACTTACATAAGCGGTCGGATTTGGTGATATTCGATCCGAGGGCCGCTGTAAATTCATCCTTGGAGGCTCGCTTGCAGCATCCATGCTGTAAGTGGGTTCGCGCGAAGGGTTGGGATAGTACGGCTGCCTCACTTCAGTTTAAAGCCCACGGATCAGTCTTATGTGGCGAGCAATGGGAGTGCTCCATGTCACTCCGCATCAATGACAAGACCCTGATTTCACGGCCGAGGCTGCGGCGATACCTCGAAAGGCCGCATCCCCTCGGACAACGCTACCGTACGTTCGGTGTTCGTCGTCGGTCCGGACAAGAAAATCAAGGCCTCGCTCACCTATCCCATGAGCACGGGGCGCAACTTCGACGAAGTGCTGCGCTTGCTGGACGCCTGTCAGCTCACCGCGAAGCATTAGGTGGCGACCCCCGTCAACTGGAAGCAGGGCGTGTATCAACCCTTGCAGCTAGAGCGGAGTCGTTTGTTCGGCACCGACTGCCGGTGCGGTCTGGACCCATGCCTTGGCGTGCTGGCGAGTTCTTGGTTGCTGCTTTCCCCTTGCTAGAGTTTATCGCCTGGTTGGTCCATTTTCTCTCGGCGTAAAGCCGCGGCAAGGGTGTCCATGGACACCGCCCCGGCGAAAGGCTGATCGGCGACCACGATGGTGGGAACCCCGGTGAGCCCGATGCGCTGCGCTGCCTCGACGTGTTCGAGCAGGCGCTGGCGGTACTGTGCGGTCTGCCAGGCCGGCGTGAGCAGGTCTTCGATCCCGTGGCGCTGCGCCAGTTCGCGCAACACGGCCTCCTCGCCGATGTTGCGGCCCTCGGTGAAATAGGCTTGGAAGAGCGCCTCGTTGAGGGCCGGGAAGGCCGCCGGGCGCTCGTCGAGGGTCGCCTGCGCCAGCAGCAGGGCTTTGCGCGAGTTGGTGGTGAAGGTTCGCTCGGCCATGGGCAGGCCTTCCTGGCTTACCATCGTGTTGAGGTTATCCATCATGCGCCGCCATTGCTCGGGCGGGTAGCCGAGTTCGGAGAGCGGGCGGCCTTGGGGAGGGTTGTCCGGATGGATCTCCACGAAGCGATACTGGACGGTGACGGGATAGCGCCGTGCGATGCGCTGGAGGCGGGCGTTGCCAACATAGCAGAAGGGGCAGATATAATCGAAATAGACCTCGATGGGAAGCTGTTTGCGCGGCTCGCTCATTCCGACCTCCGGATGTCTGGTTGTCAGATTCCGTATGATGGCGGAACTACTTTACACGAACGGATGACTGATTCGTTGAGGTGATCAGTGGGCGCCGTTCTGCTCTTTAACCTTCAACGCCCGTCACGGTGATTGCGGGATATTACGGTAGCGCGGTGCCCGACGTGAGGGGAAACGGTCGAGACCTGGTCGGAACACAGGCCGCATTTTGATCGTGTCTCCCTGATGAACCGATATTGGGGTTATTTTGAGGACGTCATGCGGGGTCTTTGGGAGCTAAATTGGCGGGCCTCGACCCGCTTGAGGCATCATTTCGAATGACTGCTACCGGCTGGTATCTGCTGGTAGGCGCCATCCTCTTATCGATGGGCCTGCTTGCCTCGCGCATCAGGCATATGCCGGTGACCTCTGCGTTGTTCTATCTGATCGTCGGGGTGGTTATCGGCCCGACGGTTTTCCACCTGTTCCATTTTAATCCGCTCAAGCAGTCGGCGTGGCTGGAGGTCATCACAGAGGCTGCGGTGCTGGTCTCGCTGTATACCTCCGGCCTGAAACTTCAACTTCCCATCCGTGCCAGTCTGTGGCGCGTACCTCTGCGACTCGCCACCATCGCCATGGTGATTGGGATCGGCTTGGTAGCCCTGTTCGCACACTATAATCTGGGTTTTTCTTGGGGGGCGGCGATTCTGATCGGAGCGATACTGGCGCCTACGGATCCGGTGCTGGCGACCGATGTTCAGGTCAAGCGGCCCGGGGACCGCGACCGACTGCGTTTCAGCCTCACGGGCGAGGCCGGGTTGAACGACGGCACCGCCTTCCCTTTCGTGATGCTGGGGTTGGGCCTGCTCGGCCTCCACGACATCGGTTCCGGTGGACGCTGGCTGTTGCTGGACGTCCTGTGGGCGAGCGCAGCCGGGATCGGGGTGGGCGTGGCATTGGGTTGGGGACTGGCGCGATGGGTCCGTGTACTGCGCCGCTGGCGCAGTGAAACGGTGTTCATGGATGATTTTCTCGGCCTTGGTCTGATCGCGTTGGCCACCGGTATTGCCCTGGCCATCTCCGCTTACGCCTTCTTGGCGGTGTTTGCCGCGGCCGTGACCATGTGCCAGACGGAACGGCGCCAAGCAGTCCGGCCGGTGACCCCGCCGCAGGACCAGGCGGCGGCCGAGGAACTGATGTCCCACCACTCGCTGCAATTCAACGAGCAATTGGAACGTCTTTCCGAGGTCGCGCTGATTCTGCTGCTGGGCGGCAGCCTGTTCCTCAACTCCTGGACCTGGGAGGCGGTTATTACCGCGGCCTTCGTGTTTCTGGTGGCACGCCCGTTGGCGGTTTATCTCGGACTGCTGGGCGCCGCCGTGAAGCCGCAGGTGAAAGTCTATGCGGCGTGGTTCGGCGTGCGCGGCATCGGCTCGCTCTATTACCTGATGTACGCTATCCAGCATGGGCTGCCCGAGCCTCTTGCCCTCAGAATCCTCTCCATTACCTTGATCGTGGTGACGCTCTCCATTGTCGTGCACGGTGTTTCGGTAACGCCGTTGATGGGCCGTTATGGCCGGGCTTACCGTGGACTGGCCGCTGCGGTAAAGGAGAAGTGACGCAATCGCTAATCGCAAAACCTGGCAAGCCGTGCGAAACCTTGCGCCTGATTCACTCTATGTTGAGGGCGTAGCGTTAGAGCCTGTTAAGCTACCACGCGGCCTCGGTTAAGGGGATTAGGTCGTTGACGAAGGTTGCTGCGCCATTTGTTGTCACCCGGCCGTGTCGTGAGATGGTGGATCTGCTGGATCTGCATACCTACCGTCCCGAGCGCTATCCGCATCTGCTGGAGAGCGCCGCTTTTGGCACTGCCCAGGGACGTTACGATATTTTGTTCGCGTTTCCGGGCGAAACTCTCGAACTCGGCGCGAATGGGCAATTATCCGGCCCGATCAATGTACCCGAGGCCGGGTTTCTGGCCAACCTGGATGCCTGGTGGGCACAGTCGGCCGACTCGCTCGGTTCGTCGGATGCCTGTCCGCTGCCGTTCACCGGTGGTTGGTTTCTGTTTCTCGGCTACGAGCTTGCAGCCGAAATCGAGCCGGTGTTGCAGTTGCCGAGCGACCCGGCGTCGCCGATTGCAGTGGCGACGCGCATCCCCGCCGCTGTGATTCGCGACCATGAACAAACCCGGACCTGGCTGGTCGCTGAAGCCGAGCACACCGCTTTGCTCGAGTACATCGAGGCCGATATTCGGGCGTTGGCCAACCGCTCTCGCTCATCGGGCCGCTCCGGCGTGCTGAGCGGTGCCTTGGCGGAGGAGCCCGGGCTGCTTTATCTCGATGCCGTGCGCCGCATCGAGCGTTACATTCGCGACGGGGATGTATTCCAGGTGAACCTGTCGCGGCGCTGGTCGGGGCGGTTGCAGCCGGATACGGCATCGAGCGAGCTGTACCGGCGGTTGCGGCGCGCCAATCCCGGGCCGTTTTCGGGTTTGGCCACCTGGGGCGATCGGGCGGTGATCAGCTCCTCCCCGGAACGGCTGGTGAGAGTGCGTGACCAAACCGTGGAAACGCGCCCGATCGCCGGCACCCGGCCTCGCCACCCCGATCCCAGCCGGGACCGGGACAAGAGGCGGGAGCTGCTCGCGCACCCCAAGGAGCGCGCGGAACATGTCATGCTGATCGATCTCGAGCGCAACGACTTGGGCCGTATCTGCAAGCCCGGGTCAGTCGTGGTCGATGAGCTGATGAGCTTGGAGTCCTATGCGCACGTCCATCATATCGTCTCCAATGTGCGGGGGCGTCTCGTGGAGACGGTATCACCCGGCGCAGTCATCCGTGCCGTTTTCCCTGGCGGGACCATCACGGGCTGCCCGAAAGTGCGCTGCATGGAAATCCTGGCCGAGCTGGAGCAGGCCGCACGCGGTGCGTACACCGGCTCGATGGGCTACCTCAACCGCGATGGCAGTATGGATCTCAATATTTTGATCCGCACGATGCAGCGCTGCGGCGAGGCGCTGAGCTTCCGGGCCGGTGGCGGCATCGTCGTCGATTCCGTGCCGGACAGGGAGCTGGCGGAGACCCGGGCCAAGGCCCGTGGCCTCATTCTCGCGCTTGAACAGGCCGCTGGCCCGCATAGCGGTGAGTAAGGCCGGATACCAGGGTCCGGGTTTGCTCGACCCGCGCGATCGCGGGCTGCAATACGGCGATGGGTTGTTCGAGACCATGGCCGTGCGTGACGGCCGCATTCCCTGGCTGGCCTATCATCTGCGTCGTCTGCGGAGCAGTTGCGCTCGGCTGCGCATCACATTCCCCGAGACGGCCGGGCTGCGCCGGGAGATCGCTGCACTGGCGGCCGGCCAGTTACGGGCGATCATCAAACTGATCGTGACCCGCGGGGTAGGGGGGCGCGGCTATCGGCCCGACCCGGACGCCTCTAGCCGCCACATCCTGATGCGCCACCCTTGGCCGGCGCATGCGCAGCGGTACGCTCAGGAGGGCATCCGGCTGCGGGTTTGCCGGACGCGGTTGGCGAGCAATCCGGCGTTGGCCGGGCTCAAACACCTTAACCGCCTCGAGCAGGTGTTGGCGCGTCTGGAATGGGATGATGACAGCCGCTACCAAGAAGGTTTGATGCTCGATTACCAGGACCGCGTGATCGAAGGCACGATGACCAATCTCTTTATCGTGCGCTCCGGATGTCTGCTGACGCCGGATTTGAGCGCGAGCGGCGTGGCCGGTGTGATGCGGGAGATCATTCTGGAAACGGCGGTGCAGCGGGCGATACCCTGCCAAGTTACGCGGCTTGCCCTGCCGGATATAGCGCAGGCCGAGGAGATTTTTGTCTGCAATTCCGTGGTCGGGGTTTGGCCGGTTGCCGCTTTGCAGGGGCGGCGCTACCCACTTGGTCCGGTAACAAGGCAGCTGACCGAGGCGATTGAAGCGCGCGCAGTGGAATCGTGATCGGGTGGAGGCGGGTGACTTACCGAGACGTTCCGGAATACCGGTAGGCTCGCAGACCGCCATTCTGGCGGCTTAAGCTTTTGGTAAGTCACCGAGCCTCAACGAGGCAAAATATGGCCATAGATAAGTACGCATTCATCGAGCGGGCGCTGGCGGAACGTAAAGGCAGCGACCAATGCCGTTCCCTGCAGACCCTGGTGCCCGATCCGAGCGATTCCGTAATCGTCTACCGCAACGGCCGGCGTATGTTGAGCTTCTGCTCCAACGATTACCTCGGCTTGTCGCGCCATCCTAAGTTGGGAGAGCGTGCTGCCGACTATGCGCGCAGTCACGGCGCCGGTGCGACCGGCTCCCGGCTCGTGTGCGGGACGTTCGACATTCATACCCGGGTGGAGGAAAAGCTGGCGCGCCTGTATGGGCGTGAAGCCGCTGTGCTCTTCAATTCGGGTTTCCAGGCCAATAGCACGCTGCTTGCCGCGCTCGCCGGACGTGGCGCGCTTGTGCTCACCGATAAGCTCAGCCACAACAGCCTGCTCCAGGGCGCGTTGCTCAGCCGGGCCACTTTCAGGCGCTATCGGCACCGCGATCTAACGGATCTCGAGCGGCGGCTGCAAGCCGCGGCCGGGCACTACGAGCGGATTCTGATCGTAACGGAATCCATCTTCAGCATGGACGGCGACCGCAGCGATGTGGACCGGCTCGTGGCGCTGGCGGGCGAGTACAACGCGTTTTTGATCATCGACGAGGCCCATGCGGTCGGAGTCTGGGGTGAGCAAGGTCTGGGCTTGACGGCGCGGAACGAGGGCATCGATCTAGTGATCGGGACCTTCGGCAAGGCCTACGGCAGTTTCGGCGCCTTCGTGCTCTGCGCCGAGCCCATCAAGGATTATCTGATCAATTTCTGCCCCGGATTCATCTACACTACCGCTTTGCCGCCGCCGCTCATCGGATCGATCGAAGCCGCCCTCGAACTCGTCCCCGCGTTGGATCGAGAGCGAGACTATCTGCATCGGCTCTCCGAGCGGGTGCGGAGCAGGCTAGGCGGGATGGGGTTCGACACGCACAGCTCGACCACACAGATCATCCCCATTTTGCTCGGTGATGAAAGGCTGACCTTGAATCTATCCCGATGGCTCGAGCAAAATGGAATATTGGCGACGGCGATTCGCCCACCCACGGTGGAACCGGGCCGGTCGCGGATCCGTATTGCGCTATCCAGCAGCCACACGCCTGAATACGTCGACTATTTTTTGCGGACTTTGCAGGGTTGGAATGGGGCTAAAGGCTGAAATACTGGCCTTTCATGGCTGGGGATTCGACCGGAATGCTTGGAGTGCATGGCCGCCTTATCTTGCACCTTCCTGGCGGCTGCAGACGTTCGACCGGGGTTATTACGGCAAGCCTTACGATCCAGTATTCAGCGATCCAAACGCTCGAAAAATTATCTTCACCCATTCCTACGGGCTGCATCTTTGTCCGGTGCAACAGTTGGAATCCTGTGATCTGCTGGTCATATTCAGCGGTTTCCTGGACTTTCATCCGGAAACGCCGCGGCTACAAGGAAAATCGCGCCTCATCCTGCAACGCATGCAGGAGCAATTTGCGCTCGAGCCAGAAGCTGTTATGCGCCGCTTTATGCAGCGCTGTTATGCGCCGGACCGCTACGAGGATCATCTAAACGGGGCATTCGACCGGAGTCGATTGGCCGAGGATTTGTATTTGTTAGGTCGCAGCCGGATAGCGGCGGCCGCGCTCGAGAAAGTGCGACGTGTGATTATATTGCACGGTGGCGGGGATCGAATCGTGCCTAGTTTACAAGGCCGGTCGCTGTTCGACACGCTACACCGGCAGGTTCGGTACCACGAAATCGAAGGGGCCGGGCATGCGCTGCCGTTTTCGCATATACAGCAATGTTGGGCTATTTTGGAGCCTGTGCTAAGGCTCTTTTGAACAATTGTGCGCCTGGCCCGATCTTCTGGCGGTGGAGTCCATCGGCTTTTTTTATAAAAAAATCCAGCCTAAGCCTGGTTCAAAAAAAGCTGTTTATGCCCGCCAATTTAAGTCGATTTTATTGGGTAAATTACCTATAATATTTCTATGTGCTATCAATATTATTTGCGGATAATCTAAGAATATCGGGCCCACTTATTTGCGGACAATTGGACGTATTTGGGGGGCATTGAGTTATGCCTAGCATGTCTGAACTAGCAGTGGTTTTTTTTCTGTCGCTCCTGGCAGGGGCTGCTATGCCATTCGGCGCATTTATTGCGAAAATTGATACGAAAAATCCAACTATTCTAGGTACAGAGTGGCGTCATTTTATTGTTGCCATTGGAGGCGGTGCTCTAATATCAGCAATAGCCTTCGTATTGGTACCTGAAGGTTCAAGTAAATTATCTGTATTGCCTGCGGCTCTTAGTTTTGCACTAGGTGGTGGGGTTTTCTGTCTGCTAGATCTCTATTTGAGCAAGGCCGAAAATTCTATGGGTCAATTGGTGGCAATGCTATCTGACTTCATTCCTGAAGCTATCGCATTAGGTACAGCCTTTGCTACTGGTAAAAGTACAGGTTTTCTTATCGCGGCGCTAATTGTGTTCCAGAATATTCCGGAAGGATTTAATGCTTTTGAGGAGGTGTCCATTAATTCAACATGGTCTCATAATAAGATCATTATGGTTTTTGGCTTGCTTTCGCTCGCAGGCCCAATCTCAGCCTTGATAGGTTATAATTTTATTTGGTTAAATCAATCCCTAATGGGCATGATAATGTTGTTTGCAAGTGGAGGTATTTTGTATTTAGTTTTCGAAGATATAGCCCCGGGATCAAAAATCACGAATCGCTGGATGCCCGCTCTTGGCGCAGTCTTTGGCTTCGTTCTTGGGCTGGTAGGCCATATGATCATAGGCGGCTAAATCATGCATAACAACGCCAGGCAGCCGAGCATTTTTTTCCACTATATCTTCGACTTTGCTGCAAACGTGGGGCGGACCATACACGTAATAGGGTGCTTTATATCGGACTAACCGTACACCGCAAGGCCAGCGCGGGTGCGCTGATGCCAACTCGGCACGAGCGGAGCCTTGCCGGCGGTTCGACCCCGGTCTAGGTGCGTGAGACGCCCTCCTGGTGGGTCGCCGAATTGTTTATGACGAACACGTCGATATCGAGCGGCACAGGCCCTGCGCCCAGCACCGCCGCATGGGCAAGCAACCGCTCGGAGGGCATATCGAGACGCTGATGTAGTCACGCCGCCGAGAGCACGCTACGTAGCCACGTCGTCGTGTGAAGGAAAGATTCCCCGCAGGGTAGGCCTTGATCGCCTCGAAATCGCTTTTGCGCTGACACAACAGCCCCAGGTAGCTTTTTACTATATCGCTCGTTGGCAGCGCGGTGCCGGGCACTGGAAGCTTTAGGGTCGAGCTGCTGGGGGAGCAGCTCGAAGCCCGCCAATGGCTCGGCTCCATGCGTTCAACTTTCGGGTGATCAATGCCACCGGCTATTTTACCAACCAATCAGCGGGTTGTTAGCCAATTCGATCGATTCGTCACGGATTCAGACAGATCAACCCTGCCGTAGGAGTTTCCCTTGTTTAGGCATCTGGTCGTAGGAGCGCTGTGCCATTTGCTTCATGCCATTGCAGGATGCCGCGCCAAATTTCCTGCGCGGTCTCGGCGAACCAGAACAATTCACGGTCCTCTTCGTCAATCACACCCTCATCAACCAGAAAGTCCACATTAAAAGCCTGTCGCCAATAGGACTCGCCAACCAGAATGACCGGGATCGGTTTGATCTTGCGGGTTTGCACCAGGGTCAGAGTTTCAAACAGTTCGTCAAAGGTACCGTAGCCGCCGGGAAACACCACCAACGCCCGGGTGCGCAACAGGAAGTGGAGTTTGCGTAAGGCGAAGTAATGAAAACGGAAACACAGGTTCGGCGTGATGTAAGGATTGGGATATTGTTCTTGGGGTAGGTCGATATTCAGCCCTATTGATTTACTGCCCACATCGTAGGCACCGCGGTTGGCGGCTTCCATCATGCCGGGGCCACCACCGGTCATGATGACCAACTGACCGTTGTTAACTTGGTTGCTGGCTGCGCCGACCAGTTGGCCGAATTCGCGAGCAACCTCGTAGTAATGACTTTTGGCCAGAAGGCGTTCCGCGATCTGTATACACCGTTTCAGGTCACGATTGTCCGGATCGGTATCGAGCTGTACGCGCAAGGCATCGATTTTGCATTGTGTTGCTGGAAATTCGGCAATACGAGTACTGCCGAACACTACAATGGTGTGCTGGATATTGTGTTGCTCAAGGTGAAACTCCGGTTTTTGGTAGTCGATTTGCAGACGCATGCCGCGGGTTTCATCGAGGTTGAGATAGTCGATATCCTGGTCTGCTTGGCGATAACTCGGGCTGCCCAGGATGGCCTGGATGCGCTGTGGCGCATCCTGATCCTCATGTGCGGGTTTAGGATGGCTCCAAGGTAGGGGGCCACGCCGGTGCTGCGGGTGGGGCGGCGTCGGGGGGGCGGGACTTTTGGGCGGTGTGTGCTTTTTCTTCATACTGTTGTCCTTGGATGCTGGGCAAGGTGATGCATGACGTGGCTCAGCGTGCGACGCATAAAGTGTTATGGGTCTTGCTGCTTCTCGCGTTGCATCTTGTGCAGCATATGACCGCGCAGGAGCCAGCTGATGACTGTCTAGGCCGGTGGTTCAAATCGTGGGGTCCACTTTAATTCAAGGCCGCGGCAGCGTTCGAGGTCCGGGTGCTCGAAGTTCAGGAGTTCAAGCAGGGCGCCACGAAGCCATTCGTTGCCCTCTCTTATGGGAGGAGGCGGTATTGTTACTGGCGAGCGGCAAATAATGTTGTTGCCCGACAAAGCGCTCAATCCGACGCCTACGCCTTCTGCATGGCCGCAGATTAGCTTGGGCGTTGGCGGTCTCGATACCTAGGCTAGGTGTCAGGTCCCGGATGATTACGAACTTGACGTATAAACAGATCAGGGTGTTTGTGCTGCCAATCTTTGAGAGCCTGAATGGGCGTTCGGTGCTCAAGTGCCTTCTGCGGGATGTGTTGATTGTAC
>JAUILK010000046.1 GCA_030433275.1 Gammaproteobacteria bacterium
ATGTTCATATCAACAAGCCTCCTGGGCAACATAACCGAGAACGCTTCGAGCTACCCATAGAGGATAACTCCTGACATTAATTAAATCATCCGGGACCTGACAAGTAGACGAATCCGCTACGCAACCAGCTGTGATTGGCCTGCGCCGTCAGCGTGCCAGCCTCGCCCACGAGTGGGCTCAGGCGGCGCAGCGCCACCAGCCCCTCCCGGCACAACAAACCGGAACCCCGCAACACCAGCTCGCCGACGGATCGCCCATCCTCGAGCCGTTGGCACAGGCTCATAAGGCGATTATGGCCTTATCGGCATTTTTGCACACTTGGCTATAATTCATATTTGCCAAATGGTGTGACGGTAATGACTACTGGGATCCACTGCTTGCACGACCCAGCTTAAACAACGGTGGATGCGATAGGGAAAGGTGCGATAGATGACAGAAGTCCGCAAAATCAACGATCGCTTCGCGGTGGCCCTCGGCCCTCCCTCTGAAGAAGATCTCCAACAGATCGCAGCAGATGGCTACAAGGCCGTGGTCAATCTGCGTTGCCATGAAGAAGACGACCAACCGCTAAAACCTGCCGAAGAGGGTGAGAAAGTACACCAGCTCGGCATGGAATATCGGCACATTCCGGTGTCTGTCGCCGCCATCGACGAATCGCTGGTCGACAACTTCCGCGCCAGTGTGCAAGCCATCCCCGGCCCCATTTACGTCCATTGCGCCTTGGGCAAGCGAGCCGGTGCATTTACCATGATGCACTTGGCGGTCGAAGCCGGACTGTCCGGTCAGCAGACCCTTGAGCAGGCGAAAACGATGGGATTCGAATGTGCTAACGAAACGCTTGCAGCATTCGTCCGAAGCTACGTAGATCGGCACCGGTCGTGACCGTAACCAACGCGTCGGCTGAACGTCGATGAGATGCAGGAGAACGCAGTGAAACCCGATGTGCAAGCTTTCTTCGACAAGGTGACGAAGACAGTAAGCTACACCGTCAGCGACCCCGAGACTCGGGCCTGCGCTGTGATCGATACGGTCCTCGATTTCGACCCGGCGGCCGCGCGCACCAGAACCGACTCCGCCGACGCCGTGATCGACTACGTGCGCAGGCAAGGCCTCACCTGCGTATGGGTACTCGAAACCCATGTCCACGCCGATCACCTCTCCGCCGCGCCCCACATCCAGGAGGTACTCGGCGGCAAACTCGGTATCGGCGTGGAGATCGTCACCGTGCAGGAGGTGTTTGGCAAGGTGTTCAATGCCGGCACCGAGTTCGAGCGCACTGGCAGCCAGTTCGACCATCTCTTCAGAGATGGCGAGACTTTCCGCATCGGCAATCTCACGGCCCGCGCGATTCACACACCAGGCCATACGCCGGCCTGCATGACCTATCTGATCGGTGATGCGGCGTTTATCGGCGACACGCTGTTCATGCCAGACTACGGCACCGCTCGGGCCGACTTTCCCGGCGGCGATGCGCGCACGCTCTACCGCTCCATACAAAAGCTCTTCGCCTTGCCCGACGACACGCGCTTGTTCATGTGCCACGATTACCTCCCCGAAGGCCGCAACGTGCATCGCTGGGAGAGCACGGTCGGCGAGCAGAAGCGCTCGAATACGCACACCCATGAGGGCGTCAGCGAGGATGCCTTCGTGACCATGCGCGAGGCGCGCGACGCCACGCTCGCCATGCCCCAACTCATCATCCCCTCGATCCAAATAAACATGCGCGCCGGACGCCTGCCACCGCCCGAGGACAACGGTATTCATTATCTGAAGCTACCGATGAACGTGCTTTAGCAGTAGAAACCGAGGAAGAGTTGTCAAGACCGGGAGGAACAACCATGTGAGATGAGCGCTGCGCGGCATCCGGCTTTCTCTTCGGAACCGAGCAACTCGACCACGGCACCGGCGGGCCGCCTCACCACAAAAACATGTACATCGAAACGCTTCTGCAGGATGCGCTCGACACTATGGAGATTCTCTGCATGCTGGTCTACGATCGGGTCGCCGCAGAAAGGAAAAAGCACTGCGGAATATCGGCCTTGACCGACTGTGTGGCGCGCAAGCCGCAATGAGTTCGCCAACAAAAAACAAACGCCAGGGTCGAGAAAATTCAAAATGCCGCGGATGGAATCTGGGTATTCGACGCAAACGCACTCGATTCCATAGCCGTTTCTCAGTAACCCAAGGGCCAGCGTAGATTTGCTCGGCCGTTAGGGGCTTTTTTTATTTTGTGGGGATTATCGATGTTGCTCCAGATGCTACTGACTGTGCAAGTGGTTGCGATGGCCGGATTGATTGTCATTGGCGGCCTGGTCGAGGGCTACGGTTACGGGTTATCGCTCGGCACTCGTTGGCCTTATCACGAAAAGATGCTTACTCGCGCCATATGGCACGATCCCGAAATCTGGCACCGCATGCTCGCCACGATTCTGGGATTGAATGCGATTGCCATTCTGGCTCTTGCTCCCACTGCCAACACAATTGCCGGTCTGGTGCTCATCGCCCTCACCGCGCTTCTCGGCATAGCCACACTGCATGTACTGGCCGGGAAAGCACCGGCCTTCCTGCACGGCTTGCACGGATTACTGGCCTACACCACCTATATTACCTACCTACTGGCATTGCACCCGGACTCGTTGAGCATCTGGGCCTATCTCGCTAGCATGGTGCCGCTGCACCCATTTCTGCTGATGATTTTCCTCGGCGGCATGACGACCGGACAACGGGGTTACCAGCGCCCGATCGGTGCCTTCATACTGCCGCATACGAAAGGCCAGTGGGCCTTCGCACTGCACTACCTGGGCGGGCTGTTGTTTCTGCTCGCGTTGGGCTACTACGCGCAGTCCTACAGCGGCGCCCTGATTCTTGCGCTAACTCAATTTATGGTTGGTTTCATGCTCTTTCATGCAGTTAACGGCAACCCGAAACGCCCCGGCATTTTGGTCGCCTTTCACCAGATAATGGCGCTGCTAATCCTGTTGGCAATCGTCTATACGTGGCAGGTACATATTCCCGGTTTGGGTTAGCCCGCCACCGGAGTTCGAAAAAGGGCGGCAACCGCTGATGCGGCGCTGCCCATAGCAACTACGGCGGCTGAGCTCACCACGAAGCAAAGCCCCTAATCGACCGCCGCGACCGTCTGAAGACTGTCCTCGCCGAAATAAGCATCGCGGCGCTGGCGCGGGTCGAACGCGCCAAAAATACGGGAAAATCGCTATGGATTTACGGCCAACCAGCCATTGATTTTCGGCAAGCCAGAGATCGGCACGAAGTTACTACAAAGGTCATGGCTTTTTTAAACAGCACCGCGCCCCTTTGGAACATCTTCGGCGTCAACTCGTCTCATTATAGACTACGTGATCCGTAAAATAGCGTAATTAGAGCGCACCTCAACGAGGCTCCACCATGTGCTTAGGAGGGCGGCATCGTCGATCCAACCACGAGATCACTTCCGTGCTTCAGAATTCATTTCAAGATCCCGACTTCAAATGTTCCAACCTAACTGGCTGGCGCAAAGCCAACAAAAAGGCCTCTTAAAATTTCTCTCGCAGATCAAGGAAAAACCGAAAACCGCATTGTCTGCTCCAGATAACCAATATCAATTACCTAACCTTGGTTCCACTTATCGCCGACAACTACTCGACGGTACCGGGATAGCCGTAAGCGGCGAGCGGCAACCCGGTCTCGTCGGCCAACTGTCGGTTGCTCTCGGCGAAATACTCTTGGATAAAAGCAACGATCTCGCTACCGAGCAACTCGCACGGCGATAACACACGCCCGGCAAACCGCGTCTTATTGAAGCGATCGAGCTGACGCTTCAGACTCTTAGATCGGAATACCGGAATCCCACAACCCCTGTCGACGACATCACCCCGATAGGTCGAATAATGTAAAACCCGCGCCAACCGCAGCGTCCAGTACCGATAAGCAGAATTACGCACGCCAAAATCGAGCTGGTTCAGATCTAAAATTATCCTTAACTTTTCAGCATAACCCGTGAGAAAGGCATGAGCATCACGCCGAAATGCCTCGTAAACAAAAACGTGAACGTTGTCCATACCGAACAGGGCTCGGTAGTGACGAATCAACCCGAGATACGCAAAATGATCGAAAAAGAATAATGGTTTGATATGCGGTTTCCAGCCTCTGTACAGCTGTAAACCCTTGTGTTTTCGGTAACGGACAGGAAAAAGAAACCGTTGCGGCTGATAGGTGCCCCCTTGCTTAATATACTGTGTGTAAGCTGATGCAATTACGTCGATCTGATTGCGGATAAAGACGACGATTTTAGCCTGTGGTAACACTGCGTAAATTCGCTCGGCGATATCCTTGGATAAAGCGCCTAAGTGCCCGCCTGTTTGGAAACTTCCACTTAGCTCCTCCTCGCATAGAATCGGTAAAAGCCCCTCATCAAGCCTCAGCCGTGCGCGCACAACCTGCGGATCGAATGAAAAAGCATGGGCGCAGAGAAAAGCATCTTTTACTTCACGTCGTTGAATGTACCGATGGCTCTTTACGAAGGGATAGAAACAGTTTTGAAACCACGTCGTGGCGGTTTTATGGTAGCCAATGTGGACAATACCGTAATCATCGCCCAACACCACATCCTCCCGACTCGCTGACCAAGATCCGCATTACGCACAAATAATTGAGCGTGAGGCGCGCAAACCACATTGGACGGAGCAAAACTACCCTACCGCCCACGCAGGAAGCGCAGCAACTCTGGCAGTGTCTGCAACGGTCCCCTCGGATCACGCCTTGAGCGGCGCAAATCGTCGAGCAAAGTATCAATATATTTCAGCACCGGCGCCCGCGCCGTCAGCTCCTGCTCGATCCGCTGCCAGTCCTTCCATAGCGCCGTGGAGTCTGCGGCGATCTCATCATGCGCGAGCCGATGCAGCCAACGATACGCATCTCGCACTAATGAATCGACTTCCTGGCTGGCCTGGAGGTCCTCGATCGTAAACCGGCTGTGGCGCAAGCCGAGCACCAAAAAGTCGGTCGCGAAATCTTTGATCGCCGCCCGGGTCTGCACCGTCAGCACAATCCGCAAACGCCGGGCTACGCGCTCGAGCTGAACGATCGGATTTGCGATCACGGCATCGTAGTCGACCACGACGAAGTTTCGCTGAGCCACCGTTCGAAAATAGGGGACGACGTTTACCAGCCACTCCAAGTCGCTTTTGACCTGCACACCCCGTCGCGGATTCAGCTGGGTACGCGAGCGCGCCACACTGAGCGGATTGCGCAGCGCCACGACATAGCGCACATCGAGATCGAGTTCGCGGAAAACCGTCTCCCAAAACGGCAGCATCCGCAGAGTTCGAGCGTACTTGAAGCCCCACAGCCGGCTGGCGCCGAAACGCCGTTCGATCGTTTGTACAGCGCGGCGGCGTAATAGCTGAACCTTAGGGCTGTCCCATTGCGAAGGCGGTATAAGACACACGCTCTCGCCGGTGATCCCGAGCGCGCGCTTCAAACGCTTGTTGAGCGCCAGCAGATCGCGATCCTCGAAGAAACCGGTGGGGTTTTTACCACGCCCCCGACGCAACCGATTCCCCAGATCCACCCCCAACGCCTGCACGCCGCGGGTGAGCGCGCTGGTGCCACTGCGCCCGGCGCCAAGCACGACAATAGCCGTATTCTGGGACATTACCCCATGACCCGATCCATCATCTGCGCTTCCCGCAGACTCAGTAGTCACGGATCGCCTCACCCTTGAGGCGCGCACCAATCCGCCGCAGACTTGCGCGCAGCCGATCATTGATAACGACAATGAAGACCTTACGGTAATACCCTTCTGGAGCACGAATCTCACGCACCCCATGCCAAGAGTTACCCTGGCGCTGAAACAACAGGCTGCGATTACCGAGGCTCTCGCCAGCCAGCGCTTGATCGAAGTCGGCAAAATCCGGTGCCGAGCTGCGCTTGAACCGACCCCCGTCGTCGAGGATGAGGGTTTCACCGCCCCAAGCGGAGTCCCAATCATCCGCGGTGTTGAAGTAGAAAATATGCGAGCCCAGCTTGCGCTTCGCATCGCAATGGGGTGATACCGAGCAACCACGAGGAGTATAATGCCAGTGGAAATTGAGCTGGATCCCGCCGCGGCCGAAAAGACGCCGCAAAAACCGATTGTACTCGGTACCGCGCAGTTCCTCGACGAAAGCATGCCAGGGCTCGGCCACCGCGAGGTCCGTGCGGTATTCCAAAGAGAGCCGGTCGTGGGGTTTCTGCCCATGCGAGCGCCGAATACCGAACATCGAGGTAAACAGCGTTGCGTCGGGCAAAGACTCCAGCAATCGGCAATAGCCCTCCTCCGTCAACAAACCTTGCGGGTTACACCAAGGAAAAGGTGCGCGTGTACGGAAGGCCTGCTCATCCAATGCCGCCAAACGTTCGTAATCCAGGTAGGTCATAGGCTCCCATAAGATGGCTATGCAAAATGATCGCAGCGCGTGGTCAAGCGGGGCACGCCGCGCTGGATGGACCGGACGCTGTTAATTTTTGCCAGCCTCATCAGCGGCAATCGGCCCGCGCAACACCATTTGGCGAATACGCGCCACGGCGCGCGCCATATCATCCGGCGGCGCCCGGACCACCCCGCCCCACTCTTCACCGAAGGCCGTGATCAGGCCCTGCGCCTCGAGCGCTTGGTGATAGGCAGCAAAATCGCGTGCCGGCTTGATAAGGCCCCAATATAGGAGCCCCTCGAAGACCCGCCTGCTCCATCGGGGTCCTGCCAAGCGTAGCGGCTTGCCGCCGGGATAATCAGCGTGCTGTCCTCTGCGCTGGCGCGTGGGCCAGTGGAACACCGCCACCGGCTTACCGGTGGCACAGGCTTCGATCGCCAACGAGGCACTGTCAGCCGTAACGATAAAACGATCGGCCAGCCGCAAGTAACCCAAATACGGATTATCCGGATCTCCCGCGCGCCAAGCATAACAATAAGCCGGGCAGTCCACGGCCTCGAAAAGTTCCCGCACCACCTCCGGTGGGGTCCGAGGGCTGGTAGTGAGCAACAGCGCACCGCCGGCTGCGCGCACATAATGGCTTACCTCCCCGCCCAGCCGACGTGCCGTAGCCTTATCCAGTATATAACTGGAGCTATTGCCGCCAACCAGCAGTGCGACCAGCGGGCGCGGCAGGTGGTGCAGCCGCGGCACCCAGAGCGTCGCGGCTTGCTCCAGGCAACGCGAGTCAATTCGGTTGAGCGGCGTAGTCAGCTGAAGCACGTTGGGCCGGGCGGGCAGCCGATACTGCGGCAAAGTAATGATCAAATCGAAACGATGCAGTGGGGCTTGCGCATGCAGTAAGTGCACCAGTCGCGCGTGCCCGCCGGAGCGCTTCTTGATCCACTGGGCAATCGGCGCACTGCGCCGCGACGCCGCTATCACCAAATCCGGCCACGGCGGGCGCAACGGGCTGCAACGCTTTCGTCTGAGGCTGACCGAAGTGCTACCCAGAACGAGGTTGGGACATAGATTGAGAATGTTGTAAGCGAGGTGTTTGGCCTCGTACGGCCAACCGAGCGCCTCGGCGAGCGCAAGCATCTGCGCGTTACCGCCGGCGCCTTTACCGAGCAAGACCCAGACGCGCGGCGCGCGGGATGCGGGAACGCAGGCCGTCGCCGAACCGGCTTCAGCCGGCGTTTGCGCAAAGTCGATCATGGAACCGACTCCGCACGTTCTTCGATGGCATATTCCCGGTCGATGGAGCACTCCGACAGCGAACTTGCAGCCGCGCGCGGCAGATCGTGGTCATAAAAGCCCAATTGCTCACGCACGCGCTCAGCGAGTTCCGTGCTCTCCCGAAACGGCACACGAGATCGCAACTCCAATGGAGCACCGAACATCTGTGCCACGCCGCGCTCGATTAGGGCCTGATACAGCGCGGGGGTATTGCGGGGCGGTAGCACCCAGGCCCGGTCGAGCAGGCGGGCGCACAGATATTGCAGACCGCGCTGAGGCCGTACGCTGCCGCGCTTGTTCCGTCGCTGGGCTTGGGCCTGGTGGGTCACCCAGCGGGCGAAGCGGTCCCATAGTCTGGCGCGCTCCGCGATCGGGTAGATATAAAGCGGCTTGTCGGTAGCGGCCGCTTCCGCCAGCATCGACTCGCTGTCCCCCGTTACCACGAACACATCAGCAGCGCTCAAATAGGCAAAGTAAGGATTATCCAACTCATCTCTACGCCATTCATGCACGTATTCGGCGCCACCAATCCCAAGCTTGAGCGCCGCACTCGCGCGAGCACCGGTGCGCCGACTGGTGATAGCAAGTGCCACTCCACCCGCCTCTCGGGCGAACGTCTGTAAATCTTGGCCCAAACGGTACGCGCCCGCCGTATCGAGCACGGAATGCTTACTGTCACCACCCACCAGCGCCACTATACGGGGACGGGACAGCCCAGCGAAGCGCTTCGCTTGACGCTCGGCCGCGTCCCGAAGCCGCTCCAGGCTCACCGGATGCACGGGCAGCACCGTCTCGATCCGATTCGCCGCCAAGGGTAAGGCGAAGTGGGCACAGCCGATCAGCAAATCGGACGGCCCGCTCGGACCGTTTTTTCGACCCAGCAGCACGGCGCGCAGAGCCGGATTCTCGCAGCGCAACCAGCGTGCCACCCGGGTGGAGAACCAGCCGGAAGCGACCACCACATCGGGCCACGGGGGGCCCAACTCACCGCCTCTGCCTGGCCCGGGCGACCAACTCTGCCAACCAAGCCGCTGCGCTACGCAGCGCGCTAGAAGCACCCAGGGCAGCGTCCGCAACAACTTGATCTCATAAGGCCAGGCAAGCGCCTCGGCCAACCCCACAGCCTGGCTGGTATGCCCTGGTTTGCGGTGCGCCAAAACCCAAACGCGCGGCGCACCACCCACCAACTGCCCGCCTACCCGCATCGCCTGAGTCCGCCGGCCGGTGGCATCCCGGGTGTTCAAAACCAACTGGTAGTGCACGCGCGGGTGACGGCGGCTCGCCAGCTCAAAACAGGAAAGCCATCGGGCCGGACGGCGCGGCGCGATCTCCAGTGTACTGCCGTCCGGTAACCGTTTGAGCGACGCGGTATCGTCCACCTCCACGTGCAGCAGGCGATCGCTCAGCGCGAACAGCTTGTCGATCAACCACGGCAAATCCTCATCCGGAAAGTACTCCAAAGCCTTTCGGCACAGCACGGCATCAAAAGACCGCACAGCCTCTCCCTTCTCCCAGGGCGGCTCGCCCGGCGTACGGCGCTCAACCACCCAGTCGGCTGCCCGCTGATCGCGCTCAGCAGACAGCGCCGTGTATCCCGAGATAAAGCCGAACTCCAAGACCGTGCGTGCGCTGGATTGTTGCAGCAAGCGTTGGACCACCGGCCAATCCGAAAATCCAGCATCGACTGCGGTACTCGACGAGTCAGCGACAGCTGCCGTCAGGCGGCGAAAACGCGACTGTAAGGCATGATAGCCGGCGCTGGGAGTGGACGCATCGAAGAGCTGATAACCCGCTTGGTCGGCCGAGCGCTCCAGCTCTAACCAAAGTACACCGACCGGATTTTGCCAATAAACGTAGTCACTGGGAAACGGCAGCCACGGCTGGGTCTGCAAGGTGGTGAAATGCACCAGCCGGGATCGGCCTGGGGCGTACTCGCCGTCACGCGCGTTCCAGGCGCCATCCAATCGACCCCACATGCCCGAAACCGCCAGCGCCTTCGCTTCGAGCTGCTTGCGGCGCTGGCGGCGCGCGCCCGCCAAGGTCCAAACGCGCGCCATACGGGCACAGTCGAGCAGCATCACCGAAGTATCCCGAGGGTGGATGGAGAGGAACCCGTGCCCCTGCATCGGCATATCGAACAGCTCGGCAGGATCGGCGAGATAGATTTGATCGGTGTCGTTATAGATCGCCCGTCCTGCACCGCCCGCAAGCTCTGGTATGGCAAAGCGATAAGCGGTGAAACCAGTCAGCCACCAGCGCCGATCGAAACCGGGCAAATCCTTCAATAGATAAATCTCGTAGCGTCGCGCCGGGTCTCTTACCTTAACGATGGACCACACGAACACCCGCTCCGCACGGAACTGAGCCGCCTCGGTGCCAAGAAAGATCCGCACCGGGGGGTTGCGGCTCTTCTCTGCCTCCGACACGGCCGGCAACACCACGCACTCCAGCTCGGGCCAGCGCCCGCAGCTTCTGGCCGGATCCTTCTGCGCGAGGCCCACAAACACGCGTTTGATCAGAAATGCCATGCGGTTGGCTCCAAACTGCAGCGAAATCCGAAAATCACGACTCGGCCGTCATAGTTCGGTCATCGTATTGGGTTTGGCCGGCGCATGCACTACGCGCACGACCATTCCCACGCCGGTTTCCCCGCTCGGCTTCGGAGGCGAGCCCAGGACCATCCGAACGCCCGGTAGGTCCAGGCGACCGAGGTGGCATATAATGGCCGAGGCGAACAATGAGAGGAATGACATGGCGCAAATACCCGATCGGTACCGCCGTGCCGCCGTGATCGGCGGCACGGCGTGGCTCCCTGAGACACTGCGCGTGCGCACCCGGCGCACTCTGCTCGGCGCACTGCAGAGACGCCAGACTCGCGAGGCCAATGTGGTGATTATTGTTCACCCCAAAAGTGGTGGCACCTGGCTGCGGGTTATGCTCTTTCGCCTGTTTCAACGTAAATACGGCCTCCCGGCACGACGGGTGATGAAAACGGACGAACTCCAGCACTACAACCAAATCCTGCCGCGGTTCATTGTGAGCAACGGGCATTACAGCTACGAGGCAGCCGTTCGCGAGGTTTTGGCCAACGAGCCCGGTGACGACAAGAAACTGATCTTCCTCGCCCGCCATCCTTGCGATATCGCCGTATCCTGGCACCTTCAGTTCACCCGCCGGATTTCTGCGGCCAAGCGTGAACTCATCCTGCACGAGCTACGTCGACCGATCGATTATAAAACCATCCCGTTGTGGGAGTTTGTGATGCACCCTGAACTCGGGCTGCCGGGGTTGATCGATTACCATAACCAATGGGCCGAGTTCTTTGCCGGTCGTGACAACGCGCTCATCGTGCGCTATGAGGATCTGCGAGCCAATACCCGTGCCGCGCTGCAGCGCATCACGGCTCAATTGGGCGAGACATTCAGCGAAGGAGAGCTTGATGAAGCAGTCGAATTCGCCTCCTTCGACAACCTACGCCGGCTCGAAGAGGCCAACTACTTTCACAACGCCAGCCTGCGCCTGCAGGACCGCAGCGACCCCAAGCGCTACAAGGTCCGGCGGGGCAAGGTGGGCGGCTTCCGCGACGATTTCGAACCGGCGCAGGCAGACAAGATGGAAGCGCTTGTGCGGGCGCGGCTCAATCCCGTCTTAGGTTATGGAGCAACGCAGCCACCGCGTACGCGCAATCAAGCTTAGGCAAAACATCTTTTGTCATCCCAACTCAAGCCGGCCGAATCCGCAGCAACAGAATTGAACTGTCCGCGGCAAAACCCGGGCAAAGCGCACATCGCCTTGCTCATGCGGGACCTCGAGGGTGGAGGGATCCAGAAAAACCTGCTGCGGTTGGCAGAGAGTTTCAGCCACCGAGGCCATACGGTCGATTTGGTGGTCTACAAGGCCAAAGGGCCGCACCTTGCGCATATTCCACCCGGCGTCAACCTCGTTGCCCTGGAATGCATAGCATTCAAACCGGCCGCGCGCGGGCTGGCGTTTGGTTACCTACTCGCGGCCGATCCATCGGTATTATGGCCATTGCTGCAATCGCTGCGGCGGGCGTGGGAAATATCGCCCTGGCTCAAACGCCTGCCGGCGCTGGCGCGGTATCTGCGCCGGACACGGCCGCAGGCGCTGCTCTCCGCCGGCAACACTCTAAACTGCACGGCTGCACTGGCCCGGCGATTGGCTAACACCGAAACCCGCTTGGTAGTAAGCGAGCGCAATCATCTATCCGCATATATCAAAGGCAGACAACGGAGGCGGCGCTGGCGTTGCCTGCCCGAACTGATCGCCCGAACCTACCCTTGGGCCAATGCTACGGTCGCCGTCTCCAACGGCGTTGCGGATGACCTCGCGCTGACCGCAGGGCTCCCGCGCGAGCGTATCATCACCGTTTACAATCCGATCGTTTCGGCCAAACTGCTTGAACGGGCCAAGATGCCGTTGAACCATGCCTGGCTCGGCTCCGATTCCCCTCCGGTGATTCTCGGGGTGGGATCTCTAAACGAAAAAAAGGACTTTCCGACTCTGCTGCGCGCCTTCGAGCGCGTGAGGGAGCAACGGGCGGTACGGCTCCTGATCCTAGGTGAAGGCGAGGAGCACGTATCACTTACGCGTCTAGCCGAAGAACTCGGGGTCGCTGATGACGTCTCCCTGCCCGGCTTTGCGGTCAATCCGTACGCCTATATGGCACGCGCTGCCGTATTCGTATTGTCTTCAATCTATGAAGGCTTACCGACCGTGCTCATCGAGGCGCTTGCTTGTGGCTGTCCGGCCGTATCGACCGACTGCCCGAGCGGGCCGGCCGAGATTCTACAGAGTGGATGCTACGGCCCTTTGGTGGCAGTAGGCGATGATCGCGCTCTGGCTCAAGCCATTCTCGGCGTACTGGAGAACCCGCCGAACCCAGAATGGCTGCGGCGACGCGCGGCCGAGTTTTCGGTCGAACGTGGCAGCGAGCGATATTTGGAAATCCTCCTGGAAGCCTCGGAATAACTCCAAATTTCGTTATTCCGGCCAGCGCCGACATGACGAAGCAGAACGAGACGATTCAAAACTCCCGTGGAGGTCGCGCCGAGCCTGGCGACAACCTGGATTCAGCAAAACCTCCTGATAGCGCTGTACAGCGCGCTCGACGGAGAATTCGTCGGCGCGCGCCTTAAGCCGCGCACCATCGGGCGGAGACTCAAGCGTAGCCAAAACGGCCGCTGCCATGGCCGAGACATCGCCTATCGGCACCAGTCGACCGAAAGTGCCGCCGTCCAAAATTTCCGCACCGCCACCGGGGGAATCGGTCGCCACAATGGGGCAACCGCTTGCCAGCGCCTCGATCAATACACCAGGCAAACCCTCCCAATGCGAGGCCAACACCAAAACCCCCGCACCGGCCATATAGGCGATGGGATTATCCACCCAGCCGGGCATGGCCACGGCATCGGTAACCTTTAACTCGCCGGCCAGCCGTTGCAACGCTGGGCGTTCGGGCCCATCGCCCAAAATCATCAAACGCGCTGGCCAAACCTCCCGTACTTGGGCGAAGGCCCGCAGAAGCGTAGCGAAGTCTTTGTGCGCCACGAGGCGACCGACACCGAGCACCACGGGCGGTGCGCTGCCGGAAAACCAAGGATGGTTCGGCCGCAAGCGCGTCTGCGCCAACAAGGTGGGGGTAACAACCGGGTTGGGTATGGGGAAGATGCGTGTACCGAGGAGACCGGTTGAGATGGCCAAATCGTCGGCCACGGCCTGCGAAACCGTTACCACCGCATCCGCAAACGCATAGGTACGCCGAATCAACGGCGGAAGATAACGCCAACGCCACTGGCGCCGGTAATGATCGACGTAGCTCGACAACATGTTGCGCTCGCTCACGACGACCCGGGTGGGAACACCCGCCAGACGCCGCCCCCATAGAGCGACCAGGTTCGGCTGGGTCATTGCCGAGAGCAGGGCATCCGGCCGCTCCCGGCGCAGGTAACGCGCCAAACCAAACAGATAACATAACTTATTGGAGGATTTCAGCGGCAACAGCACCGGCCTGAGCAATTCCCCAATTCCATGTGGATCGGCTTTCAATGCCAAAACTCGCCCCCACACCGATGGACCAGGCTGCAGCACAATCAGCCGCACGCCCGCCGGTACGAACTGCTCCGGCTCCAGGCTGTTCGCACGACACACGAGCAGATCCACGCGATGCCCATGGTTAGCAAACGCGGCGGCCAGTTTAAGCATGGAGCGTTGCACGCCCCCACCGGTCAGCAAGGACATGAACAAGGCAATGTGCGCCGCATTGCACCCGGCTTCAGGCGTCCCCGTCATGGGCGAGACCGACCAGGTAGCTGCGCGGCAAAGCGCGTCCGCGCGAGCCGGACCAGGCCGGGCAAAGCCTCCGTATGCAGCGGTGAGGCCCAAAAACACCGCCAAGCATACCGACCCACCACCGGAGTCGCATACCAGCACGCCTTCAGCCAAAAGGTTCCCAGAAGGTAGGAGAAAGCCGGTTCTGGATAGACGGGATT
Source organism: Gammaproteobacteria bacterium (assembly GCA_030433275.1). Taxonomy (GTDB): domain Bacteria; phylum Pseudomonadota; class Gammaproteobacteria; order Nitrococcales; family Nitrococcaceae; genus Nitrococcus. The sequence goes on from JAUILK010000046.1 coordinate 14,201, forward strand.
GCGGGCATTCGCAACCCGCAAGCGCTGCAGCCACTCCTGTGCCCATTTCAGATAGGTGCGGTCCGGGCGGATGGGCAACTTTTGCATGCGCCGCAACTCATAATGGCGTTCCAAGTCATCCGCGCTGTACGGCAAGCCGAGCGCACCCAGTTGCTCGGCAAAGATCTGTAGCCGCCAGGCCTTGATCTCCTCGCAGCGCCCATGAGTGCTGCGACCCCCGTGTTGCCTACGGTAGGTCAGCACGTGCGGCAGTGCCGCCAATTTGTGGTCCGCTGCAATACGCGCCCATAGATCGTAGTCCGAACCGAGCTTGATGCGCTCACGGTGACGGTAGCGGCGCAAAATAGCGGTACGCGCCATAGCCGCCGAGTTCTCCAGGCAGGAGCGGAACAAACGCTCGGCGGCGATTTGCTCCGCGGCCACGGCCTTGCGCTTGATCCGTCCCAGCGGTTTACCAGCTTGGCTCATCCATTCGATCCAGCTGCCCACCGCAGCATAATCCGGATGATCGTGTAAAAACGCTACCTGCCGCGCCAATCGCTCAGGGTGGGCGCGATCGTCGCTATCGAGAAAAGCCAAGAATTCGCCACGCGCCTCATCGACGCCGCGATTGCGGCTGCCAGGAATGCCGAGCTGAGTCTCGTTGCGAAGCAAGCGCAGCCGCCGATCCCGATAAGAAGCGACCGCAGCGGCACTACCATCGCTCGAGGCATCATCGATGATCAGCAACTCGAAATCCGCGAACGTCTGCCCCAAAACGCTGTCGATTGCATCCCCGATATAGCCCACCCGATTGTGGACCGGAATCAAAACGGTAACTGTTGGTGTGCTATACGCTGTCATTGGAAATGGAATTGGGGCACTGCTTCCGATGATGTGTATGATGGCGCGCCGAACGAACGCGCCCCAGGCGATCGACCAAGTCGCCGATAGCACGGCCGTGCCGCCACACCTTGAATTTAGAATAAGATATCATGGTGATTTTTATCCGGACACGGTGCAGATACAACCATCGCGCCGCGAGATGGGTGATCGACTTCGGGTCCGTCGCAATAATTACGCCCTGCGCAGCCGCGCTACGCTCAGCGCGAGAGGCAAACGCAATGTTCGGAAGCAACTATTTGATTTACGAAGAAAAACCCGCTTACGGTAAGATGAAGCGGCTACGGCGCAAGCTGCTGTCCATCGTCAAGCGATGGCACCGTAAAGGCTACGATGTTCGTTACATTTACATCAATAAGAAACAATACAAAAAAGTCATTTTTCGTACCGAAGCCTCGGCAAGACGCGTACACGCGGACCTGACCGCGTTTGGATCCAGCCAGCATTTTCCTGCCGTGATCGGTCAGCATCGGAACACGGTTTGGGTGGAATTCATCCAGGGTCCGGCCATTCGCCGGATCGACACGAGCGGCTTGACGCGGCTGGCTGATTTCTATGCTGCCATCTATGGACGTCAGCACCGGTTGGTAGCGCTTTGCGATACAATCGAAGGATTTGATTTTTACCGAGATTTGAAATTTCTACACGATACGGAGCTCTTGAATGATCGGCTCTATAGAGAATTGGTCGATCATCACGATGCAATCGTGCCGGCCATGGTGTGGCTGGGTTTCGACTATACCGACCCCATTACCGCGAACCTCATTTTCAGAGAGGCTGATGGGGTCGTCTGCGCAATCGATATCAAGAACCTCTATTCGGAGACCCTAATCGGCCAGGGTATAGCCAAAGCGCGTTCCCGCTGGCTTTCCGAGGCGCTTACCGAATCATTTTTCGAGCGACTACTGGCAAAAGGCGCGCCCGACTTTCAAGGCTACCTACCCTTTCTCGAGGTGTTATATCAGGTGAGACGCACCAAAACCATGGTGCTACAAGGGAAAATCAAATCATTGCGGCCGACCGAATTCAACCAACGCTTCGAGGAATTGATCCGGCAAGCAAGGGCTGCTCCCTGCCGAGAGCAGCTGCGGTGCTCAGCCGACCCCCATCCGGAACAGGGCAATTCCAGCCGCATGAACACCATTGCCGGCCAGCCCGCACACCACTTATGAAACCTGCGCAATCCGACGCACAACATAGGTGGTAAAAATGTGTGGCAAAAATACCGTGAATACAGCCATTACCATGGTTCGCGCGGTTTGCACCGGGATGAGTGAAGCGCATTCAAGCAGCTCTCTCAGAGATCAAATTTGAAGTTATTCACAACCGGGCCCGACCCGCGCATGGCCTGTCCATACCTCAACCCTTACCCCTTGGGCGAGCAATATGGTGTTATTTCCCGCTACCCACGAAGCCCGTCACAGTACACTACCATCTGCGCGCATCCTCAGTACGGTAGTTGCAGCAAAATTGTACCCACAGACTGATCCACAATCTTTGCGCATTTTTTTATGCTTAGCCTGTTATTCCGACCAGCAGCAACGCAAGCCCGACCAATGCGACGCCACCGTGTAAAATAATCATGAACATGGGCGGCGGCTCACGCTGCAATCGGAATAGCAAGTTGAATACCCCGCCGACCATCGCCAAACTGAACAATAGCAAGGCCGAGTTGACAGGCATCCCCTGCGAGTCGGCAAACACTGCGATCGCCAACAAAACGACACCACCCAAACCCACCGCACCATGGAGATAGCCCACGAAGGCGGGAAAGGGTCGCTGCCTGATCAGGGCACCAGCCAACGTCACACCACCGATAGTGGCCACCGCCAAAACAGCAAGGGCAATCCAAAGCATTCTCTTGGTACCTCCTAAACAGTGGACATGGACATATTCCACCGTCGCGGCGCAAAAAACGCCCTACTATCGACATTGAGCCGTGCCGCGATACACTGGATGATAGGTATGGTCCTCAAAAGGGACCACCGGTAACCGAAGCGGCAATCCTGCGACGGAGGCCTTCATGGCACTGCAAGGCCAAAATCCCGGCCAAGCATTGTACCCTCTCCTGCCGCAGCACCTCCAGGTTATCGACAGCTACTCCCCGAGGACCGGGTGTCGAATGGTTTCGCGCGTCCATCGCTTTGGAAAGCCGGCAGGGCAAGCGCGCGCCTTCGCGATCGGCCCACTTTTCGAGGCATGGAGGAAGATTCACCATGAGCGTGTTCAATAACGTCCATTTGCGCGATCATCAAGCCGTCGTCTATGGCTTCGATTCCGATGCGGACTTACGGGCGATCATCGCGCTGCATAATACCAGCCGCGGCCCAGCGCTCGGCGGTTGTCGCATGTGGGCGTATGAAAACGAAGAACAAGCCCTCGCCGACGTGCTCCGCCTCTCCCGCAGCATGACCTACAAGTCGGCCATGGCCGGACTGCGGTTCGGCGGGGGCAAATCCGTGATCATCGGGGATCCGAGGCGCGACAAAACAGAAGCCCTGCTGCGCGCCATGGGTCGCTTTATCGACAGTCTCGGAGGGCGTTACATCACAGCTGAAGACGCCGGTACGGGGGTCGAAGATCTCAAAATCATGGCCAAGGAAACCAATCATGTGGCCGGAATTACCGACCGCCAAGATATCGACGGCAAGTGGCGCAGCGGCGATCCGTCGCCGGCCACGGCCTATGGTGTGTTGATCGGCCTACAAGCCAGCGTGCAGGAGCGCTTGGGCCGCAGCGATCTCAAAGATACCCGCATCGCGATCCAAGGACTCGGGCATGTGGGCTGGTGTTTGGCGCATTATTTGTTGCGCGCCGGCGCCCGATTATGGGTCACGGACATCCGACCCGAAGTACGAGCGCGCGCGGCCACCGAGTTCGACGCCAAAGTGGTCGAGCCTAACGCCATCTACGCGCAACCGGTGGATGTATTCAGCCCTTGCGCTCTAGGAGCGGTGCTCAACGACCAGAATATTTCCCAATTACAGGCACGGATCGTGGCGGGTTCGGCCAATAATCAGCTGGCAGAAGAGCGTCATGGCGAAATGCTACGGCAGCGGAAAATTCTGTATGCACCCGATTACGTAATCAACGCCGGGGGCGTCATTGACATAGCCCAGGGGTTTGACGGCTACGATCCCCGTCAGGCGCGGCTCCATATCGAGCAGATTGCCGAGACACTGGCCGAAATTTATCGCCGTGCCCAACGCAGCGCCAGCCCGACCAATCGGGTTGCGGATCGCATCGCCGAAGAACGGTTTCAGCTGCGCCGCACGGTCGCGGCTGCCTGAGGGCGACCACCGAAGGTGGCGTCAGAACGGCGGATTAAATTCGGCATAGAAATCGGCTGATAAGCTGTTAGAGGGCCGAACATGACTACGGACACGCCGTTTCATAAACGATCGACATGCGCCGAGCGCCCGCCGCGGACAACGAAAGGGCCGTGCGGCGCGACAATCGGCATCGACGACATTCGGCGAGCAGCTCAGGCAATCAAGCCGAGTATCGTGCGAACGCCCTGCGCACACTCGCGTACGCTATCCGCTATCAGCGGCGCGCAGCTCTACCTGAAATTCGAAAACCAACAGTTTACCGCCGCTTTCAAGGAGCGTGGCGCCCTCAACAAGTTGCTCAGCCTCACGCCGGAGGAACGCCGACGGGGGGTAATCTCCATGTCAGCCGGCAATCATGCGCAAGCGATCGCCTATCATGCTCAGCGCCTGGGCATCCAGGCGACGATCGTCATGCCAATCCACACGCCGAACATGAAAATCCGCAACACGCAGGCTTTCGGAGCGGCTGTATGCCTAGAAGGCGAGGGCGTAGCCGAAGCGGGAGAGGTTGCCGTCCGGCTGGCCCAGGACAGTGACTACGTTTTTATTCATCCTTACGATGACGCCGCCGTCATCGCAGGCCAAGGGACTATAGCTCTGGAAATGCTCGATGACTATCCGGATCTCGAAGTCCTGGTCGTACCCATCGGTGGTGGCGGATTGATCGCGGGCAATGCCATTGCCGCCAAGGCCCTCAACCCATCCATCGAGATCGTCGGCGTACAATGCCGCCGCTTCGCTTCGATGCACAGCGCCCTGCTCGGCGAATCCCCCTCGTTTGAGTTGGCTAGCGTCGCCGAAGGTATTGCCGTCAAGCAGCCGGGACACATTACCTTGCCGCTGGTCCGACAGTATGTCAGCCGAATCGTTCTCGTCGATGAACCGGAGATCGAAGAAGCAATCCTAATGCTGCTCGAGATCGAGAAAACGGTTGCAGAAGGAGCTGGTGCAGCCGGCCTGGCTGCGATACTAACCGAACCCGAGCGGTACCGCGCTCGCAAGGTCGGGTTGATCATCAGCGGTGGCAATATCGATCTGTTGCCCTTGTCCTCGGTTATCCAGCGCGGACTGGTGCGCTCGGGCCGAATCGTGCGCTTACGGGTTGGCGTCCCGGATGTCCCCGGGGCACTTGCGGATCTGACTCGGCTGCTCGCTGCGTACAGCACCAATATCATTCAAATTGCCCACCAGCGGGCCTTTACCGACCTGTCACTACGCGCAGTGGAGGTAGAGGTAACCATCGAGACCCGCGGTCGCGAACACACACACGAGGTACTCGCGGCGCTGCGCGCAGAGGGCTATGATCCTCTGCTGCCCAATGCCGAGCCGCATCCCGACGAACGGCGCACCAACCGGTAGATCCAACATAGCGTTATGGCGCAAAACAAACGGCTATCGAATCGAACCGCGCTGTCCGAGAGGCTTCGATACCATTATCTCGACTATACGGCACTCTCGCAGCAGCTACAGAACTGGACACCTCGCCATTCTGATCTCTCGTGCATCTCGATAGTTTGGGATAAACACCGGAGGACCGGGAACGTGCCGCAACGGCATCTGGCCGCCTCCGAAGCGCTACACGGGCGGCTGGAAGCCGCCCGCCGAAGCCTATCGAACGTACCATTTTATATCATGCCGTGGATCTCGCCGGACGGCGCCACCCATGATCGTGGGCAGGAAGGAGATCATCCTTGGAACCATTGAGCGCGCTCGTGTCGACCATCGCCCTGACTCTCGGCGTCGGCTGGGCCAGTGGCATCAATCTATATGCCACCATCCTGACCTTGGGGTTTCTGCACAATACTGGCCACATAAGCCTGCCAACGGGCCTCATGATCTGCACGGACCCGCTGGTCATGGCCGCCGCTGGCGCCATGTACTGCATCGAGTTCTTCGCCGATAAGATCCCTGGGATCGATAGCGGTTGGGATACGCTGCACACTTTTGTTCGTATCCCGGCCGGCGCCGCACTCGCAGCCGGTGCCGCGGGTGAGGTGGCACCGGCCGTTCAGGTAGCGGCCGGTTTGGTGGGAGGCAGTCTGGCCGCCAGCAGCCATACACTCAAAGCCGGCGGACGTGTGCTGATCAATACCTCGCCGGAACCGTTTAGCAATTGGACCACCTCCGTATTGGAGGATGTCGCGGTCATTGGGGGGCTATGGGCGGCATTGCAACATCCATGGTTTTTTCTAGCCGCGTTGACGGCCTTCCTGCTGCTCATGGCTTGGCTGCTACCCCGAATCTGGCGCGGCATACGCGGGCTCTTGCACATCCTCGCCAGACTTTTCGGACGACGCGACCAGCGTCGGGAGGCGGATGGCGCCCCACCTAGCCTACCGCCACCAAGGCGCAAACGCCTGCCACCTGACGGAACGGCCTCCTCATGACGATCGGATACTTTCAATGCGGCATCGCAGCGCTGATCCGCTCAGCTGCGGATGGACGCTATCTGTTGCTGCAACGTGTGGAGAGCAAGGATTATGCGGCCGGCGTATGGGAATGTGTTACTGGGCGGCTCGAACAGGGAGAGGGTTTCGAGCAGGCCCTGCACCGCGAGGTGGCCGAAGAGATCGGCACATCAGTGCGGCTGCAATGCATGCTCGGCACTACACATTTCCATCGCGGCACACCGCCGGGCCAGGCATTCAACGAATCACTGGGTGTGGTCTACGGTTGCGTCCTGGACAACCCCGATGCCGTCGTACGCAGCAGCGAGCACAAAAAACACCGCTGGGTCAACGCATCGGAGGCTTTAGCATTGTTGACGGCCGACGATCCGAGCACCGGCTGGATGCGCACTATCATCGCGCGCTCCGAGACGCTCTGGCGTCATCTGCCCCCACCCTGGGCGATATTTGCCGAACGCCTCGGGCTGGAAACGGATGCTTGATATGGAATCAAGCGCCCGCATCGATATGGGCGCTGCTCCTCCGCTATCGGCAAGGCTCATTCGCTTTTTTACTGGCAACACACCCTATCCGGAACGCGGCAGCGGCATATTCCGTTATTGTCAGGTCCCGGATGATTTAATTAATATCAGGAGTTATCCTCTATGGGTAGCTCGAAGCGTTCTCGGTTATGTTGCCCAGGAGGCTTGTTGATATGAACATCCGGCTCCATGCGAACGCCACCACGACACCCAAGATCCGGCGCTACATTCAGC
>JAUILK010000047.1 GCA_030433275.1 Gammaproteobacteria bacterium
GAGCTCTGGGGAGCCAAATGGCTCCGGATAGCAGCGGTCGGTGTCGAAAACCGAGCATTTTTGCCCTTCCTCTCGTCGAAGATGAACGCTCTTGGTTTCAGGGCCGAATTGATCAGATGTTCCTTAGCCTTCTGCAACTGATAGCGCACCTTCCCGCTCGGGGGGGGAGCGCCAGGTGCTCTTCCGCAACTGCCAGGCGGCTGATGTGGCGGCGCACCGCGGTCAAGCCTCTTGCGTTGATTCGCTCGCGCCGCCTGGCGCTGGTGAATCCCCGCTCAGCCGGCTTGCCGCGCATACTCATCCTGGCGCCCCCGGCCTCGCCGGGTTCGTTTACTATGCCGCCCCGGCCGCTTTCAGTTAGCGCCAACCCGTTGCTCGACGCATAGCGTAGCTCTGGTATAGTCGTCGCATACCGCACTCGAATATTTATTAATGAGATAGAGATGTCCGAACGGTCCCTATACCGGCCCGAGGATACGCGCTTCGAGGTTGACGTCGAGGCGCTGATTACCCGGTTACGGCCATTACTGCCCGCCGAAGGGCTGATTACCCATGAACAGGGTCGCCGGGCCTACGAATGCGACGGTCTCGCCGCCTATAAGCAGCTTCCACTGCTGGTGGCCAGTCCCGAAACCGTCGATCAGGCGCGCGCTGTATTGCGAATCTGCGCGGAGAACCGTGTTCCGGTCGTTGCCCGTGGCTCCGGCACAAGTCTCTCCGGCGGCGCCCTGCCCCATCCGCAAGGCGTGCTACTCAGTCTGGCGAAGTTCAACCGCATCAAAGAGATTGATCCTCACCGACGCATCGCCCGAGTGGAACCCGGTGTGCGCAATTTGGCGATCAGCGAGGCGGCAGCCCCGTTCGGGCTGTATTATGCGCCGGATCCATCTTCACAAATCGCTTGCAGCATCGGCGGGAACATCGCCGAAAACGCCGGCGGGGTACACTGTCTGAAATATGGGCTGACCGTACACAACGTATTGCAGCTCACGCTGCTGACCATCGAAGGGGACCGGATCACGCTGGGCTCCCTGGCCCCGGAGAGCCCAGGTTACGATTTGCTCGCGCTGGTCACGGGCTCCGAGGGCATGCTCGGGGTGATCGTAGAAGTTGTCGTGCAACTCCTGCCCAATCCCCTCACCAAGCAGGTACTGATGGCCTCTTTTCCGACCGTGGAGGCGGGCGGCCATGCCGTCGCCGCGATTATTGCCGGCGGGGTCATCCCGGCCGGGCTGGAGATGATGGACAGGCCCGCGATTCAGGCCGCCGAGGACTTCATCCAGGCCGGCTATGATACGCAGGCCGCTGCCCTGTTGATCTGCGAACTCGACGGCGGCGAGGCCGAGGTGAACGAACAGATACGGAAAGTCGAGAGTATCCTGCGTGAGCAAGGCGCCGATCGGATTCGCGTGGCGCGCGATGACGCCGAACGGGCGCGCTTCTGGGCCGGGCGCAAGGCCGCTTTCCCTGCAGTCGGCCGCCTCGCTCCCGACTACTATTGCATGGACGGGACCATTCCGCGTAAACACCTCGCACAGGTACTCAAGCGCATCAGCGAGCTCTCCGCAGCGCAAGGGCTGCGTACAGTCAATGTCTTCCACGCGGGTGACGGCAATCTTCACCCGCTCATTCTCTTCGACGGCAACCGCCCTGGAGAACTCGAGCGGGCCGAGGCGCTCGGCGGCCAGATCCTTGAGCTGTGTGTGGAAGTCGGGGGTACCATTACGGGCGAACATGGCGTCGGCATGGAGAAGATCGATCAGATGTGTGTCCAGTTCCGTCCTGAGGCGCTTGAACAATTCTATGCCGTAAAGGCGGCCTTTGATCCGCAGGGTCTGCTGAATCCGGGGAAAGCGATACCCACCCTCAACCGCTGCGCCGAATTCGGCCGCTTGCACGTGCGCCGCGGCGAGCTGCCGCATCCGCACATCGACCGTTTTTAGAGTCGCTCATCCTTATGCACACATCCTCAGATCTGACCGCCGAGATCGCAGAGCAGGTGCGCGAGGCCAGCGGCGCTGGCCTCGCGCTCGAAATACGCGGCAATGCAACCAAACGGTTCTATGGGCGGCAAGCGCGCGGCGAACCACTGCTGCTGACCGAGCATCGCGGCATCGTGAGCCATGAGCCGAGCGAGTTGGTTCTGACCGCCCGCAGTGGAACGCCTTTGACAGAGCTGGCGAGGCGGCTCGCCGAACATAATCAGATGCTGGCGTTCGAGCCGCCCTCTTTCGCCGGCGAGGCCACACTAGGTGGTGCCATCGCCGCCGGGCTGGCGGGACCGCGCCGCCCTTTCGCCGGCTCCGTACGCGACATGGTACTCGGTGTGCGCATCGTCAACGGACGTGGCCAAGTACTGCAATTCGGCGGACAGGTGATGAAAAACGTCGCCGGCTACGACCTCTCCCGCCTCATGGTCGGGGCACTTGGTACGTTGGGTGTAATCCTAGAAGTCTCACTCAAATTGCTGCCAGCGCCGCAGGCCGAGCAAACGCTCACCGTGAATGAGCCGGCCGCGCGCATCCATGAGCTCACCGAGCAGTGGCTGCGGACCGGCGTTCCCGTCTCGGCGGCCACACACGACGGCACACGGTTGTATGTACGTCTATCGGGCGCCGCGAGCTCCGTGGCCTTCGGCAAGCGGCAGATCGGCGGCCAGAATTTCGGCCCGGCGGAGCGATTCTGGCGTGAGTTGCGTGACCACCGCCTCGCCTTTTTCACATGCCGAGGGGCGGAATCGCTCTGGCGTATCGTGTTGCCGCCCGCCGCGCCGCCGCCGGATCTACCGGGTGCATGGATCAACGATTGGGCGGGCCGACAGATCTGGCTGCGCACGGACGCGGAGCCCGCTCACATCCGTCGAGAGGCACAGCGGCTCGGCGGTCACGCCACCCACTTCCGTGGCGGCGACCGCACCATGGATGTATTCCAGCCACTCGATGCGCCGCTACTGCGCCTGCACCAACGGCTGAAACACGCCTTCGATCCGGCCGGCATCCTCAATCCCGGTCGCCTTTATGCACCGCTGTGAACTAAGATGACGCTATGCAGACACGTCTTGCCGAGTTTATCAAGGACACCCCCGATGGTCAGGAAGCGGATCAGATTCTGCGCAAGTGCACCCACTGCGGCTTCTGCTTGGCGACCTGCCCCACTTATCGCTTACTGGGCGATGAACTGGACAGCCCGCGCGGTCGCATTTACCAGATCAAACAGGTCTTGGAAGGCGAGCGTCCCGGTCCCAGCATTCAGCTGCACCTGGATCGCTGTCTCACCTGCCGCGCCTGCGAAACGACCTGCCCGTCCGGCGTACAATACAGTCGACTCGCCGATTTGGGCCGTACGCTTGTCGAAGAACACGTAGCACGCCGCCCCGATCAGCGCCTGATGCAGCTCGGCTTGCGGTTCGTGTTACCCCGGCGCCGGCTCTTCGGTAGCCTGCTGGCGCTCGGCCGCGTCTTCCGACCGCTCCTTCCAAGTATCTTCGCAAAGAAAATCCGCCCCCGGCGCCACGCACCAGTCTGGCCCACCGCCCGTAGACAAGCACGCAAGGTCCTACTGCTCGAAGGGTGTGTACAGCCGGCGCTGGAGCCTACGCTCAATCCGCACACGGCTCATCTCCTGGACAAATTGAACATTGCCGTGATCCGTTCGCCTAAAGCCGGCTGCTGCGGTGCCATCGACCAGCACCTCGGCCATCCGGATACAGCCCGCGAGCGCATGCGACGCAACATCGATACCTGGTGGCCGCAAGTGGAAGACGGCGCCGATGCCATCGTGGTAAACGCAAGCGGCTGCGGGGCGCAAGTCAAAGACTACGCTCATCAACTGCACTCAGATCCCGACTATGCTGCCAAGGCCAAGCGGGTGACCGAGTTGGCGTTAGACCCGGTCGAGTTGTTGGAGGCTCATGCCGAGGCGCTCGTCCCCGCCGCCGACGCGCCGCGGCGAATCGCCTTTCAGGCGCCATGTACGCTACAGCACGCGTTAAGGCTGCCGGGACGGGTGGAGCGGCTGCTTGCGAAAATCGGCTTCGAGCTTACATCGGTGGCGGACCCTCATATCTGTTGCGGCTCGGCCGGAACCTACTCCGTACTGCAACCCGAGCTCGCGCAGCAGTTGCGGACCCAGAAGCTGCACAGCCTCATGTCCGGCGAACCAGAGATGATCGCCACCGCCAACATCGGCTGTCTGGCCCATCTGGGCGAGTGCGCGAGCGTACCGGTGCGCCATTGGCTGGAGCTCATTGCCGTCAAACCCGCTGCCAAAGGACACGCCCAATGACTGAGCGTCTGCTGCCGCTGGTGGTCGAACCCGAGCAGTTGGAGCATCATCTGACCAATCCTCGGCTGCTGCTGATCGAGTTATCCTCGCAGCAGAGCCAAACGAGCGCTTGCATCCCCGGAGCGATTCGCCTCGACTATTCGGCGCTGGTCAGCGGCGAGCCGCCCGCCACCGGCTTGCTGCCGAACGAAGCGCATTTCACAGAGCTTTTCTCGGCGCTGGGCTTGACGGAAGAAAGCCATGTCATCGCCTACGACGATGAGCGCAATGCCCGAGCAAGCCGTCTGCTCTGGACGCTCGACGTGCTCGGTCACTTTGGCTATTCGTTGTTAAACGGCGGTCTACGCGCCTGGCGCGCGGAACAACGGCCCCTGGAGTCCACGCCGCGAGCGCCGGCCCCGTCGGCTTATCAGGCTAAACTGCGCAATTTGGCGGCACGTGCCGATCAGAATTACATCCTCCGGCACTTGGACGACGCACGCACGCTTGTACTGGATGTCCGCTCCCCGGCCGAATATCGTGGCGAGGACGTGCGGGCGGCACGTGGCGGACATATCCCGAGGGCGGTGAACTTCGAGTGGACCCGGCTCATCGACCCGGAGAAGCCACCGCGCTTGGGCGCAGCCGCGGCACTTCGTGAGTTGCTCGGTGCACACGGCATCACCCCGGACAAGACGATCATCACGCACTGCCACTCTCACCAACGCTCGGCTCATACGTATCTTGCCCTCAAGTCACTCGGTTACCCGAACGTGCGCGCTTACGACGGCTCCTGGTCGGAGTGGGGCAACAATTCCGATCTGCCGATCGAAGTCGGTCAAGGGCGGCAAAGCACAGGTTAGACAGGCCGCTTTAGCGGCTTTTCAATAAGTGTGGTGGCTTGGCGGAGAGTTATGTTCGATTGCAATCGCATCTGCCAGGACAGAGTTGACAATCCTACTGCGCACTGCCGGGTCTCCGTTCGCATCCTTACCCGACATCCGCGCCTCTGCGGAGGCGTTCTCGGAATTACCCGCTTGGCGGATCTGCGCCAATCGCTTGGTGAAACCGAACCCAAAGGGCGCGCCGAGACCGATTAGCAACCCCGTAACGATGACTTTGAAAAGCCACAGCAATAAGCCGACCGGGTCATTGGTTGCGGTATAGCCGATCCGCTCGTCTATTGAAACAGTGGCTAATGGCAGGTTTCTCTGCGACCATCGCCAAGATTGCGATCGTCAGGGGAAAGGCCAATACCGCATCCAACAGCCGCAAACTGCCAACTCCTTACAGCCAATATAAAAAAAATACCGATGCAAGCGGCGCACTCTCCGGTCAGCGACAATATTCAAGACGGAGCCGAGAGATGCGGGTGGAACGGAAACAGCCAATCGATTTTAACCTCGGGGGTGATGGCGAGCATGGAGCTCCTGTAGACGCTGCCGAGCGACATGGGTGTAGATCTGTGTGGTGGTCAGGTTACTGTGGCCGAGCAAGAGCTGCACGACTCTGAGATCGGCACCGTGATTCAATAAGTGAGTGGCAAAAGAGTGACGCAGAGTATGGGGCGAAAGCGGTTTGCTGATTCCGACCACCTGTGCATAGCATTTGGTGCGGTACCAAAATGCCTGGCGCGTCATAGCCTTGCCACGGCGGGTCACGAACAGCGCGGGGACCGTATGCTGGGCGAGCAGCACCGTACGCGCGCTCTGCAGGTAATCCTCGAGCCAGGCCTGGGCCTCGTCGCCCAAGGGAACCAAACGCTCCTTGCCAGCCTTGCCGATGATCCGCGCCATGCCCTGGCGAAGATTCACCTGCCCCAGGCGAAGGCTCACCAACTCGGAGACCCGCAACCCGGTCGCATAGGCCACCTCCAACATCGTGCGATCGCGCAAGCCAATGGGATTTTGGCAATCCGGCGCCGCTAACAATCCCTCCACTTCCTGCTCGCTGAGAGTGGCCGGCAGCGGCCGATCCAGTTTAGGAGAGTCCAGCTGTGCAGTCGGATCCTCCGCCAGACGCCCATCGCGAAGCTGCAGGCGATAAAAACAGCGTAAAGTGGAAAGCAACCGAGCCGTAGTCCGCGGCCTCACTCCAGAGCGAACACGCTCGGCGAGATAATCCCCGAGACCGTCGCGACCGACCTGCAGCAACCCCGTGCCATGCCGCCTCAGCCAATGGGCGTAGGCCACAAGATCGCTGCGATAGGCACTCAGGGTATGAGGCGACAGGCCACGCTCCATCCACAGCGTATCGAGGAAGCCCTCAATCAGCATTTTCTCGTCCGCTGCCAATAGGTTGCGCTCTGCACGTTCAAACATGATTCCGAGAGGCCAGCGCAGCACCGTTTGGTAGGCGGAAATGGAGCCTACTCAACCGATGAAGGCTTGGCCGGCGCCGTTTGCGTCGGCTCCTGCCCCCCGAGCAGACGGAAAATCTCCAAGGGAATCGGGATAACGATGCTTTTGCTCTGGTTGGAGATATCGGCCAGCGTCTGCAGATAGCGCAACTGCAATGCCTCGGGTTGGGTGGCAATGCGCTTCGCTGCTTCCACGAGCTGTGCCGCAGCCTGGAATTCGCCCTCGGCATGAATGACCTTCGCCCGTCGCTCCCGTTCGGCTTCGGCTTGGCGGGCAATGGCGCGGACCATCGACTCGTCGAGGTCGACGTGTTTAATTTCGACATTGGCTACCTTGATGCCCCACGCTTCCGTGTGCTCGTCGAGAATGGACTGAATGTCGTCATTTAGCTTCTCGCGTGCGGAGAGCATCTCGTCGAGATCATGCTGCCCAAGCACTGAACGCAGCGTGGTCTGGGCTAGCTGGTTGGTCGCCATAAAGTAATTCTCGACTTGAATAACCACTCGTTCCGGATCGACGACTCGGAAATAGAGGACGGCGTTGACCTTTACGGATACATTATCCTTGGAGATCACGTCCTGGGTCGGCACATCCATGGTGATCAGTCGCAGATCAATCTTGACCGACTGCTGAATGAGTGGAACTACTAGACGCAAACCCGGCCCTTTCACCTTCCAGAAACGGCCGAGCAGAAAAATCACGCCTCGCTCGTACTCACGAAACACTCGGAAAGACGCGATGATGATTGCGATAACGACGCCGATGACAACGAGCAACGGTATGGTCATGCGGCCCTCCTTGCGTTGTTCTTGTGCTGACCCGCGTTGCGGGATCCCCTATAAGCTATCCCATATCGACAAGCATAGCTGTCCTTCCGCTCTAATGGGAAACGCGAATTCACACCAAAAGCCCATAACGTAAGCACTGCCCCGGACCTTACCAGCGCGGCCTTCGCGACAACGCCAGGAGCATTCCGTCCCCAGCGAGGGCCAAGACGCACACGATGCCCGCTAACAGGGCAATCCATCCGGCCCGTACGGCTCTCCTCCAACGCACCCCCGTTGCGTATCGGTTAGACTGTTTTCGTTCAATATAACAAAACCGAGGAGGCGATCATGGCCCATACCGTTACTCTGCTGCGCAGCGGCTGTGTCACTCATGATGTGCTGCGCCTGACCACCACCCGGCCCGAAGGATTCGATTGCGCGCCTGGCCAAGGAGTAAGGCTGATGCTGACCAAGGCCGGCTGGGAAAAAAAGGGGCGACCCTTTACGCCCACCTCCTTACAGGACGATGGTGTCCTCGAGTTCACCATCAAAATCTATGAGGATCACGACGGGGTAACCCGGCAGATACGCTCGCTGCGCCCCGGCGATACGTTACAGATCGGCAACTCTTTCGGCACCATCCTCTACCAGGGACCGGGCGTTTTTATCGCCGGTGGCGCCGGCATCACGCCATTCCTCGCTCACTTAAGAACACTGGCTAGCGAAGGCAAGCTCGACGGACACAAACTGCTTTTTTCCAACCGCACCCCGGCCGATATCATCGAAGAGCACGAATTGCGTTACTATCTAGGGGATCAATGCGTCCTCACCTGCACCCGTGAGAGCCAAGCGGGTTACCTGAACCGACGGATCGACCAGTCGTTTTTGGCCGAACACATCAGCGATTTCAGTCAGCATTTCTACGTCTGTGGTCCCCGGCCGTTTACCCGTGAGATTAACGAGGCCCTCCAAGCTTTGGGGGCAACTTCTGAGAGCCTCGTCTTCGAGAAATAACCGGCTGGCTTCCATGGCATCCAGGCCAGAAAGCCCTTTTTCACGATCGAGACCTCGGGCGCGGTTTCTACGCCGGCCGCTAGGGCCTGCTGACAGGCCCTACCCAATCCCGATGGGTGAGCCGCCTAAAAGGAAGTCTTGCGGGCGATCGGTAAAAATGCCATCGACGCCCCACCGCCAGTAAGGCAAGAAAGCCTTGGAGTCGTTGACGGTATAGCAATACAGCTCGAGACCGGCCGCTTTGACCGCATGCGCCGTTCGTTCCGTCAGAAACTGCCAGTTACAGTGGATGCTGGCCGCTCCCAAAGCAACCGCACGCTGGCGCCAATCGAGCGGCAGCCGTGACCATAAACAACCGATGAGGAGCGATCGGGCACGCTCCCGACTGGCCTCCAAGGCGAGCGGCTCAAACGACGAGACCAAAACCCGTTCCCGAGGCATAGCTGCTGCCCTCAAATCACCGGCAACCGCAGCCCCGAGCTGTCGGGCCGCCGCCCGGCTGACTGCTTTGAGCTCCAGATTGACACCGAGGTCCAGCTTACGAATCAGAAACAACGCTTCAGTGAGCAGCGGGATGCGTTCACCGGCGAACTCATCGCCGTACCAGCGGCCAGCATCGAGCCAGCGTATACTCATCCGGTCATAACGGGACAGCGGGCCCGCCCCATCGGTACAACGCTCCACAGTCTCATCATGATGGACTACAGCTGTTCCATCGCCGAGTAGCCGAACATCGATCTCCACCCAGAGCACACCCGCATTGGCAGCCGCTCGAATTGCCGCCAAAGTGTTCTCCGGTGCCAAGCTGCTCGCGCCACGATGGCCGATTATGCGCGCCGCAATCATCCTCCTTTGCTCCGTTATCGAGGTGTCATCCGCAAAAAGCCACCCAAAACGCTGCTCCAGCATGCCCGACGGGGCGCAAGATTAGGCCTTTGTTTCCGTGGCCGGCTCGGCGGCGGCAACAAGGCTCAGCGCCGTCCAACCAGCCTGGAGTGCAAGCGGGCTGGCTGCTTGGTTGACAAGCAACCGTCCGCCCGGATCGACGGCAAACAGCAAAGTCGGCTCGGCATGGGTGCGGCGATATTCCTCCCAGCCGAATTGCTCGCTCAACTGCGTTGCGCGTATCTCGCCCCCCCGGCTCAGTAGACTCGCGAGCTTAGCGTAAGTCGCATCGAACCCGAAGAGCAGATTGTCTTGACTATGCTGGTGCCGAATCTCTGAGGAACGGCGCATCGCCGCCCCCGTCGGCAATTGGAAAACCGCATTGCGCCCGAACTCCTTGGCAAAATGCAAACTCGCCAGCCGATTCAGATCGGGACGCGGTGAAACAGCCAACAACTGCCCTAGCCCAGCCAGACTCAAGTGCCGCTCTGCGTGTTCGGAAGTCGGGCTACCATAATAGACTGCCAATCCCAGCATGCGCGCCTCCTGTAGGTTGTCCCAATTGGTATCTACTAGCAACACTGGGAAATCGAGCGCCTGCAGGGCTTCGCCCAAGGCACGTCCAACACGGTTGGCACCGACGATGAGCACGCCGCGCGGTGGCGGCTCAACCACGCCGAGTACCCGCGCCAGCGCGCGGGCAGTCACGCTTTGCAATACGACGGTAGCTACGATCACAAGAAACGTGAGCGGCACCAACAACGCGGCCTGCGGGTGTCCCACCTCCGCAAGGTGCATGGCAAACACTGCAGATACGGCGGCGGCTACGATTCCGCGCGGCGCAACCCAGGCCAGCAAGGCACGCTCACGCCAGGTCAGCGGGCTTCCCAAAGTGGCCAACGTAACGGTCAATGGCCGTGCGATGAACTGCAGAGAAAGCAGCAGTAGCAGCGCACCCCAGCCCAACTCGAAAAGCCGATCGGGTTCGATGCGGGCGGCCAGAATGATAAACAGCCCGGAAATCAGCAGCAGACTTAGGCTCTCCTTAAAGTTGAGAATCCCTTCCAGCGGTACGCCACGCATGTTGCCAAGCCATATGCCCATGACGGTCACGGCGAGCAACCCGGACTCGGCATAGACGTGGTTGGCAAGCGTAGCAACCACGAAAACGGCGACCAGCGTAGCAATGTTGTACAGATAATCAGCCAACCAGTAGTTACGTAAAATCAGGCCCCATAGGTAACCGGCACCAACACCGAACACAAGCCCGGTCACCACGGTCAGTGCGAAGCTGAGCAAAGTCTCTGCTAGGCTCTGAGCCCCCCCGCTCGACGCCACGAATTCGAATACCAGCACAGCGAGCAACGCCCCAATCGGGTCAATGACGATGCCTTCCCAGCGCAATACGCTCGCCACCCGGGCGGTCGGTCTAATCGCGCGCAGCATAGGAACAATAACGGTAGGGCCGGTGACCACCGTGATGGCGCCAAACAGTACGGCCAGATCCCAGCTCAAGGACACGAACAGCCACGCTGCACCGGCGCTGATAAACCAGGTAATCAGCACGCCGACCGTCAGCAGACGCCGAACGGAGGCCTCGAGTCCACGAATCTCCTCCAACCGGAGGGTGAGCCCCCCCTCAAACAAAATGACCGCTACCGCGAGGGTAATCAACGGGAACAGAAGCGGGCCAAAGAGTGTGTCAGGAACCAGCCACCCCGCAATAGGTCCCATCAACACACCGGCAGCAAGCAGAAAAAGGATCGCCGGCAGACGGGCTTGCCAGGCGAGCCACTGCGAGAGCACGCTCAGCACACCGATGCCTACGAGTAGCATGCTCGGCTGTCCACTCATTGCACCCTCCCTAAAGCCGGACACAGCGGAGCCCCACACGTGTTGACCGCCAGCCGATGCGAGATCGCAGTTGTTTGAATGCCCGCAGAGTCGACTGTCCGCATGGTGCGCAAAATACCGCAACTTACGCCGAACCGGCAGCAAATTGGCCACAAGAAAGACGAATCATCAGGATTGCATTTCATACTCACTGGTGGATATGAGACCCTGTGCTGGAAACACATCAAATCGGAGCTTTAATCATGTCCGAGCAGTCCTCCGTCCCGGTCGCCGAGCTAGAACCAGTCAATGATCTGGAAAAGGCCTTGGCAGCCGCCCAGAATGGCGAGTCCACCACCGCGGAATTTTTACAGCAACTGATCGATGCTGAGGTATTTATCCTACTCAGCCAAGCGGAAACGGGCGATGAAGAAGACGATGAGCGAAATATACAGCCCCTGGTTCTCGAAGGTCCCGAAAAAACCCCGATGCTTGCAATGTTCACTCACTCCGACCGGGTTCCGCCCATAATCAAAGAGTTCCCCGATTTCGCCTTTCCATACGAAGTGGAATTCAGCTGGATCGTTGCCAATGCCACTAATGGCATGGGCCTAGTAATCAATCCGGGGTGGTCTTATGCCGCCAGCCTGCCGCCGGAGGCGCTCGCTCAGTTACGCAACAAAGGCGACCAAACCTGATAATGTAATGCCTGATTTACACTGCTCGCCTGCCCACGCCAGGTAAAAACGACCGTCCGCATCGACGCTAAACAGCGTTTTGGCCCAGCGCCGCTGAAAACACCCGCTGACAGAGTCACTAAGGCAAACTAATATACGGTTTCGTTGAGCGCTGAGAGCATTGATCATGGGTTATGAACGCGACGACATTCGGCGGATGAGCGGTTACTCACCCGGTGAGCAACCCGACAATCTACGGGCGGTCAAGCTCAATACCAACGAGAATCCTTATCCGCCGCCTGAGCCCGTGCTGGCCTCCTTGCAGACCATCACCGGCGAGCATCTCAGGCGCTACCCTCCTCCTACGAGCGCGGCCTTGCGTGAAGCCGCCGCCGCGCTGCACAACGTAACCGCGCGAAATGTCGTCCCAACCAACGGCGGAGACGAATTGCTCCGGCTCGCCATCACCACTTTCGTCGAGCCCCGCCAACCCATCGGAATTGCCGACCCCAGCTACAGCCTCTACCCCGTCCTCGCGGCCATTAACGGTTCGCCGATCGTGCGTGTCCCGCTGGACGAGGCCTGGCGGCCACCCTCTGACTTTGCTGATCGGCTAAACCAGGCTGGGGTCAACCTTACCTTTCTGGTAAACCCACATGCGCCCTCCGGCACGCTGCTCAACGCTGAGGCAATCTCTAGCATCGCCCGAGAATTGCAGGGTGTGTTGCTCGTTGATGAGGCCTACGTGGATTTCGTCGACCCGACGCGTGATCATGACGTGATCGCACTGATTCACGAACACGATAATCTGCTCGTCTTGCGCACATTCAGCAAAGGGTACTCTCTCGCTGGCCTGCGGCTTGGCTACGGCATCGGTGCATCCAATCTGATCGATCCCATCGCCGCCAAAACTCGGGACAGTTACAATGTTGATGTCATAGCGCAACGAGTCGGTTTAGCCGCTCTCGCCCACCGTAAACATGCAGCGCAAACCTGGGAAGCGGTGCGTGGGGAGCGGGCACGCTTGGCAGCGACACTCGATAAACTCGGGTTTTCCTGCACGCCGAGCGAGTCCAATTTCTTGCTTGCCCGAGTGCCGGATACGCTCGGCGGCGGTGCGTGTGCGTTGTATCAAGCTTTGAAAGCCCGGGCCATTTTTGTACGCCATTTCGATCAGCCTCGGCTTAATGATCAGCTAAGGATTACGGTCGGCACGCCGCCAGAGAACGAAACCCTGTTGGATGCCCTGCACGATCTGCTCAAGCACTGAACGATAACATCGTTCACTTTATCAATGACTAAATTATACAAAATAATTCTTACCGGTTATGTTCGCGCAACCAACAGTATTGCGTTCTTGCCGACGATAATTACATTGTCATTTTTTATATTATCATTTGCCATTTTATTTTTTAAAAGGCCCGAATACAGCACATTCATAAATCAGATAATACCTTCCATTGTAGCGCATAATGCTGACAGCGCAAGGAACATACTAGGCACACTAACTGGTGGAATAATAAGCTTAACCGTATTTAGTTTTTCGATGGTGATGATCGTAATAAATCAAGCATCTTCCAGTTTTTCCCCCAGAGTAATACCAGGGTTATTAAGTAAGAAGTCACACCAGTTAGTACTTGGATTTTATATAGGCACTATCGTCTATACAACGGCCCTGCTAGGATCTTTAGGCAACTCGAATGATCATTCTAAACTCCTTGGCGCTGCCGTTTTATTAGGAATAATTTTTGCTATTACGTGCCTTGTTTTATTCATTTACTTTATTCATTCAATATCTAAAGCGATTCAGGTAGACAACATCACAAAAAATATTTTCACCACAACGCTACAGAAAATTAAAAGCAACAGCAGTGGAGGCATCACCATGCTTCCTGGTCATTCTATTCCAGACACCTCAAAATGGTTTTCTCTCTCTGGCGTATCCGAGGGTTATTTACAGAATATTAATTATTCACTTCTTATTAAGATGGCACAAGATAATAACATTATTATTGATATTTTAACCTCAAAAGGAACATTTCTCTTAAAAAATTATCCTTTGCTCAAAACGAACAAAGATATCTCCAATGATAAATCTATAAAAAAATCACTACTGGATTGTTTTATAACTTATCCAGGCGAATATATCGAAGAAAACCACATCTATGGTTTTAAACAAATATCAGAAATTGCTGTAAAAGCATTGAGCCCCGGTATAAACGACCCTGGCACAGCCATTCATGCAATCGATCTTTTGACCATTTTGTATTTAGCTCAAATGGAAGCGCGCGAAAGCAGATACTTATTTGACGACCAAGGACAGCTGCGCATAATCAAAAATTTGATATCTTTTGACGAACTATTGTATAGATATTTGTCGCCGATCAGGATATATGGGAAAACCGACGCTATTGTCGTTATTCGATTATTAGAATGTCTGAATAAATTACTGTATGCTGACATTCATGGCGAGCACACAGTCTACCTAAACGCCCATCTAAAAATAATTATCGATGATGCAAGCAAAACGATTGTAAACAACTTTGACAGAAAAAAAATAAACAAAGTGATAGAGACAATCAACCAATCAATCAACGGCAGCGAAGCCCTCTCTTATATTTCATGATAAAGTCGTACTATCGCCCGTTAGGACTTACCAAGGAAAAAATAATTTTTATCTGAAAATAGCGCTTGAAAAAGCCGCTCACAGATAAGGGAATTAAATTACGCAGGGCAACCGTATTTTACACGGTTGCCCTGCGTAATCAGTATTGCAATTTTCCCAATTAAGATTTACGCTCGAACTCTGAGACCTGCTGCTCGGCTTCCTCCTTACTTATTCCATACTTTTCTTGAATTTTTCCGACCAGCACTTCCCTATGACCATCCACCTGATCGAGTTCATCATTGGTCAGCTTGCCCCATTGGACTTGAGCCTTCCCTTTGAACTGTTTCCAGTTTCCTTTGATTTGATCCCAGTTCATAACCATCTCCTTGTATTTCGTTATCCCGAGCATTTCCTGTGTGCTCTTGTATGGACTCTGGTTTAGAACCGTAGTTCCTGTAGCTATTGCTTGACGAGAGTTTACTCTCGCCTTTCCCAATGAGGCACGACAAACCGTCAGATGGCCGAGTCTGTGCTTCAGGCTGGTCTAAAAGTGCGAACGTGCGCGGCGCATGGCTTCACTGAGGCGGTCCCATGCTTGGTCCACCCCTGCTTTGATATCCTCCCACGCCGATTCGCTGGAACGGCGCAGTTCATCGAGTCTACGCTGAACCTCGTCCCTGTAGCTGCGTGCGGAATTCAGCTCTTTCTCGCACTTCATGCGTGCATCCGCCCGCTGCTCGCGCATCTTGGCTTCCATCTTACCGATTTGCGCATTCCACTCATCCAGCTTGGCCTTGAGTTTTTCAATATAGGCATCTCTATCGGTCATAACCTACTTCCTCCCATTGTCGCGGTGGCCGTTGTTGCAAGCCGGAAATCTGACGATCTGAATGATCTGTCCAGGACATCGCCCGATACTAAGCAACCATATCGCGTGGGGCACATGTTGGGCCCGCGAGGGCTCGGCCGGTGTCAACCCCTTTCCAAGACTACAAAGAACCGGTTTCTCTGTGTGTTTTTTACGATAGCATGACCCACGAAATCCGCTATTCGGAGCCCCGATACCATGAGCACCGCCCAGCTTCAGATCGGCCAAGAAACATACGAGTCAGAGCTCATCGAGGGAACAGCCGGCAACCCCGGAGTCGATATTCGCACCCTCCGCGCCCAAACCGGAACCGTCACCTACGACCCGGGACTGGCAAACACAGCCGCCTGCCGAAGTGCCATCACCTACATCGACGGCGAGAATAGCGAACTCCTCTATCGAGGTTACTCGATCTCACAACTCGCAATGAACTGCTCTTTCCCCGAGGTTTGTTATCTATTGCTGTACGGAGAGTTACCGAACCGCAGTCAGAAACAACAGTTTTCCAAGGATCTGACCTACCACACCCTAATCCATGAAGACATGAAGAAGTTCTTCGAGGGCTTCCCTGCCTCAGCCCACCCCATGGCCATCCTCTCGTCAATGATCTCATCCTTGTCGGCCTACTACCCGGAGACCGGGAAGCGCAATGAAGCGGAACACAACACCCGGCGGTTGCTTGCCAAAGCCAAAACCATTGCAGCCTTCGCCTACAAAAAATCCCTGGGACAGCCCTTTGTCTACCCACGCAATGATCTGAGCTACGCGGCCAATCTCCTGCACATGTTGTTCGCCGTGCCATCCGAGCCCTACGCGGTATCGGATGTCAGCGAAAAAGCGCTGAACATGTTGCTCATCTTGCACGCCGATCACGAACAGAACTGCAGCACCTCGACCGTACGAGCCGTCGCGAGTTCGCAAGCGAACCTCTTCGCCAGCATCTCAGCCGGGGTAAATGCGCTATGGGGACCGTTGCACGGTGGAGCAAATCAGGCTGTGGTCGAGATGCTCGAACAGATCCATGCTGACGGCAGTCATTATCAGAAATACATCGACAAAGCCAAGGACCGAGACGATCCCTTCCGGCTGATGGGTTTTGGGCATCGCGTCTACAAAAGCTACGATCCTCGCGCGCGTATCGTCAAAGAAACCTGTGATCGCCTACTCGACGATCTGGGCATAGACGATCCGCTACTGGAGTTGGCACGCAAGCTCGAGGAAACAGCTCTGCAAGACGATTTCTTCACCGAACGCGGACTCTATCCAAATGTGGACTTTTACAGTGGAGTGATGTATCGCGCGCTCGGCATTCCGACGGTAATGTTCCCATTGATGTTCGCCCTTGGGCGTCTGCCGGGATGGATCGCCCACTTCCGAGAGCTGCGCGAAGACACCGAGAGCCGGATCTGGCGGCCACGCCAGATCTACACCGGCCCACAGCGGCGCGAGTTCGTGGCGATCGAGCAACGATCATAAAATGGAGAATTATCATGGGTTTACTGGTAGACGGGCGCTGGCAGGATCAGTGGTACGACACCAAAAGCACCGGCGGTCGTTTCAAGCGTTCCGAGAGCCAGTTCCGCAACTGGGTAAGCGCCGACGGCATGCCCGGCCCCCGTGGCACAGGCGGTTTCGAAGCGCAGTCCGGACGCTACCATCTTTATGTGTCTTACGCTTGCCCTTGGGCCCATCGGACCTTGGTTATGCGCGCCTGGAAAGGACTGGAGGAACACATCGGCGTATCCGTGGTGCATCCGCTGATGTTAGAGAATGGCTGGGAGTTGCGTGAGGATTTCGACGGCGCCACCGGCGACGTGCTCTACGGGCTGCGCAAACTCTATGAGCTTTATCTAAAGGCAAACAACCGCTACAGCGGCCGCGTGACCGTGCCGGTGCTGTGGGACAAGAAACACGAGACCATCGTCAACAACGAGTCGGCGGAGATCATCCGCATGCTCAACAGCGCCTTCGATAATTTGGGCGCCAAGCCGGGCGACTATTACCCTGCGGGTCTTCGCGAGTCAATTGAGGCGATCAACGAGACCGTATACCACAACGTCAACAACGGAGTATACAAGGCCGGCTTCGCTACCAGCCAGGGGGCCTACGACGCAGCGGTGACGGCCCTGTTCCATACCCTGGAGACGCTCGAGGAGCGTCTCGGCGAGAACCGCTATCTACTCGGAAACACGCTGACCGAGGCGGACCTGCGACTGTGGACTACACTGATGCGCTTCGATGCAGTCTACACGACTCACTTCAAATGTGACCACAAGCGCCTGCGCGACTACCCGAATCTCAGCGGGCTGCTGCGCGATATTTATCAGCTGCCTGGCGTGGCCGAGACAGTGCACATGAACCACATCCGCAACCATTACTTTCGCAGCCATCCGACAGTAAACCCCCATGGGATCGTCTCAATTGGCCCAGAACTGGATTTCTCCACCCCCCACGGCCGCGACCGCCTCGGCGAGCGGGAGATCCGCGGCACCTGATCGAAGGTGCCAAATTACACTCAACCAACATAAGCCGGATCGGGTTGGCGCCGGGCTATCGGCTCCGCTTCACTGCCACCAAGCCGCGCTAACCGCCGGCCGATCTCGCGCTCAATCAACGCGCACCGCGCTGCCGTTAGGAAGACCTTATCGAGGATGCCAGCGATGCCGTGAGTTTTGGCAGCATAAAAGCCGCGTGGCCAAGGCGCCGAAAACCGGGTTCAGGAAAATCAACGGCCCTGATATTACGCTTCCCAGCGTTCATCATCATGTCATACAGGATAGATATCGTTTCTCGAATCGAATCGCAACGGAGGTGACGAATTTATGCAAAACTGGATGCGAGCACTGGCCCTCCATTACGAGCGCATCCGCGCTCGTAATCCCCAGGATCCGCTGCTGATCGTTTTCGATATCGATGGCACGATCCTGGATACGCGTTACCTGCTACGCTACCTTTTGCAATCCTATGATCACCACCACAACACTCGCCATTGTGCAGGCTTGACACTGGAAGAGTTAGCGATCCACGAGAACCGTCTCCATCGACTACTGCAGCGCCGCGGTATCGCGGCCGATCAGATCGAGCGCATCGAGGCGTTCTACCGCCGCCACCGCTGGTCCACTAAGGCGGTGCTGGAAGCGCATCGACCTTATCGTGGCGTGCTGGAAATCATTCGTTGGTTTCAGATGCAACCGCGCACCGAGGTCGGGCTGAACAGTGGCCGTCCGGAAGGACTGCGTTTGGTCACTCTGCGTTCTCTAAACACCCTGGGCGAGGAATACCGGGTCCGTTTCCGCAGTGACCTGCTCCACCTCAACCCGGACTCCGACGGCCGTGATATCGCCAAGGCGAAAATCGCAGGGATTCAGGCATTTCGTTCGGCGGGTTATCGAATCGTTGCTGTGGTTGACAACGAACCGGCAAACTTGGCGGCCGTTACCGAGGCCAACCCGACGGCGGAGATCCTGCCGCTGCATGCCAGCACGCTGTTCGAATCGAAACGGATGCTCAGCCCGCAAGGAACGGTACGCGGTCATAATTACGACATCACGGCGCTGATCACCGAGCGCCGGCTGCCCCAGCATGCACAGTTCGTCTGGAACGGCATCGACAGCGAGCGCGAACTGCAGCGCTTTCTCGCCTCGGAGGTGCACTGGGCGGAATGCACCGTTCGCCGCAACCCCGCAGGCGGCGCGCTCCATGCTCGGCAGACCGCCTTCACGCCGACTCTCTTTGCAACGCATAACCACACTTTACCCTTGACTCGACTGCTCGATGCGCTGCGCAACCGCCGACGCCGGCTCCGACTGGATCTCTCCGCACAGCCGGAGTTGCTTGATGTCACCCTGGAATTGCTGCGCAGCTACGACGGCTTAGAGCAAGACGATTTTTGGTTTGCAGGAACCATGGACGGATTGCGAGCGAGCGGCTTCAAACGCCTCGCTAACGATTTCATGGCCGCGATCATTGAATGTCGAATCGATTTCCTGGCACCACTGGCCGTCGCCGCCCCGAGCCGGGCCCGAAGCCTCATTGCAATGCTGCAGGACTGGGGCGTCAATCGCTTCGGGATCGATTGGAACACACCCCACAAGAGCCGGTTGCTCGATCTAATGGATCGCTGCGAAGCCGACGTACATATCATCGGGGTGCCGAACCTGGAAGCCTTCCTGCGAACCAGTCTTCTGCAACCCCGTTCCATTAGCTCGGCGTTCGATTTCCAACTCTGGCAACCGAGCAGCCATCGGCACCGCCCAAGTCCAATTCGGCCTATGCCCCGAGCCGCGCCATCTTGATTGATGCTCGGCATGGAGGGTACAGACTTTTATTTGCAAACACTCTTCGACAGGGCTCTCCCGAGCTAGCCGAAGGGCGCAAGGGAAACGGATAAATCGCGGGCTGTACAGGTGAGCCGGAGAAACGTCAAAATTATCAGAACAAGGTTTTCAGAAAACCGCCGGCGACGACGGCCCATAGAACGGCACTGCCCAACAGCCGCCGCTGCGGTCAGAAAATCTCCGAACCGGCGCATCCCGCCAACGGCTCAGTTACGCCGGCCGCCGCCACGCGAATTCATGCCCTGACCGTTCCCCATTCGCGGGTTGCGTCCCATGCCGCGGGCTGGAGACGCGGGCGGCGTAACACCACGCTCCTTGGCCCGCACCTCCATTTGCTGATGATGTTCGGTACGAATGCGTTCCCGCTCCTCCTCAGTCTTCGCACTGCGCATCCGAGCGCTATACTCCTGCATTTCCTGGTCACTCATGAGCGGCCGGCCGTAGCTGCTTTGGTCAGCGGATTGCGCTACGGCTGGGCTGATAAACGGCGTAAAGACAACCAGCGATAACATAACCGCTACAGCGATCGAAACCGAATTACTCGTCATTTCGCCTCCCTAGCTAAAGGCCGTCTCCCATCAGTACGCATGAAAGTTCGATAAGGCGGCTGCACCTGCAGCTTAGCCCGCAGATAACGCGCTTCGAATTAGGGATTCACACGGGTTACCGACCAACCATTCGAGGTCTTTTGATAAGATAGCCGTTGCTGCGGATGGCGCCAGCTTTTTTTCCACAACTCGATCCGTTCCGGCGTAAGGCAATAACCACACCAATGTTGCGGTTTCGGCACCTGCCGGTGGAAATCAAACCGTTGACGGTACTCCGCTAGCTGGTGTTCGAAATGCTCCTGCGATTCCGACAATTCAGCTTGACCAGAAGCCCATGCGGCCACCTGGCTGTCCCGACTCCGCATGGCCCAGTACATACCAGCCTCCTCTTCCCCAAGCAACCATGCGGTCCCCTCCACCTGGATCTGTCGGGCTAGAGGTTGACAGTAAATGCATACAGCCGCGCGCGGATTAGCCGCCAGTTGGATTGCCTTACGGCTTTGGCAACTAGTAAAAAACACCAACCCATTGTCGACGACCGCTTGCAGATAGACCGTGCGCACGGAAGGCTGCCCCACCGCATCGACTGTAGCCAAACTCATCACCATAGGGTCGGGGAGAGCGATCTGCTTGGCTTCTTCGAGCGTATCCCGAATCGCCTGAAGCGCTTGCTTGTAAAGGTCCATCCAACCTCCCGGAGCAAACCCAGCCGAACATAGGCCGCAAAATACCTCTTTTAATAAACTTAGCAACTTAGTCAGTCCTGAACAACCGTGTTACACGGCTTCCCGAAGACCGAATTCCGTGTCCTGCTCACGCACTTCGGGCCTCGATTCCGCCAGTAGCCGTCCCAGAATTCGGCGCAAAAGATCCGCTATTGC
>JAUILK010000048.1 GCA_030433275.1 Gammaproteobacteria bacterium
TGCAGCCGCAGACTTTGGTGCGCTTCACGACTCATGCTCCGGGCCCCTTGGAGCGTTTGGGTGCAGTACTCCAAATACTATCAGACCATGGCAGAATTTACTAAAAGGTTAGTATCTCAACCCGCACTCGCAACGCTCACTCTTCGGGCCTGTTAAAAGCTCCCTAGTCATCCTCCACCGGAACCGCCTTGTCGAGCTGAGCCACGGCGGTGATGGCGTTATCCGGATGACCCTCGATCAGACGATCCGAGTAGGTGAGGTAAATGAGTGCGTTGCGCTTGACGTCGACCATGCGGACCACTCGCACGTGCTTGAAAAACACCGATGCACCCTGCTTGAATACTTCTTCGTTCAGCGGGAGCGACTTGCCGAAACGGACTGCACCCACTTGCCGGCAGGCAACGGAGAAGCGTGCTGGGTCTTCGGCAAGACCAACAGCGCCTTTCAGACCACCGGTTTTGGCACGGGAGAGGTAGCAAGTGATACCGCTCACATCGGGATCATCGAAGGCTTCAACCACAATCTTGTGGTCCGGCCCTAGGAATTGGAAGGCCGTGTCGACATGACCGATTTCCTCGGCATAAATCCAGGCCGGCAAAAACAACAGACAAAAGACGAACAATCGTTTCACGGTAACACGTCCGATCTGCCAATGATTAGGTTGAGGACAGAGTCTACCCGAACGCGACCCGCTTATTACCATCCGGTTTGCACCGCCATGTGGCGGCACCGGCCGAAACGGAGGGAACGGCGCCTCGCTGGCGGATACACGCTCAGGGACGACGCTCGATTTCACGCTCGCGCTGACGTCCGACAACCGCAGCCAGATCATCCAACATTTCGGCCAGCAGCCCGATCAAGTCATCCACGGCAATAATTCCGACCAATCCGCCATCCGTATCAATCACTGGGACACGGCGAACCCGTCGACGGCGCATCATCTCCAGGACATCGAATAGACTGTCCTCCTCACGAACGAGAAATGGAGAATCGACAACAATATCCCGCACCGCAAGCTCGTCGGGTGCGAGACCTGGCGCCATCACTTCGACGACGAGATCGCGATCGGTGACGATACCGACGGGCACACGCTTGCCCTCACGCTCTTCGACAAGGACCAAATCCCCAACATGATGTTTACGCATGAGCTCTGCGGCAACCCTGATCGACTCCTCGCCGGCGATAACAACCACTTCCCGATTACAGTGCTCACCCACCGTCATGGATTCACCTTTCCACTACCACGGCCAAAGCGCTAGCCCCGGCTGCGTACAATAATTTGTTAGAACCACTTTGCAGGGCTGCTTGTCGGGCGCGCTTTGGCCGGCCGGGAAAGAGCACGCGCAGGAAGTTCAGCCCTTGATGCATACCACAGGCTCCAGCTTGGCCACCTTACGCGCCAACCCGGCTTGATCGGCGGCATCCACTACGGCGCTGACGTCCTTGTAGGCAAACGGCGCCTCCTCGGCCAAGGCGCGCATCGACGGACTGCGTACCAGAATACCCCGGGCTGCCAACTCGTCGAGGAGTTCTCTTCCCCGCCAATAGCGCGCAGCCTGGTGGCGGCTCATCGCTCGACCAGCCCCATGGCAGGCCGAACCGAAGCTCAACGCGGCACTCTCCGTGGTGCCCGCCAAAACGTACGATGCGGTCCCCATCGTACCGCCGATCAGCACCGGCTGCCCAACGGAGTGGAATGCGGCGGGCAACTCCGGGTGTCCCGGCCCCCAAGCGCGTGTTGCCCCCTTGCGATGCACATAAAGCGGCGTCGGTTTGCCGTCCACCACGTGCACTTCCTTCTTACACGTATTATGCGATACGTCATAAAGCAGAGTAAGTTTCGCTTTCGGTAGCACCTCGGCGAACACCTGGCGAGTGAGGTGCGTGATAATCTGGCGGTTGGCAAGCGCACAGTTGATCCCAGCCCGCATGGCACCCAAGTACGCTTGGCCAAGCGGTGATTCGATCGGGGCACAAGCGAGTTCCCGATCGGGCAGTTTGATACCGTATTCGGTGCTGGCGGCTAGCATCTTTTTAAGAAAATCGGTACCGATCTGGTGGCCAAGCGCGCGTGAACCACAATGAATGCTCACAACGAGATCACCCGGGCCGAGGCCAAAGACCGAGCCGACCTCTTGATCAAATACCTTGGCGACGTGCTGCACCTCCAAGTAGTGATTGCCAGAGCCAAGGGTACCCATTTGCTCGCGCTGCCGATCTTTGGCCTGTGCCGAAACCTCCTCCGGTCGGGCATCCCGCATACAACCGCGCTCCTCGATCCGCTCCAGATCCGCGCGCGTGCCGTAACCGCACGAAACGGCCCATTCAGCACCGCCGGCCAACATGGCGTCCAACTCCTGGCGGCTCAGACGCATGGAGCCCACGCGACCCAGCCCGCACGGAATCCGCTCGAAAAGCGTATCGACTAAGCACTTCCGGTCGGCGTCGAGATCCTCCTTACGCAATCCCGTGTGCAGACAACGAACACCACAAGAGATATCGAAACCGACCCCACCCGCAGAGACCACGCCGTTACAGGCCGGATCGAATGCCGCCACGCCGCCGATCGGAAAGCCATAACCCCAGTGTGCATCAGGCATGGCATAACAGGCTTTTACAATACCTGGAAGTTTCGCCACGTTAGTGATTTGCGTATAGACTTTCTCGTCCATGGCCCGCATCAGTGCCTCGTCGGCATAGATGATCGCCGGCACGTGCATGGCCTCACGGGGAGCAATCTCCCAAGCGGGTTCGCCGAGTTTAGTGAATAGCGAAAGGTCCATAATCCCAGTCCTTTTTCAATACCCGGTGCTGAATACGCCTTGCGTTACGCGCAAGCCACTGCCATGTCGCACCCCCGGTTGCCTTTCATCTGCGCTGGTTCACCCGCCAGCTGGCGTTTAGATAAACTTAGGCTGATTAGACACGACAAAGGAAACGGACGCGCTATGACGAAAATCATCGGTATCGCAGGAAGCCTGCGCCAAGGCTCCTACAACGCCGCATTGCTACGAGCCGCCGCAGAATTGCTTCCGTCCGGCGCCACACTCGAGATTGCCTCCATCAAAGCTATCCCACTCTACGACGGCGACCTGGAAACCGGCGGCATACCGCACCCGGTCTCCCAGCTCAAAGCACGTCTTGCGGCAGCGGATGGTTTGCTACTTGCCTCTCCGGAGTACAACAACTCCATTCCCGGTGTGCTCAAAAATGTCATCGACTGGCTGTCGCGGCCACCGGCCGACATCCCCTCTATATTTGGCGACCTTCCTGTAGCCCTCATGGGAGCCACACCAGGCGGTTTCGGCACAGCGCTCGCCCAAAGCGCGTGGCTGCCAGTGCTGAGAACGCTGCGTATGCGACCCTGGTTCGGCGGACGATTGCTGGTCTCGAACGCGGGCAATGTGTTCGATGAGACAGGCACGATCATGAACGCTCAAGTACGCGATCAGCTGCAACAGTTCGTTCATGGTTTCGTAGCAGCCATCAGAATGGATTCGGCCTGACCGGGGAAGTCCACAAACACGGCCCTATAGGTAACCCACACTCGGAGAAAGCCAACAACGGAGTCCCGGCGATGCCCTACATCGCTTCCAAAACAAGGATAATAACCATCGCCGCCAGCACCCTAGCTTTTGCCGCCGGCTGTGCGGGCACAGAGGCGAACGTCGCACCATATCGCGCCTACCAGAGCCAAATCCAGGAACTGGAAAGCCATTACGATGAGTGTTGTACCAAGGATTGCCGCACCAAACGCCGCACGGATCAGCCGGTCTCCGAGAGCGCAGTGGTCCGCTTCACGCTCATCTCGAAACAGGATATAGATACGGTGCGAGCGCGCATCAAACAGGCATTCGGCCTTCAGGTCCCTAATAAACCCGCAGCCTCCCCGTCGTCCGTCTCACCACACGGGAGTACCGCTCACCATCAGCGGGCGACACATCGTTCGGCCTACAAACTACAGGTGCGAGACGAGATCGGCGGCCACACCGGTGTAATCGAAATCGCTATCGATCGAAACGGCGACAGCAGCCATCTTAGAATTCTATACGACGCCGGGGGAAAAGACCGCTTCCCACCGGGTGAAGGCTTCCGCAGACTCGTGGAGGCCAAAATCCATGCAGCGCTGCACGGTCAAGCCACCGACGCCCGCAGCTCGGACAATTAGTGGTGTCACACAGAACCGGCTAACATAGAACCTATGTCAATTTATAGCCTGTACGGCGCAGCCACGTTGCGATTTGCATGCCTATTGCTGGTTTTAGTGCTCATATCCAACGCTGTGGCGGCTGCCGAGCCATTAGACTCGAGTGCGCTTAGCGTGGCGCAAACACCGGTGGTGCCGCTCACCGAGCTACCTCGCCTGGCGCAGATCCAAACGCAGCTCGATGGCCGGCGAGTTGTATTTGTCGGTGAACTTCACGAACAGCTACAAGATCATCGCATCCAGCTCGAAGTCATTCGCCATCTGGCCGCGCAGACGCAACCACTTGCCATCGGCGTAGAATGGTTTCAGCAACCGTTCCAGGAGGCCATAGATCGCTACCTCACGGGTGCGATCGACGTTCGGACTTTGTTGCAAGCGAGCGAATACTACGATCGCTGGGGTTATGATTTTCGCCTTTATGCACCCATACTGCGCTTCGCTCGGACGCACGGCATTCCGGTCATCGCCCTGAATCTGCCCACCGAGCTCACCCGAGCTGCAGCCCGGCAGGATCTCGGTACTCTACCTCCCGCGCTACGCAAGTGGCTTCCGGATCGGCTTGATCGGACGGATGAGGATTATCGGCATCGTCTCAAGCGCATCTACCACTCGCATGGTGACCACGACAAGATCAATTTCGAACACTTCTACACCGTGCAGTTGCTCTGGGACGAAGGGATGGCTCAGCGGGCCGCCCACTACCTGGACATGCATCCAAACACTCGCATGGTGATACTGGCTGGTTCTGGCCATCTGGCTCATGGCGCCGGCATCCCCAACCGGCTACGGCGGCGCACCGGAATCGACGGTGCGATTCTGCTACCCGGTTGGGAGGGTCAGCTAGAAACTGGGCTGGCCGATTACCTATTGCTGCCAGCCGCGCGGCAACTGCCCGAACCAGGACGGCTAGGCCTCGCGCTATTGGCCAAATCGGGGCGCCTCATCGTGCATAGTTTCACCGATAACAGCTCAGCAAAAGCGGCAGGGGTAAAAACCAACGACGTGCTGCTCACGATCAACGACCAACCGGTAAAAACCATCAGCGACGTGCGTGTAGCACTCTGGGATCATCCACCAGGCGATGTAATGCAGGTTCGCATACAACGCACAGCGAGACCCGGCGAGGAACGCCCGATCACGTTTGAGATCACCCTGCACTGATGCACGCACTCCATTCTCGCGTCATGGACGGAAGAATTTCCTAACCCTTGGACAGGCGTCGGTAATTACCGCGCCAGGCTAACGTTCGCTCGACGATCCAGCGCATTGGCAAAATGGCACCCCCTCACGCTTTGCTGGCGCTGACCGTCTTGACGCTCTGGGAATCGATGATGGCGTAGCTTGGGTTGGAGTTTTACCGTTTTTTTCGATGCGGCGTGTTGAGTTCGTCACGGGCGGCTTCCCAAAGGCCGCACCGACTCCAGTTGCTATAATAGTCATACACAGTCTGCCAGGCAGGGAACCCTTGGGGCAATATCCGTTATTGGGCGCCGCTCTTGTTGATGTAGAGGATGGCGTTACCGAGGGCATGCTGAGGTGTGGATCGCAGCCGCGCTGGGGAAGTCGCTGCCGTATATAAATTAATCTCTTAGGTAAGATTTATAATATATTCATATGAAAAATAGCAGCATTTTAACAAGGAAGCTGCTTACCGGGCGTCAGACCATAAATGTCGTCGCGAGTCTCGTGCTGGCGGCGTTAGTGGGGGGCTGTAATTCCGCCAGTCTCAAGAAAGATATTATGCAGGCGCCACCCAGCTACGCCGAAGCACCGGCCACGCAAGGCCTTCTAGCCGAGATTGCCACAAAAATCCAGGCGGAGCACGGCAACGAGTATTCCGGTTTCCGCATTTTGGACAGCAGCTACGAAGGGCTCTACTACAGATTACTGCTCATAGACTCGGCAGTGTCCTCCCTGGATATCCAGACCTATCTCTGGTACCCGGACGCGAGCGGCCAGATGATTCTGGAACGCGTTATCCGCGCCGCGAAGCGGGGGGTGAACGTACGTCTTATTGTCGATGACCTCATTTTGCATGGCCACGATCAGTTGATCGCCAATCTGCAGGCGGAGCCCAATATCGAATTCCGGATGTTCAATCCCTGGAAGGAGCGCGGCAGCATGGCGGGACGCGCCGGCGAGATGATCGCCGAAATGGAACGCCTCAATACCCGTATGCACGACAAGTTGATGATAGTGGATGGTCGGGCTGCGGTGATCGGTGGGCGCAATATCGGGGATCACTATTTCGGACTGAACCACATCTATAATTTCCACGATACAGACCTGCTCGGCGTGGGCCATATCGCCAGCCAGGCCAACAGAACATTTGACAAGTTCTGGAACAGCGAATGGGTGGTATCAGCTGACAACCTCACCATCGAGCCGGACCAGAAAACCGCCCGTAAGCAGTGGAAGTCTCTACAGGCCCACACCGCGACCGCACCCGAACTGGAGAAACTTCCCCGCCTTCCACGGGACTGGAGTGCGGAACTTCGGGAGTATGCGGCTGAGTTCCGCATCGGTCGCAGCAAAATCGTATACGATGAAACTCAGACGGAGCAGATCGATCAGCGCGTACTGTCCTCCATGTTCAACTTCTTCAATACCGCTCAGAGAGAGCTGTTGATCATGAATGCCTACATCATTCCGGCGCAGAACGGAATCGACGCCATGCAGGCGCTGACCGAGCGCGGTGTCAAGGTCAGCATCCTCACCAATTCCCTCGCCTCACACGATGTTCCGGCCGTCAACAGCCATTACGAACCTTGGCGGGACGACCTGATAAGGGCGGGGGTCAACCTCTACGAAATGCGATCCGACCCGGCCATCAAATCGACTGTCATCGACGCCCCCCCAGTTGACTCGGAGTTCTCAGGTCTGCACAGCAAATGTGCCGTAGCCGACCGCCGCTATGTCTTCATCGGCTCCATGAACCTGGACCCGCGCTCATCAAAAATCAATACCGAAATGGGCGCTTTTGTCGATTCGCCCGAACTGGCCGAAGACATGGCGGAAATCATCCAGCGCGATATGTCGGAGGCCAACGCCTGGCATGTGCAGATGGACGAAAACGGTGCGCTCTCCTGGCGGGATGACAAGGAGACGCTCACCAAACAGCCCGCGCGCAATGGCATGCAGCGGGTGATGAATGTAATTCTGAAACTTGGCCCCAAAAATCTGTACTGACCCTGTCCGGTTATGTCCTCACGCAATCCCCGCCCAGCTGGCGACCTTGGTGCTGAAACCGCGGGACAACCTCACCCGTTTCCAATGGGTACTTGCTCTAAACAGAGGGTACCGGGAATAAGTAACGCCGGCCAAACCGGGCAGGGGCGATCAGCCTGGCACCAGGGACCTGGAGAAGCCGACAGCGACCGAACGACGCGCCGCGACAACCTGGATGCAGCACCTCAAGTGGGTATTCAACATCAACATCGAGACTTGCCCGGCCTGTGACGGGCGATGCCGGTCGTCCCCTGCATCGAGGATCCCGAGGTGATCGAAAAGATCCTCACTCACCTGATGGGAAAGCGGCGGAGCGCCAAACTACAGGGCGGTCGCCCTGGCAGACACCACTCCACAGCGGTGGCTACTCGACTAGAAAGGATGACCCCACGATGACGTCCCTTTGGCCTGCGCCGTCAACAACGCGGCTGCGATCGCGGATGGCCTGGCCGTGCGCAAAGCGTGCCGGCGAACCCCTCGCCGGAATAGATTCGAGTGCCGTGACGCCACCCAAAAGCGATTGGGGACTCACAGCGACCAGCTGACCGAGGTGCCAACAACCCAGAGGCTGCAAACCGCCGAAAAGGCGGTTTATTCTGCCTATACGCCTGAGCTAGGCTCGCAGTCCCGTGGATCCGATATGCTGGTTCTCCAACTCAGACGACAATGAAGTCAGGATGTCACAGTGCCAGGGGGATGTTGCTGATGCGAATGACTTCGAAATCCGATTTGCTGCTGTGGCCAACAACACTGCTGGCTCTCGCCCTGTGTGGCGGCTCGAACCGGGTCTTCGCATGGACCTACCCGGAGCATCGAGACATCGCCGTCCTGGCCGTGGGGGGACTCGACACACAAAAACAGGCAACGTTCGATCGCCTTTGGCAAGAAGCACGAAAGGGTGACGAGAGGCGCCTGTGTGCCCGCGGGGCGGACACGGACCAAGGCCTTGCGCCGAAGTGCATCGACTGGGCCGCGTTATCGGGGATCGCTGGCGATCACTCCTGCTCCAGCCGGAAGATGCTCGAGACTGTCCTCGAGTCGGACTGGATCCTCGTCGTTGCCGACATCGCAGCGCAACTCAAGACGGATCTCGCCAGAATTCCGATCACTGCCACCCCGGAACAAACCGAACATGAGGGGGGCAAAGTCGCCGCAGCTCGGGAAAGACTGGCGAGCAAAAAGTACCGGGCCGAACGGGTGAACGCCCTGCGTACCGCGGACATCCGGTTGCAACGGGCCGATCCCGGCTATGCGATCCGAGCCGATGCCAACCTCGCCCATTTCCTGCTCGCCCGACCCGATACGCGACTCGACCCTTATGAATACGGAATATTGGCACTGAAACCCGGGGCAAAGCTGAATGCCGGTGGCGTCTATGTCTGGTTCCACATCAGCGCATTACAGAAGGCCAGCCGACTCACCGACAATCGGCTCTCGGCCACGGCGCGGGCCGAAGTGGCCCGCGCCGCCTTGTTCGACGAAGCGTTCGCGTTGCACTTCCTCGAGGACATCTACGCATCCGGCCACGTGGCCGGCAGTTGGGGCGATGTCTCGCAACGCAAGGGGACCCATGATTTCTACAATCAGAACGGCCTCGAGGTGTTCACCTGGAAGGGCCGCGACCACACGATCGTACTCATGGGCGACGCGCATATGCGCCCTCAGGATGCGGCATTGGCCGCCAGTGCGGTTCGCAAGAGTCTGGCGCAAGTCCTGGACGCGGCGACGGGGCGGTCGCGCGGCTATATCCTCCCACCCGCACCGGACACCCCTCTTGTGGCGGACGAGTTCGATATCTGCAGCACCACCATTTTCCCGGACCGTGGCGCCGAACTCGGCAGCCGCGGAAAAGGAAAATATGCAGCAATTTTAAATGAGATAACCTTGTACACACCGGTGCCGGGACTGGGTCCCGGTCTGGGCGCGCTACCGCGCTCCAGGAGTGAAGTGGGCACGTTCATCGGCCTGGCCGGTGCTATTGACGCGCGCTATATCGACGGTGGCTTCGTGCCTTCGCAGAACGGGGGAGGCTGGATCGGTGGCCTCGATATCGGGTTTCGTGCAGGACTCGGGCTGGAGGGGGCCATGGGAAGCTCGGGTGACGGACTGGTATTCGGCCAGATCGGTCTCCGCGCCAATACGCCTTCCAGCAACGACGCCGAAGAGACTGCGCTGGAAAACCTGGGAGGCAGCCTCAGTGCTGCAATCCCCGCCCGGGCGGGTGTATCCGCACGTCTACGGGCACCGTTTTACCTGGCACCCTGGGACCTTCTGTTTCTGTCGCCTATGTACCTTTTCGACCGCGAGCGGTATATGCAGATGGCGGTGACCGCGGCCAATGGCGGACTGATCCCGTGGCAGCAGGGCTGGGCCACGCGCTATGGAAGATTCCAGTTCGTGCTGGGCCGAGAGCTCGGCGTGACCCTGTTCGGCATTCTCGGCGGCACTCAGCTGGCAGCGCCGAGCAGGCCGCCGGGAGGGCAGGGACGGGTCGTCGATTACAAGTCGGTTTTTCTCGACCTACCCATCTTCGAGTACCGGCCTTACCGCTCCTTTTCCAGCAACCAGAGCTCGTCGGTAATATTCCAACTGTTCGCCGGTGTCGACTTTCCGTACGACGAGTCAGTCCGGAGCCCAGAAGGCGCACCGCCGATCGACCTGGATCCCGTCTATTCCATCGGTATTCGACTGGTGTTCGACTGGCGCTACTATTATTGACGCAAAGGCGGCGACTCTACCGGCACAAACCCCAGGGATCGCGGTGCGTTCGACGAAGGCATGCCGTGCTCACACCTCCCACCGGTGCAAACTGACCAGACCGAAATTGTCTGATATCACCCAAAATTCCACTGCCGGCTGAAAACAAATTACAACAACCAAAATAAGCCATGCTCAGACCTGGAAATAGAGCTGGACAGTCCCTTTTTAGAAAAATGAGGATTAACTCTCCTCACGTTCGCGATGCAGGAGGATCACCAAGTCGGCCTCCATTTCGCTAAGTCCGCACGTCTCCATAATCTCGCGCCCGGAGACCCCCTTGCGAGCTAATCGAATCGCCGTGTTAAAGGCGGCACCGCCACTGTCGTTGCTGGCAAGCTGATCGAGGCGGTCCCGCAGCCGACCAAGCTGCTGCTCCAACTGAGCAAGTTGCCGGCCCTGGCCAATGGCACCGGCCGTCAGCCCTTGGAAATGCTCCGTGAGTTGCGCCTGCGCCTGCTCCAGATCACGCAGGCGCGCTGCGATGCGAGAGAACCTCGACAGTGTGCGGGCGACAATGAATACGCCCATCGTGACGAGTGCAATGGCCAAGGCGTACCACGAAACGGCCTCAGGCATAGTCGTCCACTAGAGAACCAGAATCGTGCCGCTCGCCAGCGTCATCCGTGGCTCCCTCGGCAGGCACATCGGGGCGGCACGGGTGGTCGTGCCGGCGGGAATCGGGTGGACGTTGCTGCGTACCCGGTGGTTGGATCGGATGCAAGGGATTAATCGGTTCCAGATCCGCCATAGCCTCCACCGCCTTCAAAGCGTGGCGAGATGATCACATCTCTGCTGTGCGAATAACCGAACGCTATCGAGCAGAATCAGCAGCGCTCCATTCCAGCTGACGACCCCATGAATATAGCGTACGCACTCCCGCCGGCCGATGTTCGGCGTACTATTGATCTGCCCCGCGCGAATATGGGCGACCTCAGCCACGCTGTCCACCAGAATCCCCACAATCTGCTCATCCGCTTCGATCACGATGACCCGATCACTCACACCCGGTGGTTTGGAACTCATGCCAAGGCGCATCCGAGTATCGATCACTGGCACCACGTTGCCGCGCAGATTGATGACCCCTATGATCCAGGGCGGAGCCCCTGGGACGGCGGTGATCTCTGGCACCGAAAGCACCTCCTGAACCCGCATCACGTCGATGCCATAGCTCTCGGCATCCAAGGTAAACGTCACCCACTGCCCGATCGCCTCGTCCATCCGCTCGACCCGGTCTTCTGTCATAGGGCGTCTCCTCGTGCCTGCCGAGCCCCGTGATCTATAACCTGAGCTTTTTACCCGATGAGTTTTGCAAAGGCATCGCTATCCAGCACCGCACATCCTCGCCTTAGCGCGGTACCGGCCAACCAGGGACGTCGGCCTCGCTCGCTACGCCACTTGACCTCATCCTGTGCCAAAGACACCACCTCCTCCACATCATGGCAAGCGAGTCCCCAGCAGCCGTCCCCGACGATTAGAATGTACGCGGGCCGACAGTGGGGGATCAGCTCAAGCCGCTCAGGCGGTAAAACCAACACCGCCGTATCGATCACCCAAACCGCCCGGCCTTGGTAGCGCATCAGACCGTGACACCACTCCGGCTGCTCCGGCTGCGACTGGATTCCGGTATCCCATGGCAACACGTTGTGCAGTTTGTCCACCGGTACCGCAAGCTGCAGCCCACCGACTTTAAATAGCTGCACTTCGAATTCCGGATGGCTCCAAGCGGCCACGCGGCGGCTTGAATCAGGCTCGTTACCGGACGCGTCCGATGGGCTATCGACAGGCTCTTCCCGCAAAAGGACAGTCAAATACTCCTGCAAAGCCCTGCGCGGTTCCAACAACTCCTCCGGCGGTAGCTCATCAGCCATGATTTACCGCCTGCACCGTAGGTATTGACGGTGCCGCATCCAAGGCACCAAACAGCTGACGATAGGCTCGGCTTCCCCGCGCCCAAGGGCGCAGCACGGTTAATGGCAAACCTCGCTTGCTTGCCTCGCGAAACTGGGTATCTACGGGAATCACGCCATCCCATAATTGTTGCCGATAGCAACGCTGCAACTCCTCGAGCGCCTCGATCGAAGCCCGCGTGCGCCGGTCATATTGGGTTGGCACCACGCTGTAGGGTAGCGTATACGATCTATTGCGCTGCATCATCGCAAGCGTGTTCACCATACGCTGCAGCCCCTTGAGCGCCAGGAACTCGGTCTGCACCGGAATGATCACATGGTGGCTGGCCGCCAATGCGTTGATCATAAGTACGCCCAGCATGGGTGGGCAGTCGAGCAGCACGCGATCGAACTGCTCCGAGATCTCCTGCAACGCGCGCCGCAACACCAACCCCATGCCGGGACGAGCGCCGATCTGGCGATCCAAGGTAGCAAGGGCGACGGCAGCGGGCAAAAGCATCAATCGTTCCACACCAGTTTCGCAAAGCAAGGACTGCGCCGACACCGAGCCGGTGAAAAGATCGTAAGCGCTGTGCTCTATGCGCTCCGGGTCTAGCCGAAAATAAGCCGTGAGCGAGCCATGAGGGTCGAGATCGACGATCAATGTGCGCTCCCCCTTGAGCGCACACAATCCAGCCAGACTCGCTACAGTCGTCGTTTTACCAACACCACCTTTCTGATTCGCAACTGTCCAGACTTTCATCGCCTTATCCACAGGTCGATCATCCGCACAACCGGACGGCCGCAAACCAGTCCCACAGCCCCTTAGAGCGCTGGTCCGTAATGTTTGATGAGCCCCGGGATATCGACGATCAGAGCAATTCGACCATCGCCGGTGATGGTGGAGCCGGTCAGCCCGGGCAAGCCTTGCAGCAGAGTGCCAAGTGGTTTGATCACGACCTCTTCCAGGCCGACCACCTCGTCTACCACAAGCCCGATGACTTGGTGACCTAACACGATGGTGACAACCTGCCGCTCGTTATCCCGAGCCTCGTCGACGCCCATGGGAAGGGACTCGCCCGCCTGCGCGAGCCAACGTTCCAGGAAGAACAGCGGCATCGCTTTGCGGCGGATCATGACGGTGAGCCGCCCGTCAACCATATGGGCGCGACTGGAGTTGAGCTCGAAAATCTCTTGGACCACGGGCATAGGCAATGCGCACTTACAATTGCCTACCTGCACCATCAACGTCGGCAATATCACCAGCGTCAGCGGCACTTTGATGCGTAAAGTCGTTCCTTCACCGAGCTTGGAGTCGATCTCGACCGTGCCGTTGAGCCGAGCGAGACGATCCTTGACCACGTCCATGCCAACCCCACGGCCCGAAACGTCGGAGATCTGATCTTTGGTGGAGAATCCCGGCAAGAAGATGAGATTGAGGCTGTCCTCATCGTCGAGGCGGCTTGCTGCATCGGGATCCAGCAAGCCCTTATCGATCGCCTTGACACGCAATGCCTCCGGGTCCATCCCCCGGCCGTCATCGGCAATGATCAACAAAATGTGATCACCTTCCTGCGCCGCCGACAAAACGAGGCTACCGATACGCGGCTTGCCCAGGCGCACCCGTTCCTCAGGCTCTTCCAAGCCATGGTCGATCGCATTGCGCACCAGATGCACCAATGGATCGGCAAGCGCTTCCACCAGATTTTTGTCCAAATCGGTATCTTCGCCCCGGATCGTGAGCTGGATCTCCTTGTGTAGAGTCCTGGCCAAATCCCTGACGACCCGCGGAAACCGGCTGAATACCTTCTTGATGGGCTGCATGCGAGTCTTCATTACGGCATTTTGCAGATCGCAGCTCACCTGCTCCAGATTACCCACGGCCTGGCTGACGCGCGCATCGTTGAGCTGCCCGCGCAGCGTACTGAGCCGGTTACGCACCAGCACCAGTTCGCCGACCAAATTCATGATGTCATCGAGCTTAGCGGTATCCACCCTCACCGTTGCCTCGCCGCGCTGGCCACTGCGTTGCTCCCCGGTATCGACCTTTACGACAGATGGCGCCGCGGCCGATGCAAGGCTCGGCACCGATTCCGACCGGCTTGGCACACCGGCACGGGCATTCACTGCAACCACAGCATCTGGCCCGTTGCCCACACCGTAAAGCTGATCGAGCAGACCTTCGAACTCCGTCTCGCTAATGGAGTCGCCTTCTTCGCTCGAAGCGGCGGCGGGAACCGACTTACCGGGGTGGCCGCCTTCACCATGCAACTGATCGAGTAGATCTTCGAACTCCGCCTCGGTAATCTCCACCGATATCCCTGGAGCAGAGCCCACACCGGATGGTTCTGGCGGCAACGGCTCGGGCGGTTTTGCCGCGACGGCAAGCTCATCGAGCAGCCGTTCAAACTCCTGATCGGTGACATCCCCGTCGGCAGAGCTCACACCCGTCTCGCCGCTCACATGCACTCCGGGCCCATCGGGAACATTGAGCCGGCGCAATTGCTCCATGAGCAGGGTCGGCGCCACCTCGAGCTCTTCGCCCGAGTCGAGTCGAACGAACATCGCGTTGACCCGGTCCAGCGCTTGGAGCACCGTATCCATGAGCTCCGGCGTTACGACCTTGTCACCTTGTCGCAGAAGATTGAAGATATCCTCGGTCTGATGACAAATTTCAACCAACGCCTCCAAGCTAAGGAAACCCGCCCCACCCTTGATGGTGTGGAAGCCGCGAAACACCGCGTTGAGCAAATCCCGATCTTGCGGATGCCGCTCCAACTCCACCAACTGTTCACTCAGCCCATCCAGAATCTCCCGCGATTCGATAAGAAAATCCCGCATGATGTCATCTTGTGGATCGATGGCCATACCAGCAGTGCCCTCATCAGAACCCGAGACTGGACAGCAGGTCATCGACCTCGTCCTGGCCATGCACGACATCATCGCCCTGCCCGGGAATAGGCGGGCCATGCCCACGCCGATCACGCTCCATATCGCGTTCAGTTGTCCGTTCGGTTTGCCGGGTTGCGTGCTGACCTGAGATCCGCACCAATTTGACGAGCCCGTCCTCGACGTCCTGTACCAAGGCGATGACGCGGCGAATGATCTGACCCGTGCGGTCCTGGTAATCCTGCGCCATAAGCGCATCGGCCAAGCAGGCCTGTAGCTGCGAACCGTGGCGCTGCGCACTGGCAAAAAACTCATCCACCTCCCGGCTGAGGTTGCGGAATTCTTCTACGCAAAGTTCCCGGCGCAGAAACTTTTGCCAGCGTTCGGCCAATACCCGGGCACGATGACTGAGATCGTCCGCCAACGGCAACCCGGATTCGATAGCCGTCAATGTCCGATGAGCCGCCCGCTCGGTCAGCTCGATGACATGACTCAGACGTGCTCTCGCGTCGGGGATGTCATCGGCGATCTCGCACAGACGCGAATCAACCTGGAGAGATTTGAGAGCCTTGTGCAACTCCCGAGTCAACACACCGAGTTCGCGAAACAGTTCGGTCTCCCGGATTCGGGCCAAGACATCGATGGTCTGCTGCGCGGCCTCACCATCCCCCGCTTCCAGCTGCTCGACGAGCCGGCGCGCCAACGCCAGGGGTTCTCTCCCCTGCGGGTCAGCGTTTTTCATGAGGGCGACCCGCTCCCTGCGCTGATCCGCTCGAATATTTTCTGAAGCTTTTCCTTAAGTGTACTGGCCGTAAACGGCTTGACGATGTAGCCGTTGACGCCCGCTTGTGCCGCGGCGATGATCTGTTCACGCTTTGCCTCGGCCGTGACCATCAACACCGGCAGCATGGCGAGTTCCGGATCCGAGCGCACCCCTTCAAGCAGCTCCAGCCCCGTCATGCCGGGCATGTTCCAATCCGTAATGAGCAAGTCAAACCCGCCACGGCGCAGCGCCGGCAACGCCGTATTGCCATCGTCAGCCTCGGAGATGTTCTCAAAGCCGAGTTCCCGAAGCAGGTTGCGGATGATGCGGCGCATAGTCGAGAAATCGTCCACGACCAGGATCTTCATATGCTTGTCCAACGCCACACTTGCCTCCTGTACTGCGTGGCCTGTAGCCCACCGTTCCAGCGAAACTCTTACATCC
Organism: Gammaproteobacteria bacterium; assembly: GCA_030433275.1. Lineage (GTDB taxonomy): Bacteria > Pseudomonadota > Gammaproteobacteria > Nitrococcales > Nitrococcaceae > Nitrococcus. The sequence continues at coordinate 16,178 of JAUILK010000048.1, forward strand.
AATCGGCCAAGAGGGCGCGGAGCTTGAGCGCAATTCGACCATGGATCTGACTCACCCGGGATTCGCTGACACCGAGCACCTGCCCGATCTCCTTGAGATTGAGCTCCTCGTCATAGTAGAGCTGCATCATCAGTTGCTCACGCTTGGGCAATTCTCGGATGGCGGCGATTAAAGCGGCCTGGAATTCTTCTTGCTCGAGGAGCTCCATGGCGGCCGGCTCACGGCCAACGGCTTCATGCGATTCGCCGAACTCGGGGTCTTGCTCGTCGATACTAAAGACCCGCGCGGTAGCCGCATCCTGCAGAATTTGGTGATAGTCGTTCAAATCGAGGCCGAGTTGCTGCGCCACCTCCCGATCCTTGGCTTCGCGCCCCGTTCGATGCTCAATCGCAGCCACGGCGCTCGCGACCTCCCGAGCCTTGCGGTGCACCGAACGCGGTGTCCAATCGAGACGCCGAACTTCATCGAGCATCGCCCCACGGATACGAATGGCGGCATACGTCTGGAAGCTTGCCCCTTGGGTGGCATCGTATTGCCGAGTGGCCTCTAACAACCCGATCATACCGGCCTGAATCAAATCGTCGAGCAGCACGCTCGCCGGCAATCGCCCCGCCAAGTGATGGGCGATGCGTTTGACCAAAGGGGCGTGTCGCACCACGAGGTCATCGTCGGCTCGCGCTCGTTGGACATCCCCATAGGCGGCTAGATGTTTCATCCGATCGCTCCTCGCCGATGCGTTCCGTACGCGACGAGCCGCTCCACAAAAAACTCCAGGCGGCCTTCCGCCGTATTCGGCACCGGCCATCTCGCCACCCGTCGAGCCAAATCCAGAAAGGCCAGTCCCGATGGGCTGCTCGGGTAAACACACGTCACCAACTGCTGGCGCTGCGCAGCTTTGCGCAACGCATCATCTTCCGGGATGGCGCCGGTGTAATCGAGCGTGAGATCCAAAAACCGGGTGGTGACCTTGGAGAGTTTATTGAACAGCTCCTGACCTTCCCGAATGCTGCGGACTCGATTGCCAAGCATATGAAAGCGTTGCACACCGTAGTCGCGATTCAGGACTTTGATCAGCGCATAGGCGTCGGTAATCGAGGAAGGCTCGTCACAGGCCACCACCAGGACTTCCCGCGCCGCTCTGGCAAAGCTCATGACGGAATCGGAAATACCCGCCGCGGTATCTACGATCAAATAGTCCAATTCGTGACTAAGCTCGCTGAAGCAGTGGATGAGCCCGACATGCTCAGCTGGGGTGAGCTCGGCCATACGTTGCGTGCCGGATGAGGCAGGAATAATGAGCATCCCGTTGGGCCCCTCGACCAACACCTCCTCCAGGGTAGCCTGCCCTTCAATCACGTGTGCAAGGTTGAGCCGCGGTGTAAGCCCCAGCAGCACGTCGATGTTGGCAAGCCCCAAATCGGCATCCAACAACATGACGCCTCGAGCGGTCTGCGCCAGCACGGCCGCCAGGTTCACCGAAACATGCGTTTTACCCACCCCGCCTTTGCCGCTGGTCACGGCGATGACCTTTACGGGCTTGGGATCGTTCATTCTTTTGAGCCCCGCCGCTTGGTCCATACCCACTCACTGCTGCGCGGTTACCGCCCGGGCGAACCGCAATGCCAACGCCTCATCGTCGGTTTCCTCAGCCGCATACTGACGCATCAGGGTCAGCGCACTCTCGAGCAGCGGCTCGCTGCGCGCCGGCTGCAAATCCTCCGGAACCCTTTGTCCGGTAGCGAGATAGGCCACAGGCAGCCGGTAGCGCAGCAGCGCCGTCAGAGCGCTGCCCAGGCTGGTGGCCTCATCCACCTTGCTGAGAATACAACCGGCCGGATTAATCTTCCGGAACCCGCGCACGATTTCGCACAATGCCGGAAGTTGCGTATTGGCCGAGATGACAAGATAGACACGAATCGGCGAGCCGGCCGTGCCCAGCGTCTGTAATTGCTCACTCAGACGCATATCGCGATGACTCATACCAGCTGTGTCGATCAACACCAACTGCTTATCAGCCAGGTCCGCCAACACGGCCGCAAGCTCCTCGCGGTCATGCGCGGCATGCACTGGCATGCCGAGTATCCGGGCGAAGCTACGCAGTTGCTCCTGGCCACCGATCCGAAAATTATCCGTGGTCACCAAGGCGACGTGCCGGCGACCATGGCGCAGAGCGAAGCGCGCGGCCAGCTTAGCCACAGTCGTGGTCTTGCCCACCCCCGTGGGACCAACGATGGCAATCACTCCACCGCGCTCGACGATATCGTCGTCGGCAACCGGCAGATGCTGGCGCAGCAAATCCAAAGCCTGTAACCAGGCTTGTTCCGGATCCTCGCTCTCGGGTACGTGATCGGCGAGCTTGCGCGCCACATCAACGCCCAAGCCCAGCGCGGTCAGGCGCTGCAGCAGGGTGATCCGCAGCGGATGCCGTTGTCCGAGCCGCTGCCACTCCTGTAGCGTCAACTGGCTTTCAAAGAGGCTGCGCAGAGTGCGCAGCTCCGCGCGCATCTCCCGCATGGCGGGCTCCTGCGTCCACTCGATGCGCGTCGGCTCGCCGGTGGATGTTGCAACCGGCTCGGCAATCGCCGATTCAGCGGCTGAGAAATCGAGGTCGACCGCCCCCCCTACGGTGACGTTTAACCGCTGCATCGGCGCCTCGGTGTCCGTTTTTTGACGCATCGTGCGGTCCAACACCGTCCGGAAATCCGGCTCGGACGACGCTGTCGATTCAGCTTCGAGCGCCGCGCGCACGGCACGCTCGTCGTAGTCGACCGCCGAGATCACCTCCACCCCACCATCCACATTGCGGCTCGACAGAATCACCGCATCCGGGCCGTGCGCTGCGCGCACTTCACGGATCGCTTGGCGCATGTCAGCGGCGAATATACGTTTGATCTTCATCATCCCACTCCCAGTGCTTCAGCCACGCATCACAAGTTAGCCGGTCGTTTCAGCCAGCCTGAGCGATCACCTGCTGCTGGCCGATGGAGCTGACGATCCGCACCTGCTTGTCATCGGGTATCTCGTTGTAAGAGAGCACATTCAAGCCCGCGACACTGTGGCGGCTCAACCGATACAGCCAGCCGCGCAGCGGAGGCGAGGTCAACAGCACCGCTGGCTGCCCGACCATTTCTTGGCGACGCACGCTGTCGATCAAGGAGCGTTGCAATCGCTCTGCCAGCCCCGGCTCAAAACCCGCCGCGCCATCGGCGGCTCCCTGAATTGTGTCTAGCAATAGTTGTTCCAGGTTCGGCTCCAGCGTAATCACAGGCAACTCCGCCGCCATGCCAGTGATGTTCTGGACGATCATCCGCCCGAGGGCTTGCCGCACCGCCTGGGTGAGCTGTGCCGGATCTTGCGTGCGTGCACCCTGCTCCGCCAAAGTCTCGACGATGGAGCGCATATCGCGGATCGGGATGCGCTCTTCCAGCAGGTTCTGCAACACTTTGACCACCACCGACAGCGACAGCGTGTTGGGAATCAGCTCCTCCACCAGCTTCGGCTGGGCTTGCCCCAGCCGCTCCAGAAGCTTCTGGCACTCGTCGTGACCGAGCAACTGATGGGCATGGCTTTGCACGATTTGGCTGAGATGAGTGGCCACCACAGTGCTCGCGTCCACCACGGTATAACCTAGGGTCTGCGCATGATCGCGCTGACCAGGGTCGATCCATACCGCCTCCAGACCGAACGCCGGATCCCGAGTGGCCATACCCTGCAATCGGCCCTGCACCGTGCCGGGATTGATGGCCAACTCGCGCCCCGAGTGGACCTCCGCTTCGCCCACGGCCACCCCTAACACGCTGAGACGGTAGGCGCTCGGCGCCAGATCCAGGTTGTCGCGGATATGCACCGGCTGGATAAGAAATCCTAGATCCTGAGAGAGCTTCTTGCGCACCCCTTTGATACGGGTAAGCAATTGCCCACCTTGATTACGATCCACCAAAGGGATCAGTCCATAGCCGACTTCCAGACCGATGACGTCGACCGGCGGCACATCTTCCCAAGTAAGCTCCTTGTGCTCCGGCGCAACCGCCTCCGAAGGTGGCTCCCGGTGTACACTCGCGCGCTGCTGTTCACGCTCGCAGCGGCGGTGCCGCCACCAGGCCGCCGCGAAACACAATGCCGCGAGCAACAGAAAGGTCAAATTAGGCATACCCGGCACCAGACCAAGTAGGCCAATTATGGTCGCACTGACCAGCAATGCCCGGGGGTTGTCGAACAGCTGCGCCATCACCGCATTGCCCATGTCCTGAGCGGAGGACATGCGGGTGACCAAAATGGCGGTGGCGGTGGAGAGCACCAACGATGGGATCTGCGCGACCAGACCGTCGCCGATGGCAAGCAAAGTATAGTTGTGCACAGCGCTCGCCAGACTCATATCATGCTGAGCCACACCCACGATGAGCCCGCCGATGATATTGATGAACAAAATCAAGATGCCGGCGATCGCATCGCCGCGGACGAACTTGCTGGCACCGTCCATCGAGCCATAGAAATCCGCTTCTTGGACGACCTCCTGGCGTCGGCTGCGAGCCTGATCCTGATCGATCAAACCGGCATTGAGGTCGGCGTCGATGGCCATCTGTTTGCCCGGCAAAGCATCTAGGGTAAAGCGTGCGCTCACCTCGGAGACCCGGCCGGCGCCTTTGGTGACCACCACGAAGTTGATGATGACCAAAATCGAAAAAACCACCAAACCCACCGCGTAATCGCCACCGATGACAAATTCGCCGAAAGACTCAATGACGTGACCGGCGGCGGCTGTGCCAATATGGCCGTTGAGCAGCACAACACGGGGCGAGGCGATATTGAGTGC
>JAUILK010000049.1 GCA_030433275.1 Gammaproteobacteria bacterium
TTCGCAAACTCGAACTCGTCATCAACAACGTCGAGTTCCATAACGGCGAGCAACTCACGGAGCAGTCAGACAGGAATGCCGCCTGACGGCCATACACGAGAATTGACAATAACTCGGTTGATAGAGGATCTTTATTTACTTTTAGGATAATACATTGAGTAAAGCGACCCTTTGGCAGGCGCTTCAGCATAAATTAAATCTATTATGGAGGGAGGTCTACGGGCAAGGAGTAACCTTAGTGAGACCGGATGACATGACGCTCGGTTCTCTCTGTAGTGGTATAGGCATCGTTCTCGGCATGCGCCCCATCGCCATAGAGATAGCAGTGGGCTCTATGGGTCGTGCTGAAGTGGGTGGCGTTGGGATAATTCTCTCGACATTGGGGCATGACTTGCGGACAACGGGGATGGAAATGGCAGCCAGGCGGCGGATTCGCCGGGGAAGGTAGATCGCCGGCGAGTCGAATGATCTCACGCCTCGATTTTGGGTCCACCGTCGGTACGGCGGAAAGCAGTGCGCGCGTATACGGATGCCGCGGATCATTCAAAACCTCCTCCACCGTCCCTTGCTCGACGATACGCCCGAGGTACATTACGGCCACTTCGTGGGCGAGGTATTCGACCACCGCGAGGTTGTGGGTAATGAAAAGATAGGACAACCCTAAGCGTTGTTGCAGCTCTTGGAGTAAGTTCAGGATTTGTGCTTGAACCGAAACGTCCAATGCGCTCGTCGGCTCATCGCAGATAATAAGCTTAGGGTCAACCGCAAGCGCCCGGGCGATACAGATCCGCTGCCGTTGCCCTCCGGAAAATTCATGAGGATAACGCCGCACCACGCCTGCATCCAATCCTACCTGAGCAAGCAGCGTAGCCACGCGCTCCAAACGCTTCGCCTGCGTTCGTCCGATGTGCTGCGCGAGCATCCCCTCTTCAAGGATATCCCCAATCATCATGCGGGGATTCATCGATGAGTAGGGATCTTGAAAGATGATCTGCAGCTCCTTGCGGCGCCGACGTAGCGCTCGGCCGCCGAGCCTCGTCAGTTCATCCCCGGCGTATTGCACGGATCCGGCGCTGGGAGGCAGCAGCTGAAGAATGCCCTTGCCGACTGTCGTCTTGCCGCAGCCGGATTCACCAACCAAAGCCAGAGTCCGGCTGGGTGGAATCGCGAGCGAGACCCCATCGACCGCGCGCACGTGGCCCACTACGCGCTTGAACACTCCGGCGTGGATCGGAAAGTGAACTTTGAGGTTATCGACTTGCAGCAGTACTTGCCGCGTTGGTATAGGCTCAGCATCAGCTACCGATTTAGCCGCGTCATCGGCCATGTCACGGCCGGTGAGCGGCTCGCCGGCCTGAGCCGGATCGTAAAGGTGACAGCGGACGTGGCGCCCCGGCTCGTGCTCTAGCCAGCGCGGCGGCGTCTCCCGGCAAGCGGACCAAGCGTAATCGCAGCGAGCTTCAAACCGGCAGGCCTTGAACTCAAGGGCCAGCGAGGGTACCGAACCGCGAATTACTGCAAGGCGTGTGGCGCGCTTGCCAAGGTTGGGTAACGAGGCGAAAAGTTTCCGTGAGTAAGGGTGCGCCGGTTGGGCAAAAAACGCGGTGGCTGGAGCCTGTTCCACAACATGTCCAGCGTACATCACCGCCACCCGATCTGCCATCTCGGCGACCACGCCTAGATCGTGGGTAATGAGCAGCAGCGCCATGCCGGTGCGCTGCTGCAATTTACGCAACAATGCAAGGACTTGTGCCTGTATGGTCACATCGAGCGCCGTAGTCGGCTCGTCGGCGATCAGCAGCTCCGGCTCGCCGGCCAAAGCGATGGCGATCATGACCCGCTGTTTCATACCCCCGGAGAGTTGATGCGGGTATTCCCGCGCCCGGCGCGGCGGGTCCGGAATCCCGACCGCATCGAGCAGCTCCAACACGCGGCGCTTATGTGCCCCTTGACCGCGCCGGCGCAGTGTTTCGGCAATTTGCGCACCCACGCTCAGCACCGGATTGAGCGAGCTTTGGGGTTCCTGGAAAATCATCGCTAGGTGCCGGCCGCGGACCCCACGCATCGTCATCTCCGGCAGTGCCAATAAATTGCGTGCGCCGAGGCGCACCTCGCCGGCCACGATGCGTCCAGCGGCCGGCAGCAACCGCATAATGGACAATGCAGTCATGGATTTTCCGCAGCCGGATTCCCCGAGTAACGCGAAGGTTTCGCCGCGCGCAATGCTAAAATCGACCCCGTCCACCGCGTGGACCGGCCCTCCGGCCGTACCGAACCAGGCCTTGAGGCCGCTTACCTCCAATACGGGCTCGCTCATGCCGTCTCTCTTCGCAGTCGCGGATCAAAGGCATCGCGCACGGCATCGGCAAAAAGATTGGCCGCAAGCACGAGCGCGAACATGAAAACAAACGCCGCCGTCAGCGACCACCACACCACCGGTTCGCGGGCCAGTTCCAGCCTCGCGCTATTGATCATATTGCCCCAGCTGTTGGTGGAGGGGTCCACGCCGATATTGATATAGGAAAGTACTGCCTCGGCCAAAACTAAGCCGCTGAAATCGAGAACCACCATAATCAACACGATGTGCATCACATTAGGTACTAAGTGGCGCAGCATGATATTGCCGTGTCGCACACCGAAGGCCGCCGCGGCCTGCACATAATCGACCTCGCGCAGCTTGAGCACCTCGCCGCGCAGTAGACGGCAGAGGTTGGTCCAACTGGTGATGCCAAGGACGATGCAGAGAAAGAGCAGGCGTAAATCCGCGCGCTGCGTGACGCTGCTGAAACTCTCGGGGTAATTGGCCATGTACACCTGGATCATCAGGATCACCGCCGCAATGAGCAGCACGCTCGGAATCGAATTGAGGGTCGTGTAAAGATACTGGACGACATCGTCCACCCAGCCTCGGAAATAGCCGGCCGCCACCCCCAGCATGACCGCGAACGGCAGCATGACCAGCGTGGAGAGCGTGCCGATGACTAAACCCGTGCGAATGCTCTTGATCGCTTCGTAAAGCACATCCTGGCCGATCTTGTCGGTGCCGAGCACATGGTAGTCGGCACTGAGCTCCATCAATAGAAACAGCAGTGCGATGAGCAGGGCCGTGGTCCCCAAGAGGGTTCGCCAGGGCACTTGGGTGCGTCCGTGCAGCACGCGTCGCAGGCACTCCCGCAAGGTTGTTTCAGAGTGGCGAGCGAGTAAGGTGAGTACGACAACGCTCAACATAAGACTTACCAGAGCCGCCTTGGTTAGTGCCAGAATCGAAGTGTGCAGGATATCCCCGGTGCGCTGCGCCCGTGGATCAGCCAAATGGGCACCACCGTATAGCAGGCGTGGATAGTCACGGACCTCTCGGCCGTCGTCGAGTTCGATTGTCTCTTTGGCATACAGGTGTGTGGCGAACGGTGCGGAATAGGTTTTCTCCGTATGGGTGCGCAACGGCGTGACCAGATAGTCGAACATACTGATCACCTCGCCGTGCCCTCCTCCCTTTGTCACGGGGCGAAAGTGCAGCGAGTCGGTGAGCGCGACTAGGACATATACTCCCAGTAATACCGCCGCACCCATCGCGAGCGGGCTTTGCATGACTCTCCGCCATGGGGCGCGCAGGTGCTCACGTCGACGCACGCGCAGCGCATAGGCTAGAACCATCAGCACGAGCAGATAAAGCAAGGCATCGGTCCACAACACCACCGGCATTATTCAGTTCCTCACCTTGCGTACCACCCCATTCGTGGATTGCTCATCCTGGGCCCTGCTGATCGACCGACTTGGGCAACCAGCCAGGCGCTGGAATGCAGAAGTGTTCATCACTGTAGCCGTACTCGGGGGTCGACCAGGGTGTAAGAGATATCGGTCAGCAGCAAGCCGATGATGTAGAGGGCTGAACCGAGGAACACCATGGCGCGCACGATGGCGAAATCTTGGCTGTTGATGGCGTCGATGGTATAGCTGCCGAGTCCGGGGATACCGAAAAACGATTCGAGCAGCAGGCTCCCCATGAACAGCAATGGCAACACGGCAACGATGCCGGTGAGAATGGGTATCAGCGCATTGCGCAAAGCATGACGAAAAAGCACCAAGCGCTCCGAGAGGCCCTTCGCCCGGGCCGTGCGAATATAGTCCTTGCCGAGTTCTTCGAGGAAGATAGTACGGTACCAGCGCGTGCCCATGCCGATGCCGCTTACTATACCCACCGTTACGGGAAGAATCAGGAACTTCCACGCTTCGATTCCTGACAGATAGCCCGAAATCGGTACCAAATCGAGTATTTTCCCGACCAGGAACTGGCCGCCGATGATGTAGAAAAGTGTGGAGACCGACATCATCATTACGCACAGCACCACCGCCGCAAGGTCGAAGGCTGTCCCCCGAAAAAAGGCAATCAGCATCGCGAAGGTGATGTTCATCAGCAAGCCGATGAGCAATGTCGGAATGGCAATCGCCAAGCTCGGCCACATACGCTGGCGAATGTCGTGACCGATATCCCGGCCCTCATCGGAGCGGCCGAAATCGAACATGAACAGCCGTACGGACTTGGCATAGAAGATGGTCTCAGTTAGTTTTGCGGTCCCGCCCGCCGCTTCGTTCCAGAGCAAAGGCTGATCGTAGCCGTGCGCATGCTTCCATTGCTCCACTGCCGCCGGCGTGACGCGTTTGATGCCAAGGTGCATGCGTGCCATATCATCCGGACTGTTAACGACGAAGAACAAAAAAAACGTGATCAAATTCACTCCAATGAGGATTGGCACAGCATAGAGCGTCCGGCGGATAATGTAGGCAATCATAAGGCCGCCGCACGCTCTCGGCGCCGATAAACCACGATCGCCGGTACCAAGCTCACCAGCACAAGCACAGCCACGACGACTAGGGGCCATATGACCGGCTGGTTCCACGTGCGGCGTCGTTCGGCCCGCAGTTTCGGGTCGATGCGAATGTACTTGACGGTATTATTCGCCATGGTGTTCGGCTTCAGGTTGTGGTACCAGGCATGGTGAAGCACGAACAACTCGGGGTGAAATCCCCAGATCCAAGGTGCGTCCCGCTGGGCGATGTCCACCATGCGGGCGGTGAGTCGCCGGCGCTCAGCATTGTTGTCCATGTTCTTCATGCGCCGGAACAGCCGATCGAACTCCGGATTGGCGTAATTCGCGGCGTTCTCACCGTTTTCGCTTACCTTCGCATTGGGCCCATAGAGCAGGAACAGGAAATTCTCCGGATCTGGGTAATCAGCGACCCACCCCCATTCGAAGAGCTGTTCCGTTCCCTTGAGCATTTTGTCTTGGAAGCGGTTATAGTCCGTCGCCCGCACCACAAGCTGAATACCAAGCTTCGCGAATTGCTTGCGAAACCAATCCAGTCGGGACTTGCTGTCGGGACCGGCGGCGGCGGTGTCGAAATACAGCACCAGCGGTTCTCCCGTGTCCACGTCACGACCGTTCGGGTAGCCTGCCTGCGCCATCAGCCGGCGCGCCTCTGTGATGGGTTTGCGCCGCGGTTGCCCGTCCACCCAGTCATAGACGTAGCGATTGATGCCCGCCCGCCCCCCGCGATGTCCGAAGATCCCAGGCGGAATCGGCCCCTGAGCTGGTAGACCGCGGCCGTTGGCGAATATGGAAATGTACTCTTCATAATCGAGGGCGATGGAGATCGCGCGGCGCAGCTTGCGCGCTCGCTCGTTTTGGCCTCCCACCACCTCGTCGAGCATATTGAAGCCCATGTAATAGATCGATGTCGTGACAGCGGTCTCGAGCTCAAGGCCCTTACGGCGCATAGTCGGGGTCACTTCCGGACTGCCCTGCCCAGAAAACTGGATGGCTTGATCGAAGCTATCCGAGCTCACCCCTGAGGCGTCGTAATAACCTTGGAGAAATTTGCTCCAATAAGGGATGGATTCTTTCTCGAGACTGAAGATCACTTTGTCGACGAACGGCAGCGGCCGGCCGGCATCCGCCAGCAGCCCCGCACGCCCATCAGCCGGGGTTCCCGCGTCTGGATAGCGCTCGCCATGGAAGTTAGGGTTGCGCGTCAGCACCATCCGCAGATTGGGATTGTTCTGCGTTAACATGAAAGGGCCTGTCCCCACAGGATACCAATCCAGTGTGAGATTGCGCTCCGCCATCCCGCGCTGCGAATAGAATCGGTCGGCCTCCCACGGCACCGGAGCGAAGAACGGCATCGCCAGCCAATAACGAAACTGCGGATATTTGCCTTTGATCGTAATCCGGTAAGTGGTGCGATTCACCACCTGGGCCCCCTCGAGTGGGTAGTGGCGGAGGTCGAGAAAAGCGCTCGCGCCCTGTTTGCGTTTGAGCTCGTCGGATATCGAGCGCAACTGCTGCGCGTACTCGTCGAGGCCGAGGATATACTCACTCATGAGCCCGACAATGGGTGAGTTCAGATCCGGATGGGCGAGTCGCTTGATTTGGTAGACAAAATCGGCGGCCGTAAGCAACCGGGCCCCGGTATGGCGGAAATCGCCCAGCTCATGGACGTCTTCGAGGTCCGCACGGCTCAACACATGATAGCGATAGTTGCCTTCAGCATCGCGCGCAAAAGCCGGATGCGGCTGATAGCGGATACCTGGCCGAATATGAATATCATAGACGCTGTAAGCGATATCCCCAGTCGGGGCGCCCGCGGGCAACTCCCGGAACTCGGCATCCAGGTAACGCGGCTCTGGGACTTTCGTGGCGGTAAGCGGAACGAGCCGATAGGGCCGCTTGAGATAATGATACTGCAAGGGCGGCTCGTAAACCTGAGCGATGAATAGCGCTTCGTTGACGTTGTACGAGCGAGCTGGGTCCAGATGCTTAGGCTGTTCCTGGAAGGCCGAATAGAGAATGTTCGCGCCTGTTTGGCTTGCCGGATAGGGGTCGTTCCAAGGTGTGGAATTCCCGCAACCGACCGACGTAACCGCCAGCATTGCGGCGCAAAGTTCCGGTCTTGCCGTATTGAGAACGCGTCGAATACCCCAAACGTTGCCCACGGCATGCTTTCGCGAGGCGAACGTGGCGCACAGTTTTGTCGGAAGCATCAGCCCCGATTGGATGTGGCGGATGAATCTCCCGCTCATGGCATTCGTCTGGAATCCATCTAACCATTATCGAGTGGACGCCATGGCATCCGCTCACCTCCGCCACTTCGACACAATCCCATCCCGGCCTTAACCGAGCCGACAGCCTTGCATCATACCGACCAAGCCACTCATTGCCCACGATTACGAATAAACACATCCGCCCAGCGCCCGCCGAATGCGGATCGAGCGCTAAAATTTCTATATTATTTATGAGGAGACTCGCATTTCAGAGGGGAAATGCGAGTAGCTGCACCTACATTGATATTGCGTACCAACGCTGCCGAACTCAGCGCTCATCTTGGGGTATTCGGCGCGTATTTTCTGGCCGTGCAAATCGGCCGGTATTTCGCCCTGCCGTAGGCCGATTTCAGCTTGGTGTGGCCGGTAACCGGCCTCGCGTTGGCCGTCGTTTAGCTGCTGGGCAGGCGCTTCGTGGTGACGGTGGCGTTGGCTTGGCGGCCGCCACCGCTCACGTTGTGCTGGAGCATGCCGTGTCGGTGGCCGTAGCTGTTGCCTTGGGGGTCGGGGTGGCTGCGGCCCTCGGGGCCTGGCTATTACGCCGCGGCCGGTTTCAACCACGCTTTGAGCAAGTCGGCGATGTACTGCGCTTCGTGTTCTTCGGTGCTCTGGCAAGCATCGCGGTGAGCCCGCTGATCGGCTCCGCAGTGATGTATTCCGCAGGCATAGCGCCGTGGCAGGGTTTTACAGCCCTGTGGTGGATGTGCTGGATTAGCCGACATGATGGGAATCCTCCTGGTAGGACCCGTTCTGATGGTCTGGGCGGTGAATCCCGGCATCGGGGCTAACGGCCCACGGCGCCTTGAGCAGGGAGCATTGTTCGGCAGCGTCCTCCTGACCGGCTGGGTCGTCTACAGTGATGTTCTGCCTCCGAATTTGGCCATGTCCAAACCCCTTTTCTACTGTATCTTTCCGTTGATGATCTGGGCAGCCGTGCGCTGTCGGCCGAAGGAGACGGCGCTATTGATCCTTATCTACGCGGCGATTGCCGTCGCCTACACATACTGGACATAGCCCATTTGCCGGAGTCGCGCCACAGGAAGACTTTCTGCCGCTGCATGCCCATCTCGGTATGCTGGACATCACCTCGCTCTTGCTCGCGCGCGCTGGCGGAGCGCCGAGCGGCAGAGCAAGCGGTGCGGGAAAGCGAAGCCAAGTACCGATTGATAGTGGAGAATCAGACCGATCTGGTGGTGAAAACGGATCGAGACGGCCACGTGCTCTTCGCCAGTCCGACCGTGGGCGAGACCTTCGGAGAAACGCCGGAGCGTTTGCTCGGAAAACCGTTTCGTCTGCTGATCCGCGCGGCGGATAAAGGCCATCCTGACAGTCCCTGGGGCCGACTGCTTGCAATGCCGTGGTGCTGCTATTTGGAGCAACCCGTTCAGACGCTCAACGGCCAGCGGTGGCTCGCCTGGGCGGCCAAGACAATTTTGGATGAGAATGGGGAACCCGGCGCCGTGGTTGCCCTGGGGCGTGATGTTACGGAGCGGCGCCGCGCCGAGGACGAAACCTGGCAGCACTTGGAGGCGCTAGCGCATGTCGGGCGGATCAGTGCCATGGGAGAAAGGGCGGCCGGGCTGGCCCATGAGCTGAACCAGCCCCTATGCGCCATCACGGCTTACTCCCAAACCTGCCCCGCCGGCTGCTAGGCGCCAATGCCGCGCCGGAGCTCGCGGGTGCCATGGAACGGGTTGCAGCCAATGCCCGGCGGGCCGGCGAGATCATTCGCCATATGCGCAGCTTCGTGCGCAAGAACGATCCGGAGGTTGGTCCAGCCGACGTAAATGCAATGCTAAAAGACGTTTTGGAGCTGACCTCCGCCGAACTCCGCCGTCGCCGAATCAAAACCGAGATGAGGCCTGGTCGGGATCTCCCAGCGGTGGCGGCAGCGTGGATCCATATTCAGCAGGTGCTTGTCAAGCTTATCCGCAACGCCGTCGAGGCGATGGACACCAGCGTCGAGGGCGCCCCCCGCCCGCTCATTAGAACGACCGCCGAGGGGAACGACCACGTGGCGGTGGGCGTTGCAGACACGAGCCCCGGTTTGCCGGCGGATTTGCTGGATAATATCTTTGAGCCGTTCGTGACCGGCAAGACCGAAGGTGTGGGGCTCGGGTTGTCGACCAGCCGCTCGATTGTCGAAAATCACGGCGGGTGCTTGCATGCAGAGCATCGCTCGGGAGGCGGAGCGCAGTTTCACTTCTCCCTCCCCGCCTTTTTACGGGATCAAGCTAAGGTAGGGTCGCAATATGAACTGTGCAAAGGATTCAGCCGCGGATTCGCCCACGGTCTTCATCGTGGACGACGAGGCCGATGTGCGGGATTCCGTCGGCCTGCTGGTCCGTTCCGCCGAGCTCGCTGTGGAGACTTTCGCCAGTGCCGGTGAATTTCTACAGGCCTGCGACCGGGAACGCCCCGGCTGTGTGGTGCTGGATGTGCGAATGCCCGGCCTAAGCGGGTTGGCTGCTCAGCAGCAGCTCCTCAAACGAGGCATTACGTTACCGATCATCTTTATATCCGGGCACGGGGATATCGCCATGGCCGTGCAGGCCGGAGCGCTGGATTTCCTCGAGAAGCCATTCGATGATCAGGTGCTACTCGATCGTGTACATAAAGCCCTTGTGATCGATGCGGAGAACCGGGCGCACGCTGCGGCTGAGGCGGAAATAAGACGCCGCCTGCAAACGCTGACTCCGCGGGAGTGCGAAGTGATGGAACAGCTAATCGAGGGTAAGGTAAACAAAATCATTGCCCAGGAGCTGGATGTGAGCACACGCACGGTGGAAATCCATCGCGCGCGCGTCCTGCACAAAATGCGGGTGAGCAACGTATCCCAGCTCGTGCGGCTGGTGCTCTCCAGCGAGCGTTACCGCGGGCGATTCACCGCCGGCTGAGAGGTCAAAGGCGATTTTTTCGCAGCTGAACCATAGGCGCGAGCTGGGGTACAACAGGGCCAATACGTAGCATTACGGATGCGAAGCGGCTTCGTTTCATATCAAGCTACGAGTAATTCGCGAGCATTGGAGGATGGGATGAGCCAGGAAGACATCAAGCACTATTACGGCCAAGTGCTGACCGGATCGGCGGATTTGCAGACCGATGCGTGTTGTACGCCCGACGCTTTGCCTGCCTTTTTGAAAGGCGTGCTGTCCGATATTCATCCGGAAGTCCGCAACCGCTATTACGGCTGTGGCCTGGTGGCCCCCGAAGCATTGGAGGGGGCCAGCATCCTGGATTTGGGTTGCGGCTCAGGGCGTGACTGTTACGCTCTCTCCCGACTGGTGGGTGAACACGGCCGGGTGGTGGGCGTGGATATGACCGAGGAGCAACTCGCCGTCGCCCGTCGGCATCTGGACTTCCACACGCAACGCTACGGCTATGCCAAGCCAAACGTGGAATTCCTGCATGGGTATATCGAACGGTTGGATGAGCTCGAACTCGCCGGCGGTCGCTTCGACCTGATCGTTTCCAACTGCGTTTTGAATCTATCGCCCGATAAGGGCGCGGTTCTGAAGGGGGCCTATCGGTTGCTCAAGCCGGGCGGCGAGATGTATTTCTCGGATGTCTACGCGGACCGTCGCATACCGCAAGCGCTCAGCTACGATCCGGTACTCTACGGGGAATGCCTGAGTGGCGCCCTGTATTGGAACGATTTTCTTTATCTGGCCCGAACAGCCGGTTTCTCCGACCCGCGGTTGGTGGAAGATCGACCGCTGCGACTGAACAATCCGGACATCCAGGCGAAGATTGGCCATATCGCATTCTATGCAGCTACCTACCGGCTCTTTCGCATCGACGCCCTGGAACCGGCCTGCGAAGACTACGGCCAAGCGGTGATCTATAAAGGCACGCTAGCCGAGCAGCCGCGGCGCTTCAGGCTGGATAAACATCATATTATGGAGGCCGGGCGGGCGTTCCCGGTCTGCGGCAACACTTACCGAATGCTGCGCGAGAGCCGTCTTGCACCCCATTTCGAGTTCATCGGTGAGGGGCAGACTCACTACGGCATCTTCAAAGGCTGCGGCATCGGGATTCCGTTTGACCCGCCAGCAGGCACGGGCTGCGCTCAACAAACCGCGGGGTGCTGCTGACACTGCCCTGATTGATTGGTGCTGAACCGAGCGGGATGTTCATCAACGACCGGCCGGCGATAGCGGGGGCATGCATCAATGCGTGCGTCTACTATTTCAACCGTTGGCATTGAGAAGATCAACTGCCCCAATGCGCCGACTTTATCCTCCTGTCAAAATCTCTTGCTTTTCTTTATAAAAAGCGCCGGTTGGATGCCGAGTTTTTTACTGTCAATAATCTCCCAACATTCCTTCCTTGAGATTGCCGCTCGGTGGTTTGCGGCCAAGCCAGATGCGCAATAGGGCGTCGCTGAAATCCTGTCCGCGAATCAGACCCTTAACCGCATTATTGATCGTTACCTGAGTGCCCCGGTGCGGTAGATAATCCATAAATACCGTATCGCCTTCGGCGAGGTCGCCGAAGAAACTGTTGAACTTGGCCATGCGCTGGCCGATGATCTGCGTCAGCTCGGCGTTGTTGTTCTTAAAACCTTCGGTCCAGGCTTCGGCAACATCCTCGGCATCGACATCGTGCACAAAATACAGGGCGATCCGCCGCGGGCCATCCTGCGCTAGCGCCTGCTCGAGCGTAACGGTTTTTTTCGGCAGATAGAGCGCGCCGACATAAACATTCACCCAAATCACTTCGCGCAAGCCTACCCCATTGAGGGGGACTTCCTGGCCCGCCAGCACCACGCTGTCCGGCACGACTACGTCTTCGTAAGTGACGGCCAACGCCGACCGGGCTAGCAGTAGGCCCGCACACAAGGCGAATGCCGTTTTTTTCTTCATGATTGACCTCATGCGACCGGTGGGGGCGGCTCTTGGCCCTCGTTGTTGGTTTTACGCTCGGTTCAAAGCCGGCAAATATCACAAGCGACTGCGTAGACAAGCCCCAGGCCACCGAGACTGGCCAAACGTCCTGAGCGACAGGCCTAGGGATATTCCCTCATACTACCGGTGCCCGTCGTGATTGATACAAAAGCGCCGCTTGCCGTACCCCCCCCTTCTCTTTGTTGATCACCTTGGGGCTGATCAGCGCAGTATTGATCAAATTGTTCGGGTCGCTCATCCCGGCAGCAGTGCTGCTACTGATGCTTGCGCCGTTGTTCAATCTGCGACGAGTGGACACGCAGCCGGCTTCGCATAAGGAGAACATCACATGACGCAGAGCTTGCTACTTATAACAACTTAACGTTTATTCTCGCCGGTAGAGTCGGCATTTTGGGAGATTACATGACGGGCTGCTGTCACGAAAATGATCACCGCATCATCGAACTGCGTGAGCGACAGGCACGCATGCTGTGGGGCGTGCTCGCGATCAACGCCGTGATGTTCGTGGTGGAGTTCAGCGCCGGCTGGCTCGCCTCGTCAACGGCGCTGTTGGGCGACTCTCTGGATATGCTCGGCGACGCACTGGTCTATGGCTTCAGCCTGCTCGTGGTGGCTCGCAGCATACGCTGGAAGGCGGTCTCCGCGGGCTTCAAGGGCGGCGCCATGGCTTTCTTCGGTGTCATCGTCCTGCTTGAGGCGACTGGCAAGCTCCTCTGGGGCAGTGAACCGCAGGTGATGCTTATGGCCTTGCTCGGGGTCGCCGCGCTGATCGCAAATTCGGTGTGCCTGATGCTGCTGACACGGCACCGCAGAGACGACGTTAACATGCGCTCGGCTTGGGTCTGCTCGCGCAACGATCTCATCGCCAACGCGGGCGTGCTCATGGCGGCCGCCGCCGTCGCCCTGACGGGCCGCGCCTGGCCGGATATCCTCGTGGGCGTGGCAATCGCCGCGCTCTTTCTGCGTTCGTCGTTCGGTGTGCTCGCCGATGCGCGTCGCACCTATCGTGCGGAGGCGAGGAGCGCATGGAGTAACGCGGGGAACAGCTGACGTATCCATCAGGCCATGCCCCGGATACCGAATAGGATGATGTAAAAATTCAAAATATTCTGAACGCCCTGCACGAATCCCACTCCCGTTGACCAATGACTCGGCTTTTTTCGGATCTGCCAAAACACGGGTTCGTTCAGAGCGTCAAGCATCACCGAGGATTTGCAGAAGTGAGAAGCTGGCCGCACCGAACAGTGCCGCTACGGATAAGGTAGTCAGCCAAGCCAAGACGATCGCCGGGATCATGCGCCAACGAGCGCTCCCGGTCCTGGTGCCAATCTCGAACAGCGAACCCACCGAAACATGGGTGGTGGAGATGGGCAAGTCGAGGCGGCTCGCCAGCAGAACCGTCGAGCCTGCATCGAGGCAGCAGCACCAGTGACGACCGGCATGGCCGCCACCGCATCGGGTACCAGCCCCTTACCGCTGCAAGTCGCCAGCAAGCCACCGGCGAGGAGGAAGGCCGCACAGGAGCCGAGTAACGTGGCCTCAGTGGCCCAGCTTATGGCGTGCTCGTAACTGGTAACGCCACTACCGAGCAGTGAGGCCACGCCCTTTACGTTGTCGTTCGAGCCATTAGCATAGACCAGCAGCAGCGCGATGCAGATGATGCTCAAATGTTCCATGGCGACCCTTGGGACGATGGATTGTGACATCGCTCAAAGCCGATGCTCCGCATTTCAGTCTCAAGCCCGGGCCGCGGCGCGCCAATACGTAGTAGCCGCAATCAGCACGGTGCACTTGATCGGCGCTGCCGCCTATAAGAATAGATCCCCGCTGCCCCCTACCTTTGCGCTCGATTATTGTCAGTTGAACGCCAACTTGGCTTCGACAATTGCCGTCCGTCCGGGGTAGGGATGGTAAACAAAATACCGCTCGTCCGTTAGATTCTCGACTCCAATACCTAGAGTGACCGCTGGATGCGGATTGTAGGTGAGTTTGGCGTCAAACACTGTATACGAGCTGGTGCCACCGAACGTATCCGGGTTATTGTCAGAATTATCCAGCGTATTGTATTGCCGCCCGGAGTAGCGCACTGCGAATGTATATCCCAAATTGGGCGTTTGATGATACGTTGCTAAAAAATTCGCTCGCCAGCGCGGTATGCGATAAAAATACTTCCCTTCGCTATCCGGATTGTTGTCATTTTTTAATGTTTTCGCATTATTGTAGGCACCACTTAGGTTAACATCG
The DNA here is from genome assembly GCA_030433275.1 of Gammaproteobacteria bacterium. Lineage (GTDB taxonomy): Bacteria > Pseudomonadota > Gammaproteobacteria > Nitrococcales > Nitrococcaceae > Nitrococcus. Next base: position 14,251 of record JAUILK010000049.1, read on the forward strand.
AGTCCTTGAAAAAATATATTTTTGCCATTGTAGGAAATTTCTACACCCCTTGTACGTACGCGATCGATATTCTGAATATTGGTCACATTAGGGAATGTTATCGTATTGGTTTGACTCATGATAACGTCGCGCACGTCTTCTTCATAAAGCGAAATACGTAGCGCCCCGTTGGTATAAAATTGCTCAAAAGTGATATCTTTTGAAAAGGCATCCTCCGGCCGCAAATTGGGATCGTTGTTAATAAGTGTCTTACCAACAAGTCTACCCTGGAAGAGTTCGCTGACCGTTGGGAACCGGTATGCCTTCGCAACGGATATTCGTGCAAGCCAGTTCGAATCAGGCGCAAACTCCAAAGACGCCTTGGGCGACCATTCGAACTGTTTGCGCTCCGAGTAGGAGACTTTCGAGCTGCTCGCGGTTCGACGACCATCATAGGCCCGCCAGCGCTCATAACGCACACCAAGCACGAGTTTCCAGGCATCGTGTAATTGCCAAGCATCTTGTGCATAGACAGCCTGCGTCTCGGTTTTTCCGGAAAAGGTACTATTTAGAGTGGTGAGCGTCTCCGACTGCCAATCGGAGGCATTGTAGACTCGGTTTTTCAATCGGTAGTTGTCGTAGTGGTACCCAAAACTCAGCCAATGGCCACCGACCCTATGTTCCGGCTGATGGTTAACCCTGAAATCGAGTGTGCGCCAGCCGGTGGAATCGCCGTATTCGACGGTACCGTCGCCCGACCCAGCGGCGCTTGCCGATCTACGGGTAATATCCTCGCTTATATCGTATAACGACGCTACCGCCTCGTAGTTCCATCCGCTTGGGTTGCGTGTCCGCAGCGAAACGCCGTATAGCCAGCGCTCATCGTCGCCGTTGCTGGGCGCGAAAGTGGAGTCCGCAATGGTGTAGTGGCGTCCACCGATATTGACGGCACCGCTATATACTCGGTTGCCATTGGCATCGCGCAGATAAGTCTCGGTTCTACTGTCGCGTTTTTGCTGCCAATAGCTCACCGTGAACATTGCTTGCAGCGTAGACGTGAAATCGTAGGCCAGCTTCGCTTTGAATTGATTCTGTACCGTGTGGTCGACACCCTCGCCGTTGAAACCAAAGACTACGCGGTGTGCACCAGTTTGATCGCGATCGGATACTGCACCGCTCACGAGCGTATCGCCGCTAGCGGCCGCCGTAGTTGACTGCCTGAGCGTGGCAAAGCTCATTGGATGGCTTTTATTGTCCAAACGATCTGCCGTAAACAGGTACGACAACTTTCCGAATCGACTTCCGACTAGAGCATTGATCTGGTGCCCATTAAATGTATCGTCAGTTCTATACAAGTCGAAATGCTGGCTGAACCCTTGCGCCTTTGCGTCAACTGTAAATGTCTTGGGCATCTGCGTCTTGATCAAAATGGTAGAGCCAATCGAATTGCCTGGATACAGCGCTGAATAAGGGCCATAAATCACATCGACCCGATCAATTTCTACCGGATTCACCATGGACCAACGTGGAGGGAAACCGAAACTGGAACCCAGGAAATTGCTCAGCAGCAGACCATCCGCCATGACTACGCTACGCGCTGATTGACGGGTATTAGTGCCACGCACAGATACAATAGAGTTGCGGTCTCCGATGTAGCGCTTGCGTATGATCAAATTGGGCGCATATTTCAATGCATCTTCAGTGTTCACCACATTAAAATTTTCCATGTCTTGAGCGGTAACGCTGGCTGTCGGGTTTGGTAAATTTGGTGGGATCACGGCCCTTTCGCTAGCCACTGTCATCGCTGGTAACACATCCAACTCATCATCCGGCTGTGCAGCTCCGCCCGCACTTGCAGCTAGAATCGACACGGTAACCATGCCCACCTTCGAACCACGACTGTGCATTGTGATACCTCCTTCATTAGTGTTATTTGAGCACGCCAGACTTGCTTGCCCCTGCTGGCTCTCTTTATGGCTAGCTTTTGGCTAAAAGCTCAAAGCGGCGAAGCCACGCGGCTTACCGAAGCGCCCAAGACGAATGGAATGGATAATTAAAGCGGTTGGCCAAGGACAAGCTTAGGGAGGATACGGAAAAATATTGCCTGGGGGGATGCGACAAATTGTCGCATTTACTCATGCACAAAAATGTTGTGTAATTGGCGCGCAAGCTACGTCTATATTAATTATAGCGCGCCACCAATTTTTAATAATTACTAAACCAGAATAGGCTTATTTGCGATTTTCTTGCCAAAATTTAAAGAAATAATGCGTCTATATTAGAAGGACTCATTTTTATTTAATCGTACTGCTCAGTATTATCTGGATGGAGTACATTTAATGGTATAGAGCGTCCATGATCAGACATCATGCGCGCATGTTTTCGGCGCAGTTTTCTCGGGCTAGAAACGCCACACGAGTGCGCAATTACGCCAACCTCTTTTCTCATATTATTAGCATAATTAGAAACACGCAGATACTTTTTATCTGGCACTAAACCGCCCTGAAGTTTCTTGTTATGCGTAGTAACGCCAGTAGGGCAAGTATTTTTGTTACACTGCATAGCTTGAATGCAACCCAATGAAAACATAAACCCGCGCGCGCAATTGATAAAATCGGCGCCGACGCACAGGGCCCACGCCGCCATGGTCGGGGTAACCAATTTCCCGGAAGCAATTACACGAACACGGTCACGCAAACCATACGCATGCAACTTATCCACCAGCAATGGCAGAGATTCACGTAGTGATAAACCGACATCATCCAGCAAAGGCATGGGGGCCGCGCCGCTGCCCCCATCTGCACTGTCTACGGTAATGAAATCGGGTGCGGATCGCTTGCCCCGTTGTTTGATCTCGGCAAACAGATCATCCAGCCAAACTTCGGCGCCTATCACAGCTTTTATGCCCGTGGGTTTCCCGGTAACCTCACGTACACGATTGATCAAATCCAGTAATTGATCATTGTTATTGACCTCCCGGTGCCGATTCGGGCTGATGGAATCGCGCCATGGGTGGATACCACGTATCGCTGCAATTTCTTTATTGACTTTGTCCGCCGGCAAGATGCCACCCTTGCCTGGCTTAGCACCTTGGCTGAGTTTGATTTCGAACATTTTCACCTGATCGTATGCGGCCACCTCGCGTAATGTGGTATCACAAAGGTTGCCCTCAAGATCACGCACTCCATACTTCGCCGTGCCAATCTGCATGACCAGATCACAGCCGCCTTCCAAATGATACTTCGACAGTCCACCCTCCCCTGTGTTGAGCCAGAAATTGCCCTCTTTAGCGCCCATGGACAAGGCCCGTACAGCCGGTTTCGACAAAGCGCCGAAGCTCATGGCCGACACATTAAAGAAGGATGGCGCTAGATAGGGGTGCCGACACCCTGCTCCAATCTCCATCGGCTCGTCTTCCACGGCGTCTTCGTCCAGGGTTGGAAACGGGCAATTGGCAAAGATGACCGTGTCGTGGACTCGTAAATTTCGAGTAGAGCCGAAAGCCGAGGTATTGTCCAAATTTTTGGCTGCTCGGTAAGCCCAAGAGCGCTCAGCGCGATTGAACGGCATTTCTTCACGGTCCATGGCAAAAAAGTATTGCCGAAAAAACTCACCGAGATGTTCGAAAAGATAACGAAAACGACCTACAATCGGATAATTACGCCGAATCGCGTGTTCTTGCTGGGTGCGGTCAATAACAAACAAATAAATAAGCCATAAAATCCCGCTGCCAATAAAAAAGACGAACACAACCGTCATTATTTCCAGCGTCTGCAAAAAAATATCTGGTATACTCGCCATAAACATCTACCCTATTTTTGAATATAAACGCCCCATCTTCGATACTCACGGCTGTGCCAAAGAGTGCCCACTACATCCTCAGAGGCTTTGTGTGCGGCAGACCTCGCCTCGGGACACGCGCGCTTGTGCCTCGGGCCGCAACCATTCATACTCTGCCTACTTCTGCTCGCGCACGCCCGCCGCGTGTGTCCCATCGGAACACGGGCAGAGACAGGGAAGCAGGCTTCGGCCCGTTGATCCCGCTCGCCGTCGCGGCGTTTCCGCTCTCGGTTCTCTCCTCGACGTACTTATCGCTGCAATCGAGCGGCTTCGTTTGATTATGGCCGTTCACTGGAATCAAAAACGATGACATTCGACTGCTTTGGCCTCTCGGCCGATATTCTGCGCGCTGTACGCACAGAGGGCTATAGCGCACCCACGCCCATCCAGGCGCAAGCGATTCCGCTGGTCATCGCCGGCCGCGACGTGCTCGCCGCCGCCCAGACCGGCACCGGCAAAACCGCTGCCTTCACGCTGCCGATACTGCAACGGCTGGGCACAGCGCCCGCACGCCATCGCGCGCCGCGCGCGCTCGTGTTAACACCTACGCGCGAGCTGGCCGCACAGGTGCGTGAGAGCGTCCACCGTTACGGCCGGCACCTGCCGCTGCGTTCCACTGCTGTTTTTGGCGGCGTAAGCATCAACCCTCAGATCACGGCCTTGCGTAATGGCGTCGATGTCGTGGTCGCCACACCGGGACGCCTTCTCGATCATCTGCAGCAAAGAACCGTTGAGCTCTCCCGCATCGAAATCTTGGTCCTCGACGAGGCCGACCGAATGCTGGACATGGGGTTTATTCGCGACATCCGCAGAATTATCGCGGCGTTGCCGCAAAAGCGCCAGAATCTGCTCTTTTCGGCAACCTTTTCCGGGGAAATCCGCAAACTCGCCGACCAGCTCCTGCAGAATCCGGCCGCGGTCGATACCGCCCCACGCAATAGCGTTGCCGAGCTCATCACGCACAAAGTCCACCCTGTGGCTCAAAGCCGCAAGCGCGCCCTGCTCGCACACCTCATCGACAAAGGCCAATGGTCTCAGGTACTCGTATTCACCCGCACCAAACACGGCGCTAATCGCTTGGCGACGCAGCTTGACCGCGAGGGCCTCAATGCCACCGCCATTCACAGCAGCAAGAGCCAAAATGCCCGCACCAAAGCATTGCAGGATTTCAAACGGGGGCGGGTGCGCGTGCTCGTGGCAACCGACATCGCCGCACGCGGTCTGGACATCGAGGCACTGCCATACGTCGTCAACTACGAGCTGTCGAATATCGCCGAAGACTACGTCCACCGCATCGGGCGGACCGGCCGCGCCGGCAGCCAGGGCCAAGCAGTTTCATTGGTAAGCGCCGACGAGCGTAAGCACCTCGCCAACATCGAGCGACTGCTCGGCCGCCGCCTGCCATGCACCGTGATCGAAGGCTTCGAGCCCGTTGCCGCCGATGACCGCCCGAGCTTGGATCCGGCCCGTCCCCGCCCCAACCGGCCGCGCCGCAAACCGCCCCAAAGCACCTACGCGAACAATAGCGGCGGACCCGGTCACAGCACTCGCCCGCGCGGCACCCGACGCCGCCCCGCGCGGACTGGCACGAACTGACAATGTACGATCGCGGGGCTGTCGTTCTCAGGGCGGCAGCCCCGCGGATTCGGAACACCCGGCCTCTGCTACTTGCAGATCGAAGTCACACACCACTTGTCCAGCTTGCTCCGATCGCGGCGCAACCGAACTTATGGGCTTTTGGCGCGCGTTGGAAAGCGCTCCGGATGCTCGATGACCTCTTCAGCGAGATTTACGTCGATATCAGGTCAATAGAAGTGACCGAGTGAGGGTTCCTCAACGTTCAAACTTGCCTTTACAGGCTGATCCTTGAACGAGGGGAACTCGTCGCAGGGCATGAACAGCTTCCTGTCATGCGCCAGCAGCCAGACTCCATGATTGAAGGTATTGGTTACCTCAATGATCGAAATGGTAGTGGAATGATTAGCGATGCCGCAAGCGGGGAACACTTCGGTATGCGCCACCCTACGTCCAGACAAATCGTCCGAGGTAGGATATGGCAAAGCAAGATCTGACTCTGTTGCTATCTATGCAAGCTTGCGCACTACCTTCTGGCGCTGGCTGGTATTCCAACACCGTCGACCCAGGTGTTCTGGGACCGCCGGCAGGCCGAGGCGTTCTGCGTCCAAGCGGAAATACCCATTCGTTCTGAAACTCTCGGCTGGCTACCAGGCAACCAACGTGCGGATGGTGCATAGCCCGCACGACACGCTTTTTTATGTCGACGAACTGTTCGGACCCGGCCTTGTTTCATTGCGGCCGGAGTCCGTCGGGGGGCCTCGTCGCTTCTTCCGTCGATTCCGGGCGGCAGTCAGTCTGGCGGGTGGATGGCATCAGAACCGACCGAATTCCGAAGCAGAACTGCACCACGGATACTTCTATGCCCAAGAGTTTCTCCCGGGCAACACTTTCGACACTCGCGTCACGGTGATCGATCGGCAAGCGCGCATTCGCCTTTCGTCGATTTAACCGTCCTGGCGACTTCCGTGCGAGTGGCAGCGGCAGGATTGACTGGAATCCAGATGCCATCGCGAAGGATGCCGTACGGCTTGCCTATCGAGTTGCAGACCAACTGGGTACGCAGACGGTGGCGATCGATGTCCTAAGAGCCTGTTCATGATCTTTGATATCCCCGAGAATGGGGGGATGAGGAAGAAAGCCTATCCCAGCGACATTACGCGCGAGCAGTTTGAGCAGATCAGGCCCTTACTGGAGAGCGCGCGCAAGCG
>JAUILK010000088.1 GCA_030433275.1 Gammaproteobacteria bacterium
GATCCAATCGAAACTAGCGCCCAACAAAACGCTCAAGTGGACTCCCGGGGAGCGCCTCGCGACAGGAGGAATTTCTCGCGCGGTAGCCACTTAGCTAGACGTTAAGCGGCAATGGAACTCATCGAAATTCTCGGCGTCCCATTCATTGCGTTTCTCGCGCTAGCTTTCGTGGCCTACAACTTCTTCAGTCTTTCACCACTCATATGGCCGGCGATACGCGCCTTCCGAGCAAAGCGGCGTCTTCCACGGCCATGGCTGTTTACGGCCGTGGTCGGCGTGTTGGTCTACGGTTCGATTTCGTTAATGGGCTTTGTCTTCGCCTTGCCAGCGCACGCCTACTTGGTTTACCTCGTTCCGCAGTTGGAGGACCTAGGCTATCCCTACGGGAGCTGGTTCGTGGCAGCGGCCCGGTTCTTTCTTCAATGGTGGTGGATTGTGCTGCCACCGGCTATGTTCGCTGCAACGGCGCTACTAACGCGGCGCCTTGCCGAGAAATGGAGCCGAATTTGCGCAGCCCTAGCCGCTTAACAAGTAGGTCAACGCGACTGCCGGGGAGTTCCTTGCGATGATCGTGATGTTCCCGCGCGGCAGCGCGTTACCTAGTCGTTGAACTAAACCGCTACGCGGTAGCCTTGTTCAGGCTCTTCTGAGGCGTCTTTTTTGATCTGAGCCGACACTTTTCATTGACCCGATTGGGGTCGATTGGAGAGGAGTTCGGTGATGAGTCCCTTGCGGCAAAAGATGATTGAGGCGATGCGTGTACGAGGTTATTCGCCGCGTACGCATCGGAGCTATTTGTCTGCGGTGACGGCGTTGGCGAAGTTTCATCGCTGCTCCCCGGATCGGCTGGATGTGCCGGCGTTGGCGTCGTTCTTCTCTTACCTGGCGGTTGAGCGAGGGCTGTCGGGTGCGAGTTGCCGGGTGATGTTCAACGGTGTGCGCTTTTTGTACCTGCAGGTTTTGGGATGGAAGCAGTTCGACGTGCCGGTGGCAATGCCGAAGCTTGCGCGGCGGATACCGGAGTTGCTCACCCGGGCGGAGGTGGCGGCGCTGTTGGCGACGCTGGCCAACCGTCGGCATCGGATGCTGCTGACGCTGTGTTACGGCTGTGGTCTGCGGGTCAGCGAGGTGGTGTCGGTCAAGGTGCGCCAGATCGACGGTGAGCGCGGGCTGTTGCGGGTGGAGCAAGGCAAGGGTACGAAGGATCGGCTGGTGATGATTTCGGCCGGTCTGCTGGCCCGGTTGCGCCAGTACTGGTCCAGCTATCGTCCGGTGACTTGGTTGTTCCCGAGCCGGGAACCGGAAGTAGCGCTGTCGGTATGCACCGCGCAGAAGGTGTATCGGCGTGCTTGCCAGGGTGCGGGCATCGAGAAGGTCGGCGGAATCCACAGTTTGCGGCACGCCTACGCGACGCATCAGTTGGAGGACGGGATGCCGGTGCACATCCTGCAGCGGCAACTGGGGCACAGCGATCTGCGCACCACGATGCGCTATCTGCACTGGGTGCCCGATTACCGTCAGGGAGCCACTGGCAACAGCGATTTGATCGCGCGTTTGGAGCAGCGCCGATGAGCGCCGGGACCGATCTGCAAACGGTGCTGCGACGTTTTTTGCCGGGACTGAGCGAACAGGCATCGCTGTCGCCGCGGCAGTGGCAGGTCTGCGCGCACATTCGTGACTGCCGCACCGAGGCCATGGGTATGCTGTTGCAGGCCTGCGATCGGTGCGACTATCAAGTCCCGCGCTATCAGGCCTGTCGCGACCGGCATTGCCCCAAGTGCCAGGGCCGGGCCTGCGCGCAATGGTGTGCAAGACAATCCGAGCGCCTGCTGCCGGTGACCTACTACCACCTGGTGTTCACCTTGCCACACACTCTCAATCCCTGGGTTCAGCGCTTTGCCAAGGCGGTCTATGGCCAATTGTTCGCCAGCGTTTGGGCGACCCTGTCGGCCTTTGCAGCCGATCGCCGGCGTCACGGTGGCCAACTCGGTGCGACCCTGGTGCTGCACACCTGGGGCCAGACATTGACTCAGCACGTGCACCTGCACGGTTTGATCCCTGGCGGCGTGTGGACCGCCGCCGGACATTGGCGTGCGGCCAAGGGTGCCTATCTGTTTCCGGTCAGAGCCCTATCGCGCCATCTGCGCGGCAACTACGTCGCCGGGATGCGCAAGCGCGCTGTGGCCGGCGAGTTTGCAGGGGTGAGCACACGCGCCATCGACCAGATGCTCGATGCGCTGATGGCCGTGGACTGGGTGGTCTATGCCAAACCGTGCCTGGGGCGCCCGGAAACGGTGGTGGCCTATCTGTCGCGCTACAGCCATCGCACGGCGCTGAGTGATCAGCGATTGATTGGGATCGATGGCGATCGGGTCGGCCTGCGCTATCGGGATTATCGCGACGGTGAACGCAAATCGCTGTGGCTTAGCGGTGGCGAACTGCTGAGGCGGTTTCTGCTCCACGTGTTACCCAAGGGACTGATGCGAATCCGCCACTACGGGTTTATGGCCAACCGTTGCTATGCGCGACGGCTGGCGCAGATCCGGGCTGATCTGCAGCGTTTGGCAGCGCGCAAGGCGGCGCGGGTGGCATCGAAACTGGCGCGGGTTTCGTCGCCGACCTGGACCCCGAAGTGTCCCCGCTGCAGCCAGGGTCGGCTACACCTGATGCCATTGGCAACGGTGCCCAGGCTCACTGGCCGTTGACGACCCGAAGCGTCACGCAAAGCCAGTGAGAGCAACGCTTCCGACCGAAAGGCGGTCGGCGCTTGCGTGTGTCCGCAATACTCAAAAGCAGCGCTATACTCGGTCGAAGTCGACCAGCGGAGCGTTCCGCCGAGCATGCAAACCGATGTTTCTAACCGTGCCAGCGCCCGTTCCTGCAGCCGCCGCCTGACGCCAGCCCTCGGCGCCATCGGTGCGCCCGAAGCAAATTCCTATAAGTAGGAAAGATCCGGTGAGCGGCTTAGTCCAACAAACCTTTGTACGGCATGCTGCGCACGCTGTACAAACGCTTATTCGTTGGGCATCATTAGGAACAGGACGAATCCGGTGCAGCTCACCTTTGAAGATCTTTTAGCACCTGTCGAAGACCTTGGTGAAGGTGATGCGTTGCAGTCGTGGCGCTGGCTCGCCGACGAAGATGCTCAGCCTCTCTTGTTAACGGCGCTCGGCGATCTCTTCCTAATCAAAAGCGACGGGAAGGTCTACTTCTTGGATTCGTATGAAGGCAGCCTGAAGCCCGCCGGCCTCAGCTATGAGGGCTGGAAGCAAGAGCTCAGCAAAGAGCACAACATCGACAGCTGGTTTCTACCGAATCTCATAGCCGAGCTGAAACGGTCAGGGCTCAATCTCTCGCAAGGGCAGTGCTACTCGCCGAAGATTCCACCGGTGCTGGGCGGCGAGGTGGAGCCGAAGAACATGGAGGTGTGCTCCTGGAAGGTTCACTTCCATATCCAAGGGCAGATCCACGAGCAGGTTAAGGACCTACCCCCTGGCACACCCATCAACGGTGTGAACATCAAATGGGTAGATTGAGACGAACAGATGCCCAACAAGGCGCTGGAGCCGACGGCTTCGCCGCGGCTCAGCTTTGTCGTTGAACTAAACCGCTACGCGGTAGCCTTGTTCAGGCTCTTCTGAGGCGTCTTTTTTGATCTGAGCCGACACT
>JAUILK010000050.1 GCA_030433275.1 Gammaproteobacteria bacterium
AGCGTGGGATTAGTAGAGCGTTCAGCGTCACGTTGACGACGACACTGACGCCGACGCCCGTCATGGAAAGGTGCTCGTGGCCGGTCATGTTCAGTATGTTTCCCGTGGGGCCGGCGAGCACGTTGAAAAGCTGGGCGAGCGCGAGAATTTGCAACGCGATGGCGCCGGCCGTATAGGCTGGTCCATACAAGAGCTCGATGAGCGGGCGCGCAAATACCGCAAAGAGCAGGGCGATGGGCAAGGTGAGCAGGAATGCCCGCGACACGGCACCGGAGATGAGCCGTTGTAGCTTTGCATGCTCGCCCTGCTGATACAGGTGCGCGATGCGTGGCGCGATTACCGTATTCGCTGCCATCAGAAAGAAGGTGACGAGGTCCGCGGCGCGGGTCGCTACTGAATAGACACCCGCTGTCTGTGCCCCTTGCAACGCGCCGAGCATAATCAGGTCGACCCGGCTGTTTAGAAGATACAGCATGCCGAGCCACATGAATGGTAGGGCTTGCCACAGGGTCGTCGCGGTGGGTACCGCCTTGCGGGAAAACCCCGCAATCCTGCGCAGTTGAAATTCGTTAATGATCAGGGGGGCGAGTGCGCTGAGCGTCATGACGACGGCCAGATTGGTGGCCGTGAGACGCCCCTGCCAAAACCACAGTGCGAGCAGTACCGTAAGCATCAATGCGGGCGCTAACAGCAGTTGCGGCCATTGGCTGTGGAAGAATGAGCCTTGCACCCGCAGCAGGCTGACCCGAATGGCAGTGAGATTGCCCAAGAGCGGTAGGGGTGCTGCGATCACGAACAGCCAACGCGCGCCGGCGGCCGCCGGGATGAACACCGCACTCGCGAGCGCCGCGGCGGCCAGCAGTCCGGCGCCGATTACACGCTGGTTGGCCCAGTAGAGCAGCCATTTGAGACTCTCGGGGCGCCGGGCGCCCTCCCGAGTTAGATAGGCGGGCAGCCCTAGGCTCGCTGGAATCCCCAGCACGGCAGTCCACGCGATTACATAGGCGTACAGACCGTAATCGTGGGGGCCGAGCGCGCGCGCATAAAGCAGGCTGGCGGTAAACGCCAGTAGCGTGGCGCCGATCTTCAGCGCCGCCGTCATGGCCGCAGAGCGGACCAGTCGACCGCGTTCGGTGTCGCGGCGCAGATCGGCGCGGATCCCCTGGATCAAATGTTGCGGATGCATCTGTAGGATGGCCTGGCCGGCTTGTTCTGTCGGTGCCTTTGCATGAGTTGCCATGGTATTTACGAAGCCTGGCAATGCTGTCACGCTGCCGCTCACCGATGTTCAGAGGTTGCGGGCGTTGGGTGTTCGGTGGTCTTTTTTGGCTTTATTCCACATGGCCTTTACCCAGCAAATCCCGGTTAAGGTTTAAATGTCTGATTTATAGTCATGTTTTATTGTAATTTTTCGTAAATCTCAAAGCGTAAAATGTATATATGTCAATTAGTTAACCAATATCTGGTCGGGAACTGCTGGCCTTTACCAGAGTTCGCCAGAATACAATGCTGAGCGTCGTGGCTCTCTGAGCAGCCACGGCTTTTCTGCGCCCGCCTGTTTTGCCCATGGTTTCCTATCAAACCGCTTTGGTGTTTATCGTTCTGCTAAAGAACTCACAGAATCGTCTGTGTAATCCTGTTTGAGACAAGATGGATATTGTGCTGTCGCCGGATATAACGGAAAAGAGTGGAGCAGCGGCTCTGATCTACCTGGCATCTGGTTGTCGGCTATTATGGTGTGTCGTGTTCCTTTGTCCCAGTACAGGCCGGACCTTACACGCAGGGAAGAAAACTGACGGAGGCTAGTTTATAGAGTGTAAGTCAGAGAAGGTTGTGTGTAATTTAGTAGAGGCAAGGCACCACCTCGTGCCATGGATTCGGCCTGTTTCGTATCCGTGGGTCCATCAGCTGATCGCAGATGGGCCAGCCATTGTAAATCATTTTGTTTCAATTTCCATAAAGTGCTGGTGTCGATTCGGGATTCTAGGGGCATGTATATTTGTCAGACATAATTTCTTGGCATATGGATAGAAACCTTATGTCTTCTCGGTACCATTGGTTTAATGCAGATATTCCATAATCCGAGATTGATTTGTTTATTTTTGTAGGGTTTCTATGCGCGCTAAAATCGTCTGTTGGAAGCACGGAATTTTTTGGAACATCTAAAATTGATTTTAATGGTAAAAAATCTTTATGCAAAGTTTCTTGAAAACCAATAAATAGAATGTCTTCTATCCGAGATCGAAAGTATTCAAAATCTCTATACCAATATTTATATTTTTTTAAATGCTGCACATTGTGCATAGCTTCAACTGCGGCAGAGCTTCCTTCTGCGAGCCCGCAAGCGATTTCGTTTGGGGTGTTAAATGTTTCAAAAATTAATTTTCTTCAGATGTCCACTCTGAGTAATATCGTGGCAGCCCCTTTCTTTGGCGGCTATAAAATCCACTAATAAATCTTGAAATTGGGTCTCTTAAAAAGAAAAATATTTTTTCTCCTTCTGGAATATCAGAGAGAGAAGTTTTATGGTCATGAAATGTAATTTTGCACCATGAAGTTTTAGAGTATTCTTTTAGTGCAAATTTGGCTGCGCTCCCCCCAGTTTTTCCTATGTGCAAAAATGGACTTTCTGTTTTTTGTTTTTTCTAAATAGAGCGATCATGTTGCTCCTGTTTTTTCTGGTTTCATTTGGGCAATGCCTTGTGCCCATTCTCGCCTCAGAATAACTGAGGCTGCTGCAATTAAAGCAGCTGAGAATACTGAAGTGGACCCTTAGCGCCTTCAGGCGGCAAATTTTTTGTCGCTTCATTGGCTTTACCCGGTACGGCGTGCATCGCGCACTTCCTTTGTCGAGAGAACAATATCGAGCATTATGGCTCTCTGAACCGCCACGGGTCTTCTGCACACGCCTGCCTTGCCCATGGGTTCCTATCAAACCGCTTTAGGGCTCACGGTTCTGCTAACGGTTGCACAGAATCTTTCGCTTACGTAATTCCGGTTTACGGCAAGATGGATACCGGCCTGCGCCGGTATGACGGGAGAGGCGAAGCCTCGGGCTTCGGTTTGGAGTGAGGTTGTCCCGTCAGCGCGGCGCATTCATGGCTTTTGGCTTGTGCCCCTACTACGGCTAGAGCCATCGATAAAAGGGGACGGATTTATTTTCCAAAAAAATAAATCCGTCCCCTTTTATCGGTACCGTATATTTTTATGCGGCGTGTGAGAGTGTTTCGGTTTCAGCTGCGCGCTTCGGTGGCCGGCTCACCACAGCAGCTGTACCCCGAACTGCCGCATCGCTCGGTCCGTGGTGGCCAGCGGCAAGGATTCGACCGCCGCTTGCGCAGCCAGCATGCGGTCGAACGGGTCGCGGTGAGGTACGCTCCACAGACCTGCTTTGAGTGCGTGAGCGGTGGTGATGGGAAGCGGTTCGGCCTGTAGTCCGCTGATGGCCTTGGGGTAATCGGCAACGACACGTGCTGCGCCGGGCAGTTTGTCAAGGCGGTATTTTGTGGATATCTCCCAAGCGGAGACGGCGCTTACGAACACGCCGGTGTCGTCGTCTTCAAGCAAGGCACGCACGCTTGGGGACAAATTTTCGGGAACCATAAGCGCCCACAGGAAAACATGAGTATCGAGCAGCAGTTTCATTTGCCTTCCCAGGCGCTCAGCTCGGTTTCCGGCAGCGGCTCGAAGAACTCCTCATCAAGATTTCCCTCGATGAAGCCCAGCTTGCGCTTGGGCTTTTCCAGCGGTACCAGTCGCGCATAGGGTTTGCCGGCCTTGGCCAGAATGATCTCGGTGCCGGCGTGAGCCTCGTCGAGCAGCCGCGATAAGTGTGTCTTGGCTTCGTGTACGTTAACAACGCGTTTCATGGCGCTCTATGAATCTAGTCTAGTTATATGACTAAGTCTATCATGCTCAAGTGCATTCGACCGCGCCTGCCGAGCGCGCGCTAAAATTTGTAATTGAGGTCGAATTGCAGGTTGTGAGTGAATAGGTTGTTGCTGCCCTCGTTGTTGATGAATTGGCCCATATAGCCCAGCATGAGGCCCGTATGGGGGGTCAACTGCGCCATTAAGCCACCGAAAGCGCGGTTCTCGCTAAAACCTTCCGGTCCAAAATCATTTTCGGTCAAATAAGCGAGGACCTCGTCCCCGGCATACCAGCTCAAATGCTCGAAGTACGGCAGCGGGTGCTTGAGCATGGCGAATTGACGTATCCGGAGCCCGACGTTTCCGCCATTGAGAGCGATGCGCTCCTCCAGACGGCTGCGTAGCATGACGCTGAGCGCACCGAACGGCTTGATCCACAGGAAGTCTTGGTAAGGTCGGCTTTCCTGAAAATTGCTCCCATTGAGCGGCCTGATCCAATCGTGGGTATAGCCTAACCAGATACTGGCATGTTCTGAGAGATTGTAGCCGCCTTGCACCCAGATCAGGTTTTCCGAAAACCGCAACCCATTATCATTCGGGTTGCGTAGATCCCGGTCGTCCCGGGTTCGGGCTTGATCGATGAACATCCAGCGGAAATCTTGCGCCGCAGGCGAGATGAAGCCGAAATCACCCTGAAGAGTCAGGGAGGTCCAGGTACCGAAAAAGTCGTCGGTACGGGCCAAGGTTTGATGAGTCGCCAGGAGGAGGAGAAGAAGGGCGATAGAAAGTTGGATGTTTATCGTTCTGATTTTCATGGAACGATTCCCCTTAATCTGAGATTTATTATATAACTTATTGAATAAAAGTGAAATTAATCTAATAAAAATGGAAGGTGTTGTTAATTTGCTTTTCTGCTTTCGGAAATCCGCTCCAAAGGTTGACAAGGCGTTCGCGTAGCTAATTCATAAGATGATTGTTGTTATCGATGATGGTTGAGGATGCTCAAATATCCCTTGCAATAAAGCAAGGGGGGGATGTCGTGGCCACAGCTACCACGTTGCTGATGCCGTTGCCTGGGCATGAGAGGCGCTCGTTTTCGGCAAAGCGCTATTGTGTGTCGGGGCGGTCGAGCAGGTAGGCTAATGTGTCGTGGACGCTGGGACTGTTCGCCTCGGATTTAAGGATTACGGCGTCTGCCTGTGTCAGCACGTCGGTTTCGACGGCACCGTCGGAGAAAACGACAATAGGTATTTTTGGGGCGGGTTCGCTTCGGATAAGCTCAAAGAGCTCGTGGCCCGCGCCGTCGGGTAAAGCCAAACCGAGGATGATCGCCGTTGGTCTCAGCCCGGAGCGGAGTAGGCTGCGGGCTTCTGCAAGGCTGCCGGCGGGGGCTACCCGTGCCAGGTCGCTGCAGAGCCCGTCGATTACGAGGCGTATGTCGGGGTCGTCTTCAATGTGGAGGATGCAGTTCCGCTTATTGTTTTCCAGAGCTGTTTTGAGCGCGCGGCGCAGTCTGACCGTATCCACCGGCTTTGTTTGCCAGTCCAGCAGCTTGATCCCTTCGATTCCTGTCAGTGGCTGTTTCGAGCGTGATATAACCAAAAAAGTGGCTTTTGGATCCAATTCGCGAAGATTGCGTATCAAACTCAGTCCGTCGCCGTCCGGCAACCAGAGATCGATGGTTATGATGTCGTACTGGTTCGTCTTAAAAAGTGTTTGTGCTTCTTCGGCGCTGGCGGCGACGTTCGCTTGTAGGCCGGCTTTCTGCACCACCTGCAGCAAGTGTGCGGCGTCATCCGGATCGTCTTCGCAGATCAGTACTTTCCCACTGCCACCCAGCTCTCGAGTTGCTTCGCAATCGTCTGCATCCAGCGGCAATTCTATGAAAAATATCGTACCGCGCGGTTGATTCTTCTCGAAGCCGAGCACCCCGTAGTGCGCGTCCACTATAGCTTTGCTAATTGCCAGACCGAGACCGGTTCCACTCTTCTGCCGCGCATCCGACGCGTCCCCTTGGGCGAAACGTTCAAATAGACGTGGCCGCAGGGAATCGGGTATGCCTGGTCCCTCGTCGCGTATTTCGATGCGGATTCTCTCCCCGAGAACCGAAGCGCTCAGGACGACGGAGCGCCCGACCGGAGTGAATTTGACGGCGTTTGAGATCAAGTTGGTGAGCACTTGATGCATGCGGTCCTGATCAACGTGTACGGTAACCGCGGGCACAGGCGCCTCGATCGTTAACTTGACATCGTAACGCTCGGCATAGCCTAGATTGACTTCCTCGGCATCAAGGAGCATTTCGCGAAGATCAACAGGAGCCATCTTGAACTCGATGCGCCCGGCGGAGAGCCGCTCCATATCGAGGATGTCATTGACCAGACTGATCAGCCGTTCGCTGTTGCGGTAGGCGAGGCTGACGAGTTCGGTCGCCTTTTCCGGCAAGTTGCCGGCGACGCCGGCGTATACTAGCCCCAGCGACCCGCTAAGCGAAGTCAGCGGTGTACGCAATTCGTGGCTGACCGTAGATACGAACTCTTCCTTGATCCTTTCTACTTCCTTGCGGGCAGAAATGTCGCGTGTAACCTCGATATAGCCGAAGATTTCGTCATCAGGAGTGCGTATGACAGAGCCTACGGTTTCGCCGATGAAGGTCGTTCCATCTTTGCGCCTGTATTCCTGCTCGCTGATGGCAGAGCCGGCCGCTTTTCCCGGATGGTATTGCTCGTCAACGCGCTGCAGAGAAGCGCCCTCATTGGCATAAAGTATCGAGGTCTTTCGCCCGTCGAGCTCACCGGGTGCATAGCCGAACAGGCTATGCGCCGCGGGGTTGGTACGCAGGATGCGCCGTTCAGGGTCGGTGAGCGTCACCCCGTCGGGCAGTGCTCGGAATATCGACTCGAACAAGGTTTTTTGTTGGGCCAGTGCGTGGTGTGCCTGCTGTTGGAGCCGCCGGCTGTGTTGGTGTTCGATGGCCCGCGCGAGCGCCGTTGCGAGTAAGGAGGCGAACTGCAGTTCGGCAGAGAAAAAGGGCGTCTGCCGGGGCTTTCGGTCGGAGAAACTTAATGCACCGTAGAGCTTGCGGTTCACCCATATGGGTACGCCGATATAGGTTTCCACTTTGAGGTTCATGTATATGGGGTGTGTCTGCATAGCCGGGTTGCGGCCAATGTGTTCATAAGACACGGTGTTTTGTTTTTGGACCACGGCGGCACAGTAGGTCTCGCTGAGCGGATAGACATCTCCCGGTTTGATCCCGGGGAGCGGTGAATGGGAGGCTTCTACCCGATACTCGCTGTTCTGAATATGGCTGACGATGCCGGTTTCCATTTTCAGCGCTTGGCACCCTACCTCCAAGTAAGCACGATAGCGTTCTTGCGGGTTGCTGTAGTCGGTCAGCGTCAACTCGTTCAAGTGGTGGAGCAAAGCCGCGTAGTGCGCTTGCGCTTCGACAAATGGGCGCGCAAGTTCCTCTTCCGCGATAGCGGCGAGATCGTGTAATACTTTTTTTTCGTCTCCCGTGAGTCGGCGCGGCAGCCGATCAATAACACAGAGCGTGCCGATGCGATAGCGGTTGGTATCGTGGAGCGGTACGCCAGCATAGAAGCGAATATGCGGCGCGGCCATGACGAGCGGGTTATCGGTGAAGCGCAGATCGTCGGCCGCGTTCGGTACCTCGAAGATATCCGTGCCGAGTATCGTGTGGCCGCAAAAGGAAACTTCCCTCGAGGTTTCGGTAGTGCCCTCCAGTCCCTGTACGGATTTAAACCACTGCCTTTGTTGCGCTACCAGCGATATCAAAGCGATGGGTACGCGTAGACTGTGCTTGGCGAGCCGGGTGATCCGATCGAAGCGTTCTTCAGGTGCCGTATCGAGCAGACCGGTACATCGTAAGGCATTAAGGCGATCGGTTTCGTCGGGAGGCAGTGGCGGCGTTTGCATGGAACTCCGAGCTCACGCCGTGCGCAGCGACGGCATGAGATTTATGTGAATTTGCGCAAACTATCGTGCTTTTTGAAACATATGACACAAGCGTATCTTATATCGTCATAGTAGGCTGTGAAGTGAAGCGCTTTTTCCGTCACCTGGCGGGTTAGCGTGGCGCTCGTATTCCTTCGCTGTGAGAAGCGTGTACCAGAGGTGTCCGGTTTGTCTCACTTGAAACGAATACTGCTGGTCGACGACGATCCTGACGTGCGCAGCGTGTTGCAAATGGCACTGGAGGTCGTCGGTCAATACACTGTGTGTTCCTGCGAATCCGGTGCCGAGGCATTGGCGCGGATCGAAGCGTTTCAACCGCAGTTGGTGATACTCGATGTGATGATGCCCGACATGGACGGTCCGGAGACGTTGCAGCGTCTGCATGCTTGTGGTGCCCTCAAGCAAGTAGCCACTGTTTTCCTTACTGCCAAGGCCTACGCGCATGAGCAAGAACGGCTACGCGGGCTTGGGGTTGATGGGGTATTAACAAAGCCCTTCGATCCTATGACCGTATCCGGGGAGCTGCAACGTATCTGGTGGCGGACGGATGAAAGACACGGAGAGCAGGAAGGAATTTGAGGCACGGTTGACGTCTTTGGGGCAGGCCTATGTGGCTGGATTGCCGCGTCGGTTTACCGATCTGCGCACTGCACTGTCCCAGCGAAATGACGAAGGAGTATCGGAGGACGGTCTCCAGCAGCTGCAGCGTTTGGCTCACTCGCTTGCCGGTTCGGCAAAAACATTCGGTCTCATGCAGCTGGGGAGGCGGGCTCGTGCGCTCGAGGCGGCGGTGGTCGACGGTATCGATGACTCGCGCTACTTGGCGAAATTGATCGCTGAATGTGAGCGGGCCGATCGCACCCCCCGCGCGGTTGCGAGCGTGGCTACGGGGGTGAGGCAAGTAGGTCATTCGGTTGCCGAACCACCGGAGGTTCTTGTTATCGAGATCGACCGTGTTGCGGGTAAAGAGCTCGCCAGCCAGCTCAATTATTTCGGGTTTTGCGCGCGCGCTTTGGATTCGCGCCAAGCTTTTGTCGATGCCGTCCGTGAAACAACCCGGCCGAGCGCCGTGATTGCGGATGTAGCCTACATCGCAGGCGGAAATGACGGATCGATGGGAATCAGGGCCCTGCGCGCCTCGGGTGCGCTGCCGGCTCCGGTGGTATTTCTCTCCCGGCGTGATGAGTTTCGAACTCGACTTGCCGCCGTCCAGGCCGGAGGGGCGGCCTATTTCACTAAGCCATTTGACATCGTGCCGCTGGTGGATCGTCTCGATGCCCTTACCGGGCAGGAGCGTGATACCCCCTATCGCGTTTTGGTGGTCGACGACGAGCCGGAAGCCGGCCGCTACCACGCCGCGGTGTTGTCTTCCGGCGGTTTCGTTACCACGGTGTGTGACACCCCGTCAGCCGTGCCGTCTGTTCTTTCCGAGTTTCGGCCCGATCTTGTGTTATTGGATCTGCACATGCCGGAGTGTTCGGGTGCAGATCTGGCTGCGGTCATCCGCCAGATCGAGGGTTTCTTGACCATGCCGATCGTATTCCTATCGGCGGAAGAAGACCCTCAGCGTCGTATCGGTGCCATGGGGCGCGGCGGGGACGATTTCATCTCGAAACCTGTCATCGAGGAACAGCTCGTAGCCGGTATCAAGATGCGTGTGGCGCGAGCACGGCAGATCGCGCGTCTTGCGGATCGGGACGGCCTTACCGGTTTGTTGAAGCATACTTCGATCAAGGAGGCGCTAAGTCGTGAGCTGAGCAATGCGCGCCGCGGCGATCACGCGTGTGTTTTCGTCTTGCTGGATATCGATCGGTTCAAGAACGTCAACGATACCTATGGGCATCTGGTTGGCGATCGTGTGATTAAAAGTCTTGCACGGCTGTTGCGCAATCGGTTGCGGGAGAGCGATTGGATCGGCCGGTATGGGGGAGAGGAGTTTGCGATTGTGTTGCCACGCTGTTCGGTAAATGCGGCACAGGGGCTTATCGAGGAGATTGCACACCGGTTTCGGGCGATTCGACATCACGGGGCGCCGGGACTCGATTTCTCGGCCACGTTCAGTGCCGGTGCCGCGGATTACCGGCTCGGTGATACGGTGGATGCGATGATCCATGCCGCAGATTCGGCTCTGTACGAAGCAAAACGTGCCGGGCGCGACCGCGTCAAGGTTCGGCCAATATCCGGATGATTTTCAGCAGCAATGGTTTGATCTTGCATAATTATGGACATGCTGGAAGCGCAGCGTTCGGTCGCAGCGAATGCGATAGAGGTACTTCTAAGGGATTGACTACGGATGGCGGAATTGGAGTTCCATGCCTTACAGGGCAAGTTCGACGAGCTCGAGAAGCGCTTCCGAGCCACGCTGCCCGAGCGTGTCTCATGCATCGTCGAGTCCAGTCAGCGCCTCGCCGCCGGTGAGCGCAGCGCATTGTCGGAGCTTCGGCATGTTGTACATGCCTTGGCCGGCGCAGCGGGAACGTTCGGCCATCATTTTCTTGGTATGCAGGCAAGCCGGCTTGAGAGCGAGCTTGGGCGGGCGCCAGAGTCTGGGTCGACGGCCGAGGCGGCCTGGAGAGAGTTGGTCGCCGAGAGCGTGAGGCGCTTGCAGAAGGCTTCGGCGACAGTGGCCTCAGGGGCAGCTGCGATCGATGAGACGGTGGCTACGCCAAAGGTGGCGGACGGAGTTGCTCAAGCGGCCATGGTCGATGGCGAGCAACGGATTTATCTGCTGGAGGACGATCCGGATCAGGCGGAGTACCTGGCCTCCGAACTTGAATTGGCGGGGGTAGCAACGAAGGTATTTGCGGACGCCGAATCACTTCGCTTGGCCGTCATAGAAAGACGCCCTACAGCCATTGTAGCCGATATAGAGCTCCCGGATGCGCGCGATGGCGGGTTGGAAGTCGTGGCTTCCCTGAAGCGCACCGTGGGGACTTCACTTCCGGTCGTTTTTGCCTCGGTGCGCAGTGATGCCGAGACTCGCTTGCACGCGTTGCGCGCCGGTGGCGATGCCTTTTTCGCCAAACCCATTGATACGCGGGCGCTTCGCCTTCGACTTGCGGAGCTAACTGCGGACCATCGGCACGAAGAACCGCTTTAGATCGTGATAGTCGAGGATGACGCTGACCAGGCGAGTGCTGCGGCAACTGCCCTCGAGAGCCACGGCATGCAGGTTCGCGTTCTTGATGGCGCGCCGGCATCAATGGATGAGCTGCTCGCCAACGCTCCCGACGTGATCGTTATGGACATGCATTTGCCGGATGCCAGCGGACTCGATCTTGCGCGCATCGTCCGCCAGGAGGAGCGCTTTCTTGCGACGCCGATCGTGTTCCTGACGGCGGACCGCAGCGTTCGGACCCGCCAGGCAGTGTTCAGCGAGGGTGGTTTCGATTTGCTCGGCAAGCCGATGAGCCCGGCCGAACTCGTGTCGTTGGTTCGTGCGCGTGGCCGAGAATATCGAGCTCAGGAGGAGAATCTGCGGTTCCTGGGGCGAATCGATCCCGTCACGGGTCTCGCCAATGCGCGTTGCCTGGAAACCTCCCTGGATGCGGAGCAAGGAAAGGCAAGCCGACGCGGTGTGGTGGTCGTCATGACTGATCCCGAGGGCTGGCACCGTCGGTTTCCTTCCACCAGCGCGCGTCATTTGCGTCTCGTGAAGACTGCGGGCCGACTCCGTAGAGCGGTGTCCGCGAACTGGTTGCTCGCCTATCTGGGGGAGGGCTGTTTTGCTGCGGCCGGTGCCGTCGATTCGCAGGAGACGCTTGAACGGTACGCGCAGTCGATGCTTGCCGCTGTCGGCGCGCCTCGTGATAGCGATTCCGGACATATTGAGGAGCTGAGCGCCGGCGCCGGCGCTGTCCTGTTGGAACCCGCGGACTCCGGTAATCGCGGCCTAGCCGAGGCCTACGATCTTGCGCATCGTGTTGCGCAAAGCAGCGGGGGGGATCGGTTGGCATCGCAGCGACCGGTCGGGGACGCACGTGCTACTTGGGCCAAGCGGATGCGCCAGATTCTGCAAGACCGCGATCTCATGCTGCTGTATCAGCCGATCGCGAGTGCCCAAGGCGAGAACTGTTCCTACTTCGAGCTAAGCGTCCGCCGGTGTTCCGCTCGCAATGTGCGATTGGATCTCCCGACACCGAGCGAACGGGACGCGCCGCAGACCGTGAGCGTACGCGAGGAATTGGATCTGATCGTCCTGGCGAACGCGTGTCGCATACTCGCTCGGCGCGCGATCGGCAGCACGTTTTTCGTGCCGGTGGCGGTATCGACGGTGGCAAAGCCGGATTTTACCAAGCGGCTCGGCTCTCTTTTGGCGAAACAGGGGGTGCCGGCCCGTACTCTTTGCCTTGAGTTGGCCGAGTCCGAGCTTCTAAGCAGCCCGAAGACGAGCGCTTGGCTTGAGGCGTTGCGTAGTTTGCAGGTTCGATTGGCTATTACTGCCTTGGGCGAAACGGCCTTTACCGAACGGCTCCTTGAGCGCACGTGCCCGGACATAGTCAAACTGGGTCGAGACTTGGTCCGGGATCTGTGCGGTGATGAATGTGCCGCTAGGGAGCGCGGAAGCCCTTTTGCGGCCTGTTCGCACCGGTAAGACGCCGATTATTGGCGCCTATGTCGACGACATCGGCACGCTGCGTACTTTATGGAAAGAGGGTGTGGGCTACCTCCTCGGTGATTTCGTGCGCGAGGCGGATACGTCGCTGGCCGAAGGATTTCACGTTCGGATGGGGTGACGGTTGCTCAATATTAGCGGCGAGTGATTTCTCTGGTCACTAAGGAGAGTCTCGAATAATTTTTCAAGTCCGCCATTCCGGTGTCGGCCGGACAAAATCTTCAGGAACGATTTTGTTCGAGAGCCTACCTTGCAGACCAACGCCGTTTACGCGCGATGTTCAAAACGTGCTCCCGCAGTTTTGTGAACAAGCTTTGGCTGGCTCGGTAAGAGGTTGCCGCAGAGGGCGTGTGTAATCAATTATATCCTTTCTGAAACAGTAAGATGAATCGCCGCTTGCGCCGGAATGGCGAGGCAAGATGCGGTATTTCAAGGTTCCCGAAGGGAAGGATACGCCAAGCGGACGGAGTGCAAGATATCGAGGAGATCGATGCGGGTCTCGTTCAGCGAGAGGCCGCCGTGGTCTGTGGCAACTCGAACTGCAGCGCGGCGAGCCGCGCATAAAGTGCGCTGCGAGATAGCAGCTCATGGTGGGTGCCGATGGCGCGGATGTGGCCTCGGTCCAGTACCACGATGCGATCGGCTGCCCTGACGGTCGCTAGTCGATGGGCAACGACGATGCTGGTGCGGCCGTCCATCAGCCTCTCCAACGCTTCCTGCACACGCCGTTCGCTCTCGGCATCCAGGCTGCTGGTGGCTTCGTCCAACAGCAGCAGAGTGGGGCTACACAGGATGGCGCGGGCGATGGCGATGCGTTGGCGTTGGCCGCCGGAGAGTTGCGCGCCGCCCGGTCCGAGTGGCGTGGCGAAACCCCGTGGTAACCGTTCCAAAAATTCCGTACAGTGCGCGGCCGTGGCGGCGGCGCGGATGGCCTCCTTGTCGGCCTTCGGTCGACCGTAGCGAATATTCTCCCAAGCATCGCCGGTGAACAACACGGGTTCCTGGGACACGAGTGCAATGCGCCGGCGCAGCTCGGTCGGGTCCACTTTACGTAGGTCGATGCCGTCGAAACACACGCGGCCGGCCTGCGGATCGTAGAAGCGCAGGATCAGTGCGAGTATGGTGCTCTTGCCGCCCCCGGACGGGCCAACCAGGGCGAGCCGCTCCCCCGCCGCTACGTGTAGTGAGACTGCGTTCAGTGCCGGCTGCTCAGGGCGTGCCGGGTAGCAGAACCTTACATTCTCCAGCGTGAGCTCGCCTCTGGGCGATTTAGGTAGCGGGCTTGGTTGGGACGGAGCGGCGATTACAGGTTGGGCGGTCAGTAGCTCCAGCAGTCGCTCGGTGGCGCCGGCGGCGCGCAGCATATCGCCGGCGACCTCTGAGATGGCGCCTATGGCGCTGGCGGCGAGCACCGCGTAAAAGACGAATGCCGAGAGCTCACCGACGCTCATCCGGCCTGCCAGCACGTCATGACCGCCCTGCCAGAGGACGACACCGACGGCGGTGAACGCCAGTAGCATTGCTATGCTCAGCAGCCAGGTCCGCTGGCGGATACGCGTTGCTGCAGTGGTGAACGCCGCCTCGACGCGTTCGCGGAAGCGCCGGCGATCCTCGGCCTCGTGCCCGAAGGCCTGCACGGTGCGGATGGCGTACAGAGTTTCGCCGGCGTAGCTGCCGACATCCGCCACCCGATCCTGGCTCGCCCGCGAGAGTCGTCGCACGCGGTGCCCGAAGATCAGGATGGGCGCCAGCACCAGCGGCAGGCCGAGGAGCACCAGCGAACTGAGTTTCAGGCTGGTGATGAACAGCATCATCAGCGCACCCGCCAGCAGAAGTGTGTTGCGCAGGGCGATGGAGAAGGATGAGCCGAGGATGGTCTGCAGCAGCGTGGTGTCCGTGGTGATACGCGATTGGATTTCGCCTACGCCGTTGACCTCGAAGAAGGGCGGCTCCAGGGATATCACATGATCGAATACCGCACGGCGCAAATCCGCCGCCACCCGCTCGCCGATCCACGACACCAGGTAGTGGCGTATCGCCGAGGCCACCGTCATCACGCAGATGAGCGCCAGCGTGAGCAGTAGCAGGTGGTCGAGCCGTTCGGGGTTGCCGGCGAGAAAGCCGCGATCCACGATCAACCGTAGGCCCTGACCGATGGCGAGCACGCTGGCGGCGGCGACCGCCAGCGCCAGTGCCGCCGCAGCCACGCGCCAACGGTAGGGCGCTAGATAGCGCAGTATGGGCCAGAGTCCGGAGAATCGCTGGCCACCGCAGCGGTCGCTTGGGTAAGGTTGGCGCGGCATTGGTGCGAATCCCGGGCGTCTCCTCAACCCCGCGGCAGCGTATTATGCATGGCGCTGGCTGGCCTTTTCTCGTTGAAGCAGCGCCGCCCTCTCGGTCGGCGGCAGACGCGCCCAGATGCGATTGATGCCGCTGATCACGGCTTTGACCGAGGCGCTGACAATATTGCCGTCGATGCCGACGCCGAATACGTCACCGGCCACGCCGTCGCAGGCGAGTTCCACGAAGCACACGGCCCGGGCGTCGGATCCTCGGCCTATGGAGTGTTCCTCGTAGTGTTGTACGCGCACAGCGGCGGCGAGAGCGTCGAGCAAGGCATCGATAGGACCGTTGCCTACTCCGGTGAGAGTCTTGTCGCGGCTCTTTTCACGCACCTTGAGGCGAATACCTTGGCGGCCGTCGGCGTCGAACAGGGACTGGCCGAGGTAGGTGATGGGTTCGGCGGGCTCCAGGTATTCGCGGCGAAAAATCCCCCACATCTCATCGGTATGGATTTCTTTGCCGCCGATGTCGGTAATCCGCTGTATAGCATGGCTGAACTCCACCTGCATGCGACGTGGTAGGGTCAGGCCGTACTCGCGCTCGATGAGATAGGCGACCCCGCCTTTGCCGGATTGGCTGTTGATTCGGATCACCGACTCGTAGGTGCGGCCAAGGTCTTCGGGGTCGATGGGCAGATAGGGCACCGCCCAGGGCTCGCCGCTGTTGTGTGCCGCGAAACCTTTGTTGATTGCGTCTTGGTGCGAGCCCGAGAAGGCGGTGAACACCAGATCGCCCACGTAGGGATGCCGTGGGTGGATGGGAAGCTGGGTGCACTGCTCCACGGTGCGTGCCACGTCGTTGATACGTGAAAAGTCGAGCCCGGGGTGCACCCCCTGGGTATAGAGATTCAGCGCAAGGGTCACCAAATCCACGTTGCCGGTCCGTTCGCCGTTGCCGAACAAGCAGCCTTCTACGCGCTCGGCGCCAGCCATCACAGCGAGTTCGGCCGCCGCCACGGCGGTGCCTCGGTCGTTGTGCGGATGCACGCTGAGCACGATGCCGTCGCGCCGTGCCAGATGGCGATGCATCCATTCGATCTGATCGGCGAACAGATTGGGTGTGGACATCTCCACTGTCGCTGCCAGGTTGACGATGACCGGGTGCTCCGGTGTGGCCTCCCAGGCGGCCGTCACTGCGTCCACCACCTCTTTGGCGAAGTCGAGCTCCGTCGCCGAGAAGGTCTCCGGGCTGTATTGAAACGTCCATTCCGTTTGCGGCTGTGCGGCGGCGAGCCGTTTGATGAGCTTTGCGCCGTGTACCGCTACCTCACGTACACTGGCGCGGTCGAGTCGGAAAACCGTCTTCCGGAACACTGGGGAGGTGGCATTGTAGAGATGGACGATGGCGCGTTTTGCACCGCGTAGCGAGGCCATGGTCTGTTCGATCAGGTGCTCACGGGCCTGGGTGAGCACTTCGATGCGCACGTCGTCCGGGATGCGATTTTCCTCGATCAGGCGCCGCACCACAGTGTAATCGGCCTTCGAGGCGGAGGGAAAACCCACCTCGATCTCCTTGAGGCCCACGGCGAGGAGCATATCGAACATCTCGAGTTTGGTCGCCACGCTCATGGGCTCGAACAGAGCCTGATTGCCGTCGCGCAGGTCGGTGCTCATCCACACCGGCGGGCGGGTGATCTCGGCATCCGGCCAGGTGCGGTCGGTAAGCCGGATGGGGCGGTACGGGCGGTATTTCTTCGACGGGTCACTCAACATCGCTTATCTCTTCATACGCTTTGGTTGGGGATACGGATGCGTGGCGATGTCGTGGCTACCGAGCTGCCACCGGCACGTGGCCCGGTAGCCGCCCGGCAGTCGGCCGCTCTCGTCGTGATACATGCGGAGGTGCATGGCGCTCGCTCCTCAGAACGGACTCGGTTTCCGCCTCGTGGGGCGGGGTCAGTGGGAAAGCGATTTGGGAGGAGTGGGATTAGCTGCGCGCGCGGCGCAGCAGCGATTTCCGCAGAAGCGGCCGCAGGCGGAAAGGAAAGTAATTATGAAACCTTGCGATATCCATAATTTCAGTTAACGCGTTGAACGCGCGAAAGTCAATCCTGTGAGCTCAAGCCCTGTTTCGCATATATGATCTCAATTGATATTTGAACTGCATCAGAAGGGCGGAGTGGGGTGGTTGAAAGAGGGATGGTGTTGTGCCTTCTGGTTCATAGGCTCGGAAGGGTCATCTAAGACAATACCAATGGTCAACGCCTTGGTCCGTAAAGAATAACGCATCTATGAGGGACGCTCGTAAAGAGGCGCCTATAATAAGGAAGGTTGCATATGCTTACCCTCTATGGTCTCAAGAATTGTGATACTTGTCGTAAAGCGCGCCGGTGGCTGGATGTCAACGGTGCCGATTATCGCTTTCACGACGTGCGTAGCGAGGGAGTGACCGAGGCGAAACTCCGCACCTGGGCCGAGCAAGTCGGCTGGGAAGTCCTGCTTAACCGTCGCGGTACCACTTGGCGCCGGCTGCCGAATGCCAACCAGACGCTCGATTCCGCCGCGGCCCTCGCTCTTATGGCCCGCCATCCTGCGCTTATTAAGCGTCCAGTGCTCGAGGCCGATAAGCACGTGTTGGTGGGTTTCCGCGAATCGGAGTATCAAGCCCTACTCTGAAGAGCGGTTGTATATCCAATGCCGTCGGGGCGGGTGCTCGATGCTTTCGAGGTTAGGCTCGGGCTGCTTCCGATTTCGGGATTGAATCTGAGCATGTTGAGTTGCGTCTAACGAATGGAAGAGGCCGACTGCAAATCGATGACTCCAAAAAGCCAGCTGAATTTTGCGCTGGAAGTGGCCGCAACCAATAGGTGATTACGATCCTATCGAAACGTTCTGGGAGCGCCGGGTTCTACTCGACACTCTCTGGCTGCGCTTTGGCAATGGGATTAATGGGATCGCATTATCACAGTTTGATAATTAGTCTCAGTATGGCTCCTGTAACCGAGCTGCGTTTATCGGGCAGCGGTGTGCAACGGCCGTCTTGACGTTAAGTCGGGGACGGTCGTTGCACTATTGGGGATGTTTACTTGTACGTTACCTTGCCTTCCATGGCCAAAGTGAACAGCTGCCATTCCGTTATTGCGACCCGATTAGGGCCGCCGTCAAGGGTGCCGATGACGCCGCGAGCGCCGCCGGCGATGACCGTTCTCGCCTTGCGGTCGAGGGTCTTATCCTGATGGAGGTCTCGAATTACGATTCTGCGCATGGTAGTGCTCCTAAGTATCGGTTTTAAGCCAGGTTGGCTAAGAGAACGAGCGATCACTTTCTGCGGTGTTTGCTATTCAGCCGCAACGTTGCGCTCATTATTTATTATGCAAATATTGAGCCAAATTGTCGCGAGCATGCACTATGTGCATGTGTAAGAAACGAAAAAATAATAGAATTATTTGCAGGTTCGGCTGAAGGATACCCTGGTGGTTGTTTTGGGAAGCCTGCTTAGGTTGTAACTGAACAACATAACCGGATAGATAAGTTTGCTCTAGGGCGACGGATTTAGTGATTTCACTGAAAACTGTTCTAGCGGTTTGATCTCACCGAGCATCGCATGGATCAGTTCACTTATGCTCGGATGAATATGCGAAGCGTACTCGATGAGCATGTATAGCGCATCAGCGCCATCAATATCGAGCATGGAGCCGAGCGGCACTCGCAGCGCGAAGGCCGCCGAACGTTAAAGCGATGGTGCATCGTTTAGCGCCCGCCGCAACAAACGATCTGGTTGAGCCGATCGTCTTTCTGGAGCTAGTGTGGTAACTGATAGGAAACATTTCCGTCATTTAATTTGATATATTTCTTTTTCTCAAGTTCTTTTGTCAGCGCCGTCAGCTGCTGCTCGGAAAGGTTTGCATTAAATAAAGAATTAGTGGTGTTGGACAGCGTTTTGATTTTTCTAGGCCTCGATTGTACGCGGTCTGAGAGGTTTTTCACGATAACGGCTATCTTTTCATCGTTCGATGTAGCAGTAGATATTTGAAGTGCTGGAATCTCTGCGATATTTCGTTCCCGTTGCACTTTTGTTTTTTTGCTTTTTAGATGCTTGATAAGTGGGTCAAAGTCTGAATCGTGCGAGATTATGTGAAAGTAAGCACCTGGTTCCTTCGCAGCCAGTTCGCCGATATAATAGGCTATATGGAAATCAAATTAATTTTTCCCGGAGTCAGAAATTTTTATATACTGCGCAATATCACCTAAAATCTGCATCGTTGCGGCAATATCAAAAGACACTTTAGTTTGGTTGGCGCCGACGAATACGAGAACCTTAAATGAATGACGTCGAAAAATTTCCAGATTGCTCGGCTGAATATTTTAGAAATCGATCAATACATAGTTTGTTGTCAAGGAGGCCTCCTGATCAATTTGATTCTCCTTGAAACGATGATCTAATATTTCAATTAGTGGCATAGCCTATCAGCGTTTTCTGTATGATGGCCCACATTTTTGGGTCATGCTCAAGCCGAGCCATACCAGGTGGGTTGCGGTTGCAACGTCAGTGTTGCTTAACTCATGTGTTTTTAAGATAATGTGCTCATTGCATATCATCTTTTTTTGCAAGGATCTTTGATTTAGAAAGCGCTAGAACTATTCAAAATAGAGCTGTTTCAAAATAAAAGGGATTTTTAAGGCTACGCTCGTGCCCTTGGATTGGCATGAATCGGAGCTTATCATTCTGCTTAAAAAGGGAGGATTAAGCGCGATCCGCGTTGGAATGAAGGAGTTCTGTAGTTATCTAAATTTCCTTAATAGGAGTTGAGAAATGGCTTATATAATCATTGATGGGGAGCAATACGAGAAAGAACTGTTGGATCTCGCCAAACACCACACGACTGGTGCCGGGGAGAGTAAATTGTCGAAGGATGAAGTGGCCGATCTATTTAAATCAGCCAAGGATGGGCGAGGGGTAACCGACACTGAGAAAAAAACACTCGCCTATATTCGGAAAAATTTCGCATTCACTGAAGCGGCTGCGCAAGATTTCGATGACAATTATGCCAAGCTGTAGTAGGTGAGTAATGATCGAGTCATATTGCGGATAGGCCGTTGTGAGTTGAATGGTGGTTGGCCGAAATGGCTGCTTTTTATTGGGGGTTAAGCTCATTTCTGGTGTATGGGGGAAATAGAAGGGGTGGCGTATCCTGCTGACTGCTCACGACCAAGATCACAGTCAGCAGAGGATGGATACGCCATGACCGAGTCTACGCTGCACGCTCT